>JBBAPH010000028.1:0-12226 GCA_040400935.1 Polaromonas sp.
AGTACTTGGCTACGAACCAAGGGGTCGTGGGTTCAATTCCTGCCAGCCGCACCAGACGTAAAGCCCTAGAACAGTGATGTTCTAGGGCTTTTTCGTTTCTGGGTTACTTCCGATGGGGGAAATGGGGGGGCTGTTCTGCGTCCCCCTGTGCTGGCCTCAATCAAACAGCTTTAGGTCAATCGCCATGCTCATCGCCTGATAGCCCATGCGGTTGGGATGCAGTTTGTCGCCGGGGCCGCCTACCGTGTTGTCGGGGACGAACTCGGCTTTCATGCCGCCGGTCTGCGGGTCCAGGATGGCGCTGTCAAATTCGGCCACGGCGTCAAACACGCCGCCGGTGCGAATGAAGTCGTTCAGCCGCTTGCGTTTGTCGTCCTGCAATTCAAAGCCATGCGCAGGGCTGGTGCTGCCCAGGGCCGAGGTGACTGTCGCGCCAATCACGCGTACGCCCGGCAAGGCCTTGCGCATGCGGGCCACGCCGTCGCGCATGCCAGCAATCACCGCGTCTGATTCGGCATTGCCGTTCTTGCTGAAGTCGTTCGTGCCTTCCAGCCAGATCACGGCTTTCACGCCCGACAAAGACAGCACGTCGCGGTCCAGACGCGTCACCGCAGAAGGCCCGCCAGGGAAGGGCTTGCTGGGGCTGTATTCCTGTGGGCCGACCACCTGGTTGCCACCAATGCCGGCGTTGAGCACGACCCATTTATTGTTCGGCCGGGCCTGCAGGCGGCGCGCCAGCACGTCGGGCCAGCGGTCGTCGCCATTCATGGTCGACGCTGTGCCGTCCGTGATCGAGTCGCCAAAGCCGACCACGGCTTTGGTGCCCGCCGGTGCTTCCATGTCGACTGCGTCCAGAAAGAACCAGGAGGCCGTGGCAAAGGGAAACGCGGCTTCGCTGTCTTCGTGCCCTTTGCTGCCGGCGCCGGGCAGCGTGGCATACGACGTTTGCAGCGCCTTGGCATGCCAGGTCATGGGGCCGCTGCTGCCTGCTACGTGAAAGCTCACCGCCAGCTTGCGGCCGCGCAACTCCTGGCCCTTGCGCACAAAGGGCAGGGCGACTGGGTCGCTCCAGACCGATTCGCCAGGCGCCACCGTCACGCTGCGCGCACCGCCAAAGCTCACGGCGCGGTTGGTGCCGGGCAGCAGGGCCGAGCTGGCCCATTGCAGCCCGACATGCACCCCGTCAAAGGTGACCGGGCGGGTGCCCAGTGCATTGGACAGGCGCACGCGGGTGCTCGGCCCCCACAGCTGGGGCTGGACGATCTGGCGGAAGGACTGGTCGCGCGCCTCGGGCTGCGGAAACACAAATGCCAAGTTGGGTTGAGCCGATGGATTGCCCACGGGGTAGGGGCCTTGGACGGAGGCGATCCAGCTGGTCACCCAATTTGGGCTGGCCGCTTGCGCTGAGCCCAGGGCGCTCAGACCCAGGGCGAGGACCAAATAACGCAAGAGCTTGTGGAGCGTTGAAAGGTTGGGCGTCAATGAGTTCGCCGTGCTCAGTGCGGCGGCGGTCGCTCGTGAAATTGTCTTTTCCATTTTTTAAAGTCTCCATGTTTTAGTTGGATTTCGCTGGGGCGGGGCCAGTTTATCTATTGCGCTCAACAAGAGGGCAGGGAAAGCCAGCACATGAAAAGGATGCTCAAAACTTTACGATCGGGCCTCGTTCAAACAAGAGACAACATGCCACAACCGAGTTCTTTGAAATCAATCACCCGCGCAGCCTTGGCCATCAGCGTGGCTGCTGCCACCACGGCGTGGGCCCAGACGGCGCCCGCCCCAGCGGTCCCCCAGGCCTGGCAGCAAGGCATGCCAGCGAGCATGGCCACATCAACCCTGGCTCCCTTGGCTGGCAAGCTGACGGTCACGCCCGCATCGCAAATTCCGATTGACAAGCTCCGTATGCCCGCCGGCTTCAAGGTCGAGATCTGGGCTACGGGCCTGCCTGGCGGACGTGCCATGGCCCGTGGCGACGACGGCAAAATTTACGTGGGTACGCGCGGCTTGGGCCGGGTGTATGAAGTGGCCGACAGCGGCGGCGCCCGTACGGTGCGCACGGTGGTCGATAAACTCAATCAGCCGTCTGGTGTGGCGTTCAAAGATGGCTCTCTTTATGTGATGGCCATTGACAAGGTCTTGCGCTACGACGGGATTGCCAAAAATCCGGCGGTTGCGCCAGTGGACATGACCGACAAATTCAGCCTGCCCAAAGAGCAGCACCACAACTGGAAATACATTGCCTTCGGTCCGGACGGCAAGCTGTATGTACCGTTTGGTGCGCCGTGCAACATCTGCGAATTGCCTACCCAGGAATACGCGCAGATTCGCCGCTACAACGCCGACGGCTCGGGCATGGAAGTGCTGGCCCGCGGCGTTCGCAACAGCGTGGGCTTTGACTGGCACCCGACCACCAAAGAGCTGTGGTTCAGCAACCATGGCCGGGACTGGATGGGTGACGACACCCCGAACGACACCATGCACCGCCTGGCCAAGAACGGCTCGAACTTCGGTTTCCCTCACTGCCACCAGGGCAACCTGCCTGACCCAGACATCAAGAAGGCCAACGCCTGTGACGGCGTGGAGCAACCGGTTGCTTTGATGGGCCCTCACGCAGCCACCATGGGCATGTTGTTCTACACCGGCAATATGTTCCCCGCCGAGTACCGCAACGTTTTGCTGAACGCACGCAAGGGCTCCTGGAACCGCACCAAGAAAATTGGTTACGACGTGGTCATGGTCAAGGCAGACGCCGACGGCAAGAACGGCAAGGTCGAGCCTTTCCTGACCGGTTTCATGAACGAGGCTGACCAGTCCTTCTGGGGCCGTCCTGCTTACATGATGCAAATGCCCGATGGCGCCGTGCTGGTCTCTGACGAGCAAAACGGTGCGATCTACCGCGTGAGCTACCGGCAGTAAAAACGGTGCATCTGCTTTTCATGCTCAGGGCTTCGGCCTGTTGGAAGGCGGCCGGCTCGGTCGCCTTCCGGCTTGGCTTTCTGGCGATGGTCGGTCTGGCTGCGCCCGTGGCGCAGGCCCAGGCCCAGACCCTGCAGGCCAAGATGGCGGTTTGCGCTGCGTGTCATGGCGCTGATGGGAATGCCTCGCTGGTCGGTGCCCCGTCCCTGGCGGGGCAGCCCAAGATCTTCATTGAGAACCAGCTGGTGATGATCCGGGAAGGCATGCGCAGCATCCCCGTCATGCAAGGCATGCTCAACGGCGTGACGGACGAGGAGATCGCCGCCATGGCGGCGCACTACGCCGCCTTGCCGCTCAAAAAACCGGCGACCGACAAGGACGCCAGGCTCTACCCGCAGGGCGAAAAACTCGCCAACACCATGCGTTGCAATATCTGCCACCTGCCCAATTACATGGGCCGCGAGCAGATCCCTCGCCTGGCGGGCCAGCGCGAGGATTACTTGCTGCACAGCATGCGGCAGTTCAAGTCCAATCAGGCGGTGGGTCGCGACACTGTCATGGCCGCTTCGCTTTACGGCGTGAGCGATGACGACATCAAGGCCATGGCGTATTTTTTGTCGCGTATTCAGCCGCCCCCCTGATGTCTTGCTGGTGAGCGGATCAAGCGCGCAGGTAGCGCGCTTTTTCTTTGGTGCGACGGTATTGCTTTAATTTAATTCACGGATGAGCGAAGGCTGAAATGTTCAAACCAACCAAGATGCATGCCGTCAGCGCAGCAATTTTGAGCCTGGCCGTGCCAGCCTTGGCCCAGGTGCAAGCCCCCACGCTGGCGCCCGTGCTGGTGCAAGGCGGCCGCATTGAGCAGCAGCAGTTCGATGCCGCAGCGTCGATTTACAGCTTGGACGGCGAGACCATTCGCAGCGGCGGCCCGCAGGTCAATTTGTCCGACGCCTTGAGCCGCGTGCCCGGCGTGGTCTCCCTGAATCGCAACAACTACGCACAAGACGTGCAGATTTCCATCCGCGGCTTTGGCTCGCGTGCGGCCTTTGGTCTGCGCGGCATCCGCCTCATCACTGACGGCATTCCGGCCACCACCCCCGACGGGCAAGGGCAGGCATCCACCGTCAGCTTGACCTCGACCGATCGCATCGAGGTGCTCTCCGGCCCGCTCGCGCAGCTGTATGGCAACGCGGCGGGGGGCGTGATCCAGACCTTCACGCGGGAGGCCGGCGCGCGGCCCGAGGGCGAGATGCAACTGTGGACTGGCTCGTACGGCTTGCAGCGCAGCGATTGGCAGGCCAGCGGGCGCAGCGGTGCGGTGGGCATCGTGGCGGACTACAGCACCTTTGCCATTGACAGTTACCGAGATAACAGCGCCGCCAAGCGCACGCAGTTCAACAGCGTCATCACCTACGACGCAAGCCCGGACACGCGTTTCAAGTTGATCGCCAATGTGTTCGACATGCCCGAGGCCAAAGACCCGCTGGGCTTGACACAGGCGCAACTGGCGAATCCAAGCAGCGCTGGCACCAATGCGGTGGCGCGCAGTACGCGCAAGATCGTCAGCCAAGAGCAGGCGGGTGCGACGGTGGAGCATCGCTTCAGTGCGGACTTGCGCATGCAGGGCCGCTTGTACGGCGGCAACCGCGAGAACCTGCAATTTCAGACAAGCGGCACCACCGGCTCCTGGGTGGGCCTGGACCGGAACTTCCACGGCGCTGGCTTGCAACTCAATGGCAAGCAGCGCATGAATGCCTCCATGGCCTTCGACTGGGTGCTGGGCATGGACAAGGACAACTCGGGCGAGCGGCGCCAAGGCGGCGCAGCGGCCTTGGGCCAAAAAACCGGCGGCGTGACCCGCAACGAAATGAACTGGGCCAGCAACCAGGATTACTTTGGCCAGATCAACTGGCACCTGGGCGAGCGATGGAGCTTGACCACCGGCGTGCGGCAAAGCACGGTCCGCCTAAAAAGCCAGGACGATTATTTGGCTGATGCCAAGGACGGCTCTGGCAGCGTGAAGTACAGCGCCACCAGCCCGGTGCTGGGCCTGACCTGGCATGCCAGCGACACGCTCAATCTGTACATCAACCAAGGCCGCGGCTTTGAAACACCGACCTTGGCTGAGGCCGCGTACACCAATGTGAGCGGAGCCATCCAGCCCTTGTTCAACCCCAACCTGCGCGCCTCCACCAGCCGTCACCTCGAAGTGGGCAGCAAATGGGCGATATCGCCGAGCAGCCGACTAGACGTGGCGGTCTTTCAGATCAAGACGGCTGACGAGATCGTGGTGGATTTGTCGGTCAGCGGTCAAAGCGCTTTTCGCAATGCCACCGAAACACAGCGCCAAGGCCTGGAGCTGGCTTGGCGCCAGCAACTGTCCAGCCAGTGGCGCACGGTGGCGTCGGCCACGGTCATGAACGCCACTTACGAGCGGGCCTTTGGCACCGTCTCTGCAGGCAAGCAACTGCCGGGTGTGCCGGCGCGGCAGCTGTTTGCGTCGGTGCAGTGGGCGCGGCAGGGGTTTGCAGCGGTGGGTCAAAAGCCGGTGCTCGGCCCGCAAGCATCTCTTGACTGGTTGGCTCGTTCATCGGTGTGGGCCAACGACACCAACACTGCGCAAGCAGCCGGCTACGGCTTGTTGAACGCCAAGGTGCGCCAGCGCTACCAAGTAGGCTCGGCCCGCCTGGATGTGTTTGCCGGCATCGACAACCTGGCGAATCGCCGCACGGTGGGCTCGGTCATCGTGAATCAGGCCAGCAGCCAGTTTTTTGAGCCAGGCCTGCCGCGCAACTGGACGGCAGGCATGCAGTTTCAGCAGCCGTTCTAATTGGCTTTGTCGAGGTTGCATGGCCTTTATCATGGCTTGCCATGAGCAAAGCCTTCACCAAAGAAACCGACGACGACGACGAAGCGTTGGCCCTACCGCCGCTGCCTGTAGGCGGCAAGAACTACATCACGCCGGCCGGTTACGCGCGGCTCAAGGCCGAGTTGCTGGATCTGATCGACAACCAGCGGCCCAAGGTGGTGGATATCGTGCATTGGGCGGCCAGCAATGGCGACCGGTCAGAGAACGGCGACTACCTCTACGGCAAAAAACGCTTGCGTGAGATCGACCGGCGCATTCGTTTTTTGACCAAGCGCTTGGAAGTGGCCGAGGTCACCGATCCGTCGGTGCACCACGGCCGGGACCAGGTTTTTTTTGGCGCGACGGTGCGTTATCTCGTCGATGGCGAGACCGAGCGGCAAGTCACCATCATGGGCATTGACGAGGCCGACACCACAGCCGGGCAGATCAGCTGGGTCTCACCCGCTGCGCGCACTTTGCTCAAGGCCCGCGTGGGTGACGAGTTGCCCTTGGTCACGCCTCACGGCGTGCAGACGATTGAGGTCTTGCAGGTTGATTACCCGGCACCTGACGCCTGATCTAAGTAGGAGCCGGCGTGCTGGCAATTCTTGCGGTCAGCAGTTGGCAGATTCAAGGCACCCATCGCCAGCAGGCTGGTTCCTACCGGTCCAGTTCAGCCGCCCGGCTTGACTCGCTGCACACGCAGCACCGACGGCGCGCGCTTGACGTTGCGCATCACAGCCGCCAAGTGCACCCGATCCCGCACCGCCACACCAAAGCGCAGGTCAATCGCGTCTTGCGCGCTGTCTTGGTCCATGTCGACGTGGGTGATGTCGGCTTCGGCGCTGGCCATAGCCTGGGCCACGCGGGCCAGCACGCCTTTGCCGTTGGCCACGGTCACCAGCAACGCGGTCTCAAAAGGCCGCACGGGCTCGTCGGACCAGTCGACTGCGATAAAGCGTTCGCTGTCGCGGTTTTCCAGGCGCTTGGCCACGCTGCAGTCGTCGGTGTGCACCACCAGGCCTTCGCCCCGGCCCAGGTAGCCCATGATGCCGTCGCCGGGAATCGGCCGGCAGCAGGTGGCGAACTGCACGGAGGCGCCTTCGCCACCGTCGAGCAGCAAGGCGCCTTGCGAGATTGATTCGTGCGCCGTGAAGCGCTCGCGGCTCATCAGCAAGGCATCGGGCTTTTCGCCAATCTCGCTCAGCAAGGCCACCAGGCGCTTGGCCACGATGCTGGCAATGCGTTTGCCCAGCCCAATGTCGGTCAGCAAATCGGCCGGTGAGCGGTTGCCGGTGAAACGCAGCACGCGCTCCCACAAGTTGCGGTGCTGCTCGTCGTCGGCAGGCAGGCGTTCTATGCCTTCGGCGCGCAGGGCCTGGGCCAGCATTTTTTCGCCCAGGTCGCGCGACTCGGTCACCGCCATGGTTTTGAGGTGGTGCCTGATCTTGGAGCGCGCTCGCCCGGTGCGCACAAAGGCCAGCCAGCCCGGGTTGGGGTTGGACTCGGGCCCGGTGACGATCTCGATCACGTCGCCGTTGTGCAGCTCGCTGCGCAGCGGCACTTGCTCGCCGTTGACCTTGGCCGCCACGGTGCGGTGGCCCACGTCGCTGTGGATGGAGTAGGCAAAGTCCACGATGGTCGCGCCACGCGGCATGGCCATGATCTGGCTCTTGGGCGTGAACACATACACCGCGTCGGGGAACAGGTCGATCTTGACGTGGTCCCAAAACTCGGCGGCGTCGCGGGTCTCGTGCTGGATATCCAGCAGCGACTGCAGCCACTGTGTGCCCAGGCGCTGCGAAGCGTCGCTTTGCGGGTCGGCCGCCTTGTAGAGCCAATGCGCGGCCACACCCGACTCGGCCACCACGTGCATGGCTTCGGTGCGCATTTGAAATTCGATGTTGGTGCCAGAGGGGCCGACCAGCGTGGTGTGCAGCGACTGGTAACCGTTGACCTTGGGAATGGCGATGTAGTCCTTGAAGCGGCCGGGTAGCGGCTTGTAGAGCTGATGCAGCACGCCCAGCGCGGTGTAGCAACTGGTCAGGCCGGGCACGATCACGCGAAAGCCATAAATGTCCGTCACCTGTGCAAAGGACAGGTGCTTGTCGTCCATCTTGCGGTAGATGGAGTACAGCGTTTTTTCGCGGCCGTCGATGTGCACGGCCATGTTGGCGCCAGCAAAAGCGGCTTCTACTTCGAGCTGCACTCGCTTGACCACGTCACGCCGGCGCCCGCGCGCCCGGGCCAGGGCCTTGGCCAGCGTGGCGTAGCGCCAAGGGTGCAGATGCCGGAACGACAGGTCTTGTAGCTCGCGGTAGGTGGTGTTCAGGCCCAGGCGGTGGGCAATCGGCACATAAATATCCAGCGTCTCGCTGGAAATGCGCGCCCACTTGCTGCGCGGCACATCGCCCAGCGTGCGCATGTTGTGCGTGCGGTCGGCCAGCTTGATGAGGATGACGCGCACATCGCGCGCCATGGCCAGCAGCATTTTGCGGAACGACTCGGCCTGGTTTTCTTCGCGGGTCTTGAACTCGAGCTTTTCGAGCTTGGTCAGCCCGTCGACCAGCTCGGCCACGGGCGCGCCAAAGCGCTCGATCAGCTCGGGCTTGCTGACGCCGCAGTCTTCCATCGCGTCATGCAGCAGGGCAGCCATCAGGGCTGGCGCATCGAGCTTCCACTCGGCGCACTGCTCGGCTACCGCAATGGGGTGGGTGATGTAGGGCTCGCCGCTGTTGCGCAGCTGGCCCAGGTGCGCTTCGTCGGCGAAGCGGTAGGCTTGCCGCACCAGTTCGGCGTCGGCCGGGCTCAGGTAGTCGAGCTTGGCGGTCAGGCCGGCAAAGCTGGCTGCCGCCGCGTTGACCGCAGCCGGCGTGGACTTTCCGGGTTTTCCGGTGGCGGTTTTCAGCAAAGCACTCATTGGCTTAAATGTAGCGCGGCGTCAGGAACACCTGCAATGGGGCGGGGTTTGCGCCGGCCCATGAAAAAAGCACCGCCAGGCGGTGCTTTTTTCGGGTGCCTGCGAAGAGGCGCTCGGGGAGCTTCAACCCGGCACTTTTTTCAGCATTTCCAGGCCGATCTTGCCCTCAGCAATTTCGCGCAAGGCGGTGACGCCAGGCTTGTTCTTGCTTTCGATCTTGGCGGCGTGGCCCTGGCTCAGCATGCGAGCGCGGTACGTAGCGGCCAGCACGAGCTGAAAGCGGTTGGGGATTTTGTCCAGGCAGTCTTCGACAGTGATGCGGGCCATGTGGTTTCTCCGGTGGCTTGGATTCAGGGGATATTGAGGGCTTGGAACGTTTCGGCGCGGGCGCGTCGCTGGGCCGCAAACTTCAGCCGTTGGGCGTGAACAATGGTTTTTAAATCGAAAACCGCCCTCTCAAATAACTCGTTGATTATAACGAAGTCAAATTCTTTGGCCTGGGCCATCTCCAGGGCGGCGTTCTTCAGGCGCAGCTCAATGACTTCGGGCTTGTCCTCACCTCGGCGCTGCAGACGGGCGCGCAGCTCGTCCCAGCTGGGCGGCAGGATAAAGATCAGCACGGCGTTGGCGAAGATTTTCTTGATGTTGATGGCGCCCTGGAAGTCGATTTCCAGCACCACGTCGGCGCCGTGCTGGATGCGCTCTTCAATGGTGTGCCGCGACGTGCCGTAGCGGTGGCCATGCACATGGGCCCACTCCAGGAAGGCGTCGCGCTGGACCATGCCCTCGAACTCGTCGTTGGACAAAAAGAAGTAGTCGCGGCCATGCTTTTCCTGCCCACGGGGCGGGCGGGTGGTGTGCGAGACCGACAGCTGAACGCGCGAGTCCAGCTCCAGCAAGGCTTTGACCAGGCTGGACTTGCCAGCGCCGCTCGGGGCGGCCACAACGTAGAGATTTCCGGGGTAGTCCATGGCTGAAAGGGTGTTGTTATTCGATGTTCTGCACTTGTTCGCGGATCTGCTCGATCAGCACTTTCATGTCCACCGAGATGCGGGTGAGGTCCAGCGCGGCCGATTTGGAACCCATGGTGTTGGCTTCGCGGTGCAGCTCCTGGATCAAAAAGTCCAGGCGCTTGCCGACTTCTCCACCAGCAGCCAGCAGGCGGTCGATCTCGTCGAGGTGCGAGGCCAGCCGGGTGATCTCTTCAGCCACGTCAATGCGAATGGCAAAGGCGGTGGCTTCGGTCAGTGCGCGGTCTTGCGCCACTTCGGGCAGGGTCGAGCCGTCGGCCAAAGCCAGGGCTTCTTGCCAGCGCTCCAAAAAGCGGGCCTTTTGCTGCGCCACCAGTTGCGGCACCAGCGGCGTGGCCTGGCTGGCCAGGGCGCGCAGCTGGGCGGTGCGCTCGGTCAGCATCTGGGCCAGGCGGGCGCCTTCGCGCTCGCGCGCCTGCAGCATGTCTTTCAGAGCCTTTTTGGCGAGCTTCAAGAGCTCGTCGCTTTGGTCGTGCGGCTTCTTGTCTTCGTTGGTCGCCAGGCGCAGCACGTCGGCCACGCTCAGCGCGGGCGCGGTGGGCAGCCAAGTCTGGATGGTGTCTTGCAGCGAGTTCAGGCGCTGCAAAGTCTGGGCTGATGGGGCGCGCAGGCCGCCGTTTTGGCTGCTTTCCAGCCAGACGCGCATTTCCACTTTGCCGCGCTTGAGCTGGCGGGTGAGCAAGTCGCGCAGGGCCGGCTCGCTGTGGCGGAGTTCGTCCGGCAGGCGAAATGACAGGTCCAGAAAGCGGCTGTTGACGGAGCGAATCTCCACGCCCAGGCGGCTGTTGGCTTCGGCGCTGGCGTCTAGCGCGTCGGCAGCGCGGACCGTGCTGGACTGAACGGTCGCGTAGCCCGTCATGCTGAAAACTGCCATGGGGTGGGGTACTTTGCGTGAGGTCGAAAAAGGGGGCGCGGCAGGGCGGGCCTGGCGCGGAAAGCCGGTAGTTTACTTGGGGCCGGGTAGCGCTTGTTGCAGCAGCTTGGGTCGGCCGCTGCCTGCGGCTGCGTTCATGGTTTGCCTTTACCATTCGGGCCTTGCCCAGTCAGCAGCCGCTTCTTGCGGTGCCAGCGGCCCGCGCAGACCTCCTATTGATTTTTCCGCCTTGCGAAAGCCTTCCCCATGACTTATTCCCGTACCGCCGGCCGCCAAGCCGACCAGCTGCGCCCCGTGCGCATCACCCGCGCCTTCACCATGCATGCCGAAGGCTCGGTGCTGATCGAGTTTGGCAACACCAAAGTGTTGTGCACCGCCTCGGTCGAAGAAAAAGTGCCGCCGCACAAGCGCGGCAGCGGCGAAGGCTGGGTCACGGCCGAATACGGCATGCTGCCCCGCGCCACCCACACCCGCAGCGACCGCGAAGCCGCCCGCGGTAAGCAAAGCGGCCGCACGCAAGAAATCCAGCGCCTGATTGGCCGGTCACTGCGCGCTGTGTTTGACCTGAAGAAATTAGGCGAGCGCACCATTGCCCTGGACTGCGACGTGCTGCAGGCCGACGGCGGCACACGCACCGCTGCCATCACTGGCGCCTTTGTGGCCGCGCAAGACGCGGTCAATGGGCTGGTGGCGCAAGGCAAGTTGGCCGAGACGCCCATCCTCGGCCATGTGGCGGCGATCTCGGTCGGCATCGTCGAAGGCACGCCCTTGCTGGATTTGGAATACACCGAAGACGTGGGCTGCGACACCGACATGAACGTGGTCATGACCGGCGCCGGCCACTTCGTGGAAGTGCAAGGCACGGCCGAAGGCGTGGCTTTCACCCGCGCCGAAATGGACGCGCTGCTGGCCCTGGCCGACCAAGGCATTGGCGAGCTGATCGGCCTGCAGAAAAAGGCGCTGACTACGGCGTTGCCCGCCTGAGTACCCGGCCATGAAGATCGTCCTGGCTTCTAACAACCAAGGCAAGCTTGCCGAGCTGCAAGCCATGCTCACGCCTTTGAGGGTGACGCTGGTGCGGCAGTCCGAGCTGGGCATTGGCGAGGCCGAAGAGCCCTTTCGCACCTTTGTCGAAAACGCTTTGGCCAAGGCAAGGCATGCTGCGCAGCACAGCGGCCTGCCTGCGCTGGCCGACGACGCGGGCCTGTGCGTCAACGCCTTTGGCGGTCTGCCGGGCGTGGACACGGCGTACTACGCCACGCAGTTTGGCTACGCCAAGGGCGACGACAACAACGTGCAAGCCCTGCTCGAACAAATGGCCGATGTGACGGACCGCCGCGCGGCGCTGGTCAGCACCTTGGTGGCCGTGCGCAGCGTGGACGACCCCGAGCCGCTGATCGCGGTGGGTCGTGTGGAAGGCGAGATTGCCCGCCAGCGCGCGGGCAGCAACGGCTTTGGCTTTGATCCGATCATGTTCATCCCGGCCTTTGGCAAGACCTTTGCGGAACTGCCGGTCGAGGTGAAGAACGCGAACAGCCATCGGGGGCTTGCCGCCAAGCAGATGCTGCAGTTGATTCACGAGCGGTGGTGAAGATCATGGCCGTTTTACTCTTCCCGGATTTCCTCCCTCTCCCTCTGGG
>JBBAPH010000028.1:12326-55569 GCA_040400935.1 Polaromonas sp.
CAAAGGGGCGAGGGTGCAAGACGAAGTCGCCATCTCGCATGAAAGACATCCAGCACTACATGCGCCCCGGCACCTTGCAGCTGGCTGCCTTGCCGCCGCTTTCTTTGTACGTGCACCTGCCCTGGTGCCTGAAGAAATGCCCTTACTGCGACTTCAACTCGCACGAGGTCTCTGGCGAAATGCCCGAGCAGCGTTACTTGGACGCTTTGGTGGCCGACTTGGAAGCCGCGCTGCCCCTGATCTGGGGCCGCTCGGTGCACAGCATTTTCATTGGCGGCGGCACCCCCAGCTTGTTTTCGCCGCAGGCCATCGACCGGCTGCTGGCGGACCTGCGGGCGCGTCTGCGGCTGGACGCTGATTGCGAGATCACGCTGGAAGCCAACCCCGGCACTTTCGAAAAAGACCGCTTCAAGGCCTTCCGCCAAGCCGGCGTGACCCGCTTGTCGGTCGGTGTTCAGAGCTTCAACGACCGGCATTTAAAAACGCTGGGCCGCGTGCACGACCGGGCCCAAGCCTTGGCCGCGGTGGAAGAAGCCGCCCAGGCTTTTGACACCTTCAACATTGACCTGATGTACGCCTTGCCCGGCCAGACCATGGCCGAGCTGGAGGGCGATGTGCGCCAGGCCATGGCGCTGCAGCCGCCGCACTTGTCGATTTACCACCTCACGATCGAGCCCAACACGTACTTCGCCAAGTTCCCGCCGGCCATTCCTGAGGACGATCTGGCGTATGACATGCTCGACCGCATCACCGAAATGACGCAGGCCGCCGGTTTGCAGCGCTACGAAGTCTCGGCCTATGCCAAGCCGGGCCATCGCTGCTTTCACAACCTCAACTACTGGCAGTTCGGGGACTACCTGGGCATTGGCGCGGGTGCGCACAGCAAGCTCAGCTTTGCACACCGCGTGCTGCGCCAGGTGCGTTTCAAAGAGCCCAAGCTCTACATGGCGCAAGCGCTGGCGGGCAACGCGGTGACGCAAGACGATGAGATCAAGCGCGCCGACTTGCCGTTTGAATTCATGCTCAACGCCACACGCCTGGCCGACGGTTTTGCGCTGCAAGACTTCACCGACCGGACCGGCCTGCCGGTCTCGGCCTTGCAAGCGGGTCTGGCCGCTGCCGAGCAGCAGGGGCTGGTGCAGCGTGAGCTGAACCACATCAAGCCCACGACGCGGGGCTTTGACTTTCTCAACGACTTGCAAACCTTGTTTTTGGCGGACTGATGCAGCTTGAATCTTCTTCCATCGCGATCCTGGTGATCAGCTGCCTGATGAGCTTTGGCTTGGGCCGTTTGGTGCTGCGCTGGCGCAAGCGTCGGCAAGCTCAGAAAAACCCGATCGTGACACCTGTCAAAAAATCGCGGCGGCTGGACGATACCCCGGCACTGAATAAAAACAAACGGCGACGTCAAGAGCGTCAGCAGCGCCAAGCTCGTCAATAACCCTGCGGGACGGCTGACATGAACATTTTGTTACCGGCTCTCCCAAGCTCTCACGGCGGGAACGCTAAACTGGTCTGGCCTTGCTCTTGAGCAATGGCCCGTGCAGCCCCGTACCTCGTACCCCTCTGTACCGCTGTGTACCCCTCGTGCCGCGTTTTTCTTCTTGCCGCCAAGCACTCTGTTCTCATCGCGGACAGATACTCGGCACTGGCGGCCCATTGACTCGTCTGCTCTTCTTGCATGACCCACGCATTGAACGCCAACCTTAACCGCCGCTCAGCTTTGGCTGGCCTTGCCGCCCTTGGAGCAGGTGCGTTGCCGGCCGGGGCCGCATCGACCGACCGGGTGCTGATTGCCATCGACGGTGAGTTCGGCCTGGGCAACAGCACTTCGGCGCAGGCGGTGGAGCTGGGCACGCGCATTGCCTTGGCCGAGATCAACCGGGCAGGCGGCGTGCTCGGCAAGCACATGGACGTGATCACGCGAGACCACCGTTCCATTTCCGCACGTGGCATCAAGAACATCCAAGAGCTGGCCGCCATGCCCAGCGTGGTGGCCGTGTTGGGTGGGCGCTTCAGCCCGGTCATCATTGAAGAGCTGCCCGTGCTGCGCCAAGCCAAACTGCCGTTCATGGCGGTCTGGTCTTCGGCCGACGCGATTGTGGACAACGGCAGCAAGCCCAACTTTATTTTTCGGGTGTCGCTGCGCGACAGCCTGGCCATGCCCTTCATGATGGGCAGCGCCCAAAAGCGCGGCATCCGGCAAGTGGGGCTGCTGCTGACCAACACCTCCTGGGGCCGTAGCAACCTGGCTGCGGCTGAAAGCTACAACGCGGTCAACGCGGTGCCGCGCATTGTTAAGACGGCTTGGTACAACTGGCAGGAACCGTCGTTGGTGGACCGCTACCTCAAGCTGCTGGAAGCTGGCGCCCAAGCGATCGTGCTGGTGGCCAACGACGACGAAGCCGCGGTGCTGGTGCGCGAGGTGGCTGAGTTGCCGCGCAAGCAGCGCGTGCCCATTATCAGCCACTGGGGCGTCACCGGGGGGCGTTTTGTGCAAGCTGCCGGTCCTGCCTTGAAAGACGTCGATTTCACCGTGATCCAGACCTTCAGTTTTTTCAAGGCCGAACCGGGCCCTCTAGCCCGCTTCATGGCGGCCGCTTCTGACTTTGGCATCAAGCGTGTGGAAGACATTGAAAGCCCGGTCGGTGTGGCGCACGCGTACGACGCGGTTCACCTGCTGGCTCTGGCGATTCGCACGGCCCGAAGTACCGAGCGGCCCGCCGTGCGCGATGCACTGGAGCGCCTGCCCGCCCATCAAGGCTTGGTGCGGCGCTATTCGCCAGCGTTTGCGCCCGGCCGGCACGAGGCGCTGGGCAAAGAGCAATTGCTGATGGCGCGTTACCGCGCCGACGGCGTCTTGGTGCCGGCCTGACACATGCCGCTGTTGCCGCGTTTTCCCACTAGCTTGACGCGCCGCTTTGCGCTTGCTGCGGCCGGACTGGCTGCGGCCGCTTTGGTGCTGACGTCGCTGGCGTCCTGGTGGATGCTGGACCGCCAAAACGAGGAAGCCTTGCAAGAGCTATCCGTACGCGAGCAACGCTTTTATGCGCAAACGCTGAGCCTGAACCTCACGGCGCTTGCCGGGCGCATGCGCGAGATATCAGCCAGCACCATCTTGGCCACCGGGCTGGTGGACAGTGCCGGTCGAGAAACCTATTTGCAGCCGTTTCTGGCTGGGGTGCGGCAGATCAACGGCATTCCCGTGCAGGTCTTGTTCACTGATTTTGAGGGCCGGGAAATCGCCAGCAACAACGGCAGCTTCACGCCCGATCAGCGCCAATGGCTGGTGGACAACCTGTCCAGCGATCGGGCTATCGCCCGCATCTTTGTGCGCGGCGACGATGCTGAACTGGTGGCGCTCGAGCCTCTGGATTACCAGCGCACGGCCACCCCCGAAGGCGCGGTGCTCTACAAGGTATCGCTGAAAAGTTTGCAGGCTGTGCCTGGGCTGCGTTTGCGTTGGGGGCCGCAAGAGCCGGGCGGCCAGGCGCGTGCGGGTACACCGGTGGCGGTGCCACCCGTGTTCGCCCCGCTTGGTTTCCGCGTAGAAGGCGATGGGAGCCTGGCCATCGCTGGTGCGGGGCTGTCCATGACACCCCAGTACTTGTTGATGGGCCTGATCGCCGTGCTGATGTTCGTGGTGGTGGTGCTCGCCGGTTGGCGCTTGGCAGACTTGCTCACGCAGGACATGCGGCGGCTGCAGCTTTTTTCTGGCGGGCTGATCCGAGACGGCCTCACGCCGGAGCGCGTTTCGCTGGATGGCTCCGAAGAGGTGGCCTTGGTGGCGTCGTCCATCAACCAGATGCTGGACCGTCTGTCGGAACAGCAAGAGACCTTGTTGCGCGAAGACCGCAAGCTCAAGGAGCTGACCGACGTGCTCAAGCTGGCCGACAAACGCAAAGACGAGTTCCTGGCCATGCTGGCCCATGAGTTGCGCAACCCGCTGGCGCCCATCATGACGGGAGCGGAAACCCTCAAGCGCCTGGGCTCTGGCGATGATCGCGTGGCCCGCACCGGCGAGATCATCACCCAGCAAGCGCTGCACATGACCCGCATCATTGACGACTTGCTGGACGTCTCGCGCGTGACGCGCGGCTTGGTGACTTTGCAGCAAGAAGATCTGGACTTTGCCAGCGTGGTGGCGGTGGCGGTGGAGCAGATCAGGCCGCTGATCGACTTGCGTCACCATCACCTGAACGTCTGGCTGCCCGGCGGTCCGCTGTCCGTGCGCGGCGACAAGGCCCGTCTGGTGCAAGTGGTCAGCAACTTGCTGAACAACGCCGCCAAGTACACGCCCGACGGCGGCTTGATAGACCTGCGCGTGGAACTGCAAGGCCCGGAATTGGTGATGAGCGTGACCGACAACGGCGCCGGCATTTCGACCGAGCTGATGCCCGAGATTTTTGACCTGTTCACGCAAGGCGAACGCACCTCCGACCGCCGCCATGGCGGGCTGGGCTTGGGGCTGGCCTTGGTGCGCAGCTTGCTGGAGCAACACGGCGGTCGTGTCACTGCTTCGAGTCAGGGGCCGGGGCTGGGCTCCACCTTCACGCTGCACCTGCCCTCTGCAGCCGCCCCCCACGCGGTGGTGGACACCCCCCAGCCGGTCAAGGCCGCGCAGGCCGCGCCGCTGAAAATTCAGCTGGTCGACGACAACCGCGACGCAGCCCAAACGCTGGCCATGCTGCTGGAGCTGGACGGGCACCACGTGGGGGTGAGCTACGACGGGCAAACCACGCTGGCCCTGGCCGCCCAACAATGCCCCGACGTTTACGTGCTGGACATCGGCTTGCCCGATATGGATGGCACCGAACTGGCACAGCGCCTGCGCGCCCAGCCGCAGCATGAACACGTGGTGATGGTCGCGCTGACAGGCTACGGCCAGGCCAGCGACAGGTCCCGATCGCTGGCGGCGGGTTTTTCACACCACTTGGTCAAGCCGGTGAATTACGCCGAGCTGTCCAAGTTGCTGGGGGAAGTACAGCCCAGAGACCAGGACCAGCCGGCGACGGTTTCTTGAAATTGCCAAGCGAAGGTGCCAAGCGGGGCGCACTTCAGCGCTTGAACGGCGCGTCAGCGTGCACCACCTCGCCACCGACCAGTGTGAGCAGGGAGTGAATCTTGCCGATCTTGTCCACTGCGGTGTTCAGGTAGTCGTCGCTCAGCACCGCCAAGTCGGCCAGCTTGCCCACTTGCAACGAACCCCGGTTTTTCTCGTCATGCGCCAGCCAGGCGCTGCCCAGCGTGTAAAAACGAAGCGCTTCCACGCGTGACGGCGTTTCTTGCGGGCCGCGAAGCACCCGGCCTGAGGCGGACTTGCCGTCCAACATCCAGCGCAGCGCAATAAAGGGGTTGTAGTCGGCCACGCGGTGCGCGTCGGTGCCAGCACCAATCATCACGCCCACGCGCATGGCGGTTTTCATGGGTGGCATGCGCTCCAGCACTTTCTCGCCGTGCTCGGCGAACGAGCGGTCGCCGTCCAGGTACATGGCGTCTTGCATAGCCCAGGCTACGCCCAGGGCCTTCATGCGTGCGAAGGTGGCTTCGGTGCCATTGTTCAGGTGGGCGATGGACCAGCGCAGCTTGTCGATCGGCGTGTCGCGGTGGACTTTTTCAAACACGTCCAGCAGCTTGCCGACCGAGGCGTCTTCGTGCCAATGCTGGGTCAGCGTCATGCCATTTTGCGCGGCCCAACGTGCCACTTGGTAGAGCTTGTCCTGGTCGGCTTCGGTGGGCTTGTCGTTGTTGTACATGCTGAAGGTCACGCGCTCGCCAATGCCGTTAAAGCGCAGGTAGTCGTCGCCAAACTTCATGGGCAGCAGCTGCGTGAGTTCTTTGAACTCGTCGAACTCTTTGTCTTTCTTTTGCGAGAAATAGCTGTAGTTCACCCGCACCGTGAGCTGCTTATCACGCCAGACCTTGAAGAGCGGCTGGTATTCGCTGGGCTCCATGTTGAAGCCGCCAGGGTCCATCACCCCGGTCACGCCGACCCGGTTGAGCTCGGAAAAAAATTTGCGGGTGCCGGCCACTTTTTGCTCAAAGGTCGGCTTGGGCAGCTTGTCAAACAGCGGCACGATGCCCCCTGCAATCGCACCGGTGGGCTGACCTTGCGCATCGCGCACCAGCTTGCCGCCGCCGGGCAAGTCAGCGTCGGACTTGATGTTCAGCGCCTGCAGGCCCGCTGGCGTCAGCATGGCCCAGCCGTACATCCACTGCACGTAGACCGGGTTGTTGGGGGCGGCGGCCACCAGTTCGGCCTGGGTCGGGCGGCGGCGCTCCTTGAACTGCTCTTCGGTCCAGCCCCCGGCCACCACCAGCCATTCGCCCGGCTTGGCCGTGCTCGCGGCCTGTCGCAGACGGGCCAGGGCGTCTTCAATTGAGGGGACGCCAATCCAATGGACTTCGGTGCTGTAACTGAGCGCCGCCCGAATCGCGTGCATGTGCGAGTCAATCAAGCCGGGAATGACGGTCTTGCCTTGCAGGTCCAGCACACGGGTGGCTTGGCCTGCCAGCTTCTTGACCTGGGCCGATGTGCCGGTGGCGATGATGCGGCCGTCGCGCACGGCCAGGGCTTGGTGAATGCTGTTTTTGTCGTCCAGGCTGACGATCTTGCCGTTCAGCAGGACGGTGTCGGCGGGCTGGGCATGGGCCAGGGGTAAAGCGCAGGCCAGCAAAAGGGCGGCGCCGTGGGCCTTGAGTGTCATGGGGTGTGTCTCCTAAATCAGTGGCACTGCAGGCCGACCCGCAGCGAAAGTCTCTGACGGACTTCGCTGTGGGGTTTAACTGAACATGATTTGGCTTTGTGTCACGCCGGCGACTTTTCCCTCCGGGAGGGAGTGGAGGCATTGGCGCGCGACGGTGTTTGCCGGCTTACCCCCTCTCCCTATGGGAGAGGGGAGGGGTGAGGGCAAGCGCGTGGCACCAGCGTTTCCTCACGCATGCCCCTCACCCCAACCCTCTCCCCAAAGGGGCGAGGGAGTCAGAAGGCGGCTCCCCTTGAGAGCGTCACTCGTACGCCACGGCTTCTCTAACTCTTGGGGATGGCGGAGTGAAGGCAGGCCACTGCAGCGTTCTTCGCCTTACCCCCTCTCCCTCTGGGAGAGGGCAGGGGTGAGGGCAAGCGCGTGGCACCAGCGTTTCCTCACGCTTGCCCCTCACCCCCACCCCTCCCCAAAGGGGCGAGAGAGTAGAAATGAGGTGGTTTCTCTCTTGCTCCCTCTCCCTCTGGGAGAGGCCAGGGGTGAGGGCAGCGAGTGGCGCCAGCGTTTCCTCATGCTTGCCCCTCACCCCACCCTCTCCCCAAAGGGGCGAGGGAGTCAGAAAAAAATAGAAAACCTCAGTTGCGTCGCGCTGCGAGCACCCGGTCCACCATCACACCGGCTTGTCCCAGGTTGTTCATCGGGTCGCAGAACTCGGCGAGTTGCGCGCGCGTGACGTGCTTGTTGATCTCTGGGTGCTCGGCCAGCAAATCGATCAGTGGGCGCTGCTGCTTCAGCGCATCGCGGCAAATGTCGTAGACCAAATCGTGCGCGTACTCGCGGCCGATGTAGGGGCCCAGGCCCATCATCACGGCTTCAGACATCACCAGACCATGCGTCATGTCGATGTTGCGGCGCATCTGCACAGCGTCTACTTCCAAGCCAGCCAGGATGAACTTGGTCTGCTTCAAGGCGCCAGACATCAGGCAGAAGATCTCGGGCATCGCCACCCATTCAATTTCCCACGGGCCGGTCGAGCGTTCGTGGTCGGCGACCATCGCGTCCATCAGCGAGGCGGCGAGCTGGCGCACTACTGAAATGTTGGCGTGGATGTACAGGCAAGAAATCGGGTTGCGCTTTTGCGGCATGGTCGACGACGAGCCGCGGCCAGGCGCATAGGGCTCAAACACCTCGGCCACTTCGGTTTGCATGAGCAGCTTGACGTCCATGGCGATCTTGCCGAGCGAGCCGCCAACGATGCCGAGGAAGGCGCCGACTTCGGCAAAGTTGTCGCGCACGGTGTGCCAAGATATCAGAGGCTGGCCCAGGCCGAGTTCTTTCATGAGGCCTGCTTGGGTTTCCATGGCACCGGTTTCCAGCGACGACAGCGTGCCCGAGGCGCCGCCAAATTCGCCCACCAGCACGCGCGGCTTGAGTTGCTCTAGGCGCTCGCGGTGGCGCTCGATGCCAGCCAGGATGCTGGCCATCTTGTAGCCAAAGGTGATCGGCGTGGCTTGCTGCAGGTTGCTGCGGCCAATGATGGGCGTGTCGCGGTGGTTCTTGGCCAGCTTGGCCAGAGAGTTCGAGATGTCGGTCAGGTCGGCTTCGACCAGCGCCAGCGCTTCACGGATTTGCAGCACGGCGGCGGTGTCGGTGATGTCCTGCGTGGTCGCGCCCCAGTGGCAGTACTCGCCCAGCTTGTCGCGGCAGTTGGCGTTGATCTGGTTGACCACGGCAATGATGGGGTAGCCGATTTGCTCGGTCTTGGCTTTGAGCTTGACCCAGTCGATCTGGCTGGGCTCGCAGTTCTTGACGATCTCTTCGGCCGCTTCCTTGGGGATGATGCCCAGCTCGCCCTGCACCTTGGCCAGGGCGCGTTCGATGTCGAGGTATTTGGCAGTGCGGTTTTCGTCGCTCCAGACGTGGCGCATCGCTGCGTCGCTGAACATGTCGCCGAAGATCTTGGAGTCAATGATGGTGGAAGCCATAGTTTTTAGGTAGTTGAAAAGAAAAAAGGAAACGGGAAAAAAGGAAAAAGATTCAGGCGCGCGCCAGAATGCGCTCGGCTTTGAGCAGTACCGGCCGATCGACCATGCGCCCGTCCAGTTGCACGGCCGCGCCACCGGCTGCAGCACTGGCTTGCTGCACGCGCTGCGCCCAAGCGAGTTCTTGGTCGCTGGGTTGCAGGGCGGCGCGCACGGCGGCAATTTGCCCGGGGTGAATGCACATCTTGGCGCCCAGCCCGAGCGTGCGGGCGTGGCGCATATCGGCTTCAACTTGCGCGGGGTCTAGCTCAGGCGTGACACCGGCCAAGGCCGGTGGCAAGCCCGCTGCACATGAAGCCAGCGCTATTTGCGTGGCCGCCCAGTCCAATGCAAAGCCGGGCGCAATGTCCAGCTCAGCCATGTAGTCCAGCGTGCCAAAGGCCAGGCGTTGCACGCCAGCCGCAGCGGCGATGGCGTGAACGGCGACGAGGCCGCGGGCCGATTCAATCAAGGGCAACACATGGGGCTGTGCCGAAGCGCCAAACGCTGTTTGAACTGCTGCCACTTGCGCGGCTGATTCGCACTTGGGCAGCATCACGGAAACGCCGTATCGCACTGCCAAGGTCAGGTCGTCCGTGTACCAAGGCGTGCCGGCGTGGTTGATGCGCAGCAGCACGGCGTCCAATGTGGGCAAGTCGGCGAGCAGCTGAGCCACGGCTTGGCGGGCGCTGCCCTTTTCAGCCAACGGCACCGCGTCTTCCAAGTCAATGATGACGCGATCCGCCCCACTGGCCAAAGCCTTGGCCACGCGCTCGGGCCGGTTGCCCGGCACGAACAAATACGTCAATGCGGCGTCGGTCTTGCTCACACTGCGCCTTCGGCGCGCAGGGCGGCAATGGCGTCTGCGCTCAGGCCCTGGCTTTGCAAGATGGCGTCGGTGTGCTGGCCCAGCGCGGGGACTGGGTCCATGCGCGGCGCGCCGTGTTGCCAAGAACCCGGGGGCAGCAGGGCGGGCACGGTGCCTGCCGATGTTTGAACTTCGCGCCAGCGGTTGCGGGCCTTGAGCTGCGGATGCGCCCAGACTTGGTCCAGCGTGTTGACCTGCGCGTTCGCAATGCCAGCGGTTTCTAGCCGCTCGGCCACGGCTGCTGCGGTGAGGCTGGCAAATGCGTCAAGGATGATCTGCGACAACTCGGCCCGCGTCTGGCTGCGCTTGGCGTTGCTGGCAAAGCGTGGCTCGTCGGCCAGCGCGGGTTGCAGCAAGACCTTCTCGCAAAAAATCTTCCACTCGCGCTCGTTTTGCAGGCCCAGCATGACGGTCTTGCCGTCGCCGGCTGCAAACGGGCCGTAGGGGTAGATGGTGGCGTGGCTGGCGCCCGTGCGCGGTGGTGGGCTGGCCCCTTCAAAGGCGTAGTACAGCGGGTAGCTCATCCACTCGGTCAACGACTCCAACATGGACACGTCGATGCGCTGGCCCTGGCCGGTTTTCTCGCGATGCAGCAAGGCGGCCAGGATGTTGGTGTAGGCGTACATGCCAGCGGCAATGTCGGCAATCGACGGGCCAGCTTTGGACGGCGTCTCCGGCGTGCCGGTCACCGACACAAAGCCTGCTTCGCTTTGAATCAACAAGTCGTAGGCTTTTTTGTCGCGGTAAGGGCCGTCGCTGCCATAGCCCGAGATGTCACAAACAATGATGCCGGGCTTCAGAGCCGACAGCGCTTCATACGACAGGCCCAGGCGGTCGGCCGCGCCGGGGGCCAGGTTTTGCACCACCACGTCGGCTTCTTCCAGAATCAATTTCATCAGCACGGCCTGGGCCGCGTCTTGCTTGACGTCCAGCGTCAGGCTTTCCTTGGAGCGGTTGGTCCACACAAAGTGCGAGGCCAGGCCGTTGACGCGTTCGTCATAGCCGCGGGCAAAGTCGCCCACGCCGGGGCGTTCGATCTTGATGACTCTAGCGCCCATGTCGGCCAGTTGCCGGGTGCAAAAGGGCGCGGCAATCGCGTGTTCGAGGGTGACGACAGTGATGCCTTTTAGGGGTTGCATGGTGCGCTAGGTGAGGTTTTTAAAAAAGCTGGGGCAGGGATCAGCGGACTTTTTCGCGCATCCACTGCAGCAGGGCATCGGCGACCTGGAGGTTGTTTTTTTCGATCATCATCATGTGTCCGTTGCCTTTGATGTCCCGGGTTTCCAGGCGCATAAAGTCCGCGGGCACGCCCGCTTGCCGCAGGTATTGGGCGGTGCAATGGTCATAGGGGGCGTGGTACGAGCTTTCGCTCACGGCCACCAGCACCGGAATGGCTTTGAAGTGCGCGAGCTGACGTGCTGGCTCGGCCTGCAGCGTGCAGGCAATCAAGCCTTCGGCGTCGGGTGCGGCTTGCTTGGCCACGCGCAGCTCGGTGGGAGCGCTGATGGCGGGGCTGTAGGTCAAGGGCACGTCCGTCAGGCCCCAGGTTCGGGCCGGCGGATTGTTTGGCGCGCTGTTGTGAAACGGTGGGCCCGAAGGCTCGAGGGCCAGGATGGCTTTGACCATCTCGGGCCGCTTTTCAGCGATGGCCCAGCCGTGCAGCCCTGATTGGGAATGGGTCAGCAGCACGGCAGGCCCCGTGCGGTCCAGCAGGGCCGAGCCAGCAGCCTGGATCAGTTGCTGCGACTCCACGTCGCTGGCCAGTGACTCGACCTGGGTGGCGTAGAACGCGTCGAATACCGGGTCACCGCGCCGGCCCGAGCCCGGCCACTGCGAATGCAGCTTGGCCTGGGGCCAGGTGCCCAGCGTTTTGGCGGCGGTGAACAGCTGCTCCAGCTGCGGCGCCGTGTACATGCGCAGCTTGCCGTCTACGTCGGGATGCCAGGCGGAGCGCCCGCGCGCGGGCTGGTCGACCATGTAGACCACATAGCCTTGTTCCACAAAATACTCGGCCCAGCCTTTTCGGCCATCGGGCGTCCCCATCCAATTGGTCGCTGTTTGGGCTGCGCCATGGACGAGCACCAGCGGGTAGGGTTGCTTGACCGCGACTGGCGTGAGTTTTTCCACGTACATCTGGCCGCGCATGATCTCTTTGCCGGGGGCGCCGGTGTAAGTACCGCCCACGTAAAAGAACCCTCGCTGGGCCACAGCCGAGCGCTCTGGCGAGGCTGAGGTAGTTGTCACGGCCAGAGGGCTGGCACAGCCGGCCAGCAGACCAGTGGCCGCGAGCAAGGCCCCGGCAGCACGTTGGATAAAGCAAGTCATGAAAGGTTCTCCCAAAACGTTGGCTTAGTTCAGCCCAAGGTGGCTACGGCGTCCATGGTCAGCCAGCCTGCGCGGTCGCGTCCCCACAGGCGGACGGTCTTGCCGTCTTCGGACGGCTGTCCGTGCACCGAGAAGGGGTTGGTGTCAAAGGTCGGGCGAACGGCCTTGAACTCGAAGTGGGCCACGCGGGCGTTGGGCAGCTTGCTGCGCAGCAAGTCCATCAGCAGCGTGGCGATCAGCGGGCCGTGCACGATCAGGCCCGGATAGCCTTCGACCTCGGTCACGTATTGGCGGTCGTAATGGATGCGGTGGCCGTTGAAGGTCAAGGCCGAATAGCGAAACAGCAGCACGTCGTCGGGCACGATGCGGCGTTCCCAGGCGCTGGTCGCTGGCGCCGCCACGGGCGGCGGTGTCACGTCATCGGGGCTGGCCGCGCTGCGGTAGACGATGTTGTGGTGCTCAGTCAGGGCTACCTTGTCCGCGCCGTTGCGGCGGACTTCGTGGCGCACCTTCACAAAAATCAGGCTGCCGGTGCGGCCGGTTTTTTCCTTGACGTCCACGATGGTGGAGGTGCGCTCCAGCGCATCACCAATGCACAGCGGCTCATGAAACGCAAAGTCGCTGCCCGCCCACATGCGCCGGGGCAAGGGGACGGGTGGCATGAAGCCACCGCGCTTGGCATGTCCGTCAGCGCCAATTTCCGACTGCGGATATATCGGCAAAAAATACAACCAGTGCCACAGGCAGGGCAGGGGCGTGCCGGTGGCGGGGCGCTGCGGGCCGTCGGTCAGCGGCCAGTCCAGCGTGGCGGCCAGGGCGGCGTAAGGCGTAGCGGTGGCGATGTCTTGGACGGTCTCGCTGCGGCCGATCCAGTCTTGCAGATTCATGCTTTTCCTCTTATCCGTTTTCCGTTTTCCGTTGTGCGTTGCGTGCCGGGTGCGTGTTGACCCGGGGTTCAGTCAATCTTGATTTTGGCCGTAGTCACGACTTGCTTCCAATGCGCGACCTCTTTTTTCACCAATGCCCTGAGTTGCTCAGGGGTGCTGGTCTCGACCTCAGCACCCTGGTCTTCGATTTTCTTCTCAACCGCCTTGTCGTTCAGCACCGCGTTCATCTCGCGGTTGAAGCGTTCCACCACCGCCTTGGGTGTCTTGGCCGGCGCGAACATGGCGTACCACTGCGACATGTTGACGTTGGCAATGCCCTGCTCGGCCAGCGTGGGCACGTCAGGCAAGACCGCTGAACGCTTTTCGCCTGCAATGCCCAGGGCCTTGAGCTTGCCGCCCTTGACCTGCGGAAACGCCGTGAACAGGCTGGGGAACATGTACTGCGTGTTGCCGGCAATGGTGTCGACGATCGCCGGGGCCGAGCCCTTGTAAGGCACGCCCACCACGTCCAGCCCGGCGGAGAGCTTGAACAACTCGCCAGCAATGTGCGGGCCGGTGCCATTGCCCGCCGTGGCGTAGCTGAAGCTGCCCGGTTTGGCCTTGATCAGGGCCACCAGTTCCTTGGCGTTCTTGGCCGGCACTTGGTTGTGCGCCACCAGCACCGTGGGCGAAGCGGCGACCATGCCAACGGGTTCAAAGTCAGTGATGGGGTCGTACTTGAGTTTTTGCAGCGCTGGGTTGATGCCGTGCGTGGCGATGTAGCCAAACATGATGGTGTAGCCATCGGCAGGTGCGCGGGCCACAAATTCGCTGGCAATAGCACCGTTGGCGCCGGCCTTGTTGTCCACCACCACCGGCTTGCCCAGGCGCACGCTCAGGCCCTGCGCAATGATGCGGGCCATCGCGTCGTTGGCGCCACCCGCAGCGGTCGGCACTACGATGGTGATGGTTTTCTCGGGCCAGGTCTGCGCCGCTGCAGGGCCGGCGAGGGCCAGGCTGACCGCCAGGGCCAAGGAAAGAGGGATGGGGGCAAGGGCAAGGGTGTGGCGTGGCATGGGGTTTCCTGGTTCAGCGAGCTGGCAGTGGGCTTGAAGGGAGCTTGAATTAGCTCGGATCATGCGACTTGCCGTCTGGTTCGTGAAGTGCAACTTTTGCTACGATTGCTGCATGGCACGCATCAATTTTGATTTGCAGCAGTTACAGGCTTTTGTGGCGGTGGCCGAGCGCGGCAGCTTTCGCAGCGCGGCCGAGCAAATCAGCTTGTCTGCCCCCGCGCTGAGCCGGCGCATCGACAAGCTCGAAACCATCTTGGGCGCCCGCCTTTTCAACCGCACCACGCGCGCGGTGGAACTCACCTCCACCGGCCGGGTGTTCCTGGGCCGGGCCCGAGCCGCGTTGGACGATCTGGAATACGCCATCCTGGGTATTTCAGACATTGCGGCCAGCAGCAGCGGGCGGGTGACCGTGGCTTGTGTGCCTTCGGCGGCTCTGCATTTCTTGCCCTCGGTGCTGCGCTCGTTTTCAGAGCGCTACCCGCTGATCCGCATCCGCGTGATGGACGAGGCCGCTGACCAAGTGCTCAGCAGCGTGCTGTCGGGCGAGTCGGACTTTGGCATCAGCTTTCTGGGCAGCCAGGTGCCGGGCGTGGACTTTGCGCCCATCCACACCGACCCCTTTGTGCTGGCCATGCGGCGCGAGCATCCGCTGGCCGCACGAAAGTGGCTGGCCTGGTCTTCACTGGGCGACGAGCGTTTGATCTCGGTGGCCCGCTCCAGCGGCAACCGCCAAGTGCTGGACGACGCCATGGCGCAGGCAGGCGTGCACCCCACCTACGCGTTTGAAGTCAGCCATGTAGCCACCCTGCTGGGCATGGTCGAAGCTGGTTTGGGCCTGGCGGCTGTGCCGCGCCTGGCCTTGCCCGAAGCGCACCCCGCCCTGTGCGGCGTGCCCTTGCGCTCGCCTGCTGTGTCGCGCGTGCTGGGCCTGACCACCCGCCACGGCGCGACCTTGCGCGCGCCGGTGCAAATGTTCCATGACCACTTGCGCGCCGTCTTGACCGGACCTGGCTGAGCCTTTTGCTCAGCCGCTGTTGCTCAGCCCAGCTCGGCTGGACTACAGCGGGACGGGAACTCGGCCGACAGCAAAACCCGCCTGAACGGCGGACGCTGTTGGTTTAGCAACGTCGCCCCAAACCCATATCAAAACTTCTGCAAGGGGCCCTGTGCCGTTGACTGACCGCCCTGCTCCCCAGGCTGACTGCAGCGTCCGGCACCCATGAAGGCAAGGCTGCAGTCGCTTCGTTTTTCCCTGCTCGCCTTGCTGGCGGCCATATTCATTCCCTTGGTGGCCGTGGTGCTGTCGCTGGTCGTGTTTCAGTGGCAGCAGCAGCGCGAACGTGGGCTGGCGCAATTGCTGGAGCAGGCGCGGGTGCTGCGCAGCACCATGGACCGAGAACTGGCGCTCGATGTCGCGGTGCTCAACACCCTGGCCGAGTCCAGCGAACTGGACCGAAAAGACTGGCGCGCTTTTTATGCCGTAGCGCGGCGCACCGCGGCTGTGCGCCAGGGCAGCTGGATTATTTTGGTGGATGGCCAAGGCCAGAACCTGATGAACACGGCCGTTCCCTTCGGCTCACCCTTGCCCAACCTGCGTGAAAGCCTCAAGCACCCAGGCGAGGTGAAGTGGCAGGGCCGCTCGATTCCTTTGCCCGAGTTGCGCATCTTCGAAGAGCCCTTGCTTGCCGGCAAGCCCGTGTTCAGCGGCTTGGTGTACGGCCGCCTCAGTCAGCGCCCGGTGCTGGCCACCAATGTGCCCGTCATGCGTGCGGGCCAAGGGGCCTATGTGCTCGGCATGGCCTACAGCCCCGACTATTACTCTCGCTTGGTGGGCAACCAACTGCCCACCTCAGACCACATCGCCACGGTGGTGGACGCCAAAGGTTTGGTGCTCGCCAGGAGCCGCGCCGCTGGAGAGTTTTTAGGGGTTCGTGCGCCATGGCCATTCAATGCCAACATGTCAGAGTTGGTTCCAGAAGGCGTCGGCGAAATCACCAACTTGGAGGGCAAGCCCTCGTACTACGCCTACAGCCGCTCCAGCGTGTCCGGATGGACGGCGGTGGTTGGCTTGCCCAAAGAGGTGTTGCTCTCGCCGGCTTGGCACACCCTGGGCTATTCCGTGGGCTTGCTGTGCCTGCTGTTGGCCGCCGCGGCCACCTTGGCACAGCGCTTGTGGCGGCGCACCGCCATACCGCTTGGGCGCTTGGCTGAGTACGCCTTGACGGAGCCACTGCCAGTGGCGCAAATTCCCGACAGCGGTATTCAGGAAGTTGAAACCCTGAAGGCCGCGCTGCTGTCCGCCAACCAGGCCCAGCAGCTGCGTCGGCGCAGTGAGGCGGAACGCGAGCAGGCCCGGCTGGACCTGCAGGCGGCCAACGCCAGCTTGAAAGAGGCCGATCGCCGCAAGAACGAATTTTTGGCCATGCTCGGGCATGAGCTGCGTAATCCCTTGGCCGCCATTGGCAATGCGGCCGCCGTGCTGGGCCGGCACGGTGGACAAGACCCCTTGCAGCGCGGCATGCACGACATCCTGGCCCGCCAGATCCGGCACTTGGCCCGTTTGGTGGATGACTTGCTGGACGTCGCACGCATCACGCACGCCAAGTTGAGCGTTCATTTGCAAGCTTTGAGCCTGGACGCGCTGGCCGAACGAGTCGCAGCCGAAATGGCGCCGCGCCTGGCGGCACGCCAGCAGCAACTCGTGGTCCATATTGAAAAAGGCATCACGGTCGCGGGCGACGAGGTGCGCCTGACCCAGGTCATCAGCAACCTGCTGGACAACGCCAGCAAGTACACGCCCGAAGGCGGCCGCATTGAGCTACATGTTCAGTGCGAAGGCGGGGCGGCCCTGCTGTGCGTGCGAGACAACGGCGTGGGCATGGGCACCGATTTGCTGCAAAGCCTGTTTCAACCCTTCATGCAAGCCGAGCAGCCACTGGACCGACCCCAAGGTGGCCTGGGGCTGGGCTTGGCCATTGCGCGCGAAGTGGTGGAGTTGCACGGTGGCTCCATCCACGCCAACAGCGACGGCGAAGGGCGGGGGCTGGAGATTTTGGTGCGGCTGCCGGTGATCACTGATGCCACTGACCTGGCCGCTCAAGAGGCGGGGCCAGCGTCAGCGCGGTGATGCGTGAGTTCTCGCTGCGTTTAGCGCACTCGCCAAAGTAGCGGGCGCCAACTCAATCTACCTTGATGCCCCTCGCCTTCACCAGCGCTTGCCAGCGCCGGCTTTCAGCGTCGATGAACTTGGCAAACTCCTGCGGCGTATCGCCAACGGGTATGACGCCTGCTTGCGACAGGCGGTCGCGCACCTTGGGGTCGGCCATCACGGCTTGCAGGTCTTTGGTGAAGCGCTGCACCACATCGGGCGGCGTGCCTTTGGGTAAGAAGAGGCCATTCCATTCCACCACTTCGTAGTCGGGCAGGCCGCTTTCAGCCAGTGTCGGCACGTTGGGCAAGCCCTTGACGCGTTGCTTGGAGCTCACGCCCAGCGCGCGCAGCTTGCCACTGGTGACGTGCTGGAGCGTGGAAGCGGCGTTGCCAAAGTAAATGTCGACCGAGCCGGCCATCACATCGGTCAGCGCTGGCGCGCCGCCTTTGTAGGGAACATGCACCATGCTCGCCTTGGCTTGCACGGCCATCATCTCGGCGGCCAAGTGCGAGCCCGTGGCTGAGCCCGCGGAAGCGAAGGTAATTTTGTCGGGCGACTTTCGGGCGGCTGCCAACAGGTCGGCGAGCGTGTTGTACGGGGACTGTGGCGACACCACCAGAATTTGCGGCGCCGTGACGATCAGCGATACCGGGATGAAGTCTTTGGCCGCGTCATACGGCAGCTTGCGCAAAGCCGGGTTGACCACGTGGGCGGAGGCATCGAACAAAGCGGAGTAGCCATCCGGGGTGGACTTGGCGATGTTGTCCGCGCCAATCGCGCCGCCTGCGCCGGGCTTGTTGTCAATCACCACGGCCTGGCCCAGGCGTTCGCTCATGCTTTGGGCCACGATGCGGGCTGCGTTGTCGGCGCCGCCGCCTGCGGCATACGGCACCACCCAGCGCAAGGACCGTTCGGGCCAAGCGGCCCAGGACGAGAGCGGCAGCGCGCTGGCGCTCAGTGCCAACAACTGACGGCGAGAGAGCAGGGTGGTGTAGTTCATGCGGAGTGCCTCAGGTTTTTTAAGTATGAAAAGGGACGAAGTTCAAAAGCCGTAGAGCTCTGTCGGGTTGTCCACCAGGATGCGCTGTACCAGCGCCGGGTCGCCCGCCCAGTCGTGCAGCAGGTCAAACAATTCACTGTCGTTAGGCGGATGGTGCGCCTCGGTGGTATGTGGCCAGTCACTGCCCCAGACCAGCCGGTCCGGCGCCAGCGCGACCCAGGTGTGCGCAACAGCCTGCACGTCGGCGTAGCCCTGCCCTGGCGGCAGTGCCGTGTTCAGGTACGCGCCCGAGAGCTTGACCCACGCCTGGCCGCGTTGCAGCAGTTCGCGTACCACGGCAAACGCAGGGTGGGCGGCTCCTTGGGAAACAGGCAGGCGCGCCAGGTGGTCAAAGACAAAAGTGACGGGCAGCGCCAGCAGCGCCTCGGTATGTTCGGTAATCTGCTCGGCGGTCCAGTGCAGCTGCACATGCCAGCCCATGGCGTGCACTTGCCGCGCCAGCGGTTCCAGCATGTCAAACGTCACTGCAGCTTGCGCGGGCATGTACAGGCTCATGCGCACACCGCGAATGCCGCCGTCGTGCAGGCGAGCCAGTTCGCCGTCGCTGATGCCGGGGTGAACCACGGCAACTCCTCGCGTGTTCATTCGGCCCAGGCGGGCAATGGCATCTAGCGTGACGGTGTTGTTCGTGCCGTAGGGCCGGGGCTGCACCACCACGGCGCGCTGGGTGCCGAGCAGGGCTTGCATCGCTTGGTAGTGAAGGGCGGTGGCGTCTTGCTGGGGCGGTGTGCGAGCGTCCACGGACGAGTCGAGGATGTGCAGATGGGCGTCGCAGGCCCCGGGCGGAGCGCGGTGCTTGGGTGGTTGGATGGCGCTCGAGTGGGGAATGTGCATGGCCATGAATGCTCAGCCCGCTGAAGATGCGCCGGTTTGCCGCAGTTGGTCGGCCTCGGCGCGCAGGGCTTCGCCGTGCTGGTCCAGCGTGGGCGCGGCAAAAGCTGGGCGCCCGCGTGTTCGGCCGAAGGCAATGGCCCGCGTGAACCCCCGGTAGCGACCCACAACGGGGTGCTCAAATGTTTGCACCATGTCTTCGGCCAGCACCTGCGGAAAGTCGAACATGTCTTCGACCGTGCGCGCGGCGGCGCAGGGCACTTCTTCGCCAAACAAGGCTTCCCACTCCAGGGCCGTGCGCGCCGCCAGCGCTGCATGCAGGCGCGGCACGATCTCGGCTTGGTGCTGGGCGCGCTTGCGCACCGTGTCAAAGCGTTCGCACAGCAAATCAGGCAGGCCGACTTTCTCGCACAGGGCCTGCCAAAAGTGAGCGGTGTTGGCGGAAATATAAAGATGGCCTTCGCGGGTCGGGTGCAGGCCCGTGATGCCGCCCGAGCGCATATCGCGCCCCACCTCACGCGGCTCGCAGTCGGCCCAGACCAGGCGGGCCGATTGCATGGCCAGCGCAGATCGCATCAGCGAGACACCCACGTACTGGCCCAAGCCGCTTTTCTCGCGCTCATACAGGGCCGACGCCACGCCGTTAGAGACCATGGCAGCAGCGTAATAGTCCACCACCGAGCCATACACAATTTCGGGCGGCCCCCCTGCCTTGCCTTGCAAGTGGCAGATGCCGGTCATGCTTTGCAGCACTTGGTCGTAGCCCGCTTTGTCCTTGAGCGGGCCTTGCTCGCCAAAACCGGTGACCGCGCAGTAAATCAGCCGGGGGTTGTGCTCGCGCAGTTGCTCATAAGCAATGCCCAGCCGAGGCGGCACACTCGGGCGAAAGTTGTGCACCAGTACATCGGCACTTTTGACCAAGGCCAGCAGGCGCTGCAAGTCTTCCGCGTTTTTCAGGTCCAGCACCAGACCGCGCTTGCTGCGGTTCACGCCTAAAAAAGCGCGGCTTTCCGCGGCCAGGGTGGATGGGTATTTGCGCAGGTTGTCGCCCACCGGGGGCTCGATCTTGATGACTTCGGCGCCTTGGTCGGCGAGCAAGCTGCAGCCATAAGGGCCGGCAATGTAGGCGCTCAGGTCGAGCACGCGCACGCCAGTCAGTGGTCCGTCAGTGGAGGAAAAAGTGGCAGTCATCCCTTTACTCGGCCTTGATCTGCTGCTGCTTGGCCAGCTTCTTCCAGCGCTCAATGTCGCGCGCCACAATGGCGCCAAATTCAGCCGGTGTTGCTGGCTTGACTTCAGCGCCTTCAGCCAAGAATTGACTTTTGATGTTCGGCTTGGCCAGCGCCTGATTGACGGCGGCGTTGAGCTTGGCCACCACAGGGGCAGGGGTGCCAGCAGGTGCCAGCAAGCCCCACCACAGCGAAAACTCGTAACCCGGCACGGCGGTGGACAAGGGGGTCAAGTCTGGCGCAATCGGGCTGGGCTTGAGGCTGGTGATGCCGACTGCGCGCACCCGCCCGGCGCGCACCATGGGCAGCAGGCTGGGGCCGCTGGCCATCAAGACCTGCACCTGGCCCGAGATCAAATCCGTCACCGCCGGGCCCATGCCACGGTAAGGAATGTGCGTGATGAACAGATTGCCCGCCTGCGCCTTGAGCAGTTCGGTGCCGAACTGGTTCACGCTGCCGGTGCCCGAGGTGGCGTAGTTGAACTTGCCCGGGTTTGCGCGGATGGCGGCCATCAGCTCGCTCGGGTTTTTGGCGGGAAACGCGCTATTGATCGCCACGATGAAGGGCCCGTCCGCAAACAAGGCCACGGGCGCCAGGTCTTTGACCGGGTCGAACGGCATCTTGGGCTGGATAGCGGCATTGGTCGTCATGCTCGACGACACGGCGACCAAGGTGTAGCCGTCGGGTGTGGCGCGCACCACGCTGGCTGTACCGGTGTTGCCGCTGGCGCCAGGGCGGTTGTCGATGATCACAGCCTGCTTCAAATACTCGCCCATTTCCTTGGCAATATTGCGGGCGAACACATCGTTGGAACCGCCGGGCGGATAGGGCACGACGATGGTGATGGGCTTGCTGGGAAAGCTGTCTTGCGCCAGGGCGGTCCCGGCGGCGCTGAGCGCGGCGGCAATGGTCAAGGCAAGTGCGGTACGCCGCGTCCAGGATTTTGAAGTGGGCATGAGAAGTCTCCAGTGATAAAAAGTTCAGTGCGCGAGCAAATTCAAGCGCTGAGCCAGCGCCATGATGCTTTGCGCACGCCGCACAAAGGGCAGGTCCACCATGTGGCCGTCCACCATGTACGCGCCCAGGCCTTGGCTTTCTTGTTGCGCTGCCGCGGCCACTACCTTGGCGGCATGGCTGATCTCGGCGTCAGTGGGCCTGAAGGCTTGGTTGGCCAATGCGATCTGGCTGGGGTGAATGCAGGACTTGCCAGCAAAGCCCAGTCGGCGCGCCATGTGGGCTTCGGTCAGGTAGCCCTCAGCGTCGGCCACGTTGGCAAAAGCGCCGTCGAAGGCGTCAACGCCCGCCTCACCAGCGGCCATGCGCACGGCCATCAACACGTGCTGCACGGCGGCGACTTCTCGGCGGTCGATTCCGAGCGGCTCAAACAAATCGCCCAGGCCCACTTGCAAGCCCATCACGCGAGCATCGGCCTGGGCTAATGCAGCGGCCTCGCGCAAGGCTTCTGGCGATTCGATGTTGAGCAAGAGCCGCACGGGGCACGTCACGCCATTGGCTTTTTCAGCCAGGGCGATGGCGTGAACCGCTTCACGCACCGCATCAACGCTGTCCGGCTTGGGCAGGTTCAGCACGTCCAGGCCGGGACGCACCACGGCCGCCACATCGGCTGCAAAGTGGGGCGTGTCCATAGCGTTCACGCGCACGATCACCAGCTTTTCATGGCTGCTGGCAGGGCGCTGGCCCAGCCAGTCGGCCACACCGGCCCGTGCTTCGGCCTTGCGGGCTTCCACCACGGCGTCTTCGAGGTCTATGGAAATCGCGTCTGCCTGGCTGCTCATGGCCTTGGCGAACAACTCGGGGCGTGAGCCCGGTACAAACAGTTTGCTTCTCATGGGCTGCAGTGTCTGGCAAAGCGGGTCCGCCATAAAGCCATGGCGGCAGGTTTTAAAAGATAGGAAAACTATCGAGTTGGCTATCATTTGCCCATGGAAACCACTTTTCTGCAGTCCTTTGTGCTGGTCGCCGAATCCGGCTCCATGGCCGAAGCCGCGCGCCGCCAGGGCGTGACCCCGGCCGCCATTGCGCAGCAAGTGCGTGCGCTGGAGCGTGAGCTCGGGGCACCGCTCGTGGCCCGAGCCGGCCGCACGGTCATGCCCACCCCGGCTGGCCATCGGCTCCTGGAGCGGGCCAGTGAACTGCTCACCGCATTGGGATCTTTGCAAAGCTGGGTGCGTGAAGATCTGGTCAGCGGCGAACTGCGCCTGGGCGCCATCAACTCGGCGCTGCACACCAAGCTCCCCAAGATCCTGGGGCATCTGGCACGGGCCTACCCCGACGTGACGGTCTTCATTCGTTCGGGCTTGTCGCAAGAGCTGATCAAGGCCGTGCGACAAGACCAGATAGACGCGGCCATTTGCCTGCACCCTGACTTTGCGCTGCCCAAGTCCATGGCCTGGGAGCAGCTCAGGCAAGAGCCGCTGGTGGTGCTGGCCCCCGCCGATCTGGCCGGCCAAGACCCGCTGGCCTTGCTGCGCAGCCAACCCTTTTTGCGTTACGACCGTTCATTGGGCGGCGGCAAGCAGGCCGACCGTTACTTGCGCGGCCACGGCATTGCACCCAAAGAGCGTTTCGAACTCAGCTCCCTTCTGGCCATTGCCATGATGGTCCATGAAGGCCTGGGTGTCTCGCTGGTGCCGGACATCGAGTCGCCACTGACGGCCGGCCTGAAGGTCAGGCGCTTACCGCTGAAAGATCTGCTGGAGCCCCGGCGCTTTGGCGTTTTGTGGCGGCGTGCTTCGTCGCGTTCGAGGTTGATCGCGGCGTTTTTGGAGCAGACGCGCTTGGCTTGATGTGGCTGGGCCTGACTGAATTCAGCGGCCCGTCCGGTCCCAACGGTGCGCCAGCCGTTGCAGCCTTGGCCGCAAACGCAGAAACCCACGGTAAGACCATTCCAGCACGGTCATGGCCCCAGGCAGTTGCGCCAGCCGCGCCAGCCAGCGCCAGCCGGGCAGGCGGCGCCACATGGCCACGAAGGCGGCAGCGCCGTCCAGCCGGGAACCGTCAGCGCGTTCCACATGAAAGCGGGCCAGCAGCTGGGCGCGGTCTGCCGCATAAGCCGTTTCTGGTGACTGGCTGATGTCCACGAAGCACAGCTCGCTGTTGGCGTTGCGCTCGGCCAAGCCTTTGACGTGGGCGATCTCGCGTTGGCACAGCGGGCACTGGCCGTCGTAAAGCACTTTGAGGGTATTGGCTGTTGCTGGCACTGCGGGTGGTGTTGTGGTTGTTGTTGTTGGGGTCGGGCTCATAGAAGTTCTTCCGCGTTTTGCAGCCGGCGCGTAGCCCGCGTCCACCATTGGGAAAAGCTGTCGCAGCGGCGCTCCACGGGTGGGAAAAGGGTGGGCGCGGGGTCCAGCTGCGCCAAGGGTTGGAGCCAGTGGGTCAGGTGTGGGTCGTCCACGCTGCGCACGGTGGCTGCGCCGGCCAGAGCCTCAGCCAAGGTCGCTGCGTCGGTGTACCAGCGTTGAGGTGCCACCGCCGCCATGGCGGCGTCTACCCAGCGCCAGCGCGCTTCAGGCCAGGGCCGGGCTTGGTGCCACTCTCGCAGGTACACGCCGATGACGGCGGTCGATGGAGGCAGGTCCGCTGGGGGTGCGCGCAAGGCCCAGGGGTGAACCAGCCAAACGTCGCGTCCGCGCAGTTGGTCGGCGGCAGTGCTTTCGGGGGCACGCAGCCCGAGGTCAGCCGGTGGCACGTTGTGCAGCGCAGGTTCTGCAGCGGTGTGCACAGAGGCGGGCGCTGTGAATGGCGCACCCGAGCCCTTGCGCGCCAATTGTTCCAGCGCCTCGTACGACTGGTCCATCACGCTGCCGGGGCTGTGCCAGGGCGCGGGCGCAAAGCGGGCCACGTTGTCTGCGTTGAACAAATAGGGTTTGTGGCTGCCCGTGCCCGCCACCCATTGCCAGCTCAGGTGGTTGCTGGCCAGGTCGCCGTCGAGCAAATGCGCCACCAGCCAGTCGGCACCGGCGCGCCAATGCACGTGGCGCACATGTACGACGTAGCTGGCCAGCCACATGCGCGCATGGTTGTGCAACATGCCGGTGGCATACAAGGTGCGAACGGCTTCGTCGATGACAGGCACGCCCGTGCGCGCTTCGCGAATGTCCGCGGGCAGCACAGGTGCATAAGCATCTTCCGGGCGCGGGCCGACATGCAATGACTCGGTGATGCCTTCGCCCCGGTGCGCCCACACATGGCGGAAAAACTCGCGCCAGCCCAACTCAAACACCAGCTTATGGTCAACAGCTAGCGGCTGCTTTTTCAAGAGTTGCTGCAAGACTTCGCGCAGCGTGACGACGCCGTGCGTGAGGTAGGGGGACAGCCCAGTGACAGCGCCATCCAAGTGGTTGCGCGTGCGGGCATAAAGAGCCGGTTGCACGCGGTCCACCCGAGCCAAAGCCGCGCTGTGGCTAGGCGGCCACTCGCGGCGCCAGTCGTTCACTGAGGACTCGGGGTCAGCCCGGTGCTTGGCTCGGCTGAGACTTCGGGCGCAGCAGCAGTCGCTTTAGGAAAACACATTTTTTCGCCGTCCCATCGCTGGCCGCACCAGCATTCGCCATCGGCATTGATGATGCAGGTACCGGTGCCGCAGCAGCGTTCGTCTTCAGTCATAAAAAATCTCGCAAGGAATGGGTTGGCGCCAGCGTTTTAACAGTTGGCGCGCCGGTGATCGGCCACCGCATGATCGCTGAATTTCATGCCGGCATCTCGAAGCGCCCGGTGCTTGGTGACCCGCCCCTTCATGCGCCGGCGCCACATGCGAAAAGACCGAGCTGTGAGTTCCCGCCGCATCAGCTCAATCACCTGCGGCTCGCTGATGCCCAGCCGTTCTTGAATGGTCTCAAACGTGGTCCGGTCTTCCCAGGCCATTTGAATGGCGGCAGAAATATCGCCCGCAGACAAGTCAGCGAGCCGACCCGAGCCAGCCGCCATCACCAGCCGTGGGACAACTGAAAAACCGAATTTGGCGCCTTGGGCATGAAGGGCGCGGCCATGGGTTTGAACTTGAAGCGGCTGGTGGTTTCGCTGAACGCACTGGCTGCACGCTGCGCCGGGTTGACGAAACTGGCCAGGGTGAACTCACTCAAAGTGTCCTGAACGATCTGGGCCAACTGCAGTTCGTAATCGGCTGGCGCGCTGTGCGGGACTTCCGTTTTGTCGTCCGCGTCTTCATGCGTGTGCAAAAACGCCGATGCGATGTGGGCCAAGCTGATGCCGGCCAGATCGCCCCGAATCAGGTAGCCGCCGCCTGGGCCCTTGATGGCCTGCACCACCTGGTGTTCCTTCAGGGGCTTGACGATTTTCTCAACATAGGAAACCGTCAGGCCCAGTGCTGCGGCCATCGTGGACGTGGTGGTGCAGCGCTGCTGAGGCTGCTGCGCCAGGAAAGTGCAGAGGTGAATGGCGTGAACGGTCTTTTTGGAAATCATGGTGGCTCCTATGAGTAGGAATTTTGCGCCATAGATCTACGCAATGGAAGGAAAAAACCAGAAAAATCCCAGTTATCGCGATAAGATCTACGCAACACCTACTCAAAACAAGCGCTTTGAACACTCTTTCATCCCCCTCCGCCGCGCTCTACCGCATTGGCGCCGTGTCCCAGACCACCGGTGTGCCGGTTTCCACCTTGCGCATTTGGGAGACCCGCTACGGCGCCTTCACCCCCGTCAAGACGGCTGGCAAGCAGCGCTTGTTTGAAGAGCGTGACGTGTCCAAGGCGCTGCTGCTCAAGCAACTCTCCAGCGCGGGTCATGCCATCAGTTCCATCGCGGGTTTGGGTTTGGAACAACTCAGGCGCTTGAGCAACGCTGCGGGCCACGTGCCCGCAGCCGCTTCAACCCAGCCTCTGTCTTTGGCGGTGGTCGGTCTGGGCATGGCCAACCGCATTGAATCCAAGCAGTTTGCCAAGACGCTGCCTCAGCAGATCAAGGTCACCCAGGTGTTCGCCGATCTCCCGGCGGCCGACGAAGCGGCCTTGAGCGGCGAGCCGCGAGTGCTGCTCATCAAGGTCAGTACGCTCCAGCCCCAGGTGTACACGGCGATTCGCACGCTGGTGGCCAAGCACCCCCTCATGCGAACGGTCATCATCTACAACTTCGCCACCGACGCGGTGGTGCAAGCCATGAAGTTGTCGGGGCTGGTGGTTCGGCGCGAACCCATCTCGGATGCAGAGCTCGCAGAGCTCTTGCAACAAGCGATGAGCATTGAGCCTGACCGGATGCCGCCCGCAGTGGCCACTGTTGCTGCCGTCGAAAGCCGCAAATACTCGGAGGCCACGCTGAGCCGCGTGGCCGGTATGTCCACCAGCGTCTTGTGCGAATGCCCCCGGCATGTGGCAGAAATTTTGTCCCAGCTCGCCAGCTTTGAGGACTACAGCCAAGAGTGCCTGAACACACGCGCCGAAGACGCGCAGCTGCACGACTACCTGCGGTCGATTTCAGGCTCAGCGCGCATGCTGTTTGAAAATGCGTTGGAAAAAATTGCGCAACTCGAAGGCATTGATTTGCGCGAGGATGCCTCAGTCCGGTAGGTCCGGTAAGCCCGGTAAGCCGCGTTAGCCGCCTACTCTTGGCTCAGTGCCACCGCTTGCAGCACGTCGGGTAACGCCAGCACGTCTGGCAAAGGCATGGCCTTGGCATAGAGCCAGCCCTGGGCGCGAATGCATCCCAACTGGATCAGGGCCAGCCGCTGTTCATCGTTCTCCACACCTTCGGCGGTGACTTGCAGGTTCAGCACGTTGGCCAGGTTCACGATCACTTCAACGATCCGCGCCTGTTGCCCGCCCTGCATCCCGGCGACAAAGGTGCTGTCTATTTTTAAACGGCTGATCGGAAAGCTGGACAGTCGGCTGAGCGACGAGTAGCCCACGCCAAAGTCGTCAATCACCACTGGCACGCCAATATTGGCCAGCATTTGCAACTGCGTGAGCAGGTTTTTTTCGCCGCTGGCGATGTCGCTCTCGGTGATCTCGACTTCCAAGCCCGACAGGCTGTCGTCGTTCTCGTCGTGTTGCGCGGTCATGACATTGACCAAGTGGTAATCCCGAAAGGCTTGCGGCGCCACGTTGAAGGCAATGACGGCTTTGGGGAAGCGCTGCCGAATGAAGGGCTTGTCTTTGGCGATCTGGTTGAACACGTAAATAGCCACCGTCTCGGCGAGATGCGACTCCTCCGAAATGCGAATGAATTCACTCGGGTTGATCACCCCTAGTTCGGCGTCTGTCCAGCGCAGCAGCGCTTCAAAACCGATCACCTTGCCGTCGCGCAAGTCCACCTCAGGCTGGTAGTGCACCTGCAAGACCTTGGCCTCCAGGGCTTTGGCCAGCTTGGACTGGATCATCTTTTGCCGGTAGAGTTTTTGGCTCATCTGGCTGTCGTACCAAACAATGCTGCCCCGGCGGGTTTGCTTGGCTTCGTTCAACGCAATGTCCGCGCAAATCATGAGGTCGTTGAAATTGTCGGCGTCTAGGTCATAACGCGCAGCGCCGGCGCTCACGCTGACGGCCACCAGCCCGGCATCTGTTGTGACCACCAGGTTGTTCAAGTCGGCCAGATAGTCGCGCTGCAGACTGGCTGGGCTCATGTCCTCGGTCATGTCGATCAGCGCGATGAATTCGTCGCCCGATCGTCTGCACAAGAGATGGCCCGGCGGCAAGTGCAGGGCCAGGTGCTTGGCCACGGCTTTGATGACCACGTCACCAATTTCGTGGCCGTAGCTGTCGTTCAGGGTCTTGAGTCTGTCTAGGTCGATGAACAGCAGCGCCGCGGGCTGGGGGTTCAGGGCTGATTCGCCAAACCGGCTGTCCACCAGGCTGGTCAGCATGCGCAGGTTGGGGAGTTCGGTCAAGGCGTCGTGGTAGGCCAGAAAACGCAGTTTTTGCTGCGCCTCTTTGCGCTGTGAGACGTCCGATATAACCGCCACCCGGCCGATTTTTTTTCCGCTCTCGTCCACGATGCGAGAGATGGCCGTGGTGGTCGGAATCTGCTTGCCGTTTTTGTGCAGGAAGAAGGTTTCGCCCTGCCAAACACCTTCGGCGTTCAGTGTTTGGGTGATGTCCAGCGGTTGTTCGTTGGCGTCCAGGGCGCGGTAGAGCGTGCCCGCCAGTTGCCCCAGCAGCTCGCGCCGGGGGTAGCCGGTCATGCGCGTCAGGGCTGGGGTGATCTCGACAATTTTCCCAACTTCGTCCGTCACCAAAATCGCCTCAGCGGCCGTCATGAACACCAAGGAGGTGGTGCGCAGTTCGTCGGTGATTTTTTTTGCTGGCTGAGCATTTTTGCCAAGGCCTGAAAGACCGATGAAATTTCATCGTCGTAGTCCTTGAGTTGCGGCGTGACAGTGCGCCCCAGCAAGATCTCTTGGCAGGTGTGGACCAACAGGTCCAGACGCTCGGTGGTGTTGGCGGCAAACTTTTGCGACCAGGCGTTCACGCGCAGAATGATCCAACGTCCGAACAGCGCCACCAGGGTCAGCAGCAGGCACACAAAAAACAGCGTGTCCCATTGCTTTTGTGCCAGATGCACCTGCAGCGGCACATGCTCGTCGCCGCGATGAATGACGGTGCTTTCGCCCCGCTCCAACAAGACGAAGTCAAACACCGACGACACCTTGGGCGCACCCCCCACGTTCAGCGTGACCTTCACCCCGTTGTCCAGCGCCAGGTCTTTGAGTACGTCTTGCGGACTCATGCTGCCCACAATAAAGCCGACCGGCGATTCAACTTGCGGTGAAAAAATGGGGCGGGCGTAGATGAACAGTTCTTCCCCGCGCACGCCAGATCGCGCCATGCCATACGCCGAGCGCGCGTCACGCACGGCCTTCACGACCGGCGCCGATTCCAGCAAGCGCGTGGCTTGCTCTTTGTCGGGGGTAAGCAAAACCCGGCCCCGGTAGTCCAGCAGAAAAAGCTGGTGGCTTCCGAGGTCGTTGAATTGCTTGAGCAGGGGTTCGAGGTAGATGCTGCGGCCGACGGCATCGGTCATGCCGGTCCACAAGACCGATGAAGCCCCCAGCGCCTGCACCTGCTGGAGCATGTTGCCGCCTTCGACGCTCACCCGGGCCTCTACGAGGTCATGCAGGTGCTCCAAGCTGGCGAGCTTGTAGTAGTAGCTGATCATCAGCGACGTGACAATAAAAACAGCCCCGGTCAGTGCCACATAAAGGCGGATCAGCCGCGTCAGCTGGTAGCGAATTCGCTGCCGTAAGCTGTACCGCCGGGGCGATCGGGCGTTCATTTTTGGGGCGTCAGCGCGCCGCTGCGTTCGAACTTCACGAACACCACCTGCTCCGGTCCCAGTGCCTCATGGTTCCGGGCAGAAAACGCCGGGGCGTAGTCCCGCACGGCGCCTTGGTAAGGCGGCAAATTCTCCAAGGCAGTGCGAACCTTGGGGCCGTTCGTCGCCCCGGCTTTGGCCACGGCCCGGGCTAGCAGGTGGGTCATGTCGTAAGCATGCGCCGCACCGACGGGGCTGGGTATCAGGTTGACCGCGGGGTAACGCCCCGCGGTCATGAGCCATTTGGCCAGGCGCTGAGCGGCCGGGCGTTTGTTGTCAACGAAGGTGAAAGTCTGGATCACCTGGTGTTCGACTTGGGACAGCGACTCGCCCGCCAGTTCATGAAAGACACCGCCCGCCAAGCCCCAGTGCGCGACCACGGGCAGGCGCTGATCGGCCGGCAGCTTGGCCATGTCCCCAAACAGAACTGCAGCCTCTTTTTCGTTCGCCACCAAGATCACGGCCTGACCGCCGCTGACGCGGCAAGCAGCCAAGGTCTGTGTGAAGCTGGCTTCGCCCCAGTTGTACCAAGCGGTGAAGACGACCGAGACCCGTCTTTGTGGGGTTGTTTTTTCAGCGCGCCATCATTGGAGCGCCCCCAGGCCGTGTTGGGCAAGACGGCGCAGACGCGTTGTGCCTTGTAGCGCCGGGCGGCCCGGCTCATGAGTGCGTCGGCGGCCCAGCTGTCCTTGAGCGACAGCCGAAATACATAAGAACCCGCCGACGCGCCATCGGTGATTTCATTGGCGGAGCCCCACACGCTGATGAGGGGGATTTTCAGTGCCGGCAATTGCCCGAAAGACTCGACCACGGCTGGGCTGTACTTGCCGCCGAGCACACCCACCATGCCGGGCAGGGCGGCGAGTTCGGCCACGTTGTCTTTGGCGCGGGCGGGTAAGCCTTGGTTGTCGCGGGTCAACAAGCGCAGGGGCCGCCCGCCCTGCACGCCGCCGCTGGCGTTGATTTCTTCCATGGCCGCCAGAACGCCCAGTTCGATGGATTTGGCGGCGGTGTTGGTCTTGACACCGTAGGCCCCGTCAAAACCAATGAACACAGGGTCGGCTGCTTGCGCCAGAGGTACCCAGGCGCTGAGGACCAGCGCCGTGACGGTAACGACTAGAGGGTTTGTCGCGGAAAAAATCTTCGATTTAATAAGAAGTTTGAAGTAGTTTCAGGAGCGCTATGTCGACAGTTAACTTTTAACATAATGAAAAATGTTATTTTTATCGGGGTGCAGATGACTCGCAATATGGGAAATAACCGCCGAAGTGATAGGGGGAAACGATCCTTGTCGGCCTCCCTGAAGCCCTACGGTTTGGTGCTTCTGGGCGTGGTCTTGGCCTTGGGTGTGCAGGGCTTGTGGGGCCTTTTCTTCGGCGGCCGACTCGCTCGTGCACAGGGGCCAGATCCGACCGGCTGGGACGGCATTGGCACCGGGTGGGTTGGCCAAGCTCTGGCGTTGGCGGTGGTCATGCTCGCCATGTATTGGCTGGGCTCCCGGGGCAGGGTTTCCAGCCAAGCCGGTCCCACCGACGGGCACCGCGCCGAGGACCGCAAAAATCTTTTCCTGGCCATGCTGGGCCATGAGCTGCGCAACCCCTTGGCGGGCATCAGCTCGGCGGCGCAACTGCTGGGCCATCCGTCGCTCAAGCCAGAACAGCTGGCGCGCACCGCCAAGATCGTCGAGCGCCAGGTCAAGCACATGACCCACTTGGTCAACGACCTGCTCGATGTGTCCCGTGTCACCCACGGCCAGATGCAGATTGACAAAACCTCGGTTGACCTGCGCGATGCGGTGCAGTGGGCCATTGAGCAAGCCCATGGCCTGATCCAGGCCAAGCAGCACCAATTGGCCGTGGCCTTGCCCGACTCTCCCGTGCTGGTCAGTGGCGATCTGACCCGGCTGGTGCAGGTGGTGAGCAACCTGCTGGTCAATGCGGCGCGCTACACGCCGCAGGGTGGACAGCTGGCCGTGACGCTGCGCGCCACAGAGCACGAAGCCGAAGTCTTGGTCCAAGACAACGGGGCAGGCATTTCACCTGACCTGCTGCCCCATGTGTTCGATTTTTTTGTCCAGGCCAAGCGCAGCACGGACCGTGTCAAAGGCGGGCTGGGTCTGGGGCTGTCACTTGTCAAAAATCTGGTGGAGGCCCATGGCGGCCAGATCACGCTGCACAGCGATGGCGTGGGCTTGCGGGCGCTTTTTTCCATCACCTTGCCCCGGCTGATCGCCACGGAGCAGGCGGCGGCCGATGTCGCTGGGCTTTCGCCGATGGCTCCCAACGGGCTGACGATCGCGGTGGTGGATGACAACACCGACGCGGCTGGCCCGCTCGCCATGCTGCTCGGGCTCTATGGGCACAAAGCCACGGTTTTTTCAACAGCGGAAGCGCTGTTGCCCAGTGCACAAGCGCTGGCCCCCGACGTGTGCATCATCGATATCGGCTTGCCTGGCATGGATGGTTATGCCTTGGCGGGGCGGCTGCGCGCCATGCCGGCGCTGGCCAACACAACGCTGGTGGCGCTGACCGGGTTTGGCACGGACGCCGATCGCCTGCGCGCCTTGCAAGCTGGCTTTGACCAGCACTTCGTCAAGCCCGTCAACGTGGCCCTCTTGATGGATCGTTTGATGGATCGCTTGCAGGCCGCGCCCCGCGCCGGCGAAACCATTGGCCCCCAGCCCCTGTAGGCCAGTAGCCGCAAAAAACGAGTGGTTTTTCATGGTCAGGCCGCGTTCTCAGATACTCACCGACTTTTTTTAAATAAAAAATATGCTCAGAAAATATTTGGCAGTCACGCTCCTTGTTGCCCTGGCCCTGGTGGTGGTTCCGCGCCTGTTCAAGCGCTACCCCAGCGAAGCACTGGTGAATGCCCCCATCGTGGACATTCGCTCCCCGCTGGAGTCGACGATCACCAAGATCGAAGCGGTATCCACCGGCAAGTTCGAAGAAGGTCCGCGCGACCTGGTCACCCTGAAAACCCGCTTGGCCGACCAACTCCAGGCCTTGCAGACGCAAGAGCGCATGCTGGCGATTCGCGCTGACAGCTTTGTGCAAGACGAGAAAAGTCGCCTGCAGCTGGAGCTGGCGGCTCGCCAAGGCGAGCTGGCACGGGCCGAGCTCGACGCCGTGGCGGGCGAGCGCGACGTGGCGCGGCAAGTCGCCCTCATGGACAAAGGCTTCATCAGTGCGGCCCAGCTAAAAGACGTCAAGCTGCGCCAGGCGCGCCTTCTGGTGCAGCGGGATATTGCGACGGCCAATGTCACGCACGCGCAAGGCAACCTCAAGGCGTTGGTCAAAAGCGGCTTCATGGGCGAGCGTGCAGGCGGTGCCGACGTCAGCTACACGCAGCAAAAGCTCGACGAGGTTCGCCTGCGCATTGACGAACTCGCCGCCTGGACGGCTGGCCCGACTGCTGTGAACGCGGCGCCTGGCGCGGGGTCCACGGCGGCCGTCATCCGCACCCCCGGCCAAGGGCTATTGATCGGCCCTGTGGTGACTGAAGGGGCATTTTTGGCATCGGGCGACCTGATCGCCAACTATGTTTTGTGCAACCAAGCCTTTATTGACCTGAGCGTTGCAGTCAGTGACCTCAAGGACTACCGCATTGGCCAGCCAGTGAACTTTCGGGTCGCGGGCGAGTGGAGTTTTTACGAAGGCACGATCACGCAGGTGCATCCCCTGCAGGTCTCCGGCCCCAAGGCGGCCATGGCCGTCAAGTCCGACGGCGCAGAACGCATCGGCCTGGCGCGTGTGTGGGTGCAGCCCAGCGCGGGCTTTGCCCAGCGCATCCGCAGCGAACCCAACTGCATGATGGGCCAGAAGGTGCATGCCCAGCTCCCCAGTGGCGCGAGCTGGATCAAGCGTTCCACGAGTTTTCTAGCCGATGTTTTCTGAAGTCTGGAACTTCATTGTCCTGTTTGCCGTCTTGTCATGCGGCGCCTGGGCACTGAGCGAAGCCAGCCCGCAAGACCCTGTCATTCGTTCCTGGGTGTGCTGGCTGGTCATTGGCATCAACAGTGTTTATGCGGTCTGGCGCTGGACGGCGACCTTGCCGCCCAGCTGGGCGCCTGACACTTGGCTGGCCTGGGCTTATTTGCTGATTGAAACCGTGGCGCTGGTGGAGTCCGGCATTTTCTGGCTGAGTATGAGCCGCACGCGTGAAAGGCCGACCGCTGCCCCGGCCCCGGCAGCGGCGCACAGCGCTTTGCAAGAAGCAGGCTCGCTGCCCAAGGTCGAAATCTGGATACCTACCTACCGAGAGCCGCTGGAGGTACTCGAAAAAGCCGTGCTCGCCGCCAAGGCGGTGGTGCACCCCGGCTTGCGCGTGAAAGTGCTGGACGACGGCAACCGCGACTGGTTGCAAGCGCAGTGCGCCACCTGGCAGGTGGAATACGTCACCCGGCCAGAGCACAAGCACGCCAAGGCCGGCAACTTGAACTATTCGCTGGCCCTGACCGATGCAGACTTCATCGTGACCATGGACGCCGACTTTGCTCCCTACAAGCACTTTGTGGCGCGCACCCTGCCGTTTTTTGACAACCCACGTCTCGCGGTGCTGCAAACCCCGCAGACCTTTTACAACCCCGATCTGGCCCAGCAGAATTTGGGGCTGGGCAGCGGTATATCGGACGAGCAAGCGCTGTTTTTCCGCGAGATTCAGCCGGCCCGTGATGCCTGGGACAGCGCTTTTTATTGCGGCTCTTGCGCCATGCTGCGGGTGGCTGCCATTCGCGACATTGGCGGCTTCCCGACGGAGAGCATCACTGAAGATTTGCTGACCACCCTCAAGCTCCTGGGCAAGGGCTGGCAGACCCGATTCCTGAACGAAGCGCTGTCGATTGGACTGGCCGCAGAATCGATTGAAGCGTTTTTCGTGCAGCGTGACCGCTGGAGCCGGGGCGCTGTAGAAATACTCTTTTTGCCAGAAGGGCCGGTGCGCAACGCCAAGCTGACCTGGATGCAGCGCTTGCTGTTCTTGCCACTGTACTGGCTGATCAATCCCTTCTTCAACCTGGCCATCATGCTGGCACCCGCCATTTGCTTGCTGACGGGGATGCAGGTCATGATCATTGATGACGTGGTCGATGTGTACATGCTGGTGTTGCCCACCGTCATGCTGAACTTGTTCACCCTGACCTGGATCAGCCGGGGCAGGTTCAGCCCCATCATCTCCACCGCGGTCTCCATGGTCATGGCCGTGCGCATGGCGTTTTCGGCGGTGTCGGGCATCACGGGGCAGGGCAGCAAGGTTTTTAAGGTCACCCCCAAAGGCTCGCAGATCAGTGCCTCGTCCGATCGTCTCAGCTTCAACTTGCTGATGGCGCTGCCCTTGCTCACGCTGTGCGCCATTGTTTATGGCGGCTGGGTGGGTCAGCGCGCCGGCCCGCAAGACCATGCACAAGGCTGGATCATCTTTTTAGGCGCTTTCAACCTGGTGCATTTTTTGATCGCCATGGTGCTGGTGGAAGACCGCCCCCGGCTGCGCTCTGAAGAGCGCTTTCGCATTGACGCGCCGTTGCCTTTGCGCTTGATGGATCCTTCGGCCGGCACCACCGACCACGCGATGGTCCAGCCGATCCAGCCGGTGCAGGTGGTCGACATGAGCGTCAACGGCGTGCGTTTCATCTGGCCGGACAGCGCAGCCCTCCCCGAGAACATGGCCTTGGTCATCGGCGGTGTTGAGGTGGCGCTGGAGTTGCAGCGAGTCCATCCGCAAGCTGGCGGCCAAAGCGTAGTGGCCCGCCTGGTCAACACGCAAGCCCAGCAACGAGAAGCGCTGATCCAGTTTTTGTTTTCAGGGCAGTTTGCCCCGGTGGTGCAAGGCGCGCCCAACTATTCACAGGCGCTGAAGAACACGGCAAAAGCCGTCTTGAACACGCCCTGAGCGTTTTTTTTCCCGGCGAGCCAGCGCCGTCGGGGCCAAGCTCTTGGGCTATAAAAATTCAATCTGAACAACCGCATGAGGCTGGTGCGCAATGGGTAAATATGTCGAGTTGATCTCTGTCGATAAACATCTGTTTCGGGCCTTTGTCGCCGAGCCCGCCGGGTCGCCCAAGGCGGCCTTGGTACTTCTGCAAGAGATGGACCAACGCCACTATGGCTGGGAAGCGTCGCGGGTCAAAGCCCGGGCGCATAGCTCGAACTTGCCCGGCGTCAGCGCGCACATGCGTGCCGTGGCGCAAAGCTACGCCGCCGAAGGTTTTTTGGTCATTGCGCCGTCGACTTTCAGCCGCGGCAGGTCGGGCATTGACTACGGCTACCGCTTTGAAGACCCCTTCCAAAAGCTTCATCCGCGCATCATCAAGCCTCTGCAGGCCTTGGACTCGCCCTTGGTCTTGCTGGACATCCAGGCAGCGCTGGGCTACGGGCATCTGCATGTGCCCAACGCGCGGGTGGGCTTGCTGGGCTACTGCTGGGGCGGCTTGCTCGCGTGGCGGGCGGCCTGCAGCATCAAAGGGGTGAGTGCCGCCGTTTGTTATTACGGTGGCGGCATGACGAACCCTCCCGACCAGGCGCGGTAACCTCTGTGCCCGGTGCTCACGCACTTCGGCAACGACGGAAAGTGGATGGAACCGGCTTCGGTGGAAGCCTTCGCTTCAGCGCAAGCCCAGCCGACTGAACAACTGCCTGCTGTGCAGGTAGAGCGCTATGACGCCAGCTACGGTTTCAACCACCCAGGGCGGGTCGCGTTCAATGCGGCAGCGAGCGTGCTGGCTAGGGGCCGCACCTTGCAGTTCATGCATAAGTACTTGGTGGGTTGAGATCGCGCGGTGGCGCAGCCGATGCTGCGCGATTCACTGGGCTCAGAAGGCCACCGCGTAATGGGCATAAGCCCACAGGCTGGGCTGTGCACCTTGTGTGGTGGCATTGAGCATGAAGCTGGCCGTGCCTGGTCCCACCTTGGCGTCAACGCCCGCACCCGCACGCAGCGAAGTGCGGCGCTGCTGCAGGCTTGCGCCCGAAAACGCATTGAGACCGATCACTTGACCGCTGGCGCCGGTAACGGTGCCCTGACCGTTGTGCAGTCCTTCCAGACGGCTTAGCAAATCAATGCCTTGGCGCAAGGCGTAAACGCCATCGGCGCCGACGCGCAGTTGCGTGCTGCGGGACTTGGCCTCGTCCCACTGCACCGCAAAGCTGCCGCCGCTTTCTGTGTAGCCTTTGCGCTTGGTGTTGAGCTGCGTGAGCGAGATGTACGGGCTGACGGCCGCTTTGCCCCACTTCAGGGCGTCCATAGCGTCCAGCCGCAGGCGCAAGCCGGTCGACTGCGTGGCGGCCGAACCCGAGGAGATGTCGGGTGTGCCGGCGTTCAGATAGCCGCGCTGGATGTCGGCGTCGCCGCGGTTCAGGTAGCCGCTGACGCTGGCCAGCAACTTGCCGGGCAGGCGGTAAATCGCTTCAGGCATGACATAAATGCCTTGGACTTTGCTTGAGCCGCCCAGGGCAAGGTCCTGCTTGCTGTAGGTCTGGCCTATGGCCAGCTTGATGCTCAGCTGCTGGTGGTAGCTGCGCGCATAGCCGAACTCGCCTGCGCCAGCGCGGCCGTTGTCACTGCCATGCTTTTGCTGGCCTATATCGCCGCTGACCCAGGCCGTCGGCTGGCCTGCGCTGGGCAAGCCGCGAACCGGGTTGCCGTGCAGGCCATGGATGACCAGGTCCGCTTGCTGGTTTGGCATGGCCAAGGTCAGGGAGGTGCTCATGACGCCTGCCATGTAGCTCTCCAGGTCGATCGCACCAGACAGGCCCGGGGGCGCAACACGGGCGATGAAACTGCGCTCGCCGCTGCTGCTGTTGAGCGCGCCAACGACCACGGAGCCATCGGCATTGGTGGCGGTGGCCCGGCTCGTGACGAAGCCCGCGTCAACCGTCACACCGTTGGCCGTGAGCCATTGCTCGATGGTCTGCATGCCGCCGGCTTCGGTGTGGCGAAACGCGATGCTCCTGTTGGTGCGGCCGTTTTCGCTCAGGCCAACGATGACCTGTCCGTTGGCTGAAATGGCATTGGCTTCTGCATAACGGCCGTTGTCGATCGTGCCCAAGCTCTGCATGCCCGAAGCCTGTACCCAACGAAATGCCCTTCTGTCGTAATCAGGGGTGTAAGCCAGGCCAACCACCGTGTTGCCATCACCGGAAACGCCACGAGCGTAGGCGATGGGGGTGCTCAGTCCCGCCAGGTCACCCAGGCTCTGCATGCCGCCCGCCTCGGTCCAGCGAAAGGCCCGAACTGACTGGTTGGCGTCATTGCTGTTGCCAACGATCACGCTGCCGTTGGCCGAGACGGCGTTGGCCGTGGAGGTGGAGCCGCCCAAGGTGCCCAGGTTCAGCAGGCCGCCTGACGCTGTCCAGCGAGCTGCTGACTCTGAGCCCGTGGCGCCACTGGCGCTGCCGACGATCGTGCCGCCATCGGATGAAATGGCCGCAGCATGCGAAAAGAACCCGCCGGGACGCAACGCCAGACCCTGCACGCCCGTGGCGGCCGTCCAGAAGAAAGCGCGCGATTGCCCCGAGGTCGGGTCCGTCGCGCTGCCCACGATGGTGTCGCCATCTCCAGAAACACCATAGGCCCGAGAAGCCCTGTCACCCCCCAGCCCGCCCAGGTTTTGAAAGCCGCCGGTTTCGGTCCAGCGAAAAGCGCGCGGGCCTGATGCGAAGCTCGCATAACCCACCACGACCTTGCCATCTGCAGAAAGGCCCAGGGCGTTGGCAGAAGACCCTCCCCCTGTGGGAAGGCCGATGTCCATGGCGGCACTCGGTGGCGCTGTTTGAGCGTAAGCCGACAAAGACATGGCAGTGAGAAGGGCGAGACTGGACAGACGAAGTTTTTCCATGAAGGGTTCAGGTGACGGAAGCAAAAAAGCAGGACGAACATCCTGCAGCGAAGGGAAATGGTGGCGCGATTGGACGCCGGGTCTTTGTGCAATCAGGCGGGCGATGTGGTCTCTCATCAGGAGAACGCCTATGCTGCGCCCCTCTCCGCCAAGCAAGGCATCGCCCGCCTTGTTCGCATGCAAGGAATTTGCGGATGAAAGGAGGCAGCGCGCTGGAGCGGCTAAGACAGGCTGTGGGATGACACGGGCGCGAACGACACGCCGGGACTGACGAGTTGGCAGCGAGCCCAGAAGCTGGGCATAAAGCAGTTATTTGTCTTGCTCGCCAAGGTTTCCAATGTCCTGAAAAAGAGTGAGAGTCGAACTCTCGTCTATTTTTTAGGCATTACCTTCTTGCGCTCAAACCACTGCATCCAACTCGATAGACGAAAAAAAAGGCCCTGGCTGGGCCTTCTGGCGGAAGCGGTGAGATTCGAACTCACGGAAAGTTTCCCTTCGCCGGTTTTCAAGACCGGTGCAATCGACCACTCTGCCACGCTTCCTAAGGCGGTGAGTTTAACCGCACGAACTCGGGCTCTTTGACTGAAGACCGGCTGGCGTTCAGTGGGTCAGGCTCAGGCGTGTGATGCCGTACATGGGCACGCCCCAGAAGGCCCGAAAGTTCTGGCAGGTCAGGGTGGTGGGCCAGTCGTAGCCTTCAAGAACGGCGTGTTCGGACTGCAGGCGCAGGCGCGGATGAGGCGCGGTGAATTCGCTCAAGCGCCGCGGTCCCCAGCGGAACTCGGCGTGGGTGTGGCACACCGAAGCGTGCAGGGCGGCGCAGCCCACGGCCATCCAGCTCAGGGTGTCGCACAGCAGTTCAGAGCCGGGCGGGGCGCGCAGCGCAAATTCGCGCAGCAAGTGGTCCACTTGCCCGGCGTTCAGATACATCAGCACGCCTTCGAGCAAGACCAGCACGGGCGGAGCCTCAGGCCCTTCAGGCAGTGCGAGGTGCTGCCACCAGTCGGGCTCGGTCAGGTCCACCGCGGCTTGACGGCAGCGCTTGCTGCTGTGGGGCAAATGCTGGCGGCGCAGGGCCATCACTTCAGGCAGGTCGGCGTCCAGCCACTGGTTGTGGCCATGATCCAGCCATTGGAAGTACCACGCCAGCCCGCAGCCGAGGTTGACGCCCACGCCTTGGGGGTGTTGCTCAAAAAAATCTTGCGCCAGCGCTCTGAACGTGCGGGTGCGCGACAGCACGCCATAAATACTGAGCTTGTCCCGCAGGAAGTGGCTGTGCGCCAGGCCCAGGCCGTCCAGCGTGCGGCCAGCGTGGGCGTCGTTCACGGCGACGTTGGGAAATAAAGCGTCGCCGAGCGCGCGCGCGACCAGCGGAATCAGCAGGGTCGAGCAGGGTGGGCTCAAGTCGGCGGACGGGCGGGCTGGGGGGTTGGCAGCAGAACGCGGCATGACGCGGGGCGATAGAGCAATATCCATCGCTCATGATGACGGATACCCACACCGCTAAGCCCGCGACGGCAGGTGTGCCTTTGCAAGGATTGCCGCTTGATGTACAGCGACAACCCGGCCGTTGTCATGGGGCCGGGGTGGGGCGCTGAGGCTATGCGGCGGCGCTCAGCTGGCCGTCAACATACCTTTGCTTTCAATAAACGCCACCACCTCGGCCAGGCCGTCGCGGGTCTTGAGGTTGGTCATCACAAAAGGCTTGAGGCCTTTGGGTGTTGTGCGCATGCGGATGGTGTCCACGCGCATGACTTCCAGATCGGCGCCGACGTGTGGCGCCAGGTCGGTTTTGTTGATGACGAAGAGGTCGCTCTTGGTGATGCCCGGGCCACCTTTGCGGGGGATTTTTTCACCAGCGGCGACGTCGATCACGTAGATGGTGAGGTCGCTCAGCTCGGGGCTGAAGGTGGCGGCGAGGTTGTCGCCACCGGACTCGACAAAGACCACGTCGGCGTTGGGAAAGTCGACCAGCATGCGGTCGATGGCTTCGAGGTTGATGGAGGCGTCTTCGCGAATAGCGGTGTGCGGGCAGCCACCGGTCTCCACGCCCATGATGCGTTCGGCGTCAAGCGCGCCGCTCACCGTCAGCAGGCGCTGGTCTTCTTTGGTGTAGATGTCGTTGGTAATGGCCACCAGGTCGTAGCGCTGCTTCATGGTTTTGCAGAGCATTTCGAGCAGGGTGGTTTTGCCGGAGCCAACGGGGCCGCCAATGCCCACGCGCAAAGGGGGCAGTTTTTTGGTGCGGTTGGCGATGTGGTGCATGGTCATGGTGGCTTTCAGGAAAAGTGTTTTCTCAGGAGCGAAACAGGCGTGAGTACTGGGCTTCGTGCTGGGCCGACAAGATGGCCAGCATGGGCGAAAAGGCCTGGCGGTCGTCGTCGCTCAACTGCAGTGCATGCTCGACGGCTGCGGGGATTTCGCGGCTGAGGCGGGCCAAGATTCTTTGCCCTGCGCTTTGCCCGAGTGGTACGGACTTGAGCGCGGCTTGCATCATGTTTTCGGCCCAGCCAAAGGCGTAGGCGAGCAGGCAGTCGCGCACAGTGGCGGCGGTCTGCCCGGCGGCCAGCGCAAAGGCGACGGGGTAGGTGGGGGGCAGGGCAGCGCAGGCAGCAATGTGCTGGGCATCGGCCCCGTCGTGGTTGCGCAGCCACTCGACCAATGAGCGACCCATTTGTTCGGCTTGCAGGCGCATTTCGCTGGTCTCGCGGGTTTGCAAGATCCAGTCGTTGAGTTGCTTGACGCGCTGCAAATCGTTCGCTCGCCAAGCGGGAATGGCTTGGGCTATCACGGCCAAATCGCCGCGAGCCAGGCTCAGGTGCAGCTGGTCGGCGAGCCAATCGGCGGCGGCGTGTTCGTCAGTGACCCCGGCGCGATCAACTGCCGTCTCCAGCCCTTCGGAGTATGAAAAGCCGCCCACCGGCAGCGCGGGTGAGGCGAGCCAGATGAGTTGCAGCAGGCTGGTGGGGGGAAGGGTGGTCATGTCCTCGGGTTCGGGTTCGGATTCGGGTGCGGGTTCGGGTTCGGGTTCGGGTTCGGGTTCGGTTTCGGTTTCGGGGTGGAGCTTGAGTTGGGGAGGGCCCGGGCGACGGCCGCCTCACTGCTCGGGTACGAGATATCGACGGCCGCCGCCCGGGCCCTCCCCAACTTTTGATACGTTGAGGTGATTCAACCCTTGGGGGCGGGGAGCGTGCGACTCGCGGCCCGGTTGGGCCAGGCCTGTCCCCGCATGAAGTCCGCCGCACGCTGACGGTGCCACTAAAGATGCCAGGCTGGGCAGTGTCGGCGGCCGATTTCTCGTACCCGAGCATGAGGCCGCCGGCACTGCCCGGTCTGGCATCCAACGCTCAAGTTGCCGCATGAGTCTGTGCTCCCGGAACCCGTATTCGTACCTGCATCAGTGCCCATGCCCGTGATCATGGTCTGCGTGATCGTGTGAGTGCGAATGTGAAGAGTGCGAGGAATGCGAAGAATGCGAATGCCCTCCCGCGCTGTAAGCCCCGCCTTCGGGCTCAAAGGCTTGCTCTACTGCGTTCACGATCAAGTGCATGGACCGCAGCATCTCGGCCAGCACATGGTCGGGTTCGATCTTCAAGTGGTCGGGTTGCAACTCGATCGGCACATGGCGGTTACCCAGGTGGTAGGCGGCGCGCACCAAATCAAAAGGCGAGCCATGCGTGGGGCAGGGCGTGATGCGCAACACCCGCTGCGGCGCGGCAATCACTTTGACCATGGAGCCGTCTTCGACCACCAGCACGTCGCCGCCGCGCAACAGCGTGCCGCGTGGCAGAAAAACGCCAAGCGTGCGGCCAGCGGAGTCTGTCGCCTCGAAGCGGCTTTTTTGCCGCACGTCCCAGTCCAGCTCGACCGACGTGGCCCGTTTGAGCAGCACGGGTGCCAGGCCCTGGCCTTGGGGGATGACTTTGGAGATTTGCAGCATGGGTGACGGTGAGCGTGAAGGTGCGTTCAAAACAAAAAGTAGCGCTGCGCCATGGGCAGGCGGGTGGCGGGCTCGCAGGTGAGCAACTGACCGTCGGCCCGCACCAGATAAGTTTGCGGATCGATCTCCATGTTCGGCAAATAGTGGTTGTGGATCATGTGCTGCTTTTTAATGCCGCGAATGTTTTTCACCGCGCTCAGCGTCTTGGCCAGGCCAAAGCGTTCCTGGATGCCCGCCGCCATGCCCGCTTGCGAGACAAAGGTCAGCGAGCCCTTGGCCAAGGCGCCGCCGTAGCTGCCAAACATGGGCCGGTAATGCACCGGCTGCGGCGTGGGAATCGACGCGTTTGGGTCGCCCATCGCCGCCAGCGCGATGAAGCCGCCCTTCAAGATGATCGACGGTTTGACGCCAAAGAACGCGGGCCGCCAGACCACCAGGTCAGCCCACTTGCCCACTTCCACCGAGCCGACTTCATGCGAAATGCCGTGGGCAATGGCGGGGTTGATGGTGTATTTGGCGATGTAGCGTTTGGCGCGGAAGTTGTCATTCCTGGTGTTGTCCTGCACCGCAGGACTGGACGCTCCCCTCTCCCTCTGGGAGAGGGGTTGGGGGTGAGGGCTCGGGGAGAGGTGGCCGCGCTGTTGCTTCATCTTGTCCGCCGTCTGCCAAGTGCGAATGATCACCTCGCCCACCCGGCCCATGGCCTGGCTGTCGCTGCTCATCATGCTGATGGCGCCTACGTCGTGCAGGATGTCTTCGGCCGCAATGGTTTCTTTGCGGATGCGGCTTTCGGCAAAGGCCAGGTCTTCGGCAATGCCCGCGTCCAGATGGTGGCAGACCATCAGCATGTCGACGTGTTCGTCCAGCGTGTTGACGGTATACGGCATGGTCGGGTTGGTGGACGATGGCAAAAAGTTTTCTTGCCCGACCACGCGCATGATGTCTGGCGCATGGCCGCCGCCTGCACCTTCGGTGTGAAAGGCGCACAGTGAGCGGCCTTTGGTGGCGGCGATGGTGTCTTCCACAAAACCCGACTCGTTGAGCGTGTCGCTGTGAAT
>JBBAPH010000029.1:0-55415 GCA_040400935.1 Polaromonas sp.
AACGAAATTTCATTCAGCTTGGTTCAAAGCCTGTTTTGCCTTCACCCGTAAATTCATGGCTCGGAACCAAGTCGGAAAAAGTCATGAGGTTTTGAGACAAACGGGGTTTGAGACGCATTCACCGGGCAGCTGCCACAGGCCGCAGTCAGGAGCCTAACGCAAAAAGCCCCGCGTGGTGCGGGGCCTGAGGCTGCCTCAAGGCCTGCTGAGCAGGTTTGAGGTCTTTGTACTGGCGGAAACGGAGGGATTCGAACCCTCGATGAGGCTCTACACCCCATACTCCCTTAGCAGGGGAGCACCTTCGGCCACTCGGTCACGTTTCCTTAAAACGAAATTATCGCACGACTTCGGCGCGATTCAAGCCGGGGCTTGGTCGAGATCGAAAGCCTTGTGCAAAGCGCGCACGGCGAGTTCCATGTACTTCTCGTCAATCACGACGGACGTCTTGATCTCGCTGGTGGAAATCATCTGGATGTTGATGCCCTCTTCGCTGAGCACGCGGAACATCTTGCTGGCAATGCCCACGTGGCTGCGCATGCCAATGCCGACAATGCTGACCTTGCAGATCTTGGCGTCGCCGGTGACTTCTTGCGCGCCCAGGGCGGGCACGACCTTGGCTTTGAGCAGGTCGATGGCGCGGGTGTAGTCGTTGCGGTGAACGGTGAAGCTGAAGTCGGTCTTGCCGTCTTTGCTGATGTTCTGGATGATCACATCGACTTCGATGTTGGCGTCGGCCACAGCGCCCAGGATTTGGTAGGCAATGCCGGGCTTGTCGGGTACGCCGAGCACGGAGATTTTGGCTTCGTCGCGGTTGAATGCGATGCCCGATACGATGGCTTGTTCCATGTTTTCGTCTTCCTCAAAACTGATCAAAGTGCCGGACTTGGCTTCTTCGTTGATGTCGATGTCCCAGTCGGTGAAGCTGGACAGCACGCGCAGCGGCACCTTGTACTTGCCGGCGAATTCCACCGAGCGAATCTGCAACACCTTGGAACCCATGGACGCCATTTCCAGCATCTCTTCAAAGCTCACGGTCTGCAGGCGGCGCGCCTCGGGCACCACGCGCGGGTCGGTGGTGTAGACGCCGTCCACGTCGGTGTAGATCAGGCATTCATGCGCCTTCATGGCCGCAGCCACGGCGACGGCCGAGGTGTCTGAACCACCACGACCGAGCGTGGTGACGTTGCCGCCATCGTCCACGCCTTGAAAGCCGGTGATGATGACCACTTTGCCAGCGTTCAAATCAGCGCGCACGCGTTCGTCATCGATCGACTCGATGCGGGCCTTGGTGTAGGCGCTGTTGGTCTTGATGGTGACTTGCCAGCCTGCGTAGCTCACCGCCGGCATGCCTTCGGCCTGCAAGGCAATGGCCAGCAAGGCGCTCGACGCTTGCTCGCCGGTGGCGGCCAGGGCGTCGAGCTCGCGGTGGTAGGCGTCAGCCGCTTGGCTGGGCGCCAATTCTTTGGCCAAGCCGAGCAGGCGGTTGGTCTCACCGCTCATGGCGCTGGGCACCACGATCATCTGGTGACCGGCGCGCGCCCACTTGGCCACGCGCTTGGCGACGTTGCGAATGCGCTCAGTCGAGCCCATGGACGTGCCGCCGTATTTATGAACGATCAAAGCCATTTTTCGGGGATTCAGTCTGGATAGTTGCGAAGATTTCCGGCTTGGCCCGCAAGGCGCAATCAGGTGCTGCGGCGGGTTCGGCAAAGCCCAAGATTATAGCCAGCGAGCTCGTCGGCAAGCCGGAAAGCGCCCTACCCTGGCTCTGAGCAAGTCATAACCCAGCGATGAAAAACAATCAGACTTCGTAAGTCAGCACATCGCCACGCCGCCACACGTGGCCAGCAGCCACCCGCAAATGAATGCGGTGGCCGCGCGTGCTGCACACGGCAATTTGCGCCAGCAGTGCGTCAAGCTGGGCGGTGCTGGGGCGAGCCCCGTGCGCCGTCACCAGCCAATGGCGCAGCACATTGCTCTGGCGTGCTGGCGACAAGCCTTGCAAAGCGGCAATCACTGGGGGACAGCCCACTTGCAGCAGGTCTTGCGCGGCCAATTCGGTCAGCAGTTCTTGCGCCTGGGCCGCGTGACGCGCGCTGCGGGCAAAGGTTTGCCTGAATTGCGGCATGGCTTGGGCCAAGGCGGGCAACACCTGGGCGCGCAAGCGGTTGCGTGTGTAGCGGGGGTCGGTATTGGTCGGGTCGTCCACAAAGGGCTGGCCAGCCGCCAGCAACTCTTGACGCAACAACTCACTTGGGATTTCCAACAAAGGCCGGTAAAAAACCGTGCCATGGCGTTCGAACTTTTCTGGCATGGCCGACAAGCCGGGCAAGCCGGCCCCGCGGCTGAGCGCAATCAGCAGGGTTTCGGCTTGGTCGTCGGCATGCTGGCCCAGCAGCACGGCACTGGCGCCAGTGTCTCGGGCGGCTTGGGCCAAAGCGCTGTAGCGGGCGCGGCGGGCGGCGTCTTCCGGGCTTTCGCCGGGAGCGTGCTGGGCCTGCACATGCAGCACCTGCAGCGGAACACCCAGGCCAGCACAGACTCGCTGGCAATGGCGGGCAAAGTCGTCACCGGCCGCTTGCAAGCCGTGGTGCACATGCACTGCGCTGACCTGGCCCGGCCACAAGCAATGGGCCGCCAACAGCAAGGCCGTGGAATCGGCTCCGCCGCTGAAAGCCACAGCCAAGGGAAACGCGGGTGACGCTGACGCAGGGCCCAAGAAAAAGCCCTTCAGGGCTTGAAGGGCTGAGTCAGCTGCGAAGCGAGAAAGAACTGGCGCAGTCGCCGTGGCCGAAGGCGACAGCACAGGCCCTGAGGTCAAGGCCCGCGCCGGCGATGGCGCATCAACGGGTTTCTGCCTTGGTGTCGGTGAAGCGGCCATAGCTCTGCAGCCGTTCGTAACGCCGGTCTAGCAACTCTTTGACCTTGAGGTCGCTGACTTGGCGGAAGGCGTCGTTCAGGGCGCGCTTTAAAAATGCGGCCATTTGCTTGTGGTCGCGGTGCGCGCCACCCACGGGCTCGTTGACGATCTTGTCGATCACGCCCAGCGCTTTAAGGCGATGGGCGGTGATGCCCAGCGCCTCGGCGGCAACTTGGGCTTGGTCCGAGTTTTTCCACAAGATGGAGGCGCAGCCTTCGGGGCTGATGACCGAGTACACCGAGTACTGCAGCATCACGACCTGGTCAGCCACAGAAATAGCCAAGGCGCCACCGGAGCCGCCTTCACCAATGATGGTGGTGATGATCGGCACTTCGAGCTGCGCCATTTCAAAGATATTGCGGCCAATGGCCTCGGACTGGCAGCGCTCTTCAGCGTCAATGCCGGGGTAGGCACCGGGGGTGTCGACAAAGGTGAAGACCGGCAGCTTGAACTTTTCAGCGGTCTTCATCAGCCGCAAGGCCTTGCGGTAGCCCTCGGGCTTGGTCATGCCAAAGTTGCGCAAGCCGCGCTCTTTGGTGTCGCGGCCTTTTTGGTGGCCCAGCACCATGCAGGCCGTGCCGTTGAAACGGGCCAAGCCGCCGACGATGCTCAAGTCGTCTGCAAAGTGGCGGTCGCCGTGCAGTTCCACAAAGTCCGTGAAGATCTCGCTGATGTAGTCCAGGGTGTAAGGGCGCTCGGCGTGCCGGGCGATTTTGGTGATCTGCCAGGGCGTGAGGTCGCTGTAGATGTCTTTGGTCAGCTGCTGGCTTTTCTTGGCCAACTGGTCGATCTCTTCAGAGATATCGACGGCGGATTCGGTCTGCACATAGCGCAGTTCTTCAATTTTTCCTTCGAGGTCCGCAATCGGTTGCTCGAAATCGAGGAAGGTTTTTTTAGCCAAGACCTTGCTCCTTTTTATTCAATGTTTCAGGGGGCGGCGCGCACTGCAGGCCAGCCTTCAATACTCGACCGGCAAGGGGTCCAGAGAGCGCCAAATATACCAAGTCGCCACCGTGCAGTACGGGGCCCAGGCGCCGGCGACTTCGCGCGCGTCGCTGCGGCTGACCGATTCGCCCGAAAAATAGTTCTTGCTGATGCCATTGATCAGCCCCACATCGTCCAGCGGCAACACATTGGGCCGCATGAGGTGAAAGATGAGGAACATCTCAGCCGTCCAGCGGCCAATGCCGCGAATGGCGACCAACTCGGCAATGATGGCCTCGTCGTCCATGGCGGCCCAGTTTTTCTCGTGGACCATACCGCCGTGAAAATGCAGCGCCAAGTCCACCAGGTATTCCACCTTGCGGGCGCTCAGGCCAGCGGCGCGCATGTCGTCCACCTTGAGCTTGAGCACATTGGCCGGCGTGACTTTTTTGGGCAAGACTTCAAAGCGCTGCCACACGCTCTGCGCCGCCTTGACCGAAATCTGCTGGCCCACAATGGACCGCGCCAGCGTCACGAACGGGTCGCCCCGGGACTGCAGGCAGGCTTCGCCGAACTGCGGAATCAGCCGCTTCATGACCCGGTCTTTCTTGACCAAGTGGCGGCAGGCGTCTGCCCAGTAGTCGGGCAACGTCTGCAGCATGTCCCCGGCCTCGGCCACTTCCACGCTGGCCGGGCCGGTCTTGACGGTGGTCTTCATGACTTGACTTCCCAGGTGGTGCCGCCAGCGGCGTCTTTGAGCACGATGCCCCGGGCCAGCAGATCTTGGCGGATCTGGTCGGCACCGGCAAAGTCCTTCGCGGCCTTGGCGGCGGCGCGCTCGGCAATGAGCGCAGTAATTTGGGCTTCGTCTAGGTCCGCGCCGGCTTTCAAGAAAGCATCCGGCTCACCTTGCAGCAAACCCAGCGTTGCGCCCAGGGCCTTCAGCAAACCAGCTTGCTGTGCGGACTTGCTGCGGTTGACTTCGCTGGCCAAATCAAACAAGACGGCGACCGCCTCGGGCGTGCCAAAGTCGTCGTCCATTGCGGCCTTGAAGCGGGCGGCAAACGGGTCGGCCCAGTTGATCGCCACCGCAGCGGGCGGTACCAAAGACAAGGCGGTGTACAGGCGCTTGAGCGAACCGCGGGCGTCGTCGAGGTGCGCGTCGCTGTAGTTCAGGGCGCTGCGGTAGTGCGTGCGGACGATGAAAAAGCGCACCGTCTCGGCGTCGTACTGGGCCAACACTTCGCGGATGGTGAAGAAATTGCCCAGGGACTTGGACATTTTTTCGTTGTCCACGCGCACAAAGCCGTTGTGCATCCAGACATTCGCCAAGGGCTTGCCGTGGGCGCCTTCGCTCTGGGCAATTTCGTTTTCGTGGTGGGGAAACTGCAAGTCAGCGCCGCCGCCGTGAATGTCAAAGGTCTCACCCAGCGTCTGGCAGCTCATGGCCGAGCATTCGATGTGCCAGCCGGGCCGGCCCGTGCCAAAGTCGCTGTCCCATTTAGCGTCGGCCGGCTCGCTGGCCTTGGCTGATTTCCACAGTACAAAGTCCAGCGGGTCTTGCTTGCCGTCGAGCACAGCCACGCGCTCACCGGCGCGCAGCTCGTCCAGCGACTTGCCAGAGAGCTTGCCGTAGCCGGGGAATTTGCGCACGGCGTAGTTCACGTCGCCGCTGCTGGCGCGGTAGGCCAGGCCTTTTTGTTCGAGTTGGCTGATGAGTTCCAGCATCTGCGGCACGTACTGCGTGGCACGTGGCTCCAGGCTGGGTGGCTCGATGCCGAGGGCGGCCGTGTCCTGGTGCATGGCCTCGGTCATCTCGTCGGTGAGCTGCTTGATGGTGATGCCGCGCTCCACAGCCCGCTTGATGATCTTGTCGTCAATGTCGGTGATGTTGCGCACGTAGGTGACTGCGTAGCCGCTGGCCTTGAGCCAGCGCTGCACCACGTCAAAGGCCATCATCATGCGGGCGTGGCCGATGTGGCAGAGGTCGTAAATCGTCATGCCGCAGACATACATGCGGACTTGCCCAGGGACCAGAGGCGAAAACTCTTGTACTGCACGCGACAGCGTGTTGTAGATACGAAGACTCATGAGGGGCGAAAACTCGACAAGGGATGGGGGCCTGAAACGGCCGGGCAAAAGTGGAACTATACCCCTGGGCTACAATCCTTTTACGTGACGCCGGGGCTGACTTCTGCTAGGGTTAGCGGGATTCGCCCGTCTTTTTTAGCGACTTCAACGCGTATTCATACGCGTTCCCGACCCTGCCGCATGCCCTATCTGCTCACCCCACGCTTAACCCCTGCTTTGTCCACTTGGCGCAGTGCTTTGCTGCCTGCCCTGCTGTGCGCTGGACTGCTGAGCGCTGCCGGGGCTAAGGCTGACGACTACCAGGACGTGCAGCGCCTGATCAAGGCCGGCCAGGCCAGTCAGGCCTTGACCAAGGTCGACCAGCATTTGCGTGCCCAGCCGCGTGACCCACAGATGCGCTTTTTAAAGGGCGTGATCTTCAGCGACACCGGCCGCACGCCCGAGGCGATTGACGAGTTCACGCGCCTGACGCAGGAGTATCCGGAACTGCCTGAGCCCTACAACAACCTGGCCGTGATCTATGCCGCGCAAAGCCAATTCGACAAAGCCCGTGCCGCACTGGAGCAAGCCGTGCGCGCCAACCCCAACTACGCCGTGGCCCATGAAAACCTGGGCGATATTTATGTGCGCTTGGCCAGCCAGTCTTACACCCGTGCCCTGCAGCTCGACAGCAGCGCCACCTCGCTGCCGCCTAAACTGGCGCTGACCCGGCAGTTGCTGGCCCCAGTCGCCAAGCCTTGACCACCGATCTTTAGAACCATGACTTTTAGCCTGACCTTGATCCGCCGGCAGTGGCTGCTGCTGGCCTGCAGCGCCGCCCTGGCAACAGGAGCTCTTGCCGACAGCGCACCGCAAGTGCGTTTTGCCACCAGCGCGGGTGACTTTGTGGTCGAGGTCTACCCCGACAAAGCGCCCAAGACGGTGGAAAACTTCTTGCAGTACGTGCGCGACAAGCATTACGACGGCACGATTTTTCACCGCGTGATCAGCAACTTCATGGTGCAAGGCGGCGGCTTTGACGCCAAGTACCAGCAAAAGCCCACACGCCCGCCCGTGGCCCATGAAGGCCGCGAAGCAGTTGCCAAGGGCGGCCCGCTGAACACCGTCGGCACCCTGGCCATGGCCCGCACGAATGACCCGCAGTCGGCGACGGCGCAGTTCTTCATCAATGTGCAAGACAACGCTTTTCTGAACCCCACGCCCATTCCCCCTGGCGACCCAGTGCCGCGCTTTGAATACCAGGGCCGCGTCTATGAAAACACGCCCCGCGCCCAACTGCTGAGTGCTGCCCAGCTCTTTGGCTACACCGTGTTTGGCAAGGTGGTCAGCGGTCTGGACGTGATCAACAAAATCAAGGCCGTGCCCACGGGCTCCGGCGGCCCTTTCCCCTCTGACGTTCCCAAGACGCCCGTTTTCATCCACTCTGCAACTTTGCTGAAATAAAAAAACCATGAGCCAACCAAAAGTCGAACTCCACATTGCCGACATGGGCGTCATCACCCTTGAACTCGACCAGGACAAGGCGCCAGTCAGCGTCGCCAACTTCATCCAGTACGTGGAAAGCGGCCACTACGCCAACACGGTGTTTCACCGCGTGATCCCCGGCTTCATGGTCCAGGGCGGCGGCTTTGAAGTGGGCATGAAACAAAAGCCCACCAAAGGCGAGATCGAGAACGAAGCCGCCAATGGCCTGAAGAACAACAAGTACACCGTTGCCATGGCCCGCACCAGCGCGCCGCATTCGGCCAGCTCGCAGTTCTTCATCAACGTGGCCGACAACGACTTCTTGAACCACACCTCGCCCAGCCCCTCCGGCTGGGGCTACGCCGTGTTTGCCAAGGTAGTGAGCGGCAACGACATCATCGACAAGATGGCTGCCGTCAAGACCGGCCGCAAAGGCTTTCATGACGACGTGCCGCAAACCGACTTGGTCATTGAAAAAGCCGTGCTGCTGGCCTAAAGCCCCATGACCGAGGCGCCTTGGGCTGAGTTGTGCGCACCCACCCCTTGGCGCACGGTCGACTTCATTTCCGACCTGCACCTGAGCCAGGACGCACCCGCCACCTTTGAGGTGTTGGCTGCGTACCTGGCCAGCACGCCTGCGGACGCCCTCTTCATCCTGGGGGACCTGTTTGAAGTCTGGGTCGGCGACGACTGCCTGACCGGCCCCGAGGCCGAATTTGAACGCCGCTGCGTGCAAGCCCTGCGGCAATTGGCTGAGCAACGGGCGCTGTTCATCATGGCGGGTAACCGTGATTTCTTGATGGACCAAGACTTGATGCAAGCCTGCGGGGCGCAACTGCTACAGGACCCGACCGTGCTGGCGTTTGACCAGCAGCGCTGGCTGCTCTCGCATGGCGATGCCTTGTGCTTGAGTGACACCGACTACCTGGCTTTTCGTCAACAAGTGCGCAGCGCCGAATGGCAACGCAACTTTCTAGCCAAACCGCCGGCCGAGCGGCAAGCCCTGGCCCTGGCCCTGCGCCAGCAAAGCCAGCAAACGCAGGCCCAAAAACACCAAGCCGGTGAACCCTTTGCCGATGTGGACGCAGCCGCCGCTGGCCAGTGGTTGCACCGCGCAGCCGCCCCGGTGCTGATTCACGGCCACACGCACCAGCCTGCAGGGCATGCCTTGCCGGGCGGTCTTTCCCGGCAAGTGCTCAGCGATTGGGACGGCGAGGCCCAACCGCCACGCGCCCAGGTGCTGCGCTTGTCCGGTGGCGCTTTGCAACGTATCAACCTTATCTGACGCCGAGTTGATGCTCGACTGGCTCCAGCAGCTGTGGCGTTCCCGGTCAGTCCGTCAAGCCCCCGCCATTCCTGATTCGCTGTGGCAGGCCACCCTGGCCGCTTATCCGTTTTTGAATCTGCCCGACCCCGACCAAGCGGTACGGCTGCGCGCGCTGAGCCGCCAGTTCCTCGCGAGCAAGGAGTTCACTGGGGCGCACGGGCTTGAAGTCACCGACGAGATGGCCCTGGCTATTGCCGCGCAGGCTTGTTTGCCCGTGCTTCATCTGGGGCTGGCTTGGTATGACGATTTCAAGGGCATCGTGGTGCACCCCGGCGCCATGTTAGCCCGGCGCGAGGTGACGGACGAGATCGGCCTGGTGCATGGCTACGAGGAAGAACTCACTGGTGAAGCCATGGAACTCGGCCCGGTCACGCTGAGCTGGCAAGACGTGGCCCAAGCGGGCCAGACCGCGCCGGAAGGCTACAACGTGGTGATCCACGAGTTCGCCCACAAGCTGGACATGCGTGACGGCACCGCTGATGGCTGCCCTCCCCTGCCGCCTGGCCCGCTGCGCGCGAGCTGGCAAAACGTCATGCAGGCAGCCTATGACCAGCTGCGCGAGCAAATCATAAGGGCTGAGCGTTTTGGCGGTGAGGCGCCCTGGCTGGACGCTTATGGCGCCACGGCGCCCGCTGAGTTTTTTGCAGTCAGCTGCGAGGCTTATTTCGTGAACCGTGCCAAGCTCGCCCAGGACTTTGAAGAACTGACCGACTTGTTCGATCAGTTCTTTCGCCGCAGCGCTTGAGGCGACTGGCGCATCAAGTCCCAAGAGAGTCTCAAGAAACTCTCGAGAGCGCAATCAGTTTTTCAGCAAGGCCTTGAGCACGTTCTGCACCCGGCGCACCTGGGCCGCGTCAAACGGCGAGGCCAGCACCTTGGCCATGTCGTCGCCCCAGCTTTGCGCTGGCGTGGCCGCATTGCGCTGGGTCAGCAGCTGCAGTTGCAACAGGCGGCGGGCGCTCAGGTGTTCAGCCGGCGTGGGCAGCTCGGCGGCAATTTCCAGGCGCAGCAAGGCTTCAGCCGCGTCTTTGCCGGCGGGCTGAGACAGGGCTTGCACCCACTGGCTGCGCAGGGTCGAGCTGACTTGCTTGCCCAAGGTCTGTGCATTGGGCAGACGGGCCGGGTCGCGGTGCTGCCAGGCCTCAATGGTCTGGCTGAGTACTTCGCCGTGGGCCTGAGCCGCCAGCTTGCTGAGGGCGCGGTTGGCGCTTTCAAAAGCTTCGCGCTGGGCCCGGAAGGCGGCGTCGCCCAAGCGCGGACCGCGCTCTTCAAAGGCGGGGCGGCGGGGTTCGCGCTCTGGGCGGAAAGGCTCGAACTTGTTGTCGGTGCTGGCGCGCGGGCCGCGCGCCTCGGGCTTGCCGCCACGAGCGTCCTTGCGGTCGCCGAACTTGCCACCGCGGGCAGCGGCTGCGGCCTCGGGCTTGCGGGCGCCGGGGCGGTCGTCGCCGCGCATGGCAATCACGGGCTTAGGCGGGGCCTTGGGGGCGGGAGTTGGGGCTGAAGCTGCAGCCTCAGCCGTCGTGTCATCGGCCGCTTCGGCAGCGGGCGCCTCTTCGGCAGCAGCCTCGGGCGCAGCTTCAGGCGCCACGTCGGCGGGGGCTTCTGCTGCAACAGCTTCAGCAGCCGAACTGTCAGCGGTAACAGGCTCAGCAGCGGGCGCTGCGGGCGCTTGTGCCCCAGCAGGTGCGGATGCAAGCGCAGGCGGCGGTACCTGGCCGCGCACCGCTGCTTCCAAAGCTTTGGCGGCGGCGTGGATTTTCTGCGCGTCGCCTGACGCGTTGGCTGCTTCCAAAGCTTTGGCGCAGTCCAGCACATAGCGGTCTTGCTCGCTCAGGGCTTGCGCGGCTTTTTCACGGTCGGCAGATTTGCGCTGGAAAGCGTCGTCAATCGGTTTGCGGAAAGCGTCCCACAGCTTTTGTTCTTGCTTGCGCTCGACCGGCACGTTCTGCGCTTCTTGCTGCCAGCGCTGCTGCAAGGCCTTGACCGCGTCAATGCGCAGCTGCGGCTCGGCGCCCAGGGTTTGCGCCTCTTCGATCATGGCGCGGCGGCGGGCCAGGCTGTCTTGGCGGGCGGCGGTCAGGGGCGCATCAGCCGCTTCCATGGCGGCTTTCCACTGCGGCTGGATGTCGGCGAAGGCTTTTTCGCTCAGGTGGCCGGCTTCGCGCCATTTCTCCACAAAGGCGTTCAGGCTGCGGATATGCAGCTTCCAGTCGGTGTTGGTTTTGTGGGCTTCGGCCCAGGCCAGCACTTCGTCAATCAGCACGCGGCGCTGGGCCTTGGTGGCTTCAGCCTGTTCCTTGACTTTTTCCAGCCAGACTTCGACCACTTTGTGGGCTTCGTTGCAGGCTTCGTCAAAACGCTTCCACAGGGCATGGTTGGGAATGCCACCTTGGTCGCTGGTTTTCCATTGCTCGCGCAGCTTGCGCAGGGCTTCTTGCTGCTTGCGACCGCCCAGGGGCTTGGCCACCAGGGCCTCGGCTTTTTCGACCAGCTCGTCGCGGATCTGGTCGGCGCGCCAGCGCTGCCAGCCTTCCAACTCGCCGGCGGCGGTCAGCGCGGCATGGGCGGCGGCTTCCAGCGCACTGTCTATATGACGAACATGTTCTTTCAAGGCGTTTCGCAAGTCGGCCGCCGCCTTGGGTGTGGACTTGCCGTGGCCTTCGGCGACTTCTTTTTCCAAAGTGCTCAAGGCCTGCTGCACGGCGGCACCGGCCTTGGCACGCATCTCGGCCAGTACAGCCGGGTCCATCTTGGCTTTGGGCGGGCGCGCGGGTTTGTCACCCGCCGCTTCACTACCAGCCTGGGCAGAACGTGCAGCGCGCAATTCATCAGCCCATACCGGCACGGCTGGCAGCGGCGCAGCCACATCATCGGCGGCGGCCACGGCTTGCGCCAGAGCCGCCTGGAACGCATCCCAGACCGCGAGCAACTGGGCGCGGGCAGCGTCGAGCAGTGGCGGAAAGCGAGCATCTACGCTGGGCCAGACCGCGTCTTGCGTGAGTTCGTCGGCTTGGGCCTGCCAATGCGCCACGTCGGCGCGCAAGGTCTCCCACACGCCTTGGGCATCACGCCAGGGCTTAGTGGACAACACTTCAATGCGCTGGGCAATCAAGACCGCGGCTTCGCGCTGGACCTGGGTGCGGTGCTGCAAGTCTTCAATCGTTTTAATGCGATCAGCCAACTGGCTTTTCAAGCTGGCCAAGGGCTCACGCGACAGCGGCGCACCAGCCTTGGCGGCATCGCGCTGCCAAGCCATGGCGTCGGCCAAGTTCAATTTAGGCAGGTCCAACAAAGTCTGCGCTTTGGCGGCCCACTCGGCAGCCATGGCTTCCTGGCCTTTGGCGCGCTTGAGTTCGTCGAGCTTTTCGCGCAGCGGCTTCGCTGCGCCCTTGTCTCGGTTGGTCAGCTCTTTATAGACATCACTGAGTTGCTCGGGGCTGGGGTCGGTCGCCAGCCATTCACGAATGCGGGCCGCGCGCTCACCGGCTGTGGCGGCCGTAAATGCTCCGCCGGTGATCGCGTCCAGCGCTGACACGTCGGGCGCTTTGCCCGAGGCGGAGGAATGGGCGGAGGAGTCGGCAGGATGGTGCATGAGTAGGCGAAAAAGCTTAAAAATAAGATCGACTGGAACCGGGGATTATTTCCACTCGGCGTCGTCAACACGGGCGGGCCCAACCAAGCCAGGCGGCAGGGGCCGGCAGGCAAAGTGGTGGGTAACAACCCACCGTACCGCACGCTCAGGCAGTCGAGCGTGCGCGTATTTTCGCCGGTTTTTCAAGTGCGCCTGAAAATGCCTTGCGCCAGACCCTGCAAAGCAAAAGCCCCGATCGGCTGAACCGGTCGGGGCTCGCGGCGGACGCAATGCCCATGCCGTCGGGTCTGCCCACTGGAGTCGGATGTCCGGTGGGCAATGGGCGCAAGTGATTGCGCCCGGGATACCGGGGCTGGTGCCCGGTCGCCTGGTGACTCAGGCCGTGTCAGATTACGCCGCCAGAAGCCGTAGGGCCAACTGATTTCTCCAATCACAGACGGCGATGTGATTGCGCTAAACAAGCCCTTAAACAGTCAAAAATGGGCTTTTACCGCTATAAAACTCTGCAAATCGGCGCTTCGCCCGTCTCAATTCAAATTATTTGGCAATCCTTTTAATAATATTAAATCGATTCTTTATTCTTGACAGGTTATTTAGAGCCCCCCTAGAATCCGCCCGTCACCGGCAAAAGACCGGGACAACCCTGATGGCTCTGCCCCCTCCCAATCGACTTGGGGCCAGCCTCTGACAGCTATCCCACAGCGCCGCAAGCTGGCCTGATGGTGACCCCTCAAAGAACTGCAGGCTTGGCAACCGAGCCAGCAGCGTAAACAAGAAGGAGTGCTATGACAGCGCATGTTCAAACTGGATTGGTCTGGCTGCACCGCGTGCGGCGCAGCTTGGCGCACGTGGCCGACGACATCGCTCAAGGCTTTTTCGAAATCACGCACAACGGCTTTGCCATGTTGGGTCTGGTCGTGGTTTTCGTGGCCATCACCCTGACCGCCCGTCCCGACTTGCGCGAAGCCAGCGAGACGCGCCTGATGGCCCTGCTGCTGGCCCGCCAGGAAGCCGCTGGCGGCTTCACGGAACCTGGTGCCGTGGAGCGGGCCACCGCCGTGAACCCCAAGGATTTGCCCAAACCGCAAGCGGCTCTGGCCAACTGGCTGAGCCGCAAGTACGGCGTGGCGCCCGAGCCCGTGAGCGCGCTGGTGTCGGCCGCCTTCAGCATTGGCGACAAAGCCAAGCTCGACCCGACCCTGATTCTGGCGGTGATGGCGGTCGAGTCGGGTTTCAATCCCTTTGCCCAAAGTCCCATGGGCGCGCAAGGCCTGATGCAGGTCATGACCGGCATCCACCACGACAAGTACCAGAACTTTGGCGGCAAATTGGCGGCTTTTGACCCGGTCACCAACTTGCGCGTGGGCGTCAAGGTGCTCGAAGAGTGCATTGCCAAGGCCGGCTCACTAGAAGGCGGATTGAAGTTTTATGTCGGCGCTGCCAACATGGACGACGACAACGGCTACACCGGCAAGGTATTGGCCGAGCATGGCCGGCTGCGCGCCGTGGTGGCCGGTAAAACCGTGCCTTATCTGACGACCCCTTCGGGCGTCATGCCCGCCTCCCTGCCCGCCAAGTCCCCTGGCATCAGCCCGCTGGACAAAGCCGGCCAAAAAGTCGCCGTCCTCGACGCCTCCTGAGGACTTCCCAGGCCGACCGCGCAAGCCGGTCGGCTACACTCCACCGGTGCGCAACTGGCGATAGGCCCCGCAGTCTTGAAGACTGCCGCGGCTGACGTGGGACACCACTGGGAAGCGCACCGCTGGCGTCATGTGACAAGAGCGTTCAGCCGTTCGCCTGGGCAGCCCTCAGCTCCTTTTTTTTCAGGGGCAGGGAACCGTCTTGAAGGACTGCCATGTACCACCGCGATATCCTGGTCGAACAAACCGACCCCGAACTCTGGGCCGCCATCCAGGCTGAAAACGCCCGCCAAGAGCACCACATTGAGCTGATCGCCAGCGAAAACTACGCCTCGCCCGCCGTCATGGCCGCCCAAGGCTCGCAGCTCACCAACAAATACGCCGAAGGCTATCCCGGCCGCCGCTACTACGGTGGTTGCGAGCATGTGGACGTGGCCGAGCAGCTGGCGATTGACCGCGTCAAGCAACTGTATGGCGCCGATGCTGCCAACGTGCAGCCGCATTGCGGCGCCTCGGCCAACGAGGCCGTGTTTTTGGCCTTCCTCAAGCCGGGCGACACCATTTTGGGCATGAGCTTGGCCGAAGGCGGTCACCTGACCCACGGCATGGCGCTGAACATGTCGGGCAAGTGGTTCAACGCCGTGTCCTACGGCCTGAACGAGAAAGAAGAGATCGACTACGACGCCATGGAGCGCAAGGCCCATGAGTGCAAGCCCAAGCTCATCATTGCAGGCGCCTCGGCCTACAGCCTGCACATTGACTTCGCCCGATTCGCCAAGGTCGCCAAAGACGTGGGCGCCATTTTCCTGGTGGACATGGCCCACTATTCAGGCCTGATTGCCGCTGGCGTTTACCCCAACCCGGTGCCGCACGCTGACGTGGTGACCTCCACCACCCACAAGAGCCTGCGCGGCCCGCGCGGCGGCATCATCTTGATGAAGGCCGAGCACGAAAAAGCCATCAACAGCGCCATCTTCCCCGGCCTGCAAGGCGGCCCGCTGATGCATGTGATCGCGGCCAAGGCGGTGGCTTTCAAGGAAGCGCTGACCCCTGAGTTCAAGACTTACCAGGCGCAAGTTATCAAGAACGCGCAAACCGTGGCCCAAACCCTGACCGAGCGCGGCCTGCGCATCGTCAGCGGCCGCACCGAAAGCCACGTCATGCTGGTGGACTTGCGCGCCAAGGGCATCACCGGCAAGCTGGCCGAGGCCGTGCTGGGCAGCGCCCACATGACCATCAACAAGAACGCGATTCCCAACGACCCAGAAAAGCCGATGGTCACCAGCGGCGTGCGCATTGGCACCCCTGCCATGACCACCCGCGGCTTCAAGGAAGAAGAAGCGCGCATCACGGCCAACCTGATCGCCGACGTGCTGGACAAGCCGCAAGACGAAGCCAACATTGCGGCCGTGCGCGCCAAGGTCAATGCCTTGACCGCCCGCTTCCCTGTTTACCGTTAATAAGCCGGCCATGCCAAATGGACGCTTCACGCAACCCAGCCCCGCAAGCGGGAGTGACCAACCGTGAAGTGTCCGTTTTGCGGCCACTTGGAAACCCAGGTCGTCGAGACCCGGGTTTCTGAAGAAGCTGATTTCATTCGCCGCCGCCGCCAGTGCGGCGCCTGCGAAAAGCGCTTCACCACGTACGAGCGCCCTGACGTATCTTTCCCGGCCATCGTCAAAAAAGACGGCCGGCGCATTGAGTACAAGCGCAGCAAAATCTTGGCGTCCATGAATCTGGCGCTGCGCAAGCGCCCGGTCAGCACCGAACAGGTGGACGCGGCGATTGAGCGCATTGAAGAAAAGCTGCTCAGCCTGGGCGCCCGCGAAGTGCCGTCCACCCGTTTGGGCGAGTTGGTCATGCGTGAACTCAAAAAACTCGACAAAGTGGCTTATGTCCGCTTTGCCAGCGTGTACCGCAGCTTCGAAGACATTGACGACTTCAAGACGGCGGTGGACGAAGTCCGCAAATAAAACAGGCCCGATGCTGGCCGCGGCCGAGAGGGTTCGGTGGGCCCAGCCCTGAGCTCTCACTTCATTCGGACCGCCATGTTTTCCAAAATTGCCGCCATCACCCTGCCGATTTTTGTGTTGGCGATGGTGGGATTTTTCTACAGCCGGCGCGTCAAGCCTGACCTGGCCGGGGCCAACCGGTTGGTGGTGGACATTGCGCTGCCTATCCTGATTTTTCTGTCGCTCTCAGCCAAGACGTTTTCACTGACATCGGCCTTGTCGTTTGCCGGGGCGTCCACCGCCCTGCTCTTGCTCAGCGGCCTGCTGGCCTGGCCGCTGGCCCGACTGTCGGGCGCCAGCCCCCAGGCGTTTGCCCCCTGCGTGATGTTCACCAATGTCGGCCCGGTCGGCATCCCGGCCATGGCCCTGGCTTATGGCAGCGAAGGCATGGCTTGTGCCGTGGTGCTGCTGGTGATGTCCAACTTGCTGCACTTCACCCTGGGCGCTGGCGTGATGAGCGGCCGGGTGGACTGGCGCATGGTGTACGCCAACCCACTGGTCTGGGCCACGCTGCTGGGCATTGCCAGCGCGCAAGCGCCAGTGCAGTTGGTCGACATCGCGCCCTGGTTGCACACTGCCATGACCATGATCAGCAACGTGCTAGTGCCCATGATGCTGATGTCGCTGGGCGCCCGGCTGGCCACCAGCCAAGTGGCCGACGCCCGGGTGGGCGCGCAGTCGTCGGTGTTGATCATCTTGATTCGACTGGCCGCAGCCTATGCCGTGCTGGGCTTGCTGCCAATGCAAGGGGTGGAGCGCGGTGCGCTGATCTTGTCGGCCTGCCTGCCCCCTGCGGTGTTCAATTTCATGCTGGCCGACAAGTTCAATGTGGAGCCAAACAAAGTGGCATCTACCGTGATCCTCGGCCATGTGGGCAGTCTGGCGTTTTTACCGCTGGGGCTTTGGCTGGCTTTCGTTTGATGCGACAGGGCACCAAGCTCAGCGCCAGCAGTCGCTCGGGCTGGGCAAGGCGCTGCCTTTGACGCCGGTGTGCGTGAGGCTCAAGACTCCACATTTGTCGCCTGCCAGCGCACCCACGGGTTCTGCCTGCAAGGTGTAAGACGTGGCGGTGGTCTGTTTCGCGCTCAGCACGTACCGCGCTGGCGCGTTTTGCGGCACCTGCTGCAGCCGGGCGGGCAGCACGGGCGGCACTTCGGCGCTCGTCAAATAGCGGCCGTAGACGCTGTAATGCCGCTCCATGAAATGCTGCAACTCCAGCAGCGCAGCCATGGCTTCAGCCCGGTAGCCGCGCCGCATATGAGCTTGGTAGCTGGGCACAGCCACCGCCATCAACACGCCCGTGATGACCAACACCACCATCAACTCGATCAAGGTGAAGCCCGCTTGGGCGGAGGGGCCAGCGCGATAAGGGCTGAGCATGTCTTTCCTTTCAAGGCTCAACGAAGCGGCGGATTGAGCAAGCGCCGCCACGCGCGGTCTTGCAACACGTTGCTGGCCTGGCGGTCCATTAACACGGTGCCTTGCAGCCAGACCACGGCGCCCGAGCGGCTTTGGCCAGTGACCGGGTCAGCACTGTAGTCAGGGCCGAAGCCGCGCGCGGTGATCACATAAACCAACTCGGCCGCCAGCATCTGTTTTTCAACCAAGCATTCGGGCAAACGTGCCATCCAGTTGGGGCTCTCGGCTGACTGCAAGGCCGTCAGCGGCAGCACCGTGACAGCAGCCAAGGAACGGGCCGGCGCCCAAGACGAAGCCAAGTTCCAGGCGGGCGCTTGGGGCGTGGTCAAAGCCAGTTGCGCGTCTTGCAAGCTGGCGGGGTCGCTGGCGGGTAAGGCCAGACGCTGCTCGCAGTAGCGCAAGGCCGCTTCGGCAGACTGCAGGGCCAGCGCCTGATTGCGAAAGTTGCTGCCCACCTTTTCGTTGCCCACCGCCTGACGCAACACCGCCGCCGCGCTGAGCGACATGGCCGCCAACAAGACCAGCACGATCACCAGGGACAGGCCGCGCTGGTCACCTCTCATAGCGGCATCTTGTTGCGCAGCGCCACGCTGGTGACATAGGCCTTGCGCAAGCGGCGATCAATCGACGGGCGGGCAGTTTGATCGCAATCGGCAAAGGTGAAAACTTGCGCTTCTTCCACGCTGAGCACCGGGTCCTGGCTGCGCAAAAGCAAGCACAGGCGCACGGCCACCACCAGATTGAAATCGCTGACCGCCCCAGCCTTGGCATAGCGCACCACTTGGCGCGGGTTATCCGCGGCTGCCATGCCGTACCAGACTTGCAACTGCTCGACGTTTTCGACCAAGGGTTGAGCACCGCCGGCACGGCTGACGCATTTCAGTTCCGGCCGTCCACTGCTGCTAGGCTCGACGAAATAGCGGTTGTAGGCCACCGAAGTGCTACCAGTGCCCAGGCTGGGCGACAAGCCATTGCCCAGGCAGTCGCCGGGCAAGCCGGAGCTGACCGTGGGAATGGTGTTGAAAGCGTCGGCCTCGTAGCGCACCTCCAAGCCGGCCGAAGCACTGACCGCGCTGGCGCAGGCTACATCACCCGACGTACCTGGCACGGCGAACCCATACGGACAGCCAAACACCGGCGCGCCTTCAAACCTGCGGCGAAAACGCCGCTGGCCTTGCGCGTCGGTTTGGGGATTCACCGACACCGGGCTGGCATAGCCAGCCTGCATCAGCTCGTTGGACAGCAACTGCAAACCGATCTGCCCGTCCTCGTCCATTTGCGTTTGTGCGGCCAGCAGGCGGGCACTGCGAGAAGCCGCCATGTCCAGGCCAAACAAGGCGGCAATCACCAACCAGCCTAGGACCACGGCCACCAGCAGCTCCATCAAAGAAAAGCCCCGCTGCCCACTCATAAACCCACCCGAACATGGCTGCAGCGCAAGCCCGGCCCAGCGCCAGGCAACAGGCTGGCCGGGCATTCTTTGGCAGCGCTTAAAAATTCATCGGTGGCCGGCACCGGCTCCCGCCAAGCCACCCACACATCGGCAGGCATCTGTCCAGCGGGCCTTAGCACTTGCACAGCCCCCTCCGGCAGGGCGGCGCGCACCCGCTGGCGCCATTGACTCAGGTCGGCCTGAGCAAGTTGCAGCGGCGTGCAGTTCAGCGCGGAGCTGTCGCAGCCGCCAGACGCGGCGGGCAGAGCGCCAGCTTGCGCCCCAAAGCTTTGACTGATGTCATAAGCACCCGCCAACGCCTGGCCCTTGTTGGCGCGCAAACGCTCGGCCATGTCTTGAGTCAGCTGTGTGGCCAAGGCCCGGTGCTGGCTGAGCTTGCCGTGACGCACGGTGGCCGCATGCACGGCCATCAAGGCCAGCACGCCAACGGCGGAAATCAGCAAGGAGATCACCACTTCCAGCAACAAGAAGCCACGCGCTTGCAAAGATCGGCGCACAGAGGCAGTTAACTGCATTGCGTCGTCCCCGCAGGTCGCAAGCTTGGACGGCCTTGGTTGGATACGCAGACCAAACGGGTGAGGTCGGCTGTGGCCGTGCCCACGTCCACGGGCTTGATGAGAAAGGTCTGCGCCGCCACCTTGGCCCAGCCCGTTGCTTGGTAACTGAAGATGCGCTTGTCCGTAGCCGGGTTCAAACTGCCCAGGGAAGCGACTGACTCAGAGCGCGCTTGCACGCGCAAAATATCTTCACCCGCATCGACCCCTCGGTTGCCATTGCGGTCCACAAACACCAACCAGCCGTCAGCCCAGGTGCCCTCGCTGGCCGCGCAGCTTTGACCATTGACTGACGCGCACACCGCCACCAACGCGCCTCGCTTGACCGCTTCGCTGCGCGCCAAGCGCAAATCAGACACCAGTGCTTCGGCGGTTTGTTGCAAGGCTCTTTTCACGGTCCAAGCCCTCAAGCTCGGCACGCCCACGCTCAGCAACACCAAGGCCAGGGTGATGACCAGCAACAGTTCGACCAAGCTGAAACCCGCGCCGTGGCGGCACGACAACTGGCGATGAAAGGCAAGGCAAGCCATGCGCTTCATCCTAGGCAACGTGTTGTCAAGCAGAGCAAGTTGGCATCACAAAGATCGGACCTGCCAGCGACGACTGTCGGCCCCACTAAACTTGTCCGACTTCCGCCAACCATCCACGCCGTGATTCACCAAGCCCTTGAACTCGCCCGCCAAGCCCGCCTGATCGCGCCACCCAACCCGGCCGTCGGCTGCGTGCTGGTCTCGCCCAGCGGCGAGGTGATTGGCCGAGGCCACACCCAGCGCACCGGCCAGGCCCATGCCGAAGTCATGGCGCTGGCCGACGCTGCCGCCCAAGGCCACAGCACCCAAGGCGCCACCGCTTACGTGACGCTCGAACCCTGCGCCCACCAAGGCCGGACCGGCCCCTGCTGCGACGCGCTGATCCGCGCCGGCGTGGCCAAGGTGGTGGCCAGCCTGGAGGACCCCAACCCGCTGGTCTCCGGCCAGGGCTTTGCCCGCCTGCGGGCGGCAGGCGTTGCGGTGCAAGTGGGCGACGGGGCCGATGCAGCGCGCGAGATCAACATTGGTTTTTTCAGCCGGATGATCCGGCGCCGGCCCTGGGTGCGGCTCAAAGTCGCCGCCTCGCTGGACGGCACCACGGCTCTGGCCAACGGCCAAAGCCAATGGATCACCTCACCCGAGGCGCGTGCCGACGGCCACGCCTGGCGCGCCCAGGCCGGTGCGGTGCTGACCGGCATAGGCACCTTGCTGCAAGACGACCCGAGCCTGGACGTGCGGCTGGTGGACACGCCGCGCCAACCGGTGCGCGTGGTGGTGGACAGCCTGCTGCAAACGCCGACCACGGCTCGCATTTTCCAGGGCGAAAGCCCCGTGTGGATTTACACCTGCTCGCAAGACGCCGCCAAAATGCAGGCCCTGCAAGCAGTCGGCGCTGAGACTCACCACCTGCCCGGCCCCGCTGGCAAGGTCGATCTGGCCGCGCTGATGCGCGACCTCGCCCGGCGCGAGATCAACGAGTTACATGTGGAAGCCGGCAACAAACTCAATGCCTCGCTGCTTCGGGAGGGCCTGATCGACGAGTTGCTGGTGTACCTGGCGCCGCGCCTGCTCGGCCCCGGCCAAGGCATGGCCGCCCTGCCCGCCTTGCAGCATTTGCAGGACGGCTTGAGCTTGGAGTTTGTCAGTACCCAAAGCGTCGGGCCAGACTTGCGCATCGTCGCGCGGGTGCAAGGCCGCGACCATTTTTAAGCGCCAGCCCAATTCTTTTCAGCTCTTTTGAGCTGATATGCCCGCCCGGGGCCAGGGCTGGGCAATTCCCTGCGAAAATATGGCATGTTTACCGGAATCATCACCGGCGTGGGGCGCATCGTCGCCATCCATAGCCTGGGCAGCTCTTTGGACCATGGCAAGCGACTCACCATCGAAACGCCATCGGCTTATCTTGACGACGTGGGCCTGGGCGACTCAATTGCCCTGAACGGCGCTTGCATGACGGCCACGTCCTTGGACCCCACCCACAACCGCTTCACCATCGACATCTCGGCCGAATCCCTGGCCAAAACCAGCGGCCTGGCCGAGACCGGCCCCATCAACCTCGAAAAAGCGCTGCGCGCCAACGACCGGCTGGGCGGCCACATCGTCTCCGGCCATGTGGATGGCATCGGCCATGTTACGCACTTTGCGCAAGTGGGTGAGAGCTGGGAATTGCGCGTGATGGCCCCGCCCGAGCTGGCCAAATACCTGGCCTACAAGGGTTCCATCACCATCAACGGCGTCAGCCTCACGGTCAACAGCGTGCAAGACACAGCGCAAGGCGCCGAGGTCAGCATCAACCTGATTCCGCACACCGTGGACAACACGGCCCTGGGCACGCTCCAAACCGGCAGCGCCGTGAACCTTGAAATCGACACCGTCGCCCGCTACGTCGAGCGCATGCTGCAAACCATCCGAAAGCCCTGAGCCATGACCGTTGCCATTTCCCCTGTTGAAGACATCGTTGCCGAACTCAAGGCCGGCCGCATGGTCATCTTGGTGGACGAAGAAGACCGCGAAAACGAAGGCGACCTGGTGCTGGCCAGCGACCACGTCACCCCCGAAGCCATCAACTTCATGGCGCGCTTTGGCCGCGGCCTGATCTGCCTGACGCTCACCCGCGAACGCTGCGAATACCTCAAGCTGCCACCCATGGCGGTGCGCAACGGCACGGTCTACAGCACGGCTTTCACGGTATCGATTGAAGCGGCCGAGGGCGTGACCACCGGCATTTCCGCTGCCGACCGGGCCCGCACCATTGAAGTGGCCGTGGCCAAGAAAACCCAGCCGAACGACTTGGTGCAACCCGGCCACGTGTTTCCCTTGCAGGCGGTCGACGGCGGCGTGCTGATGCGCGCCGGCCACACCGAAGCAGGTTGCGATTTGGCCGCGATGGCCGGCTGCTCGCCCTCGTCGGTGATTTGCGAAATCATGAAGGACGACGGCACCATGGCCCGCTTGCCGGACCTGATGGTGTTTGCCGCCGAGCACGGCTTGAAGATCGGCACGATTGCCGACCTGATCCAGCACCGCAGCCAGAATGAGTCGCTGGTCTCCCAGGTCGGCACCCGCACACTGCAAACCGCTTATGGCGAATTCACGGCCCACGCGTTTCGTGACAAGCCCAGCCAGGGCCTGCACCTGGCGCTGGTCAAGGGGAAGTGGGCGCCGGGCGAATCAGTCGTCACCCGGGTGCATGAGCCCCTTTCTTTGTTGGACGCGCTGGAAACCGGTCGCGCCATGCATTCGTGGAGCCTGGACGAAAGCCTCAAATACATCGCCAAAGAAGGCTGCGGCGTGGCCGTGCTGCTCAACTGCGGCGAGAGTGCGGCCCAGCTGCTGGCCCAGTTTGAAGGCACGGCCAAGGCCAGCCATGCGCCCGCCCGTGGCCGCATGGACTTGCGCAGCTACGGCATTGGCAGTCAAATTTTGGTGGCCTGCGGCGTGCAAAAAATGCGCCTCTTGGGCAACCCCCGCCGCATGCCCAGCATGACCGGCTTTGGCCTGGAAATCACCGGTTACCTCAGCAAAGAACAAGGAAACTGACATGCAACACGCAGACCAAGGCCAGGCCGGCCCACTGGACGGCAGCGGCTTGAAAATCGGCATCGTGCAAGCGCGCTTTAACGAAGGCGTGACCAACGCCCTGGCCGAGGCGTGCCTGGCTGAGTTGCAGGCCCTGGGCGTAGCCGGCTCGGACGTTCGCCACCTCAAGGTACCCGGCGCGCTGGAAGTGCCGGTGGCCCTGCAAGCCCTGGCCGAGAGCGAAGACTTTGACGCGCTGATTGCACTGGGCTGCATCATCCGCGGCGAGACCTACCACTTTGAGCTGGTCGCCAACGAAAGCGGCGCCGCTGTGACCCGCGTGGCGCTGGACTACAACTTGCCGATTGCCAACGCCATTCTCACCACCGAAGACATGGCCCAAGCCATCGCTCGCCAAACCGACAAAGGCCGCGACGCCGCCCGCGTGGCCGTTGAAATGGCCCTGCTGCTCAACGAGCTGAACTGACACGATGACCGACCCCAAACCCGCCGTAAAAAACGCAGCTTCCAAACGCCCGCCGCAAAACCGCAGCGGCCTCACCGACACCGGCGTGAAAAAAGCCGCCGACAAATCGGCGCGCACCCGCGCCCGCGAATTTGCCTTGCAGGCGCTGTACCAACACCTGGTCGGCCGCAACGAATCGGCCCAGATCGACGCCTTTACCCGCGACCTGGTGGGTTTTCACAAGGCCGATGCCGCCCACTTTGACGCCTTGCTGCACGGCTGCATTGGCGCGGCCGACGAACTGGACGCCGCCATCTTGCCCCTGCTGGACCGCAAGATGGCCGAGATCTCGCCGGTCGAACACGGTGTGCTGTGGATTGGCGCTTACGAGTTCAAGAACTGCCTGGACGTGCCCTGGCGCGTGGTCATCAACGAATGCATCGAGTTGGCCAAGGCCTTTGGCGGCACCGACGGCCACAAGTACGTCAACGGCGTGCTCAACCAACTGGCGCCCAGCTTGCGCGCAGCCGAAGTCGCGCACGACAAAGCCCGCTGAAAAAGGCACAGCCGTGCGAATCGCCCAGCGTGCCCAGCGGATAGAACCTTTTTACGTGATGGAGGTGGCCAAGGCCGCCACCAGCATGGCGCTTGAAGTCGCCCACAGCGATTCGCCCATGATCTTCTTGAACATCGGCGAGCCGGACTTCACCGCCCCGCCCTTGGTTCGAGAAGCCGCACGAAGCGCCATCGCGAACGGTCAAACCCAGTACACGCCCGCCTTGGGCTTGCCCGCCCTGCGCGAAAAGATCAGCGGCTGGTATGCCCAGCGCTTTGGCGCGGACGTGGCACCCGAGCGCATCGTCATCACGGCGGGCGCCTCGGCGGCGCTGCAATTGGCTTGCCTGGCGCTGATTGAAGCCGGCGACGAGATCTTGATGCCGGACCCGAGCTACCCGTGCAACCGCCAGTTTGTCAGTGCCGCCGAAGGCCGGGCCGTGCTGCTGCCCACCACCGCCGAGCAGCGCTTTCAGCTCACGGCCGAGCAGGTGCAAGAGGCCTGGACGGAGCGCACGCGCGGCGTGCTGCTGGCCTCGCCGTCGAACCCAACCGGCATGTCTATCGCGCCTGATGAGCTGGAGCGCTTGCACCGCCTGGTGCACAGCCGGGGCGGCATCACACTGATCGACGAAATTTACCTGGGCCTGAGCCACGACCCGCAGTTTGGCCAAAGCGCGCTGTCCCTGCCCGGCGAATTGGGGCAAAGCGTCATCAGCATCAACAGTTTCAGCAAGTACTTTTGCATGACCGGCTGGCGCCTGGGCTGGCTGGTGCTGCCGCCCGCTCTGGTGCCGGTGGTCGAGCGCTTGGCGCAAAACCTCTTCATCTGTGCCAGCAGCGTTTCCCAGCAAGCGGCGCTGGCCTGCTTTGAGCCCGACAGCCTGGCCGAGTACGAACGCCGGCGCGGCGAGTTCAAGGCGCGGCGCGACTACTTCATTCCCGAACTCAACCGCCTGGGCTTGAGCGTGCCGGTGATGCCCGACGGCGCTTTTTACGCTTATGCCGACTGCACCCAAGCCGTGCAACAGCTCGGCCTACGGCCCGGCCAGCCGGACGGCACCGGTGGCAGCTGGGACTTGGCGTTTCAACTCATGCAGCGCGCCCACTTGGCGCTCACGCCAGGGCGTGACTTTGGCCAGGCCGACCCCAGCCGCTACGTTCGTTTTTCCACGGCCAGTTCCATGGCCCAACTGCAAGAGGCCGTGGCCCGCCTGGAGCGCGTCCTTGGCTGAGCAGCATATCAAGACGGCCTTTGAATGGCCAGTGCGCGTTTATTGGGAAGACACCGACGCTGGCGGCATCGTGTTTTACGCCAACTACCTGAAGTTTTTTGAACGCGCCCGCACCGAATGGCTGCGCTCGCTGGGCATTGAGCAGCAGCGTTTGCGGGACAGCACGGGCGGCATGTTCGTCGTGAGTGAAACCACGGCGCGCTATTTGCATCCGGCCCGCCTGGATGATTTGCTTTGCGTCACGGCCGAGCTCCAAGAAGCCGGCAAGGCTTCGCTCGTGATTGCGCAACAAGCTTTCTTGCTGGGCGGGCCCACAGAGCAGCCGCGCTTGCTGTGCCAAGCCAGCATCCGCATTGGCTGGGTGAACGGCCAAAATCTCAAGCCTCAACGCATTCCCGCCGACCTCTTGCAACGCCTGGAAAACACACCATGACCCAAGACCTGTCCATCGTCCATTTGATCCTGAACGCCAGCTGGGTGGTGCAAGCCGTGGTGGCATTGCTGGTGGCCATCTCGGTGGCCAGCTGGACCGCCATCTTTCGCAAGATCGTGTCGCTGCGGCGCGTGGCCCAGCTCAATGACGAGTTCGACCGCGAGTTTTGGTCCGGCACCAGCTTGAACGAGCTGTTCGCCGCCGCCACCCAAAACGCCCGCAGCACGGGGCCCATGGAACGCATTTTTGCCAGCGGCATGCGCGAATACCAAAAACTGCGCGAGCGCCGCGTGGTCGACCCCGGCGCCCTGCTCGACGGCGCCCGCCGCGCCATGCGCGCCAGCTACCAGCGCGAGCTCGACGTGGTCGAAGCCAACCTGTCGTTCCTGGCCACGGTTGGCTCGGTCTCGCCGTACGTGGGTCTGTTCGGCACAGTCTGGGGCATCATGCATGCCTTCACCGGGCTGGCGGCGCTGGAGCAAGTCACGCTGGCCACCGTCGCCCCCGGCATTGCCGAAGCCCTGGTGGCCACGGCCATTGGCCTTTTTGCAGCCATTCCGGCGGTGGTGGCCTACAACCGGTTTGCGCACGACATTGACCGTGTGGCGAACCGCCTGGAAACCTTCATTGAAGAGTTTTCCAACATCCTGCAACGCAACCTGGGCGCGCAGTCGGCTTCGGGCCACTGAGCGCGAATCAAGGTAAGCCACCCATGCCCGCCATCAGCTCACGCGGCCGAGGCCGCCGCACCATCAGCGAAATCAACATGGTGCCTTTCATCGACGTGATGTTGGTGCTGCTCATCATCTTCATGGTGACCGCACCCCTGATAACGCCGAGCATGATCGCGCTGCCCAAAGTGGGCAAGGCTGCCGCGCAGCCGCCCAAGCCCATCAATATCAGCATCGACAAAAACGAGGTGATCCAGATCACCCAGCCCGGCGCCGCCAGCCCCACGGCGAGCACGCTGAGCAACGTCGGCGCCACCGTCAAGCAGTTGCAGCCGGCCGTACCCGAAGGCGAGCAAACCGCGCCCGTGGTGATCAGCGCCGACAAATCCATCAAGTACGAGACCGTGGTCAAGGTCATGGATGCACTGCAACGCGCTGGCGTGCAACGCATCGCCTTGTCAGTGCAGACGGGGAACTAAAGCGCCCATGCCCAGCGCCGCCGAACGCAGCGACCTGAACCCGCCGGCCGAGCGAGTGTCGGTGCGCGCCTTCGGCCTGGCGCTGCTGGCGCACTTGCTACTGGGCGCCGCACTGACCTGGGGCATCAACTGGAAGCAGGCCGACCCGCAAGTGAGTTTCAGCGCGGAGTTGTGGTCGCCCACGGCGCAAGAAGCCGCGCCTTCGCCCAGCGCTGTGGAGCCAGCACCTCCTCCACCTCCCGCAGTGGTGACGCCACCTGCCCCGCCCCTGCCGCAAGCCGACATCGCCATCGAGCGAGAGAAAAAGCGCAAGCAAAAAGAAGCTGACGAGCGCAAAGCCCTGGCCGAAAAGGAAAAAGCCGACAAAGCGGCGAAGGCTGAGCAGCTTGCCAAAGCCGACAAGGCCAAAAAGCTCAAAGAAGCCAAAGAGAAAGAAGCCAAAGAAGCCGCAGAGGCCCAAGCCAAAGCCGAAGCCCAAAAGCTGCAAGCCAAGAAAGAGCAAGACGCGAAAAAGCAAGCAGCGGCTGACGCCGCTGCCGACGCCAAGCGCCGCAAAGAAGTCATGGACCGCCTGGGCACGGCCGGCGCCACCGGTGCGCCCGACGCCAAAGGCAGCGCACTGCAAGCCAGCGGGCCATCAGCCAGCTACGGCGGCAAGGTGCGCGCCAAGGTCAAACCCAACGTGGTGTTCACCGACGACATCAGCGGCAACCCCACGGCCGAAGTGGAAGTGCGCACCACGCCGGACGGCACCATCATCAGCCAGCGCCTGATCAAGTCCAGCGGCAACAAGGCTTGGGACGACGCGGTGGTCAAAGCCATCATCCGCACTGAAACCTTGCCCCGAGACGTGGACGGGCGCGTGCCCACGCCACTGATCATCACCTTCCGGCCCAAAGACTGAGCACCTGGCGCACGCTGTCCCCCACGCATGACTCGCCCCACCTTCTTGCCTGATGCCCTGACCTGCAGTTTCCTGAGCGGCGAGGTACCGAGGCGCCGCAGCGTGAGCCCCACCGTGCACTCCGCCTTGCTCGACATTCCCACGCCGCCCGCCAAACTGCGGGCGGACTGGGCCAGAGAGATCGACCTTCATCTGCAGCTGCCTGCCGGCGATGTCGAGGCCCTGCCCTGGGTCCGCACACGCGCCCGCTGGCCGGAGCACAAGCAGTGCATTCAGGCGGTAGCCCAGTGGACCCGCCTGCTGGGCCTGGACGAGGTCCTGGCTGATTCGGACATCGCGCTGATGGCCTGCCGAGGCGCTCGACAGCACCACGACGCCGAGCAGTACGGCGGCTCAGCGTTCTGCAACCTATTCTTGACCGAAGACCAGGGCCTGGACCTGCTCTTTCCCGCTACGGGCCAGCGCATTGCCCTGGCCCGCGGGACGGCCGTCATATTCGACACCGGCCAGCCGCACACGGTGGTCCAGCGCGGCAGTGAGCAGTTCAACGCCGCCCACTTTGAGCAAGACCCGGCCTGCGCCCAGGTGTTCTTGACCTGGGAATTGCCGATAGACCACCCCGGCGTGTGCAAAGCCCTGCAAATCAGTTTCGATTTGGACGAAGGCACGCACGTGTCCATGGGTAAGCCGCGCGGATGACCCCAAAAAGCCCAACAGCTCAATAAAAAATCATATTATTTAACTAACAAATAATACTTTATGACTCTATAGAGTCCAAAATTGCTGGTGACCGATCATCTGAATCCGATTTCATAGCCAGCATGAGCCGCCATTCCCATCCACTCCGCCTGCGACGCGTTCTCTTTGCCACCGCACTGGCAGCTCTCATGACGAGCCGAGCTGGCGCCTTTGAACTCGCCAAAGCCAGTGTTGACGGCAGTTTTTGGTCGGCCACCCACCTGATCGAAGTCAAGTACGACGCTGAGCACGCCAAATGGCTCAATCCCACCCGGGAAAGTGGCTTTGAAACATCTGGGGGTATGCCGATCAGTTTTCGACCCTGGTACACCGCCACGGTACGAAACGCCAGCGCGGCCTGGATGACCCAACTCACGCCCTCCTTTGGCGTGATCTGGGGTTGGGGCACCGGCGAGCGGGGCGTCAAGTACGTCATCACACCCAGTGTCAAGCTCGGGCTGATGGCCCAGCACGAAGTCTTCAAAAACGGCTGGCTGTCCCTCAAAGCAACCACGATCCTGGGCGGCAAGCTCAAGGAAAAAAGCTGCCTCGGCAATTACGACGAACTGGGCGGCGTGCAGGAAGTCAACTGCCGACTCGCAGCGTCCACCCTCGCGCCCGAGCAGACCCTGGCTTACCTCTTCCGCGAAAAACCCTTCAACCAGCACCAACTGATGCTTCAGTTCTCTCAGCGCTTCTAACCCCTTCCTTCCCCTTTCTAGGAGACTTTTCATGACGGACGTACTCAAAACTTCCCTCCTGGCCGCGCTCGCGGCGACCTTGGCGGCGTCAGCCGCAGCGCAAATGCCTGCACAGTGGATGAGCAGCGAGGTCGGCGACGCCTGGGCCAAGGGCTATCGCGGCCAAGGTGTCACCATCACGGTGGTCGACGACTTCACGAGCAACCGGGGTCTGTACGGCAACCTCAGCGGAAGCACCCAACTGCTACGCCACGGTTCCTGGACCGCCAAAGAAGCTGGCATGGTCGCACCTCGGGCTCTGCTCTTGGGGCAAGACTACAGCGGTGGCCAGCCCGTTTGGCTCAACCGGGGTCTGAACGTGATCAACCTCAGCTACGGCGCAATCGGCCAGGCGGGTTACACCGCAAATCAGATACCGTGGAGTCCACTGGAAAGCTCGCTCATCAAATACGCCACCCTGGGTTCTTCCGTCATTGCCAAAGCGGCGGGCAATGACGCTGTTCCGGTCAATGCAGTCAACGCGGCGGGCAACGTCGACTACTTGAACCTGGCACTCAAGGGAAAAGCTTCAGCCATCTATGTCGGTGCTTTGAGCAGCAACGGCTCGGTGCTCAAGCCTGCCAGCATGGCGGCTTACTCCAACACCGCAGGCACAGACGCGGCAGCACAAAAGCAATTTTTGGTGGTGGGCGTTGAAGGTGACAAAACGGGCTTGTATGGAACCTCTTTTGCAGCGCCCATCGTCACCGGCTACAGCGCCATCCTGGGCAGCAAATTCAACAAGGCCTCAGCCACCCAGATTACCAACCAATTGCTGAACACCGCCCGCCAAGACACCATCGCGAACTACAACAGCGCCGTGCATGGCCGGGGTGAAGCCAGCATCACCCGGGCGCTGGCACCCTCCAGTATTCGGTGAGCAAGCGCCGGCAGTCGGCGCTGCGAAACGCCTAGCCAAACGCCTGTCCAAACGCCCCCAGGTCGGTGAGACCGCCCTTGGGGCGTTTGCTTTTCAGGCGATGCTCAAGCCAGCTTGAACGGCAAGTCCCGCAAGGGTTTGCCAGTCAGCTGCGCCAGCGCATTGGCAAAAGCCGGCGCCAGTGGTGGCAGGCCGGGCTCGCCCATGCCGGTGGGCGCGTCGGCGCTGGGCACGATATGCACGGCCATGCGCGGCATGTCGGGCAGGCGAGCCACTTGGTAGTCGCCAAAATTGCTTTGCTCGACCACACCGTCTTTGAAGGTGATGGCCGCCCCCGGCAGGCAGGTGCCCAGGCCCATCAGGGCAGCGCCTTGAACCTGCGCCTCAATGGTCTGCGGGTTGACTGCCAGGTTGCAATGCACACCCGCCGTGACCGCGTGCAGCTTGGGTGCGCCCTGGGTGACCGAGGCTTCCACCACATAGGCGACCACGGTGTCAAACGACTCGTGCACCGCCACGCCCCAGGCTTGGCCGGCTGGCAACTTGCGTTTGCCGTAGCCCGACTTGGCCACAGCCAACTGCAAGGCGGCTTGGTGGCGCGGGTGCTTGTCGCCCATCAACTGCAGGCGGTAAGCCACTGGGTCTTGCTTCGTGGCCCGGGCGATTTCGTCGATCAGTGTTTCCATCACAAAGGCCGTATGGGTCGAGCCCACGCTGCGCCACCAGAGCACTGGCACATTCACCTGGGGATGGTGCACCGACAAACGCATGGGCACGGCGTAAGGGTCACGCATGCCTTCGATGGCGGTGTTGTCAATGCCGTCCTTGATCAAGAAGCCTTCAAACGGCGTGCCCTGCGCAATCGACTGGCCCACCACCACATGGTCCCAGGCCAGCACCTTGCCCTTAGCGTCAAAGCCGATCTCGGCGCGGTGCACATGCATGGGCCGGTAGTAGCCGCCTTTGATGTCGTCTTCGCGGCTCCACATCACGCGCACGGGGGCATTCAAGCCGGCCGCACGGGCGGTCTTGGCCACGGTGCAAGCCTCGACCACGTAGTCGGCCGTAGGCACGGCGCGGCGGCCAAAACCGCCACCGGCCATCTGCACATTCACTTTGACTTTGTCGGGCGCCACGTCCAGCACCTTGGCCGCAGCCATCGCGTCCAGCCCTGGCATCTGCGTGCCCAGCCACAGCTCGGCCTGAGTCGCAGCGCCCGTGCCGCTAAGCTGAATCGTGCAGTTCAGCGGCTCCATGGGCGCGTGCGCTAGGTAGGGGAAGGTAAACTCCGCGCTGATCTTGTTCGGCGCGCTGGTCAGCGGCGCCATGTCGGCGTCATAGCGCACCAGCCCCGTCTTCTTGGCCAGCGCCTGGTAGCTGGCCAACTGAGCGGCGCTGTCGACTTTTTCAACAGTGCTGGTGTCCCACTGAGGCTTGAGTGCATCGCGGCCTAGCTTGGCCGCCCAATAACCTTCGGCCACCACGGCCACGCCTTCGCCGCCGCGGTCGGTCGGCATGCGGAACACGGCCTTGACGCCGGCCATGGCTTTGGCAGCGCTGTCGTCCAGGCTTTTGAGCCGAGCGCCAAACACGGGCGGGTGCAACACCACGGCCGTGAGCATGCCGGGCAGCTGCATGTCGATGCCAAATTTTTGCGTGCCGGTGGACTTGGCCCGAGCGTCCAGGCGCGCCGTAGCCTTGCCAATGATGCGAAAGTCCTTGGGGTTCTTGAGCGTGACCTTGGCGGGCACAGGCAGCTTCATGGCCGCTTCAGCCAAGTCGCCGTAGCCCAGCATCTTGCCGCCGGGGCCCATGACCTGGCCTTTGGCCGTGCGCAAGCTGGCAGCAGGCACACCCCACTTTGCCGCTGCTGCGGCCACCAGCATGCTGCGGGCGCGCGCGCCGAGCTCGCGGTACTGGGTGAAGGAATGCTTGATGGCGCCTGAGCCACCCGTGAGGTGCATGCCAAAGGCGGGGTCGATGTAAGCCGGGTCGGCATTGCCATGCACGCTGCGCACGCGGTTCCAGTCGGCGTCGAGTTCTTCAGCCAGGATCATGGGCAGCGCGGTCAGCACGCCTTGGCCAAATTCCAGGCGGTTGACGGTCACCGTGACCGTGCCGTCTTTGTCGATGCGCACAAAAGCGGCCGGTTGCTCAAAGGGTTTGAGGCTTTCGCCAGCGGGCGTGTTTTGCGCTGTGGCGAGCAATGGGTAGGCCCCCAAGGCAAAGCCCGATGCCACGCTTATTTTGAGGAAAGAGCGGCGGGGCAAAGCGGCGGTGGACGCAGCGGCCTGCGAGCGGGCCAGCCGGCCAGCAATACCTGCGGGGATATCGCCCAAAAAAGCAGGCAGGCCGGGGGTGTTGGTATCGAAGTTCATGGGGTTGTCCTTAAAGACTTAGCGGCTCAAGCCAGCGTGGCAGCTGCGGCGTGAATGGCACTGCGCACACGCGCATAGGTGCCGCAGCGGCAAATGTTGCCGGCCATGGCGGCGTCAATCTGCGCGTCGCTGGGCTTTTTGTTGGACTGCAGCAAGGCCGTGGCGCTCATGACCTGGCCGCTTTGGCAGTAGCCGCATTGCGCCACGTCGTGCGCCACCCACGCGGCTTGCACCGCACGGCCCACTTTGTCGGTGGCAACACCTTCGATGGTCGTGATCTTTTTGCCGCTGGCGGCCGACAGAGGCGTCACGCAAGAGCGTGTGGCCACGCCGTTGACGTGCACGGTGCAAGCGCCGCAGGCGGCGACGCCGCAGCCGAACTTGGTGCCGGTCAGGCCCAGCGTGTCACGCAGGGCCCACAAGATGGGCGTGCCCGCGTCGGCGTTGACCGCCGTGTCGCGGCCGTTGATGTTCAAGTTAGGCATGAAAAACCTCGGGTTGTTGCCGCGCTGGTCGGCAGGAATGATGAAAAAAAATAGAAGGTGTCAGCCACCGCGAGGGCTGTTCGAGTTCCGGGATTGTCTCTTTACGTGAGCGAGCGCTTTACTCGTACACCACCTTCACCAGCCCCTTGTCGGCTTGCGACATCCAGCTGGCAAGCGCGGCGTCACTCGGGTAAAAACGCGCCGCCTCGCCCAGGTGCAACTCGGCCGCAGCACCTTCGCGGCGCAGGCTCAAGCGCACCGACATGCCGCGCACCACTTCGCCTTGCTCGGTCTGTTCGCGCTTGGGCGGGAAGTCGCGCACCATGCGCGCCACATCAGGCGCCGTGCCATTCACCGCCACTTTCAAGAACTTGCCAAAGCGGCAGCGCGCCGACTCCAAATCCCAGACCTGCGTGACCTTGACCCGAAAGCCACCGGAAAACCGGTCAGGCTGCAACACGCCCTGCACGATGACCAGCTCGTCGTCCTTGAGCAAGTTGCGGTTGGCGTTGAGCAGTGCCTCGTCGGCGGTGGCCTCGATCGCGGCCGTCTTGTCGTCGAGCTTGAAGAGTGCCAACTTGCCGCGCTGACCGTTGATGACGCGCAGGTCCGTGACGATGGCAGCCAGCAACTGCTGGTCACGCGAATCGATCAGGTCTTCAATCTTGCGTTTGACGAACTGCCGCACTTCCAGCTCGACCTCGTCGAACAAATGGCCCGACAAATAAAAACCAATCGCGGTTTTTTCATGCGTGAGGCGGGTCTTCACACCCCAGGGCATGACGTCGACCAGCGGCGGCTCGGTCGTGCTGGCGGCGTGCGAGTCAGACATGTCAAACAAGCCGCCCTGATTCGCATTGGCCTCGGTGGCCGCAGCGAATTCAAAAGCGCGGTCCACGCTGGCCAGCAGGGCCGCGCGGTTGAGTTGCAGGTTGTCAAAGGCGCCGGCCTTGATGAGGGCTTCGACCGTGCGCTTGTTGAGCTTGCTGCGGTCCACGCGCACGCAAAAGTCAAACAGCGAAGTGAACGGGCCGCCCTCTTCACGCGCCGCAACGATGGCGGCAATCGCCTGCTGGCCCGTGCCCTTGACGGCGCCCAGGCCGTAGCGAATGCTCTTGTCGGTGATCGGCTCGAAGCGGTAATGGCCCCGGTTGACGTCGGGCGCCTCGAAGCTCAGGCCCATTTTTTGGGCATCGTTGAACAAGATCTTGAGCTTGTCGGTGTCGTCCATCTCCACCGTCATGTTGGCGCAGAAGAACTCGGCCGTGAAATGCACCTTCAGCCAGGCGGTGTGATAAGCCAGCAGCGCGTAAGCAGCCGAGTGCGATTTATTAAAACCATAGCCGGCAAACTTTTCCATGAGGTCAAAAACCTCGTCGGCTTTTTCCAGCGTCAGGCCGTTTTGCGCGGCGCCTACGCGGAAGACTTCGCGCTGCGCGTCCATCTCCTCTTTTTTCTTCTTGCCCATGGCGCGGCGCAGCAAGTCGGCACCGCCCAGCGAGTAGCCGCCCAGGATCTGCGCGGTCTGCATGACCTGCTCCTGGTAGACCATGATGCCGTAGGTCTCCTCCAAGATCGGCTTGACGCGCGGGTCCGGGTACTCCGGCGTTTCGCGCCCTTGCTTGCGCGCAATGTAGGTCGGGATCAGCTCCATCGGGCCGGGCCGGTACAGCGCGTTCATGGCGATCAGGTCTTCCAACCGGTCGGGCTTGGCGTCTTTGAGCATGCGCTGCATGCCAGGACTTTCAAACTGGAACACGGCTTCGGTCTGGCCTTTGCCAAACAGCGCGTAGGTTTTTTTGTCGTCCAGCGGCAGGTCTTCAAACCGGAAGTTGGCCTGCGCGGGGTGGCGCTTCATGATGAATTCGCGGGCGATTTCCAGAATCGTCAGCGTGGCCAGGCCCAAAAAGTCGAACTTCACCAGGCCAATCGCCTCCACATCGTCCTTGTCGAGCTGGCTAACGGCCGAGCCGCTGCCGGGCTGCTGGTACAGCGGGCAAAAGTCGGTCAGCTTGCCAGGGGCAATCAGCACGCCACCGGCGTGCATGCCAACGTTGCGGGTCAGGCCTTCAAGCTTGCGCGCCAGCTCCAGCAGCGTGCGCACGTCTTCTTCCTTGCTCTCGCGCTCGGCCAGGATGGGTTCGGCCTCTATCGCGTAGACCAGCTTGTCGTTTTTGTCGCGGTCTGTAGGGGGCAGTTGCAGCGTGACGGCCTGGCCCGGCTTGTTGGGAATGAGCTTGGAGATGCCGTCGCAAAAACCGTAGGAAAAATCCAGCACCCGGCCCACGTCGCGAATCGCCGCGCGCGCGGCCATGGTGCCAAAGGTGACGATCTGGCTGACCGCCTCTTTGCCGTACTTGTCTTTGACGTAGTCAATCACGCGGTCGCGGTTGGTCTGGCAAAAGTCAATATCGAAGTCGGGCATGGACACCCGCTCCGGGTTCAAAAACCGCTCGAACAGCAAGTTGTATTGCAGCGGGTCCAGGTCCGTGATGCGCAGGCAATACGCCACCAGCGAACCCGCGCCCGAACCCCGGCCGGGGCCGACCGGGCAGCCGTTGTTCTTGGCCCAGTTGATGAAGTCGCCCACGATCAAAAAGTAACCAGGGAAACCCATGGTGAGAATCACGTTGATCTCAAAGTCCAGGCGGGCCACGTACTCGGCGCGCTTTTCTTCGCGCAGCTTTTCGTTCGGGTACAGATGCACCAAGCGCTCGTTCAAGCCCTTGTGCGATTCCTCGCGGAAGAACGCGTCAATCGGCATGCGCACGCCGTCCACCTCGGGCGTGGGGTAGTCCGGCAGCATGGGCTTGCCCAGGTCCAGCGTGAGGTTGCAGCGCTTGGCAATTTCCAGCGAGTTGGCCAGCGCAGAAGGCACGTCAGCAAACAGCGCCTGCATCTGCGCCTGCGACTTAAAGTACTGCTCCCGCGTGAACTTGCGTACGCGCCGGGCGTTGCCCAGAATCTCGCCCTCGGCAATACACACCCGCGCCTCATGAGCTTCGTAGTCGTCGTAAGTCAAAAACTGCACCGGGTGCGTGGCGACCACCGGCAGCTTTAGGCGTGCGGCCAATTGCACAGCGGCGGCCACGTGGCGCTCATCGTCAGCGCGTTCGGCGCGCTGCAGCTCGATGTAAAAGCGGTGCGGGAACAGGCCCGCAAAATGCAGCGCGCATTCGGCGGCACGCGACGCGTCGCCTTGCAGCAAGGCCTGACCCACCGCCCCGCCCTGCGCGCCAGACAACGCAATCAAACCCTCGCCCAATTCAGCCAGCCAGTCGAGCTGCAGCACCGCCTGGTCGCGCTGAACGTTGCGCGTCCAGGCGCGGGTCAGCAGTTCAGACAGGTTGAGGTAGCCGCGCTTGTCTTGCACCAGCAGCAGCAAGCGCGCTGGCGGTGTGCCGGCCACCTTGCCGGGCACTTCCACCCAGACGTCGGCCCCGATCAGGGGTTTGACGCCCACCCCCCGCGTTTCGCGGTAAAACTTGACGCTGCCAAAAAAATTGCTGAGGTCGGTGATGGCCAGTGCCGCTTGCCGGTCGGCCGCTGCTGCTGCCACGACCTCGTCAATGCGGTTGGTGCCATCGACGACTGAAAACTCGGTGTGCAAGCGCAGGTGTACAAACATGAACTCATTTTAGAGGCCGCCCCTGGGGGCTGACAGCCGGGGCTACAGAAGAAGAAAGACCTCAGCGGGCGATGCCATAGAACACCTCTGGTACGGTGCTGGGGTGCTGTCCTGCAGCCCGCCCTGCCCGCTACTGGAGCATCAGACCATGACCCCTTCGCCCGTCCTTTCGCCCATCCTTTCGCCCATCCTTTCGCCCATCAAAGCCGCCGCCTCCTTTTTGCCCGACAGCCACCCTACTGGCTTAGCCCAGCGGTATGTCAGCGTCCGCCAGCAAAGCATGGCGCTGGTCGAGCCGCTGTCTGCCGAAGACTGTCAGCTCCAGTCCATGCCAGATGCCAGCCCCGCCAAATGGCACTTGGCCCACACCACCTGGTTTTTTGAAACCATGGTGCTGGAGAAATTCGAACCCGGCTTCAAGTCCTTTGACTCGGCCTTTCGCGTGCTGTTCAACAGCTACTACAACGGCGTGGGCGAGCAGTTTCCCCGGCACCAGCGCGGCCAGATCAGCCGGCCATCGCTGGAGCAGGTCATGCGCTATCGCCAGTCGGTGGACGAGCGCGTTCAGCAATGCTTGCAAGCGTGCACCGAAGACGCTGAGTTGGCTCGCTGGGTCACGCTTGGCCTTGAGCACGAACAACAACATCAGGAGTTGCTGCTCACCGACATCAAGCATGCGCTGTCGCTGAACCCGGCGCGACCCGCTTATGCCCAACGCTGGCCCTTGGCCTCGGTGGCGCCGCAAGCCCCAGCCTGGGTGCCGCATGCCGGTGGTTTGCTGTGGCACGGGCACGACCCTGAGCTCGACGGCGCGTTCGCCTTTGACAACGAAACGCCACGCCATCAAGTGTTTGTTCAGCCTTTCGAGATCGGCAGCCGCTTGGTGACCAACGGCGAGTTCATGGCCTTCATGGCCGACGGCGGCTACCAGCGCCCCGAGCTGTGGCTGTCGCTGGGCTGGGACGGGATACGCCAAAACGGCGTCGCCGCCCCGCTTTACTGGCATGCGCGGGGCGGCGATTGGTCCTGCTTTACGCTGCAAGGCGAGGTGGCCATAGACCCTCGCACGCCCGTGTGTCACCTGAGCTTTTTTGAAGCCGATGCTTATGCCCGCTGGGCTGGCGCCCGACTGCCAACGGAGCAGGAATGGGAATTGGCTGCACGCAACGCACCTAGGGGAACCGCCGCGAGCAACTTCATGGAAAGCCGGGCTTTTCATCCGCTGCCCTTGCCGACGCATTCAAGCGGGCAGCCCGCGCAGCTTTGGGGCGACGTGTGGGAATGGACCGCGTCCAACTACAACCCCTACCCCGGTTACCGGCCCTGGGCGGGCTTGGCCGGTGAATACAACGGCAAGTTCATGTGCAACCAGTTCGTGTTACGAGGCGGTTCATGCGCTACACCCGCTAGCCACATGCGGGCGAGTTATCGCAATTTCTTCCCGCCAGAGGCAAGGTGGCAGTTCAGCGGCTTGAGGCTGGCGCGTTCGCTCGCTTGAATCAACACCGCTTCATTCGCGCAGCAGTTCCAGCACGTCCGAACGGAACTCGCGGTTGTAGAGAATCAAGACCACCACACCAGTGGCCAGTACAAAGGCCAGGGTGGAAAAGAACCACGCCATCAGCGCAAAGCTCAGGTAGTAGCCGCGCAGGCCGTCGTTGAAAGTCTCAGCCGCCAGGCCGACCATGCGGCTGGCTCGGGTGGCAAAGGCTTCACGATCGGCTTTTTGGGCGTCAAAGTCTTCAGGCGCAGGCATGGAGCCGATCATCAGCGCCGCAAAGGTGTACTGGCGCATGGACCAACTAAAACGGAAAAACGCGTAGACGAAGATGCCGATCATCAGCAGCACCTTCAGGTCAAAGATCAGCACCGAAGTTTGCACCGCAAAAGGAATCTCGCGCACCAACTCGCTGGCCCGGTCGGTCGTGCCCAGGAGCGCGAACAAGCCGCCGATGATGATGATGGTCGTGGACGAGAAAAACGAAGGTGTGCTCGAGAGGTTTTGCGTGATGATGCCGTCGATCACCCGCGGGTCGCGCGCCGTGGCTTGCAGCATCCAGGCATGGCGGTAACGGTTGGTCATGGCCAGCAGGGACTGGCGCTGGATGGCGTTGTGCCGCGCAAACCAGGCATAGCCCGACCAGCAGCCGAAAAACCAAACCATAGCCAGCCAGTCTTGCCAAGGTAACAGGGTGAAAATTCGCATGGCGCGATCTTAAGGGCTGGTGTTGGCGTTATGCCCTTGGTAGCGGCCGACTAGTCCCCATCCCATCCCATCCCATCCCAACCTTCCCCCAGCGGGGGAAGGGGCTTAAGCAAAAACCTGGCTCCAAGTTCTCGGTAAGGGCAGTCCCAACAATCAGTGCTTGGTGCGCCCTGCCACATCAGCCACCCGCTGACCAAAGGCACGGGCGTTGTCCAAATCGCCCTGCGCCATCTCGCCCGCGCCGGCGTCGGTAGGTGACTGCGCCATCGCACCGCCGTAAGAACCCAGGTAGTTGGGGTCGTTACGCTGAGCGGCTTTGCTGCTGCTCGGCATCAGGCCTTGGCTGACCCACAGGCCGCTGTGCTGCATGGCCAGGGTGAACAAGTAGTGCAGCGTCGAGCCCTTGTCGCCGTTCATGGCGGCGCTGTTGGTAAAACCCGCAAAGAGCTTGTCTTTCCAACCCTGGGTGAACCAGACCTTGGAGCTGGCGTCCGCGAATTTCTTGAACTGCCAACTGACCATGCCCATGTAGGTGGGCGAGCCCATGATGATGGCGTCGGCTGCGGCCAGCGTGTCCCAGCCGCCTTCGGGCAGGTTGCCGTCGGCGTCAATGGCGAGCAACTCGGCGCCCGCGCCGTCAGCCACGGCCTGGGCCATGCGTTGGGTGTGGCCGTAGCCGGAGTGGTAAACAACAACGACGTGGGTCATGCTTGGTTTTCCAGATGTCAATGAAGAAAAAATCAAGGCGCCAGGTCAAACACCAGCACCTCGGCGTCGTGCCCGCCGCTGAGCGTCAACTCCGGCTCAGCTTCGAGCTTGGCCGCATCACCGGCGCGCAAGGGCTGCCCATTGACTTGTAGCTCGCCGCGCACCAGGTGCACATAGGTCTTGCGCCCGGGGGGCAGCGGGACGCTGGCTTGTTCGGCGCCATCAAACAGCCCGGCGTACAGGCGCGCGTCGGCATGAATGGTCACCGAGCCCTGGGCGCCGTCGGGCGAAGCCACCAGTCGCAAGGCGCCGCGCTTTTTGGCCGTGGGAAAGGTCTTTTGCTCGTAGCCCGGGGCAATGCCAAAAACGTTGGGCTGGATCCAGATCTGCAGAAAGTGCGTGACGTCTTTTTCAGCGTGATTGAACTCGCTGTGCATGATGCCGCTGCCCGCGCTCATGCGCTGCACGTCGCCCGGCGGAATGGAGGCGCCGTTGCCTATGCTGTCCTTGTGGCCAATGGCACCGCTGAGCACGTAGCTGATGATCTCCATGTCCCGGTGGCCGTGCGTGCCAAAACCGGTGCCGGGGTCAATGCGGTCCTCGTTGATGACGCGCAGATTGCCGTAGCCCATGTGGGCCGGGTCGTGGTAACCCGCGAACGAAAACGAATGAAAAGATTTGAGCCAGCCGTGGTCGGCGTAGCCGCGCTCGGGGCCGGGGCGCAAAGTCAACATGACAGGTCCTTGTAGACGGGGAAATAAAGAAAAGGCGAAAAATCCAGCCCCTCACTTTAATCGTCTAGATGGACCGGCCTGGCTGATGAGCCGTATTCCCACTGAGCTCATCAACAAGCAGCGCGCCGCCGCAGGGTAGCGCACCCAAGCGGGTCACTCGATCTTGATGCTCAACTCTTTGATCAGCCGGCCCCATTTGCCCACTTCGCTTTCCACGTAGCGGCGCAGCGTGGGGCGGTCCATGCGCCCGGCTTCCAGCGACAGGGTTTGGAAACGGTCTTGCACGGATTTGACGGCCTGGGCCTTGTTGATCTCGGCGTTCAGCAAGTCCAGCACGGCCACCGGCGTGTTGGCGGGGGCGAAGACGCCAAACCAGGTGTTGGCTTCAAAGTCTTTGTAGCCGAGCTCGGCCACGGTGGGCACGTCGGGCAGGGCCGGGCTGCGCTTGAGCGACATCACGGCGATGGGGCGCACCTTGCCGGTCTTGGCAAAGGGCACAGCGGGCGGCATGGAGGTCGAGGCAATCGGTACCTGGCCGCTGACCACGGCGTTGGTCGCCGCTGCCGGCTGGAAAGGCACATGCGTCACGTCCACCTTGGCCAGGCCCTTGAACAACCATTCGGCGCCCAGGTGCGTGGTCGTGCCATTGCCGGAAGACGCGTAGGCCAGCTTGCCGTTCTTGGCAAGCGCCAGCAACTCGGGCAAGGTGGTGGCTTTCACGTCGGGGTGCACGTAGAGCAAGTTGGGCGTGAAGCCGGCCAGTGCCACGGGCTGCAGGTCTTTGACGGCGTCATAGCCGGCATTGGCAAACAAGTTGGGGTTCACCGCATAGGCCACGCTGTGGAACAGCACGGTGTAGCCATCGGCCGGCCCGTTCATCACGCCCTGGGTGGCGATGTTGCCACCGGCGCCGGGCTTGTTTTCAACAATCACGGGCTGGCCCAAAGCGTTGGAGACTTGCTCGCCAATCAGGCGAGCGACGATGTCGGTGGAGCTGCCGGGGGCAAAGGCCACCACGAAGCGAATGGGCTTTTCGGGGTAGGCCGCATGGCTGTGGCCCGCCACGCACAAGGTCAGGCTGGCCAACAGGCTGGTGAAAACGCGCTTCATGGGTCTTGTCTCCTCAAGGACGGTTGTATTTACGGATCAAACGTGAACTTACTGGCTTTAGGCCCGGCTCACAGCACTGGATTACCCTCGGTCGTGGGCTGCGCGCATCGCCATGGCCAGCTCGCCCGGAACCCAGCCCTTGGGCTGCCCGTTCCGGTGTCCGCAGCGCTCGGCAGCGTGTAGAGTGCGGCCATGCCTCAAAAAAATACCCCCTCCAAAAAACCTCGCCACAGCGCCTCCGCGCCACAGCGCATTGCCGTGATCGGCGCGGGCATTGCTGGCATTGCGTGTGCCCGCACGCTGGTGCAAGCCGGGCACCAGGTCAGTGTGTTTGAGAAAAGCGGCTCGGCCGGCGGGCGCATGTCCACCCGGCGCAGCGCCTTTGGGGGGTTTGACCACGGGGCGCAGTACTTCACGGTACGCGACCCGCGCTTTCAGCAGGTGCTGGCTTTGTCGCCGGCCACGGTGCGCCCCTGGAGCGCCAACACCGTGCGGATTCTGGACGAAGCCGGCCGCGTGGTCGCCGCGTCGCTGCCGCCCAAAGAGCCGCATTGGGTGGCCAGCCCCGGCATGAACGCCTTGGTGCGTTTGTGGGCCGAGCCGCTCCATAGCGCTGGCCGGCTGCACGTGCAAACCCAGGTCACACGGATCGAGCCCGACAAACTGCACAGCGAACGCTGGCAACTGCAAGCCGACGGACCCGAAGGCAGCAACCACGTGTACCCGGGTTTTGACGCCGTGGTGCTGGCCATGCCGTCGGTGCAAGCCCATGCGCTGCTGCTGAGCTCGCAACAAGGCAAAAGCCTGATGCCTGCTATCAGCGGTGTTGAAGTCGCACCCTGCTGGACGCTGATGCTGGCCTTTCCCCAGGCCCAGCAAGCCAAGCTGTCTTACCTCGGCCCGCAATGGAACGCCGCCCGCAGCACGCACCACCGCATTGCCTGGCTGGCCCGCGAATCGTCCAAGCCTGGGCGTGACCCGATCGAGCGCTGGACCGTGCAGGCCAGCCCCGACTGGTCGACCAAGCATTTGGAAGACGACGCCGAACGCGTCAAGGCCAAGCTGCTGCGCGCCTTCACCGAAGTCACCGGCATCCGCGCCACACCGCCGCACGCCGAGGTGCACCGCTGGCGCTACGCCCAAACCATCGAGCCGCTGGGCCAAACGCACTTGTGGGACGCTGCCAGCAAGATCGGCGTTTGCGGCGACTGGTGCCTGGGCCACCGGGTGGAAGACGGCTTTGTGTCCGGCCTGGAAATGGCGCTGGCCCTGGCTTGAGCGCAGGCGGTTACACCGGCCGCTTTGCCCCCTCCCCCACCGGGCCGCTGCACGCCGGCTCACTGGTGGCGGCGCTGGCCAGCTGGCTAGACGCCCGCGCCCACCAAGGGCGCTGGCTGGTGCGCATCGAAGATGTGGACCGCCCACGCTGCGTGCCGGGCGTCGACCTCGTCATTCTTGAGCAGTTGCAGCAATGCGGTCTGCTGCCTGATGAAACGCCGGTGTATCAATCGCAACGCGGCGCGCTGTACCAAGCCGCACTTGACCAACTCACCAGCCAACACCTGGCCTTCCCCTGCGCTTGCACCCGCCAAGCCATTGCGCAAGCCTGGGCGGCGCAAGGTCAGAGCCGTGAGCGCCATGGCGAGCTGGTCTACCCCGGCACTTGCCGCGACGGCTTGCACGGCCAGAGCGCTCGCGCCTGGCGTTTGCGTGTGCCGGCTGGCAGCGTCGCTTGGCACGACAGGCGGCTGGGCCCGCAAACACAAGACGTGGCTCGGGCGGTAGGCGACTTTGTATTGCACCGCGCCGACGGCCTGTGGGCCTACCAACTCGCCGTGGTGGTGGACGACGCCGCCCAAGGCGTGAGTGACGTGGTGCGCGGTGAAGACCTCGCGGACAACACGGCCCGGCAAATCGTGCTGCATCAAGCACTTAGCTTGCCTACGCCGCGCTACTTGCACACGCCGCTGGTGCTGGGCGCTAACGGTGAAAAGCTCAGCAAGCAAAACGGCGCCCAGGCGCTGGACCTGAGCGATCCTTTGGCTGCCCTGAAGCAAGCCGCTGCCGTGATGGGTCTGCACGCCCATGCCGACACCGTGGCCGCTGCCTTGCAAGCCTGGACGCTGGAATGGCTGTCACGCTACGGCCCCAGCCAGGGCAAGCCCTAAAATCCCCCGGGTGACTTCTTCAACGCCCCTCCCTCCTGCGCTTTCTTCCGCTCTTGATGCGGCTCCCAACGATCAAGGGCAGCTGTCCGCCGCAGACACCGCACCTTTCCCGCCCCGCGCCATACGCAGCTTTGTGCTCCGCACAGGCCGCACCACGGTCGGCCAGGCCAAGGCCTTCACCGACGTCGGCCCACGCTTTTTGCTGCCCTATTCGGGCGAGCCGCTGGACCTGGTGCAAGCCTTTGGCCGGCAGGCGCCGACCATTTTGGAAATTGGCTTTGGCATGGGCGAAGCCACCGCGCATATCGCCGCGGTCCGGCCCGACGACAATTTCTTGTGCTGCGAAGTGCACACGCCAGGCGTGGGTGCTTTGCTCAAGCGCATTGACGAGCAGGGACTGAGCAACATCCGCATCTTGCAGCACGACGCCGTGCAGGTGATTGACCACATGCTGCCGCCAGAATCACTGGACGGGGTGCATATTTTCTTTCCCGACCCGTGGCACAAAAAACGCCACAACAAGCGCCGCTTGATCCAGTCGCCACTGGTGGTCAAACTGGTGGCCCGGCTCAAGCCCGGTGGCTACTTGCATTGCGCCACCGACTGGCAGCCGTATGCCGAGCAAATTCTGGAAGTGCTGAGCGCCGAGCCGCAGTTGCGCAACACGGCCACGACGCCAGACGGCTACGCCGCCCAGCCGGCCTACCGGCCGCTGACCAAGTTTGAAAACCGGGGCATCAAGCTCGGGCATGGCGTGTGGGACCTGGTGTTCACCCGGGTGGCTGCCGCTGGCTAACGCCGCCCGATCGGCCCGGGCCACCGAGTCCGCCCAAGCCATGAAGGCCAGCACCCTGCCCCCCACGCTGGACGGCGTGGGCCCCAGCTGCGTCGGCTTGCCGGCGGGGCCCTGGGCCACAGTCACCGATTTTTTGCTGGCGCGTTTTCCGGCGGTGCCGCTGGACGTTTGGCTCGAACGCATGGCGCTCAAGCGGGTGGTGGACGAATGGGGCGAGCTGGTCACGCCAGAGCGGCCTTACCGCGCTCACATGCGGATCTACTACTACCGTGCCCTGCCGGTTGAAAAGCCAATTCCATTTGAGGCCGTGGTGCTGTACCAAGACGAGCATTTGGTGGTGGCCGACAAACCGCACTTTTTGCCCGTCACGCCTTCGGGCACTTTCTTGCAAGAAACGCTGCTGGTGCGGCTGAAAAATTTGCTGGGTATTGACGATCTGGTGCCCATCCACCGCATTGACCGCGAGACAGCCGGACTGGTGCTATTTGGCGTGCGGCCCGAGGAACGCAATGCCTACCAAGGCATGTTCAGAACCCACCAGGTTCGCAAGCACTACCTGGCCGTGGCGCCAAGCAGCGAGCTGCCTTTTCCGCTGGAGCGGCGCAGCCGCATCGTGCAGGACGAGCCGTTCTTCCGGCAGCGGGAAACAGACGGCCCGACCAACAGCCACACCCACATCGACCTGCGGGCCACGCGGGGCGATTTGGGCCTGTATGCGCTGAGCCCCGTCACGGGTAAGAAGCACCAACTGCGCGTGCACATGAACGCACTGGGCCTGCCCCTGGTGAACGACCGTATGTACCCGCCTGTGGCGCATACGCCTGAAGATGACTTTGCCAAGCCGCTGCAACTGCTGGCCCAGTCGATCGCCTTCACCGACCCGGTGACAGGCCAGGCGCGGTATTTTGAAAGCGGGCGGCGGCTGAACTGGGACTCAGACCTGGCTTGAACGGAGATTCGCCAGCAGGCTGGCTCCTACAAATCCAAAAGCAGTTCCGCTCCCGCAGGAGCTTGCCTGCAAGCGGTTCCCCTTGACGGCCACACAGCCGCCCACACGCTTTCGTGTCGTTCAAGTCCCCTCGCTGCCCTCCACCGCCGCTTCTTTCTCAACGTCCAGGCGCTTCATGTTGTCCAGCAACTTGAGCAAATAGTGCAGGCTGTGCGTGAGGTCGCTGGTGGAAAAGCCTTCCAGCGCCTGTGCGTAGTAGTCGTGAATCTTGGGTTGCGCGTGGTTGACCCACACATCGCGACCTGAGGCCGTCATGGTCACCAGCCGCGAGCGCCTGTCGCGCCCATCCGGTGCCGAACCAATGTGGCCGTCGCGCTCCATGCGGCTGAGCAAACCCGCCAGGTTCTGGCGGCTCACCATCAAGTAGCGGGCCAGGTCGCCCACGCTCATGCCACCTTCGGCTTCGGGCCGTGACAAAGCGCCCAGCACCGCCCATTGCTGCGTGGTCAACCCTTCGGCCTCCACGGCACGGGTACCGGTTTTATGCAACATATTGGCACACTGATAAAGCCGAAAGAACAACCTATTGGCGAGATCCATCCGCACAACGGCTGAGTTTCTATTAGAGTAAACCACTAATCAGCTCCTGAAAATATGTTTGCAAGCAAGAAAATCTTGGCCTAATATACAACAATGTGTTGTCCTAAATTCTCAAACAACAGGCAACGCAGCATACCAACCCTGAGCCGTTGACGGAGAAAAAGCATGAAGAACCTTGAGAACAAAACAGTGATCGTGACCGGCGGCGGTGGCGGCATCGGCGGTGCGACTTGCCGCCGCTTTGCGCAAGAAGGCGCCAAAGTCGCGGTGTTCGACATGAACCTGGAAGCGGCGCAACGCGTGGCCGACGAGATCAGCGCCAACGGCGGCACCGCCCAGGCCTTCAAGTGCGACATCACCTCCCGCGCCGAAGTGGACGCTGCTGTGGCTGCGGCCGAAGCCGCCTTCGGCCCGATCGCCGTGCTGGTCAACAACGCCGGCTGGGACGTTTTCAAGCCCTTTACCAAGACCGTCCCCGCCGAGTGGGACAAGCTGATCGCCATCAACCTGACCGGCGCGCTGCACATGCACCACGCCGTGCTGCCCGGCATGGCCAGGCGCAAGTACGGCCACATCGTGAACGTGGCGTCTGACGCCGCACGCGGCGGCTCGTCGGGCGAAGCGGTTTATTCGGCCTGCAAGGGTGGCCTGGTAGCACTTTCCAAAACCCTGGCCCGGGAACATGCCCGCCAAGGCATCACGGTCAACGTGGTGTGCCCCGGCCCGACCGACACCGCCTTGCTGGCCGGTGTGGCCGAAGGCGCGCGCGACCCGGCCAAGCTGCTCGAGGCTTTCCGCAGTGCGATTCCCCTGGGCCGCCTGGGCCAGCCCGACGACTTGGCCAGCGCCATTGTTTTCTTTGGCAGCGACGACGCGGCCTTTATCACGGGCCAAGTCATCAGCGTGTCTGGCGGCTTGACCATGCATGGATGAGCCCCCACGGTCGCTCACTGCGTGTAGCTCCCTGCCCCCCGGGGGGGCCGCTGCGCCTGCGGCCCGGCAGAGCCGGTTCCGCGGCCCCTGCTGGCTTTAAGCCTTTTTTGACTCTCTGAATTTCAATCTCATCAACTTGAACAGGACATCACCATGAATTTCGAAGACATCATTTACGAAAACCGCAACGGCGTGGCGTGGATCACCATCAACCGCCCGGACAAGATGAACGCCTTTCGTGGCACCACCTGCGACGAGATCATCAAGGCCCTGAACAAGGCGGGCTACGACAAGAGCGTTGGCGCCATCGTGCTGGCTGGGGCGGGTGACCGCGCTTTTTGCACCGGCGGCGATCAGTCTGCGCACGACGGCAACTACGACGGCCGCGGCACCATTGGCCTGCCTATGGAAGAACTCCACACGGCCATTCGCGACGTACCCAAGCCGGTCATTGCCCGCGTGCAGGGTTTCGCCATTGGCGGCGGCAACGTGCTGTGCACCATCTGCGACCTGACCATTTGTTCTGAAAAAGCCATCTTCGGCCAGGTCGGTCCCAAGATGGGCTCGGTCGATCCCGGCTACGGCACAGCGTTCTTGGCGCGCGTGGTGGGTGAGAAAAAAGCGCGTGAAATTTGGTACCTGAACAAGCGCTACTCGGGCCAGGAGGCCGTGGACATGGGCTTGGCCAACATTTGCGTGCCTCACGACAAGCTCGACGAAACGGTGCAGGAATGGGCCGAGACCATCTGCGAACGCAGCCCCACGGCCATTGCGATTGCCAAGCGCAGCTTCAACATGGACACCGCGCACCAGTCCGGCATTGCAGGTCTGGGCATGTACGCGCTCAAGCTGTACTACGACACCGAAGAGTCCCGCGAAGGCGTGAAGGCGCTTCAGGAAAAGCGCAAGCCCGAGTTCCGCAAGTACGCCAAGTAAGGCCGCGAACGAGTCTGATAAGGAACGAAGCCATGAATCCCAATCCCTACATCGACGATGACCTGCAAGCACTGGCGCAAGCGGCCCGCCGCTTTGCCGAGGACAAGGTCCAGCCCGGTTTTTTGGAGCGCGACAAGACACGGACTTTTGACCGCACCTTGCTTCGCGAGATGGGCGACATGGGGTTCATCTGCCCCGAGCTGCCCGAGCAGTACGGCGGCTTGGGCATGAGCTGCGTGGCCGCTGGCGTGATCCACGAGGAAATCGCCCGCGTCGACCTGAGCTTTTCTTACCTGAACCTGCTGGCCTCGCTGAACGCACAAATCTTGTCCAAGTACGGCAATCCCGACATCGCCGGTCCCTGGCTGGAAAAAATCCGCACGGGCGAGGCGATTTGCGCGATTGCGCTGACCGAGCCGCGCGGCGGCTCGGACGCCGCCAACCTGCGGCTCAAAATCGAAAAAGACGGCGACCACTACGTGATCAACGGCGAGAAAACCTCGATCTCGGCCGCCGACCAGGCCGACATCACGGTGGTGTTTGGTCGCACCGGCACGCCCGAGTCGGGCGCCCACGGCGTCACGGCCCTGCTGGTGCCCATGGACACGCCGGGCCTCACGACCAACCGCTTTGACTGCCACGGCCAACGCGCCATTGGCCGGGGTTCTATCTTTTTTGAGAACGTGCGCGTGCCCGTGAGCCACCGCCTGGGCGACGAGAACAAGGGCTTTGTGCAAGTCATGCACGGCTTTGACTATTCACGCTCCCTGATCGGCCTGCAATGCCTGGCCGTGGCCCGCATTGCCCTGGACGAAGCCTGGGCCTACATCACGCAGCGCCAGGCCTTTGGCCAGCCGCTGTCGGCTTTCCAGGGCGTGACGCATCCGCTCGCCCAGTACGACACCGAAGTCGAGGCCGCCCGCCTGCTCTGCCTGCAAGGCCTGTGGCTCAAGGACAAAGGCCTGCCGCATTCCGCTGAAGCCGGCATGGCCAAGTGGTGGGGGCCCAAGCTGGCTTACGACGTGATCCATCAATGCCTGCTGTGCTTTGGCCACGGCGGCTACGACCGCGGCCCGATGGAGCAGCGCATGCGCGACGTGCTGGGCTTTCAGATTGGCGACGGCACGGCCCAGATCATGAAAACCATCATTGCCCGCACCCGCGCTGGCCGCCAGTTCGTACCAGCTTAAAAATACCAAAAAAATAACTGCAAGCCACCCTTTTCATTGAGGAGACAAGACCATGCAATTCGACGCCGTATTACTACCCGCCCGCCGCGCCCAGATGATCGCCCAGGGCCTGTGGCATGACCGCACCATCAACGACGACCTGGCCGCCTGCGTGGCCGCTTGCCCCGACAAAACGGCGCTGACGGCCTACCGGCTGGAAGTGGGCGACGTCAAGCGCTTCAACTACCGCGAGCTCTCGCACATGGCCGACCGCGTGGCCGTGGGCCTGGCGCGTCTGGGTGTGCAAAAAAACGATGTGGTCGCCTGCCAGCTGCCCAACTGGTGGCAGTTCACGGTGACGTATTTGGCCTGCTCGCGCATTGGTGCGGTGATCAATCCGCTGATGCATATTTTTCGTGAGCGCGAACTGGGCTTCATGCTCAAGCACGGCGAGGCCAAGGTCATCATCGCGCCCAAGACCTTCCGGGGTTTTGACTTCGAGCAAATGATCACGGCCCTGCAAGCCAAGCTGCCCGACTTGAAGCACGTCGTCACGGCGGACGGCCAAGGCGCCAACAGCTTTGAGGCCCTGCTCAGCGGCCCGGCCTGGGAAAAGGAAGCTGATGCTGCCGCCATCCTGAGCCAGCACCGCCCCGGCCCGGACGACATCACCCAGCTGATCTACACCTCGGGCACCACCGGCGAGCCCAAGGGCGTGATGCACTCGGCCAACACCGTGATGGCCAACATCATTCCGTATGCCGAGCGCCTGAAGCTCGGCAGCGACGACGTGCTGCTGATGGCCTCGCCCATGGCGCACCAGACCGGCTTCATGTATGGCCTCATGATGCCGATCATGCTCAAGGCCAGTGCGGTCTTGCAAGACATCTGGATGCCGGCAAAGGCGGTCGAGGCCATCAATGCCGAACACGCCACGTTCACCATGGCGTCTACACCCTTCCTGACGGACTTGACGCGCCAAGTGGCGGATAGCAAGACCCCGGTTCCATCGTTGAAAACCTTCCTGTGCGCTGGCGCGCCCATCCCCGGCCCGCTGGTGGAACAAGCCCGCCGCGTGTTGGGCACCAAGATCGTCTCGGCCTGGGGCATGAGCGAGAACGGCGCTGTCACGCTGATCAACCTCGACGACGCAGACGAGCGCGCCTTCACCACGGACGGCCTGCCCTTGCGTGGTGTCGAGCTCAAGGTGGTCGATGTGGACGGCAGCCCCATGCCCACGGGGCAGCCCGGCAAGCTGCTGGTACGCGCCTGCTCCAACTTTGGCGGTTATTTGCGCCGGCCGCACCTGAACGGCACCGACGCGCAAGGCTGGTTTGACACCGGCGACTTGGCCCACCTGGACGCTGAGGGCTATGTGCGCATCACCGGCCGCAGCAAGGACGTGATCATCCGCGGCGGCGAGAACATTCCCGTGGTCGAGATCGAGTCGCTGCTGTACCGCCACCCCGCTGTGGACATGGCCGCCATCGTGGCCTACCCCGACGAGCGGCTGGGCGAGCGGGCCTGCGCCGTAGTGACCACCAAACCCGGCCATCAGATTGACCTCGCCGAAGTCGTGCGTTACCTCAAAGAGCAGCAAGTGGCGATCCAGTACATCCCCGAGCGTTTGCAAGTGCGTGAGCGCATGCCGTCAACGCCCTCGGGAAAGATTCAAAAGTTCAAGCTGCGCGAGGAATTGCGCGACGGTGCAGCTTAAGACAAAGCGCTAGCCCACCCATCCACCTCAGGAGACAAACCATGACAACATCAACCCGCTTCACCGTGCGCCGCAGCTTGACTGTGGCCGCGCTTTCCATCCTTGGCCTGGGTGTCTCAGCCCAAGCGCAGACCTGGCCGACCAAGCCCGTGCGTATCGTGGTCGGCTTTGCGCCTGGCGGCACCACCGACGCCATGGCCCGCCTGGTCGCTCTGGGCTTGAGTGAAAGCCTGGGCCAGCCCGTGGTGATTGACAACAAGCCCGGCGCCAGCGGCAACATTGCCGCCTCGGAAGTGTCCCGCGCTGCGCCAGACGGCTACACGCTGTTCATCTCCCCCACCTCGGTGGAAACCGTCAATCCGCACCTGATCAAGTCCACGCTGCTGCCCTCGCGCGACCTCACGCCCGTGGCCGGCATCGGCAAGTCGCAGATGTACCTGGTGACCAAGCCTCAGAGCACTGCCAAAGACGTGCGCGAGCTGGTGGCCCAGGCCAAAGGAGGCAAGCTGTCTTACGCCTCCGCTGGTGCCGGCACGCCGCCGCACCTGGCCTGCGAGCTGTTCAAGCAAGCCACCGGCACCGACATCCTGCACGTGCCTTACCGAGGTGCCGCCCCCGCGCTGCAAGACGTGTTGGCCGGTCAAGCCGACATGGTCTGCGACCCCGGCATTGCCTTCCCGCACATCCGCACCGGCAAGGTCAAGCTCTTGGGCGTGGTCAGCGAAAAGCGCTCGCCCTTCTTCCCCGACGTGCCGACCATTGCCGAGCAGGGCTTCAAGGGCGCCAACCTGGACATCTGGTTTGGCATGTGGGCACCCAACAACACGCCGGCTGACGTGATCGCCCGGCTGAACCGCGAAGTGGCCAAGGCCCTGGCCTCGCCCACGCTCAAAGCGCGCTACGCCGACCTGGGTGGCGAAAACGTGGCGCTGGACACGGCGGAATTCAAGGCTCTGCTGGCCAACGAAGGCAAGGTCTTGTCGGCCCTGATCCGCGATCAAAAAATCACCGTCGATTAAAGAAAAAAGGAGCGCGCCTTGTCTGAGTGCCCTGTCTTGCTTGAGCGGCAGGGCCGCGTCGGCGTCATCACGCTGAACCGGCCAGCCCAGCTCAACGCCTTGAATGACGCCTTGATGGACGCCCTGGGTCAAGCATTGCTGAGCCTGGACGCGGACCCGGCCATTGGCGCCATCGTCATCACTGGCAGCGGCAAGGCTTTTGCCGCCGGGGCCGACATCACAGCCATGGCCGACTGGGACTACATGGACGTTTACCAGGGCGGCTTCATCACCCGCAACTGGGAAACCGTTCGCCAGGTGCGCAAGCCCGTGATCGCCGCCGTGGCCGGTTTTGCCATGGGCGGTGGTTGCGAGCTGGCGCTGGCCTGCGACGTGATCGTGGCGGCCGAGTCAGCGCAGTTTGCGCTGCCGGAAATCAAGCTGGCCATGCTGCCGGGCGCGGGGGGCACGCAGCGCCTGCCCCGCGCCATTGGCAAGGCCAAGGCGATGGACATGTGCCTGTCCGGCCGCATGCTGACTGCCGAAGAAGCCGACCGCTACGGCCTGGTCTCCCGCGTGGTGCCGACAGACCGGCTGCTGCCCGACACCTTGGCCCTGGCCGCCAAGATCGCCAGCTTCTCGCTGCCCGCGCTGATGGCCATCAAGGAATCCGTCAACCGCAGCTGGGAAAGCACGCTGAGCGAAGGCATCTTGTTTGAGCGTCGCGCGCTGTACGCCCGCTTTGCGAGCGATGACGCGCACGAAGGCATGCAGGCCTTTCTGGCCAAGCGCCCCCCGGTGTTTGAGCACCGCTGATTTAACTCTCTTCAAGCTCCCCACCCATGTCACTCGATTCCGAATCCTTCAGCATCTTGCTGCCTACCATCCAGCGCTTCATCAAGGAGCGTCTGGTGCCCGCCGAGAACCACTTGGAAGAGCACGACGAGGTGCCGGCCGACATCATTGACGATATGAAAGACATGGGCCTGTTTGGCCTGACCGTGCCCGAGGAATACGGCGGCATCGGCCTGTCGGTTAGCCAGGAGGTGCGGGTCAACTACGAGCTGGGCCAAACAGCAGCGGCTTTTCGCTCGGTGTTTGGCACCAACATCGGCATTGGCTCGCAAGGTATCTTGATGGACGGCACGCCCGAGCAAAAAGCGCAGTACCTGCCGGATGTCGCCAGCGGCGAGCTCGTCATGTCCTTTGCGCTGACCGAGCCCGACGTGGGCACCGACGCGGCCTCGCTCAAGACCACGGCCAAGCTGGACGGCGACCACTACGTGCTCAACGGCACCAAGCGCTACATCACCAACGCGCCACGCGCAGGTGCCTTCACGCTGATGGCCCGTACCGGCGGCTCTGGCGCGAGCGGCGTATCTGCCTTCATCGTGCCCGCTGGCCTGCCTGGCCTGAAGCTGGGCAAGACCGACAAGAAGATGGGCCAGCGCGGCACCAAGACCTGCGACGTGATTCTGGAAAACGTGCGCGTGCCAGCGGCCAACATCATCGGCGGCGTGCCCGGCCAGGGCTTCAAGACCGCCATGAAGGTGCTGGACCGGGGTCGGCTGAACATCTCGGCAGTGTCCTGCGGCATGGCCTCGCGCATCCTGGACGAGGCGCGCCGCTACGCCAAAGAGCGCAAGCAGTTCGACAAGCCCATCGGCGAGTTCCAACTCATCCAGGCCATGCTGGCCGACAGCCAGGCCGAGCTGCTGGCTGCCTGGTCGCTGGTCAAGGAGGTGGCGGCCCGCTTCGACGACAAGCCGGCGCATGTGTCGGACCCCGAGGTCTCCATGCAGGTGTCCTGCGCCAAGCTGTTTGCCACCGAGATGGTCGGCCGCGTGGCCGACCGGGGCGTGCAGATCCACGGCGGCGCAGGCTACATCAACGAATACCCCGTGGAGCGCTTTTACCGCGACGCGCGCCTGCTGCGCCTGTATGAAGGCACCACCCAGGTGCAACAAATCATCATTGGCCGTGAGCTGCTGCGCACGGCCTGACCCCACCCTGGATCACCCTAGAAGGAACTCTCATGCTCATGAAATCAACCGCATCTTCCAAAGCTTCCTTTTCCTGGTCGGACCCGTTTTTGCTTGACCAGCAACTCACGTCCGAAGAACGCCAAGTGCGCGAAGCCGCGCAGCAGTACTGCCAGGAGCGCTTGGCTCCGCGCGTGTACGACGCCTTTGTCAACGAACAGACCGACCGAGCCATCTTCAGCGAGATGGGCGAACTGGGCCTCTTGGGCGCGACCATTCCCGAGCAGTACGGCGGCTCGGGCCTGAACTACGTGTGCTACGGCCTGGTGGCGCGTGAGGTCGAGCGCGTGGACTCCGGCTACCGCTCCATGATGAGCGTGCAGTCTTCGCTCGTGATGGTGCCTATCAATGAATTTGGCAGCGAAGCACAAAAGCAGAAGTACCTGCCCAAGCTCGCCCGCGGCGAATGGGTCGGCTGCTTCGGCCTGACCGAGCCCAACCACGGTTCGGACCCCGGCAGCATGATCACCCGCGCCCGCAAAGTGGCCGGTGGCTACAGCCTGAGCGGCGCCAAGATGTGGATCACCAACAGCCCGATCGCCGACGTGTTCGTGGTCTGGGCCAAGGACGACGAAGGCGCGATTCGCGGCTTCATCCTGGAAAAAGGCTGGAAGGGCCTGAGTGCCCCCGCCATCCACGGCAAGGTCGGCCTGCGCGCATCGATCACCGGCGAGATCGTGATGGACGAGGTCTTCTGCCCCGAGGAAAACGCCTTCCCCGAGGTGCGCGGCCTCAAAGGTCCCTTCACCTGCCTGAACTCCGCCCGCTACGGCATCGCCTGGGGTGCGCTCGGTGCGGCCGAGGATTGCTACGCTCGCGCCCGCCAGTACGTGCTGGACCGCAACCAGTTCGGGCGGCCCCTGGCGGCCAACCAACTGATCCAGAAAAAACTGGCCGACATGGTCACCGAGATTTCGCTGGGCCTGCAAGGCTGCCTGCAGTTGGGTCGCATGAAGGACGAGGGCACCGCGTCCGTGGAACTCACGTCCATCCTCAAGCGCAACAGCTGCGGCAAGTCCCTGGAAATCGCCCGCGTGGCACGCGACATGATGGGCGGCAACGGCATCAGCGCCGAATACGGCGTGGCCCGGCATCTGGTCAACCTGGAAGTGGTCAACACCTATGAAGGCACGCACGATGTGCATGCGCTCATCCTGGGCCGGGCCATCACGGGCATCGCGGCCTTCGCCAACTGAGGCTCAAAGCCAGCCAGAAATCAGGGAGGAGATACAACAATGAACGCTGAAAACGGATACGACGTGGAAGACCTGAAGGTGGGCATGAGCGCCACCTTTGCCAAGACCATTACCGAGGCCGACATCGTGCTCTTTGCCGGTGTCTCGGGCGACAACAACGCCGTGCACACCAACGAAGAGTACGCCCGCACCACGCCCTTTGGCAGCCGGGTGGTCCATGGCTTTCTGACCGCCAGCGTGATTTCGGCCGCCGTGGCCAACCGCCTGCCCGGCCCCGGCACGGTCTACCTGGGCCAGGAGATGCGCTTCAAGGCGCCGGTGCGCCCGGGCGAGACGGTGCATGCCACCGTGACGGTCGAGTCGCTGGACCTGGCCAAGGCCCGCGCCGTGCTGCAGACCGTCTGCCGGGTGGCGGGCACGGTGGTGATAGAAGGCACGGCCACCGTCGTGACCACCTCGTCTGTCAGGCGCCAGGCCGCCCAGGCCAAGGCCCTGGCGATGGCTGCCTGGCTTTTCAAATTTAATCCGGAAGTACGTCATGAAAATTCTCGTTCCCGTGAAACGCGTGGTTGACTACAACGTCAAGGTCCGCGTCAAGTCCGATGGCAGCGGCGTTG
>JBBAPH010000030.1:0-49261 GCA_040400935.1 Polaromonas sp.
CTTTCCAATCAGGACTTCTGGAATTTAGATTGGTACGGCTACAGGGGGCAGGTCAATCCGATTTGAATATATTCAGCCAGGCAAGCCACAGCAAAACGCCTATGTCGAACGCTTCAACCGGACAGTTCGCTACGAATGGCTATCCCAGCATTACTGGTCCAGCATTGAAGAGGTTCAGGATTTCGCCACACAATGGATGTGGTCCTACAATCATGACCGCCCGCATATGGCCCTGGGCGGTTTCACCCCAAAGCAGCATCTGGCCAGGGCTGCATAACCGTTCTACTTTTAGGTCCAATGAAAATTGGGGGGATTACCCCTATATGCAGTGGTTTCATATAGGTTCATACCGGTTGGCTAGGTTTTTTTCTCAGTGGGGTGGGTTGGTGCATCCCACTGGCGAGCATTTACTTGTGGCGATGTTTCGGATTTTCAATCCAAGGTCATGTGCCGGGGAATCTCCCTAGGTATCTGAACATCAGATGGAAATTCGCGTACCCAGTTCCACCACCGCGTTGCCTGGTAATCTGAAAAACTCCACCACCCCACCAGCGTTTTGGCTCATGGTCGCGAAGAGCTTTTCGCGCCAGATCGCCATGCCGGCTCCGGGGGTCGGTACGACGGTTTCACGGCTGAGAAAGTAACTGGTCTCGAACATAGGTACCGTCAATCCGTGTGGCGAGGTCAATTCCAGAGCTTTAGGTACGTCAGGTGTATCCATAAAGCCATAGTTCACCTGCACACGCCAAAAGCTATTGCCCAGTGGCTTGACGTCTACTCTGCGTGCCAAAGGAACCCATGGGACATCCTCAAAATACACCGTGAGAATCACGTTTTGCACATGCAGCACCTGGTTGTGTTTGAGGTTATGGAGCAGCGCTTGGGGCACTGTCACAGGGTCGGCTACTGCGTAGACAGCCGTTCGTTCAGCTTTGTTCAAGCTGCTGGGGTCCAACTGGTCGATGAAGTCTTGTAGCGACAGGCCGTCACGGCGAGTGCTGTCCATCATCAACTCGCGACCTCGTCGCCAGGTGCTCATCAAAATGAACAGTGCCAGGCCCAGTGCCAGCGGAAACCAGCCACCATCGAGGAATTTGATGGCGCAACCTGCCACAAGCAGCGCATCAATGAAAAGGAAAAATACGGTGGCACCAATGGCCAAAGGCGCAGGCAGACGCCAAGATTCTCTGACCACAAAGTACGTCAACATGGTGGTGATCATCATGGTCAGAGTGACTGCAATGCCATAGGCGCTGGCCAGTGCCGATGAACTGCCGAAGAACAGCACGACGGCCAACACGCCTGCCAACAGCGCCCAATTCACCCCAGGCATGTAAATTTGGCCCATTTCGCGGGCACTGGTGTAATGCACCTGCATTCGCGGCAAAAAGCCCATTTGCATGGCCTGTTTGGTCAGCGAATAAGCGCCTGAAATGACGGCCTGAGAGGCAATGATGGCTGCCAGTGTGGCCAATACGAGCGCGGGGATCAGCCACGCTTCTGGGAAAAGGCGGTAGAACGGATTCTGGATGGCTGAGGGGTCGCCCATCAGCAATGCGCCTTGTCCTAGGTAGTTGAGCGCCAGACCCGGTAAGACCAAGCCGGTCCAGGAGATTTGGATGGGCTTGCGGCCGAAGTGGCCCATGTCCGCGTAAAGCGCCTCCGCACCTGTCAGCGCTAGAACAATTGCGCCCACAGCTGCGAACATGTGCCAACCGCGATTTGACAGAAATTCCCACGCGTGCAGCGGGTTCAAGGCAGCCAAAATGGCGGGCTGCTGAGCAATGTGCCACACCCCGACCGCGCCGAGTACGCTGAACCACAAAATGATGATGGGCCCAAAGAATCGCCCGACCACGGCAGTCCCAAAACGCTGCATGAAGAAAAGGCCAATCAAAATGGCCATCGTTGCCGGAACAACATAGGGTTTGAGCGCCGGTGTCAGAACCTCCAAGCCTTCCATAGCGCCGAGCACTGAAATAGCCGGGGTGATCAAACTGTCGCCGTAGAACAACGTGGCACCAAATACACCCAACAGCAGCAAACTGCGGCGCAGAGCCGGTCTCGCTTCGACTGCGCGTGCGGCCAGCGCCGTCAGTGCCAGTCCGCCCCCTTCACCGTGGTTGTCCGCACGCAAAATCAGGATCACGTACTTGAGTGTCACCACCAGCATCAGCGCCCAGAAAATGGTGGATACCGCACCGATCAGATGCAACGAATCCAAAGGCACGCCCGTGTGCGGTGCAAATATTTCCTTGACAGTGTAGAGCGGGCTGGTGCCAATATCACCGTAGACGATGCCGAGCGCTGCCAATGTGAGTGCCGCGAGGCCCTGTTTGCCAGGCGTTTGATCATCTGGTTTGGGCGTATCGGACATTGGGAAATTTTGCATGGAGGCTCCATTGCTGAACATAGCCTCGACGGTGCCTCACACCGCGTTAGGAATGCATAAGTGCCTGAGCTGACTCAGGCATCGGCATCCGGTTCAGCCAGGCGGTAACCTACCCCGGGCTCGGTCAGGAGGTGCTGTGGATCGGTGCTGTCGGCTTCTAATTTGGCACGCAACTGGCCCATGTACAAACGAAGGTAATGGGTCTGATCTGTGTGCTCAGCCCCCCATACGTCCAGCAGCAACTGGCGATGTGTGACCACTTGGCCCGCTTTGCGCACAAGGCGAGCCAAGAGGGCATATTCGGTGGGCGTGAGTCGTACTTCAATTTCCGCCAGTTGCACACGGCGGGTTTTCAGGTTCACCAGCAAGGGACCGTGCTGGTAAAGCAGCAGTGCCGGTTCGGCGGCGTGGCCGCGATGACGCAGGGCCACGCGGATGCGTGCCAGCAGTTCGCCGATGCCAAAAGGCTTGACCAAGTAGTCGTCAGCGCCTTGGTCAAGGAGCTGAATTTTTTGTCCTTCGGCTTGTCGGGCTGAAATGACAATCACAGGTGTGTTGCTGCTGCGGCGCAGATCCGTCAACAGCGATTGACCATCGCCGTCGGGCAAGCCCAGGTCCAGCACGATCAAGTCGATGACTTCGCCTGCCGGAGCGTGCTGCAACTGTGCTCGTGCGTCGGCAAGGCTGGCAGCAGTCTTCATCGCATAGCCCTCAACTGACAAAGCTTCAAGCAGAGAACTCCGAAGAACTCGGTCGTCTTCTACAAGCAAAATGCGTCGACTCATTTTTGCGCCTCAGGCACTTGGGCCGATGGTGGCGGCAGGCCACCGCCTGCAAAAGGCATTCGGCATTCAAAGAGACTTCCGCCTTCGCCCCTTGCACGCAACAGCAACTCGCCATGGTGCGCTCGGGCAATGGCGCGGCACACAGCCAAGCCCACCCCTGCGCCTCGGTCAGGGCCTGCATCACTGTGGGGTGGCGTGTTCTCGCCCCGCTGGAATACCTCAAACACCTTCTCTTGCCAGTATGGTGAAATGCCGGGTCCACGGTCACTGATGATCAGTACCAAAAATTCGCTGTCGCATTTGGCATGCAACTCCACCAGCGTGTCGGCTGGACTGTACTTGAGGCCATTGTCCAGCAGGTTATCCAGAAGTTGCGAGACCAGCAGTGCGTCGCACCACAGCAGGGGCAGATTTGGCTCTACCCAGACCTGCACTCGGCTGCCATCGGGTCGTCGCCGAATGCGGCGCAATACCGCACCCACAAGTTCTTCGGTCGATTCCCAGTCGCAGCGCAATGTCACTGCAGGGGCATCTAGGCGAGCCAGCTGCAAAGTGTTGTCGGTCAGTCGCGCCAAGCGCTCACTTTCTTCAACGATGCCAGCAGCGAGTCGTTGCCGCTGATCGGCATCCATGCGCTCACCTTGCTCTTGCAGGGAAGACGCAGCGCCCATGATGGTGGCCAAAGGCGTGCGGTAGTCATGCGAAATCGCAGCCAGCAAGGCATTTCGCACAGCCTGCAGCTGGGCTTGTTCCCGAGCCTGCTGCTCCTGTGCCGTGATCAATGAGCGCTGCAAGGCACCCCCCATTTGGTCGCAAAGCGCTTGTAAATGGGGTCGAAGCTGCGGCCCATTTGCATGACCGCCCAAGCCGGTGATCAGTGCAGCGCCCAGTGTGACCTGACGACCGCGCAATGGCAAATAGACATCAGCCAATTGTTCATAACGACCGCTTCCAGGCCCCATCGCATTGCCTTCTCGTACACACAGAGACAGACCAGAGCGTTGTTCATCGGTGGTTTCGCCAAGAAGCAAGGCTGCAGGTTTTTCTGTTTGTTCATCGATCGATCGCAATACCGATACAGCCACAGGGGTGCCGGTCGCCTCTTCAAGAGCCATGCGCAACGCAGCGGCATGGGCCGTCGGGTCGCTGGCATCACGCAGCGTGTCCCCCCATTGGCGAAGTCGTGCTTCCTGATCAGCCAAGTTGCGTGCTGCCTCTGTCAAGCGACGCTGGCGAATGACAAGTCCTGCAATGATCCAGTTCACCAAAAGCAATGCCAACAGCAGCAATGCGTTTTGGTAAATATCCACCGTGAAGGTGAACTTTGGCGGGACGAAAAACCAGTTGAAGGCCAACACCGCCCCTGAACTGACGAGCATGCTCGCCCAGCCTGCTAGCCATAAAGAGGACAGCGCCGAGGCCAATACCAGCAACATGGCAAGATTAGCCAGATCCAGCTTGTGCTCCAGCAGGGTCATCGCAGCCCAAGCAATTGCCCAGATCGTTAGCGCAAAGCCAGTGCGTTTGAAATGTTGAGAAGTCATGATGCGAGCCTACCGCAACGTGCATTAGGAAGTTATATGGCAGCAATGGAAAACGTCGAATTTTCATCATTTAGTGCACTTTTCGGAGCGCACATTTCGGTTGGCCGGTCACCGCATCATCTGAGCTATTTATTCACGGTACGAGAAGATGTCTCAACATTTAGAATGCTGACTTAGACCCCAAGTACTTAATTGGCTTGTCCTTGGGGGATTTAGGCGGTTTGCGATCTGGTATCTTCTAGCCCGCCAAGTTAAAGCGCGCCATCTTCACGGATGGCGCGCTTTTTTCTTTTAAGCCATCAAGCTCATCCGCAAGCACCGTATGTTCCGAACTCTCCTCAAGTCCAAAATCCACCGCGTCGCCGCCACCCACGCCGAGCTCCATTACGAGGGTTCTTGCGCCATCGACGACAACTTGCTCGACGCGGCAGGGATTGCCGAAAACGAGCAAGTGCACATCTGGAACATCAACAATGGTGAGCGCTTCATCACCTACGCTATTCGCGCCCAGCGCGGCAGCGGCGTGGTCTCGGTCAACGGTTCGGCCGCTCGCCGGGCCAGCGTGGGCGACTTGCTGATCATTGCTGCCTTCGCCCAGGTGCACGAAGACCAGGTCGCCACGCACCAACCTCGCCTGGTGTTCGTGGACGAGGCCAATCGCCAAAGAGAATTGCGCCATACGGTGCCCGTGCAGCCCGCTTGAGATTCAGGGCGCGCTGGCGCGGAAGCCGACCGATGAGCTGGATCGGGAATAATCGACCTTAACGTTTATTAACAATACGGCGAATTACCCCAGATGACCTCTCGCAGCGCATGGGTCCTGTCGGCCATCGCCTTGACGTCTGTGCAGGCGCATGCCATCGACTTCAGGACCGACGACGGTCTGGTGGGCAAGCTCAGCGGCGCGTTGACCTTTGGCAGCCATGTGCGCGCCGGCAATCCCAGTCCCGAGGGGTATGGATTCAAACCCTCTGCGGCCGTACCCGGCGTGGCACCGGGCATGCTGTCTGGGCAATACGGCGGCGCAGACCTGAACTTTTCCAGGGGCGACGTTATCTCCAGCGTGCTCAAGGCGGTGGTTGACCTGGATGTTAAAAAAGGCAATCTCGGTTTGTTTCTCAGAGCCAGCGCCTGGCAAGACTCGGCCTTGGGCCACAAGCCAGCGCCTTACGGCAATTTTCCCAATGGATTCACGCCCAACACCGCACTGAGCGACCAAGGCTTTTCCAGCAGCAGCCGGTTCAGCAACGCCGAGTTGCGTGACTACTTTGTCTACGGCTCCACTGGCTTGGAAGGCGACAAAACGCTGGAGGGGCGCCTCGGCCGCCAGGTTCTGAACTGGGGCGGTGGGCGATTGACAGGCGGCGGTATCAACTCGGCTATCAACCCGGCCGACTCGTCATCGGCCCTTCGCCCAGGCGCCCAAGCATTTGAAGGCAAACTGCCGCTGGGCATGCTCAGCGCCAAGCTAGTCACTGCCCAGGCCTGGAGCCTCGAAGGCTTTGCCGCGTACGAGCATCGCGGCAATGTGTACCCGGGCTGCGGCACCTACTTCGACGTCACACCCTTCGTGGCCCAGGGCTGCAACATGATCGGGTTGCCGACCGCTTCGTCTGAGCGCGCCTTGCTAGCCAACAACAGCTACATCAGTCGCAATCCAAATGTCAGCCCCAGCGCTGGCAAGCACTTGGGCCTGGCGCTGGGCTTCAAGCCCAAGGCGCTGGACACCGACATCAAGCTTTACGCCATGCACGTCACCAGCGTAGCGCCCAGCTTTCGGGTCACGGTCAATTCAACTGTGGGTGGCAGCACGGCCAACAGCAGTTATGCGCTGGTGTATCCGGAAACCGTCCTGGTGCTCGGGGCGTCCTTCAACAAGAAATTCACGCCGGCGGTGAGTGCCTACGGTGAGTTGGCCTACCGCCCCAACCAGCCCATCACCCTGAGTGCCACCGACTTGCTGGCCGCTTTTTTTGGGCGCAGCCCTTCCTCACTGCTGGCCTTGCGCAAGAACGTTGCCGCTATTCCCGTTGGTCAAAGCTTTGACGCGTATGACCGCTTTGGCGTGGTCACCGGCAGCGCAGGCGTGAGCCAGGCCTTTGCCAAAACCCTGGGCGCCGATGTCGTGAACGTCACCACCGAAGTGGGTTTTAGCCACGTCAAGGGGCTGCCCAGTCCCGACTTGCTGCGCTTTGGACGCAGCACAGCCTATGGCGCTGCAGCCTACGCTGGCGGCCCCGTCGTTTGCAGTGACGCTGTGCCCGGCAAAACTTGCACCACCGACGGCTACACCACCGCCAACGCTTGGGGGCTGCGCCTGCTCACCTCCGCCACCTACCGCGAGGCAGTGGCAGGCGCCACCATCACCCCGTCGTTGCTGCTGGCCAAAGACGTTCGAGGCTATTCGCATGACGGCACTCTTTCCCAAGGCCGCGCGTCCGTCCGGCCCGGCCTGCGCGCTGACTGGGCCCGGCAATACTTTGCTGAGGTGCAGTACAACAAGTTTTTGGGCGGCAAGTACAACTTGCTGGTTGACCGGGACTATTGGGCCCTGGTGGGCGGGGTTCAGTTTTAAGCTGTCCCCTCAACCACTGGAGTCGTAGAGTTCAGGCCGCCGGCTGGTCTGCGCCCGCGCCCAGCGCAATGTCCCTGGCCTGGCTTCTGAGCACTCGCTTTTCGTGAAAGCTCAGGGCGCGGCCCATGGCGTTTTTGCCTCGCAGCAACAGGTCGCGGTCTACTTCGGGCGGCAAGCCCCGTTGGGCGGGGAGCTCTTCGCGCAGACCGTCCCGGTCGTCGTCGGTTTGGTCGGCCCACCAGGTTTGGACGACGGTTTGCACCGCGGCTTCAAAGGCTTCGGAGATGCCGTCGTTGTCGACGTGCGCATGTTCAGTCGTGGATGTGCGGCGAAGCGCTTGGGCCAGGTCAGCCGAGCGGACCACCACGCGGCGATCGGCCTCGCGCAGCAGCCGCGCCCAATTAGGGTCTTGCTGCATGAGCCTGGGCATGGCCAGCGCGCGTTCGTCGGCCAGCACGCCCACCGTCACGCCGGCCAGCTTGGCTGATTCGATGACGGTCAGCAGGCGGTCGTCGTCGCTGCCAATCAAGATCACGTCGACCCGGCCGCTGGCGACCAGGGCCTGCACGTCGGCGGCCAGTTGACGAACCAGGGCGTTGCCGTCGGTGTCTGCCGAAGGGAGCAGCCGCACATCTTGGTCGTCGTACACCAGCCGGTCGTCCAGATCGGTGTACCAATACACACGCAGCAGGGACAGCGGGCGAAGGTTGCGGTTCAGGGCTTGGTGCACCAACTCATTGAGGTGTTCGCGGTGCAGGGGGCTGCTGGTCTTGGCGTCGGGCTCGTCGAGCCGGGCCATCCAGCGCAGGTAGCGGGCGTCTAACAAGGCGACGGCGCGCGGGGCAATAAAGTGAGTAGGGTAGGGGCTACGGTGGGCGGGTTTGTCGTGCGGGGCCATTAAGTGGGGTAAGTGGGTTTCTGTACGGTAAGCCATGTATTTTCGCCCACGAAAGCCCCTGGCGGGTGGCTCAGCCGTGCTGGCGGCTTGGTGTTCCGGCCATTTGCCGTCTTGGGCTCAGACCAATTTGCGAACGCTCGTTGGCGCTACCGTCAGCTTGACTTGCTTGCTCAAGATGTTCAGCAGCACCATGACCCGGCCTTCGCCGTCGGTCATCTGGTAGACGGCCTCCATACCCAGAAATGGCCCTTCGGTCACGGTGACCTGCTCGCCGGGTTGGAAATGGCGCAGCTGCACGTCGGTACGCTCTGTCCGGTCCCGAATCTCGGCCACCAGCTCAGCCTCAATGCTGGCAGGCGTTTGGCCAAAAGTCACCAGGCGGCTTACCCCGAGGGTTGAGCGGATAGGCCCCCAGCTTTGCGACTCGCGTTCGGTACCCAGGCGGGTGAATAGGTAGCGCGGAAAGAGCGGCTCTTGGACTACCTTCAGCGCACCCCGGCGGAGCTTTTCAGCCCGAACTAAGGGCAGAAAACACTCGAACCCCTGGCGCTGCAAGTTGTCTAGCGCGATTTGCTCTTGGCGGATTTTGGTGTGGATCAGAAACCAGTTGTTCATGGCGCGCTGTAGGCTCTTCCCGAATTGCCTGGTGATCTTAGCCTTGTTGTTGAGGCGCCACTTTTGGGAAGCCTGCCTGGCGATGGCCTTTTTTGATGATCAGGCGTAAGCCCGACCGCTGGCTGGCCCAGCTGCTGCCACCCCAAAGTCAGCCGCGAGTTGCCTGGCCGCATTGGCGTAGAGCAGCACGTCCACCCCGGTGGCCACAAAGGTGCAGCCCAGTTCCAGGTAGCGCCGGGCAAGTTGGGCGTCGGTCGTTAACGTGCCGGCTGCTTTACCGGAGGCCACGATGGTGCGCATGGCCGATTCAATGGCGGCTTGCACGTCCGGGTGGCCGGGCTGGCCGCGGTAGCCCATGGAAGCGGCCAGGTCGGCGGGCCCGATGAAGACGCCGTGCACGCCATCGACCGCGCAAATGGCCGCGAGGTTTTGGAGAGCGTTGACGGTTTCTACCTGCACCAAGAGGCAGATCTCGTCGTCGGCCAGGTCCAGGTAGTCGCTGCGAGCGCTCCACAGCGATGAACGGCCCACGGCACTGCCCACGCCGCGAATGCCGAGGGGCGGGTATTGGGTGGCCCGCACCAGTTGCTCGGCTTGTTCGGCGGTGTCGACCATGGGAATGAGCAGGGTCTTGGCGCCGATGTCGAGCAGCTGTTTGATGAGTGCCACATTGCCGACCACGGCCCGCACCACCGGGTGAGCGCGGTAGGGCGCGACGGCTTGCAGGGCGGCGAGGGTGCTGCGCAAATCGTTGGGGCCGTGCTCGCCGTCAATCAGCAGCCAGTCAAAGCCGGCCGTGGCGCTGACTTCGGCCAGGTATGGGTCGGCCATGGACAGCCACAGGCCGATTTGTGCCTGTTTTTGAGTCAAGGCTGTCTTGAAGGCGTTACCGGAGGATTGAGGTGCGATCATGGTCTTAGGGTGTTGGACTCGCCGTTGGGGCCCCAGGTGTGGAAGGCTGCCCTGGGCCGGGCTATAATCATGGGCTTGCCTTGCTGCACCCGAAATAGACGCCGGGGCAGCTTTTATCAACCACAAGGAGAGTCTATGCGTCATTATGAAATCGTCCTGCTGATCCACCCGGATCAAAGCGAGCAGGTTCCCGCCATGCTGGAGCGCTACAAAACCATGATCACCGCTGGCGGTGGCAAGGTTCACCGCGTTGAAGATTGGGGTCGCCGCCAACTGGCTTACCTGATCCAGAAGCTGGCCAAAGCCCACTACCTGTGCATCAACATCGAAGCCAGCCAGGCCGTGATGGATGAAATCGAACACGCGTTCAAGTTCAACGACGCCGTGCTGCGCCACATGACTGTGGTGAAGAAAAAGGCCGAGACCGGTCCTTCGCTCATGATGCGTAACGTCGAGCGCGAAGAAGCCCGTAAAGCCCAGCAAGCCGAATTCGCTGGCTCTTGAGCTGCGGCTTCCCGTACTTCGTGAATTGATGGCTGCGCAAACTGATTATTGAGTGAACCAAGTTGATTTGACGGCGTGTGTGGTGGAGGTCAGTCCTCTGCGCTACACGCCAGCCGGGATACCCGCCGCCAACCTCGTGCTAGACCATGCGTCCGAAGTGGTTGAGGCAGGCACCCCCAGGCAAGTCAAGTTGAGCATCAAGGCTGTCGCCTTCGGCGCCCTGGCTGAAAGAGTTGGTAAGCTGCCTTTGGGGCAGGCCTTCAGGTTCAGTGGATTCCTCATCTCAGCGCGCACCAACAAGAGCGTCATTTTTCATCTTCAAGATCTGAACACCCTTTAAGGAGTCCATCATGCCCGGACCAAAACGTTTTAACAAAGACAAGCGCCCCAAGCGCAACACCCAATCCCTGCTGTTCAAGCGCAAGCGCTTTTGCCGCTTCACCGCTGCTGGCGTCGAAGAAATCGACTACAAAGACGTGGACACCCTGCGTGACTTCGTCGCCGAAAACGGCAAGATCATCCCCGCTCGCCTGACCGGCACGCGCGCGATTTTCCAGCGTCAGATCAACACCGCCGTCAAGCGCGCTCGCTTCCTGGCGATGCTGCCGTACAGCGACCAGCACCGCACCCTGTAAGGAGCCCAGCATGCAAATTATTCTGCTCGACAAAGTTGTCAACCTCGGCAACCTCGGTGAAGTCGTCAAAGTCAAAGACGGCTATGCCCGCAACTTCCTGATTCCTTCGGGCCGCGCTCGCCGCGCCACCGCTGTCGCGATCAAAGAATTCGAAGCCAAGCGCGCCGAACTCGAAAAAATCGCCGCTGCCAAGCTGGCCGAAATGCAAGCCCAGGGCGCCAAGCTCGGTGGCTCGGTCGTCAAGCTGACGCAAAAAGCCGGTGTGGACGGCCGCCTGTTTGGCTCGGTCACCAACGCCGACATCTCGGCTGAGTTGTCCAAGCAAGGTTTCCCTGTGCTCAAATCCCAGATCCGCATGCCCAACGGTCCCTTGAAGATCGTTGGCGACCACGCTGTCAGCGTGGCCCTGCACACCGACGTGACGGTGGACATCACGGTGACGGTGTACGGCGAAACTGCCTGATCGTTGTTGCCATCGTCAAAAGCCGCTCCTCGGAGCGGCTTTTTTCATGGGCATTTTCCTGGGAGTTGCCTGGCCAAAGGCAGCTCCTGGTTGTCCCATCATTTCCCCATGCTTTGCACCGTGGGTGCACCGCTTGTGCACAGGCTTTTCCACAGGCGCGCCGCGCTCAGGCGTTAGGATGAGCGATCTCTTCAGGACCTTATGTCGGCACTTCCTTCCACCTTCGAACGCGAGTCGGCTTACAGCACGGACAAGCAAATCGCGCAGCTGCGCGTGCCTCCGCATTCAATCGAAGGCGAGTCCAGTGTGTTGGGCGGCTTGCTGCTGGACAACAGCGCCTGGGACCGGGTGGGCGACCTGTTGGTGGACGAAGACTTTTACCGCCACGAACACCAGCTGATTTACGCCGCTGTCGGCGCCCTGATCAACGCCAGCAAGCCGGCTGACGTGATCACGGTCTTTGAGCATCTGCAGAACCAGGGCAAGGCCGACGACATGGGCGGCCTGGGTTACCTGAACTCCCTGGCGCAGTACGTGCCGAGCGCGGCCAACGTGCGGCGCTACGCCGAGATCGTGCGCGAGCGCTCCATCCTGCGCAAGCTGGTCAGGGCCAGCGACGAGATCGCGACCAACGCCTTCAACCCGCAAGGCAAGGCCGTGGCCGCCATCCTGGACGAGGCCGAGCAAAAGATCTTCAAGATCGGCGAGCAGGGCTCGCGCATGAAGCAGGGCTTTCACAGCATGGAGCAGCTGGTGGTCGAGCTGCTGGACCGGGTGGAAGAGATGTCGCAAAACCCGAACGACATCACCGGCGTGCCCACCGGCTTTTACGACCTGGACCGGCAGACCTCGGGCCTGCAGGGCGGTGACTTGATCATCCTGGCGGCGCGCCCGTCCATGGGCAAAACCGCGTTGGCCATCAACATCGCCGAACACGTGGCGCTCAATGAAGGCCTGCCCGTAGCGGTGTTTTCCATGGAGATGGGTGCGTCCCAGTTGGCGGTGCGTATCGTCGGCTCGATCGGGCGCATTGACCAGGGCCACTTGCGCACCGGCAAGCTCAGCGACGAAGAGTGGCCGCGCCTGACCGAAGCTATTGAAAAGCTGCGCAACATCTCGCTGCACATTGACGAAACGCCGGGTCTCACGGTCAGCGAGCTGCGCGCCAATGCACGGCGTCTGGCCCGCCAATGCGGCAAGCTCGGCCTGATCGTGGTCGACTATTTGCAGCTGATGAGCACGTCCATGTCGGGTGACGAAAACCGGGCGACTGCCGTGGGCGAGATTTCGCGCGGTTTGAAGATGCTGGCCAAAGAACTGCAATGCCCGGTGATCGCGCTGTCCCAGCTCAGCCGGGGCGTGGAAGCGCGGACTGACAAGCGGCCGATGATGAGTGACTTGCGCGAGTCAGGCGCCATTGAGCAGGACGCCGACGTGATCATGTTCATCTACCGCGACGAGTACTACACCAAGGAAGCCTGCAAAGAACCCGGTGTCGCCGAAGTGATTATTTCCAAGCAGCGTAACGGCCCGACGGGCACGGTCAAGCTGACCTTCTTGAATCGCATCACCAAATTCGAAAGCATGGCGCAGGGCGCTGGCGATTACTGAGTTGGGTTCCTGAGCCCCGGTGCAGGGCCGCATACCGCCTCTGTCCCTGCGGTATTCTCAGGCCCATGAAACTGCACAACTTTTGGCGCTCTTCTGCTTCGTTTCGGGTTCGCATTGCGCTTGCGATCAAGGGCCTGCCTTACGACTATGTACCAGTGCACATCGCCCGGGGCGACCACAAAAAGCCTCCGTACGTTGAACTGTCTGCCGACACCTTGGTGCCGCTGTTGGAAACCGATGGCGAGCGCCTGTCGCAGTCCATGGCCATCATGGAGTACCTGGACGAAACCCACCCCGAGCCGCCGCTGCTGCCGGCCGACGCGCTGGGACGCGCCAAGGTGCGGGCGCTGGCGCAGTCGATTGCTTGCGACATCCACCCGCTGAACAACCTGCGCGTGCTCAAGTACCTGGTGCGCGAACTCAAGGTCACCGACGAGGTCAAGAACACTTGGTACCGACATTGGTGCCGCGACGGTCTGCTGGCTTTTGAAAAGCAACTGACCCAACTACCAGCCTCCAAGTTTTGCTACGGCGACACGCCCACCCTGGCGGACTGCTGCCTAGTGCCGCAAATCTTCAACGCCCGGCGCATGGACGTGAGCTTTGAGGGCATGCCGCGCACCATGGCCGCCTTTGACACCTGCATGGCCTTGCCCGCCTTCCAACAAGCCGAGCCCGATCGCTGCCCGGATGCTGAATAAGCAAGATCGGCCTGAAGACACGCCGAGTGATTGGCCCAAGGACTGGCTGATCCCCGACTGGCCTGCACCGGCTGGCGTGCAGGCCGTCGTGACGAGCCGCGCGGGCGGCCTGTCCACGGGCCTGTTCGAGTCCATGAACCTGGGTGACCACGTGGGTGACAACCCCGCGGCGGTGGCTGCCAACCGCGAACGATTGGCGAGTCATCTCCAAGCCCGCCCAGTCTTCATGCAACAAGTCCACGGGGTGGAAGTCGCCCGCCTCGACCCCGTTTCACTCCCTCTCCCTCCGGGAGAGGGCAGGGGTGAGGGCACGCGCACAGCGACTCATTTCGATGTACCCCCCCTGAGGGCCGACGGCGCCCTCACCCTCGAACGCGGCCTGGCTTGCACCGTCATGGTGGCCGATTGCTTGCCCATCTTGCTCACCCACACCCGTGTTCCGGTGGTGGCCGCCTTGCACGCTGGCTGGCGCGGGCTCGCAGGTCAGGGCGGAGTAGGCATCGTTGATGCGGGCATTGCACAACTGCAGGCAGCCACCGGGCTAGCCCATGCAGACCTCGCCTCTGGCCTGATGGCTTGGCTGGGCCCCTGCATAGGCCCGACTTGCTTTGAAGTGGGGGCCGAGGTGCGGCAAGCCTTCGTGGCTTCTCATCCCGAGGCTCAGGCTTGCTTTACACCATCCGCACCCGGCAAGTTCTTGGCCGACCTATCCGGTCTGGCTCGGCTGCGCTTGCAAGCGCAGGGTGTGCGGCAGATTTACGGCAACGATGGCAGCACGTCGTGGTGCACCGTCACGCAAGACTCACGGTTTTTCTCGCACCGCCGCGTCGCTGGTCGCCTGGGCGCTCAGGCTGGCGACACCGGTGGGCGCTTCGCCGCTTGCATCTGGCTGGCCTGAGGGCGCTGCAGCCTCTGCTCGCTTTAGTGCATCAACATGCTCGGCCCGCTCGGCCGCCTGCTGCGCCTTAATCGCACGCCGCCGTGCCGGGGTGCCCATCAGGTACACCACGATCGACAGAGGCAGCAGCCCATAGAGCAAGAAGGTCATCACAGCACCCAGTAAGGTGCCAGCGGGGCTGGTGGCCTCGGCGACGGCCATCATGAGCACCACATACATCCAGGCAATGACAGTGAGGTACATATTTATTTGCGGCTGAGTCAGGAAAATGAAACCGAAACTGGCGATAGTTACGGCTGTACTGGGGAATTCACCCCTGGTTGCACAAACGCAATCTCTAGAATTGCGTCACGGAGGAGACAGAAGATGAAAGCACCAGCCGACTGGACCCAGCAAGCAGCGCAGTTCCAGCAAAGCATGAGCGCCAGCCTGCAAAAAGCGCTGCTGGCATTTTCGCCGCTAAACCCCACGTCGCCACCCGCCGGGCCGAGTGCCCCCGCCGAACTGCCGGCTTTGCGCTTTGACCCGGCCAAGCTGCTTGAAATCCAGCAAAAGTATGTACAAGACGCCACGGCCTTGTGGAACAAGAGCCTTTCGCCGCCTGCAGGCACCGGCGCCCCGGCGCTGACCGATCGCCGCTTCGCTGACCAGGCCTGGCAGACCAACCCTCTGTCTAACTTCACCGCCGCTGCTTACTTGCTCAATGCCCAGGCCCTGACCGGCCTGGCCGAAGCGGTGGAAGGTGACGACAAGCAGCGCAGCCGCGTCAAGTTTGCCGTGGAGCAATGGCTGGCCGCCAGCTCCCCCAGCAATTTCCTGGCGCTCAACGCTGAAGCCCAGCGCAAAGCCATCGAGACGCAGGGCGAGAGCTTGGCCAAAGGTTTGCAGAACCTGATGCACGATATGCAGCAGGGCCATGTCTCCATGACCGATGAGAGTATTTTTGAAGTTGGCAAAAACGTGGCGACCACCGAAGGCGCGGTGGTTTTCGAAAATGAGTTTTTCCAGCTTCTCGAATACAAGCCGCTCACCGCCAAGGTCTATGAAAAGCCATTTCTGCTGGTGCCACCTTGCATCAACAAGTTCTACATCCTGGACCTGCAGCCCGAGAACTCACTGATCCGCTACGCCGTGGCGCAAGGCCACCGGACTTTTGTCGTCAGCTGGCGCAACCCCGACGAGTCCATGCAGGACAAGACTTGGGACGACTACATTGAGCAAGCTGCGATCAAGGCGATCGAGGTCACGCGCGAGATCACGGGTGCCCCCCGGCTCAATGCGCTGGGTTTTTGCGTTGGCGGGACGATCTTGGCCACCGCGCTGGCTGTGCTGGCCGCGCGCGGCGAAAAGCCGGTGGCCAGCGTGACCTTCCTGACTTCCTTGCTGGACTTCAAAGACACCGGAATTCTGGACATCTTCATCGACGAGGCGGCGGTGAAATTCCGTGAAATGCAGATGGGGCAGGGCGGTTTGCTCAAGGGCCAAGACCTGGCTTCCACCTTCAGCTTTCTGCGGCCCAATGATTTGGTGTGGAACTACGTGGTGGGCAACTACCTCAAGGGCGAAACCCCGCCGCCTTTTGACCTGCTCTACTGGAACAGCGACTCCACCAACCTGCCCGGTCCTTTTTACGCCTGGTATTTGCGCAATACCTATTTCGAGAACAACTTGGCCAAGCCCGGCAAGCTCAAGGTCTGCGGCCAAAAGGTCGACCTGCGCCAGTTGGACATGCCAACTTACATTTACGGCTCGCGCGAAGACCACATCGTCCCCATCGGTGGGGCTTATGCCAGCACCCAGGTTTTGCCAAGCAAGAAGCGTTTTGTCATGGGCGCCTCGGGCCACATTGCCGGCGTGATCAACCCACCTGCGAAGAAAAAACGCTCTTTCTGGACCAACGACAAGCTGCCCGCCTCGCACGCCGACTGGCTCAAAGCTGCCAAAGAGCACCCAGGCAGCTGGTGGACCGATTGGTCGGGCTGGCTCAAGGCCCAGGCCGGCAAGCAAATCGCCGCGCCTAAGGGCTATGGCAACAAGAAATTCAAGGCCATCGAGCCGGCACCGGGCCGCTACGTCAAGGCCAAGGCCTGAACCCGCTGGGGTTTGCGCCACATGTTTGAAAGCTGATACCCCAGGAGCAGCTTTCTTGTCGCGGGTTTCACGGCAAGCGTTTGCCGTGAGGCCCATCTCATCAAAAAGGAAGAGGGAAGTATGGAAGACATCGTCATCGTTTCGGCAGCTCGCACCGCCGTGGGCAAATTCGGCGGTAGCTTGGCCAAGACACCAGCCACTGAGCTAGGCGCCGCCGTGCTGCAAGCGTTGATAGCGCGCTCGGGTCTGTCTGCCGACCAAGTGGGCGAAGTCATCATGGGCCAGGTGTTGACCGCTGGCGCTGGCCAAAACCCAGCCCGGCAGGCCGTGGTCAAAGCCGGTTTCCCGCACGCCGTGCCGGGCCTGACCATCAACGCCGTTTGCGGCTCGGGCCTCAAAGCCGTGATGTTGGCCGCGCAATCGGTCGCCACGGGCGACAGCGAGATCGTGATCGCGGGCGGCCAGGAAAACATGAGCGCTTCGCCGCACGTGTTGAACGGCTCGCGCGACGGCCAGCGCATGGGTGACTGGAAGATGGTCGACTCCATGATCGTTGACGGCCTGTGGGATGTTTACAACCAGTACCACATGGGCATCACGGCTGAAAACGTGGCCAAGAAATACGGCATCAGCCGCGAAGCGCAAGACGCACTGGCGCTGGCCAGCCAGCAAAAAGCCGCTGCCGCCCAAGACGCTGGCAAGTTCAAGGACGAGATCGTGCCGTTCTCGATTGCCCAGAAAAAGGGCGATCCGATTGTTTTTGCGGCCGACGAATTCATCAACCGCAAGAGCAATGCCGAAGGCCTGGCGGGCCTGCGCCCCGCGTTTGACAAAGCCGGTGGCGTGACGGCTGGCAACGCCTCGGGCATCAACGACGGCGCCGCCGCCGTGATGGTCATGACCGCCAAGAAAGCCGCCGCCCTGGGTCTCAAGCCTTTGGCCCGCATTGCCAGCTACGCCACCAGCGGCCTGGACCCGGCTTTCATGGGCATGGGCCCGGTGCCTGCGTCCACCAAGGCGCTGCAGCGCGCTGGCTGGAAAGCGCAAGACCTGGACTTGCTGGAGATCAACGAAGCCTTTGCCGCGCAGGCCTGCGCCGTGAACCAAGAAATGGGCTGGGACACCAGCAAGGTCAACGTCAATGGCGGCGCCATTGCCATTGGCCACCCGATCGGTGCGTCCGGTTGCCGCATCTTGGTCACGCTCTTGCACGAGATGGCCCGGCGCGACGCCAAGAAAGGCATTGCCAGCTTGTGCATTGGCGGCGGCATGGGCGTGGCCCTGACGCTGGAGCGCTGAATCCGCTTGAAAACGGTGAGCCCACTTAGAAATACCTGGGCTCACCTGTGGAGAATCTGAACGATAGACCAACGATAACTAACCACCACAGAGGAGTTGAGACATGACTAAGAAAATTGCGTACGTGACCGGCGGCATGGGCGGCATTGGAACCGCTATTTGCCAGCGCTTGCACAAAGACGGCTTCACCGTCATTGCAGGCTGCGGCCCGACCCGCGATCACGCCAAATGGCTGGACGAACAAAAAGCGCTGGGCTACACCTTCTACGCGTCAGTCGGCAATGTGGGCGATTGGGACTCCACGGTTGACGCCTTCAACAAGGTCAAGGCCGAACATGGCCCGATCAGCGTGCTGGTCAACAACGCCGGTATCACCCGCGACGGCCAATTCCGCAAAATGAGCAAGGCCGACTGGGACGCCGTGATCTCGACCAATCTGGACAGCATGTTCAACGTGACCAAGCAGGTCATCGAAGGCATGATCGAAGCCAACTTCGGCCGCATCATCAACATCTCGTCGGTAAACGGTCAAAAAGGCCAGTTCGGCCAGGTCAACTACTCCACGGCCAAGGCCGGCTTGCACGGCTTCACCATGGCGCTGGCGCAAGAAGTGGCCAGCAAAGGCGTGACCGTCAACACCGTTAGCCCCGGCTACATCGGCACGGACATGGTCAAGGCGATTCGCCCGGACGTGCTGGAAAAGATTGTTTCGGGCGTTCCGGCCAAGCGCCTGGGCACCCCCGAAGAAATCGCTTCCATCATTTCCTGGATCGCTTCGGACGAAGGCGGCTACGCCACTGGAGCTGACTTCTCGCTCAATGGCGGCCTGCACATGGGCTAACGGCTTCCCGCGCTCGGTCTTGCTCCTTCCCCCGCCGGGGGAAGGCAGGGACGGGGGCTCTATGAAAGCCTCCTTTATCGCCAAGGCATTCAACCCGCTTCATCCGAAGCGGGTTTTTTTACGTCTGGTTCTTCATTCCTGCTCCAAATCCTCAATCGCCAGCAGGTGGTATTTCTGCGCATAAGAAAACGGCACGTCCTTGAGCGCAGCCAGCACCCTTTGCGTGTCTTCGTCCTTGGGGGCATGCACCATCAGCGCATGCTGGCCTTCCCGCGCCAGGGCCGCGTACTTGCGCACGTTCTCGCCCTCGGTCCCAACCGAAGGCAATGGCAGATCGGACGTGCCATGCGCCCGGGCGATCTCGCTCAGGATGGTCGCAGGCGGCGGGTGCATCACCTCTGACTCGTCAAAGCCTTGCTCGGCCAGCGCTTGCGCCGCCTGCCGCGCCTGATCCTCGTTGGCAAACATGGCGAACACATAGCCCTTGGGGTAAAAGGCGCCGCCTAGGGTGAGCATCTTGCGCTCCATCTGAAAAGGTCTCATCGCAGCAGGCTCCCAAGCAGTTCGGTCTTCCACCCTAGTTGGGTAGCGCCTAGCCGCTGGTCGGTGACCTCAAGCAGTGCCTGTAGTCCAGCGCCTTTTTTCCTCATCTGTAAGCGCAGGCTGACACGCAGCGCACCGTTTGGCTGATAGCTGAGCAGCGGTGGGCTTGCCATGATTCAAAGCATCAGAGAGCAGAGCAGGTAGGGGGGCGGGCAGACACGGCACACAGTGCAGGTGGCATTCACCATTTTTTTGGGGAACGACGATGAACTTTCATTGGCCCGGTCTTTTGCAGGTGTTCACGCACGACGGGGACGCGAACCTTCATGCCTTGGGCGTGACCGGGTCGCTGCTGGTGTATTGCCTGGTGGTCAGCCTGATGCTGACTGCCGCCATGTTGATCAGCGCGGACCTGCCGTTTGCTGACTTGCCCGCATCGCGCTGAACCTGATGCTGTTTATAGATTTTAAAAAGGGAGCTGTTCACATGACTATCTTCAAACTCTTGCCCAACCCAGAAACCCCTTCGGGCCCCCGCGAGCCGTCCGAGTCGCCCACGCCTTCGCGCCGACGCAGCAAGCCGCATCCGCGCTTTGCCTGAATCGCAGGCCGGTAGCGCCTCGGGTTGGGCGCAAGAGGCCGCGGCGGCCCCGAGCTTGCCTGAGCTTCAGCAACGCTACACCGATCTGCGCGAATCGATGGAAACGCTGCTCGCCCAGCCGGAAAAGGACATGCCCACCGTGGACCGATTGGTTGACGAGTTGGAGCATGTGCAACTCTTGATCAAGTCGGTGCTGGGCATCGCGGGCAACAACCCGCGGGAATAGCGTGCCTGAGGATCGGCCCGAGGGTGAGAAAATGCGGCACTGCTCCATTTCATCGCCGCCGTTTGACCACTCGCCCCACCACCGCTGCCTACGCCCGCCTGTCCGTCGCCCCCATGATGGACTGGACCGATAAGCATTGCCGTTATTTCCATCGGCTCCTGTCGCGGCACGCCTTGCTCTACACCGAGATGGTGACCACGGGCGCTTTGCTGCATGGCGACGTGCCCCGGCATTTGCGCTTTAACACCGAAGAACACTCGGTGGCCTTGCAACTGGGCGGCAGCGAGCCGGCTGACTTGGCGCAGGCCGCGCGCTTGGGCGAGCAGTGGGCTTACGACGAGATTAACCTCAATTGCGGTTGCCCCAGCGAGCGGGTGCAGCGCGGCGCCTTTGGCGCGTGCCTGATGGCCGAGCCGGCCCTGGTGGCTGACGGTGTCAAAGCTATGGTGGATGCGGTCAGCCTGCCCGTGACGGTCAAGCACCGGATCGGCATTGACCAGAACGAAGGCTACGGCTTTGTGCGCGACTTTGTGGGGCAGGTCAGCGAGGCGGGTTGCCGCACGTTCATCGTCCATGCCCGCAACGCTTGGCTCAAGGGCTTGTCACCCAAGGAAAATCGTGAGATTCCGCCGCTGCGCTACGCCTTGGTGCACCAGCTGAAAAAAGACTTTCCGCACCTGGTGGTTGGCGTGAACGGCGGCATCACCCAGACGGCGCAGGTGCATGAACAACTCCAAGCCGTGGACTCGGTGATGATCGGCCGAGAGGCTTATCACAACCCCTGGTGGCTGGCCTCTTGGGATGCTGAGTTTTGGGGGGACACCTGGGCCGCCGATCTGACGCGGGAAGCGGTCGAGGCGCAGATGGTGGACTATATGGAGCGCGAAGCTGCTTTGCACGGCACGCCCTGGAGCACTATTGCGCGCCACATGCTGGGTCTGCGTCACGGCCTGCCGGGGTCACGGCGCTGGCGTCAGGTCTGGAGCGACCACAAGCTCAAAAGCCTGCCGCCGCGCGAGGTGATGGCACTGGCCCGTGCTGTGCCAGCGGTGTCAGCCGTGTCAGGGGCCGAGGCGTAAAGCAAAGCCCACGGGCGTTTTTTTAGCGCCGCTCCAAGGTCACAAAACTGTAGGGCAGGCCGCTGGCCGCCACTTGGCGCACGCGGGCGGTCTCCTGCCACGCCGTGCCCAAGTTGGGCGCCCAGGCGTCGCCGTCAAAGTCCTTCTCGATTTCGGTGACTTCGATGCGCTGGGCCAGTGGCTCAGCCAGCGCATAAATTTGTGCGCCGCCCATAACCCAGATTTCCTGCGCCTCTGCGCACAAGGCCAGCGCCTCGTCCAAGCTGCCGGCGCGCAGGGCGCCGGTTTGTGACCAATCGACTTGCCGCGTGATGACGACGTTCGTGCGGCCAGGGAGCGGACGAAAGCGCGGGGGCAGTGAGTCCCAGGTCTTGCGCCCCATCACGACTGGCCAGCCTTGCGTGAGCTGCTTGAAGTGCGCCAGGTCTTCCGGCAAATGCCAGGGCATGGCGTTGTTCAGGCCAATCACGCCGTTGGCAGCGCGAGCGTAAATCAGGTTGATGCGGGTCATGTCAGAAGTTCGCCGTGGTCACACCGCCACCGGGGCCTTGATGGCCGGATGGTGCTGGTAGTCGGGGAACTCAAAGTCTTCCAACGCGTAGTCAAACAGCGAGGCCGGCTTGCGCAAGATGTTCAGCGTAGGGTAGGTCAGGGGCGTGCGGCTGAGTTGCAGGTCCACTTGTTCTTGGTGGTTGCTGTAGATGTGGCAGTCACCGCCGGTCCAGATGAAGTCGCCCACGTCCAGATCGCACTGCTGCGCCACCATGTGCGTCAGCAGGGCGTAGCTGGCAATGTTGAAGGGCACACCCAAGAAAATATCGGCGCTGCGCTGGTAAAGCTGGCAGCTCAATTTACCGCGCCCGCCGGGCGTTTGCGCAGGCGCCACGTAGAACTGAAAGAACGCGTGGCAAGGCATGAGCGCCATCTTGGACAGGTCGGCCACGTTCCAGGCGCTGACGATGATGCGGCGCGAATCCGGGTTGGTCTTGAGGGTGTTGAGCACGTCGCTGATCTGGTCGATGTGGCCGCCGTCGGGCGTGGGCCAGCTGCGCCACTGCACGCCGTACACCGGGCCCAGGTCGCCGTCCTCGCGGGCCCATTCGTTCCAGATCGTGACGCCGCGCTCCTTAAGCCAGTTGTTGTCGCTCGAGCCCTTGAGAAACCACAGCAGTTCCAGCACGATGGATTTCAGGTGCACTTTCTTGGTGGTCACCAGCGGGAAGCCTTCGTTCAAATCGAAGCGCATCTGGTAGCCAAACACGCTCTTGGTGCCGGTGCCGGTGCGGTCGGCCTTGAAGACGCCATTGGTGTTGACGTGGCGCATGAAGTCTTCGTATTGCGAGCGCAGCGGGTGGGGCATGTCACGGTCCAGGAAAGAAAAAAAGGAGTCGAGAAATCTGAACAAATTGTAGGTCGCCACCGGGTGCCCGGCCGGCGCTGCAGCGTCGGCAGGGAACTTGTTGTGAAGTGGCGCCAATTTTGGCGATTTCCCCGATTCCTGCGATTCGTGCTGTCGCGGTCACAACTGCCCGAACTCAGGGCAATACAAGCTGTGTGCCAAAACGTGTCAAAACGGATCAAAATGACGGCCCTCGTCAGTTTTCGTCAGCAAAACCAGTCCAGCCCTCAGGAGACAACCATGTACAAAGCCCCGCTTTCCACCGACGGCATCGCTGAAGCCAGCACCCCCGCGCCCGCCCACTCGGCCGAGCAAGCGGCCGCGCTGGACTACCACCGCCCTCAACACCAAGACGACATTGGCGGCAAGATCGAGATCAAGGTCACCCGTCCCGTCGCCACCCAGGATGATTTGTCGCTGGCCTATTCGCCCGGCGTGGCTGTGCCCTGTGTGGAAATCGCGCGCGACCCAGCCCTGGCCTACGAGTACACGGCCAAGGGCAACCTGGTGGCGGTCATCACCAACGGCTCGGCTGTGCTGGGCCTGGGCAATATCGGCGCGCTGGCCGGCAAGCCGGTGATGGAAGGCAAGGTTGTGCTGTTCAAGCGCTTTGCTGGCATTGATGCGTTCGACATCGAGATTGACGAGTCCGACCCGGCCAAGCTGATCGAGACCATTGCCAGCTTGCACCCCACGTTTGGTGGCATCAACCTCGAAGACATCAAGGCGCCCGAGTGCTTTGTGATTGAGCGTGCGCTGCGCAGCCGGCTGCCGATTCCCGTTTTTCACGACGACCAGCACGGCACCGCTATCGTGGTCGCCGCTGGCCTGATGAATGCCCTGCATTTGCAAGGCAAGAAGCTCGAAGACATTCGCCTGGTGTGCAACGGCGCGGGCGCTGCTGCCGTGGCCTGCCTGGAGTTGCTCGTCGGCCTGGGCCTGAAGAAAGAAAACACCTTGGTCTGCGACTCCAAAGGCGTGATTCATAAGGGCCGCGGCGCCAAGGGCGACGACGGCGAAAAAGCCGTGTGGGCGCGCGACACCGCTGCGCGCAACCTGGCCGAAGCCCTGAAAGGCGCCGACGTGTTCTTGGGCCTGTCCGGTCCCGGCGTGGTCGACCAAGCCATGGTCCGCAGCATGGCAGCCAAGCCCGTCATCTTTGGTCTGGCCAACCCGGAGCCCGAAATTCGTCCCGAGCTGGTCGCCGCCGCCGTGCCCGATGCCATCACCGCGACTGGTCGTTCGGACTACCCGAACCAGGTCAACAACGCGCTGTGCTTCCCGTATTTGTTCCGCGCAGCACTCGACGTGGGCGCTTCGCAAATCAACGAAGCCATGAAGCAAGCCGCCGTGCTGGCTCTGGCCGATCTGGCCCGTGCCGATGCAGCTTTTGGCAAAGACAAACTGCTGCCGACCTTGCTGGACGACCGCTTGCTGGTGAGCGTATCGGCCCGTGTGGCGCAAGCAGCGGTGGACACTGGCCTGGCGCGTCGTCCGTTCGACGCGGTCACTTACAAGGGACGCTTGGAGCGGTTGGCTGCCAAGTTGGCGCAGGGCTGAAATCCTTGAGCCGGGTGCGGCGAGTTGCGCTTACACCGCTAACAGCGCGTGCCCCTCACCCCCGCCCTCTCCCCAGAGGGGCGAGGGAGCAAGAGAGATGGACTCTTCGTCCCCGGTTCGACTCCCTCTCCCTGTGGGAGAGGGCAGGGGTGAGGGCTCTTCCTGCTCGTCGCCGCGCTCTCAGGCCTCCAACACCCGCCCCGGATTCATCAAGTTCAGCGGGTCGAGCGCTTGCTTGACGGCGCGCATCATGGCCAGGGCCGTGGGGTCTTTATAAAGCGGCAACTTGCCGACCTTGAGCTCGCCCACGCCGTGTTCGGCGCTGATGGAGCCGCCGAATTTGGTCACTTGGTCGAACACCAGGGTGTTCACCTTGTCTTCAAAATCTCGCAAAAACGCTTTTTCATCTGAGCCTTCGGGGGCTTGCACGTTGTAGTGCAGGTTGCCGTCGCCCAGGTGGCCAAAGTCCACGAGGCGCACGCCGGGGATTTCGCGCACCAGCAGGGCGTCGGTCTCTGCCAAAAAGGCCGGAATGCTGGACACCGCAATGCTGATGTCGTGCTTGATGTTCAGGCCCTCGTCGGCTTGGGCCAGCGTGATGCTTTCGCGGATATGCCACAGGCCGTGCGCCTGGGTCAGGTTTTCGGCCACCACGGCGTCCGTCACGCAGCCTTGTTCCAGGGCCGCTTCGAGCAGGGCTTCAAACTGACTGCGGGCGTGGGCTTCGCTTTCGCTGTCCGAGTTTTCCAGCAGCACGCACCAGGGCGTGTCTTTCCAGAGCGGCACGCGCAGCTGCGGGTAGTGCTTGTCCACCAAGCCCAGGGCGTACTGGCCCATGACTTCAAAGCCGGTGAGTTCAGGCCCGAGGCGTTGATGCGCCAGACCCAGCAACGCCACGGCTGCTTCCATGCTGGGCACGGCAGCCCAAGCGGTGAGCTGCGCGGCCGGCTGTGGGTAGAGCTTCATGGTCGCCGCGGTGATGATGCCCAGCGTACCTTCGCTGCCGATCATGAGGTTGCGCAGGTCGTAGCCCGTGTTGTCTTTGCGCAGGCCGGACAGGCCGTGCCAGACCTCGCCTTGCGCCGTCACCACCTCCAGGCCCAGGCACAGCTCGCGCGTATTGCCATAGCGCACGACTTGCGTGCCGCCGGCATTGGTGCCCAGGTTGCCGCCAATCGTGCAGCTGCCCTCGGCGCCCAGGCTCAGCGGAAACAAAAAGCCGGCTTGCTCGGCCGCGGCTTGCAGGTTTTGTAGCACACACCCGGCTTCCACGGTGATGGTCAGGTTGGCGGGGTCGATGGCGCGCACGGCGCTCATGCGCGTCATGCTCAGCACGATTTGTGTGCCCGAGCCATCGGGTACACCGCCGACCACCAAGCCGGTGTTGCCGCCTTGCGGAACGATAGGCGTGCGAGCTGCCGCACAAGCCTTCACGACGGCAGCCACTTCTGCGGTGTTGCCTGGCCGCACCACGGCCAGCGCCAACCCTTTGACGCGCTTGCGCCAGTCTTGCTCCCACGGGGTCAGGTCTGCGCCCGGATCTTCATGGGTCAGCACGTTAGCCTCGCCGCAGATGTGTCGCAGCGTGTTGATGAGGGCGGAAGCGGTGGAAGCGTTAAGCGTCATGATCGGTTGTTCTAGAAGGGCAGAGCGCACGGCTCACGAAGCAGCTTCAGCCGTTTCAGCGGGCTTCTTTAATCGAACACGCACGTGCATCGCACAAGCGACAAACAGCGCGAGGCACAGCGCCACTTCGCCCATGGCCAGGTAGTTGCCCGGCGCCTTGTCGCTCCAGGCGCGGACCACGCCTTCGGTGAAGTACAGCCACACCAAGAGGCTGAGCCAGCGGTAGGTGTACATGCGGTTTTTCAGCACGCCGGCCAGCGGCAGCACCAATGGCAAAACTTTCAGGGCCAGGAGCGAGCCACCGGGGCGCAGCGGCGCCAGCCACATCTCCCAAGCCAGGCCCAGCACAATGAGGCCTGACAGGCTGGCCGTGGCAAGCCAGCGGGTGAGGTCGATTTGGCGGGTTTTGTTCATGCGGTGGCATGATACCGGGCTATGAATGTGCAGCAGCTCTGGGGCAATTTGTCCCGCTTTCCCTGGCGCGAAACCGCTATGACTTTGCGTGACCGCTTCCGTGACGACCGCATGGGCCTGACCGCCAGCAGCCTGACCTTCACCACCTCAATTGCGCTGGTGCCGTTTTTCACCGTGGCGCTGGCCATCTTCACGGCCTTTCCCATGTTCGCCAAGTTGCAGGGAGCATTGCAGTCCTGGTTGCTGGAGAGCCTGATTCCCGACAACATCGCCCGCCAGGTGCTGGGCTACCTGACGCAGTTCACGCGGCAGGCCAACAAGCTGGGCATCGTGGGGCTGGGCGTGCTGGCCATGACAGCGGTGGCCATGGTTTTTACCATCGACCGTACGCTCAACGGCATTTGGCGGGTGCGCCAGCCGCGCCCCTTTGCCCAGCGGGTATTGATCTATTGGGCGGCCGTCACGCTGGGGCCGCTGTTGATGGGCGCCAGCCTGGCGGCCACCTCGTACCTCTTGCCCTTCGTGCGTGGCGCAGCCGGCGCGCCGTCGGCGCTGGTGCAGTTCGTGGTGGATGCCCTGGAATTTCTGTCGCTGGCCGGCGGCATGGCCGCCCTCTACCACTACATGCCCAACACCTACGTGAAGTGGAGCCACGCCTGGACGGGTGGCTTGTTCGTGGCCATCGGCATCGCGGTGGCCAAGAAAGTGCTGGCGATTTACCTGGCGTCGGTGCCGACGTATTCCATGGTCTACGGCGCGTTTGCCACCGTGCCGATTTTGCTGATCTGGATTTACATGGCCTGGATCATCGTGCTGGTGGGCGCGGTGATCACGGCTTACTTGCCCAGCCTGCTGGCCGGGGTACACCGCCGCAGCAAAGCGCACGGCTGGACGTTTCAACTGGCACTGGAGGCGCTGAGCCTGCTGGACGCCACGCGGCAGACCCAGCGGCGCGGCCTGGGCGCATCGGCCATGGCACAAGCGCTCAAGGTTGATGCGGTGCAACTCGAACCGGTGCTGGATGCGCTGATCAGCCTGGAATGGATTGGCGAGTTGGTGGACAGCGGGGCAGACCAGGAGCCCAACTTCATTTTGTTGGCTGACCCGGAGCAAACCCCGTTGGAGCCGCTGCTGACGGCCTTGCTGCTGGACAAGACGGATGCCACCGGAAAACTGTGGCAGCGTTCAGGCTGGACGGGTACTCGGCTGCGGGAAGTGCTTTGACCTGACCCTTGGCTGCTTCAGATCTTGACGCGGCCTATCCAGATGTCGCGGTACATCACCCAGTCGCCCATGAAGCTGTAGAGCGGCCGCTTGAACGAGGCGGGCTTGTTTTTCTCAAAGCCGAAATGCCCGATCCAGGCCATGCCGTAGCCGCACAGCAAGCCATACAGCAGGTACTGCGGCCGGCCGGTGGCGATCAGCATCGCCAGGCAAATCAAGGACAGCGTTGAGCCCACGAAATGCAGGCGCCGGCAGGTTCGGTTGCTGTGTTCGCTCAAATAGAAGGGATAAAACTCGGCGAAGCTGCTGATCGTGGCGGGTTCGCTCTCGGGCCTGGCGGTGGTGTCGTTCATGGGCTGGTCTCCTTCTTTTGGGTGCGGCGCTTTTGATTCAGGCTTTTAAGAATTCTTGCAAGGCCATCAAGGTAGCCTCGGGCGCTTCCAGCATTTGATGATGGCCCACCGGCAGGCGTTTGACTGTCACATTCGCACCGTTTGCAGCTTCTGCGGTCTTGATCAGCCCTTGGGCTGCTGAAGGTGGCGTCATCTGGTCGAGTTGGCCTAATAAAAACAGCGTCGGACAACGCACTTCGGTCATGGCCTCCAACCCGCGCTGGTATTTGTCGCAAGCTTGAAAGCCCCGATGAAAAACATTGACCTCTGGGTTGCTGGCCAGGACGCGCCGGTTCAAAGCCACGCCCGTGCCGTGCACCCAGGTGCCGGGGCCGAGCGCCGAGGGCGGCGGCGCCAAGGTGCTGCGAGAAAACACATTGACCATTTGAATCGCCCGCTCGGGCTGGTTCAGCGCGGTGTCCAGCAAAGCGGGCGAGACCTTCATGGGAAAAGCTGTGCCGATCAGCGCCAGGTGGCTGATGCGGTCTTTCAAGCGCGATGCCGTTTCCAAAGCGATCAGCGAGCCCCAGCTGTGGCCGACCAGGGCAGCGCGGGCCACGCGCGCTGCGTCCAACAGGGCGGCAATGAAGTCGGCCGCTTCTTCCACGCTGGCGGGTGCCGAGCCCTGGCTGCGGCAATGGCCTGGCAGGTCCACCGCCAGAACGTTCCAGCCGTGCTGGGCCAGGTAGCGGCTTTGCAAGATCCACACGCTGTGGTCGTGCAGCACACCGTGAATCATCACCACCGTAGGTTGAGTCGCCTCAAAGGCTTTGCCGCCGGTGTAGCAATAGGTGCGGGCGCCATGAACGAGCAATTCCATGGTCAAGCTCCTGTGGGCGCAGCTTTTTCAGCTGCTTTCAAGGCGCGCTTCAAGTCGTCTATCAAATCGGCCGGGTCTTCCAAGCCAATGCTCAGGCGGATGGTGCCCTGGCTGATGCCCGCGCCCGCCAAGGCTTCATCGCTCATGCGGAAATGCGTGGTGCTGGCCGGGTGAATCACCAGCGAGCGGCAGTCCCCCACATTGGCCAAATGACTGAAGACCTTGAGCGCGTCCACGAAGGCTTTGCCTTGCTCGCGGTTGCCGCGCAAGTCAAAGCTGAACACCGACCCGGCGCCCTTGGGCAGCAACTGCTGGGCCAACGCATGGCTGGGGTGCGTGGGCAGGCGCGGATGGCCGACACGGCTGACCATCGGGTGTGCCGCCAAAAAGTCCACCACTTGGTCGGTGTTGCTGATGTGCCGCGCCATGCGCAGCGGCAAGGTTTCAATGCCTTGCAAGATCAGCCAGGCGGTGTGCGGGCTCATGCAGGCGCCAAAGTCGCGCAGGCCTTCGCGGCGGGCACGCAGCAAGAAGGCGCCGACCGTGCTTTCTTCGGTGAACACCATGTGGTGAAGGCCGTCATAAGCCTGGCTGAGTTCAGGGAAACGGCCGCTTCGTTCCCAATCAAACGCGCCGCTGTCGACCAGCAAGCCGCCAATCACCGTGCCGTGGCCGGACAAAAACTTGGTGGCGGAGTGGCAGATCAAATCAGCGCCCAACTCAAACGGCTTCATCAGCCAGGGCGTGGTCAGCGTGGAATCCACCAGCAGCGGCACGCCGGCTTGGTGCGCTATTTTGGAAACGGCCGAGATGTCCAGCACGTCCAGCCCAGGGTTGCCCACGGTCTCGCCAAAGAAGAGCTTGGTGTTGGGCTGCACGGCGTTTTGCCAAGCCTGCAAGTCACCCGGTGCCACGAAGGTTGTGTCAATGCCAAAGCGTTTGAGTGTGTAGTGCAGCAGGTTGTGGGAGCCGCCGTAGAGCGCGGTGCTGGCCACGATGTGCGAGCCCGCGCCCATGAGCGTGGCAATCGCCAAGTGCAGCGCGGCCTGCCCGCTGGCTGTGGCGATGGCTCCAATGCCGCCTTCAAGCGCAGCAATGCGCTGCTCCAGCACGGCATTGGTCGGGTTGCTGATGCGGGAGTAAACGTGGCCCGCACGCTCCAGGTTAAAGAGGCTGGCCGCCTGGTCGCTGGACTCAAAAACAAAGGAGGTGCTCAGGTGAATCGGCACGGCCCGCGCGCCTGTGGCCGGGTCGGGCGCGGCGCCGGCATGCAAGGCCAAGGTGTCAAATCCGGGGTCGGCGTAACCAGCCATGTTGTCTCCAAAAAATGTGGCGATCCCGCTCGCTCGTCCACTAGATTGTGGGCTATATTGGTCGTACGTTTTTGGGAGATAAACATGAAGGTAGCCGACATTCTTCGCGTCAAGGGCAGCACGCTGTTCACGGCTCAGCCGGACGAGCCACTGTCCAAGGCGGTGGAGATCATGGCCGAGAAGGACATCGGGTCCCTGGTGGTCATGTCGCACGGCGACTTGGTCGGCATGCTGACTTTCCGGGAGGTGATTGCCTGCATCGTCAAAAACGGCGGCACCATCGGCAGCACGTTGGTTCGCACCGCCATGGACGACCATCCCTTGACCTGCACTTCCGAGACTGAGCTCGACGAAGTGCGCCGCATGATGCTGGAGCGCCACGCACGCTACATGCCGGTCATGAACCAAAAAATGCTGATGGGCGTGATCAGCCTTTACGACGTGGCCAAGGCGGTGGTGGACAGCCAGAACTTCGAGAACCAAATGCTCAAGGCCTACATCCGCGATTGGCCGGCAGAGGCCGAGGCTGAAACCAAACAAGGCTGAGGATTCAGCGAACAAGACAAAGGCTCCTTTTGGGGCCTTTTCTTTTGGTGGTTGCGGACCTCGCTCGTTCGGGGATTTTTTCTTGCGCTGGTTGCCATCCGGGTCAGCGCCGGCGGCCTCATGCTCGGGTACGAGAAATCGGCCGCCGACGCTGACCCGGCTGGCAACTTGGGGTCGTTCGGGCCTGCGTTTGTAGGAGCCGGGTGCGAAGAGTGACCGACGCGATAGGGCTAGAGTGCCTCGATTGAACAAAACACCCATCGCGCCCCGGGCTGGCGAATCCAAGCTCGCGGCATGCCAAGACGGCGAGGGGATGGGGTAGGGGACGGTCCCGATTTCTCGTACCCGAGCATGAGGGGCCGGCCCCTACCCCATCCCCGAGTCCCTCGCCAGAACAGCTCTGAGCGCTGTAATCCGCTGACCAAGTTCTCGCCAAAACAGGCCTGAGACCCTCTGACGACGCCCCAGCAAGAAGGGCTCAGCGCTCAGGGATAATCCAGAGCCATGAGCGGCAATACCTTCGGACATCTCTTTGCAGTCACCAACTTCGGTGAATCCCACGGACCGGCCATTGGCTGCGTGATTGACGGCTGCCCCCCTGGCATGGCGCTGAGCGAGGCGGACATTCAGGGCGACCTGGATCGGCGTCGCCCAGGCACCAGCAGCTTTGTGACCCAGCGCAACGAGCCCGATGCCGTGCAAATCTTGTCGGGTGTCTACGAAGGCAAAACCACCGGCACGCCGATTTGCCTGCTGATCCAGAACACCGACCAGCGCAGCAAAGACTACGGCAACATCCTTGAGACCTTTCGCCCGGGTCATGCCGACTACACCTACCTGCACAAATATGGCCTGCGCGACCCACGCGGTGGTGGCCGGTCTTCCGCCCGCCTCACGGCGCCCATGGTGGCCGCCGGGGCGGTGGCCAAGAAGTGGCTGTCCCAGCAGCATGGCATCAGTTTCAAAGGCTGCATGACGCAAATCGGCGACGTCAGCATTCCTTTCGAGTCTTGGGATCATGTGCCCCACAACCCCTTCTTTGCCCCAGTGGCCGACGTATCGGCGCTGGAGGCTTACATGACTGCGCTGCGCAAAGACGGTGACTCGTGCGGCGCCCGCATTCGCGTGGTCGCCACCGGTCTGCCGGTGGGCCTGGGCCAGCCGCTGTTTGACAAGCTCGATGCCGACATTGCCTACGCCATGATGGGCATCAACGCCGTCAAAGGTGTAGAGATTGGCGCCGGCTTTGCCAGCGTCAGCCAGCGCGGCACGGTGCATGGCGACTCCTTGTCGCCGCAAGGCTTTAAAAGCAACAACGCAGGCGGCGTGTTGGGCGGCATCAGCACCGGCCAAGACCTGGAAGTCTCGATCGCGATCAAGCCGACCAGTTCCATCATCACACCGCGGGAATCGATTGACGTAGCCGGCCAGAGCACCAGCGTGGTCACCAAGGGGCGGCACGACCCCTGCGTGGGCATACGCGCCACACCGATTGCCGAGGCCATGCTGGCCCTGGTGGTGATGGAGCATGTGTTGGCGCACCGCGCTCAATGCGGGGACGTGCGCGTGGAGTCGCCGCGCATTCCTGGCGCCTCCCCCGCTGCTCACTAAGCCACTCCCCGCATGAGCAGCCGTCGGCCTTTGGCGCCGTTTGCCGCGCTGTCGGCGAGCTATTTTGCGCACATCGGCTTTTTCAATCCCTATCTGCCGCTGTGGCTCAAAGACATGGGCCTGGGGCTGGTCACGATCAGTCTGCTCTTGGCTGTGCAGTCCGGCACACGGCTCTTGGCGCCCTATGGCTGGGGCTGGCTGAGCGACCGCACCGGCGAGCGCGTCAAGCTGCTGCGCTTTGGCGCCAGCGTGGCGCTGGTGGCTTCAGCCGGCTTGTGGTTTGACGGCGGGCTGGCCTGGCTCTTTGTGGTGCTGGTCGTGATGTTCACCCAGACCAGCGCCATGATGCCCATGAGCGAAGCGGCCATGGCGCACCTGGTCACCCAGGGCGGGGTGTTTGACGCCCGCCGCTACGGGCGGGTGCGGTTGTTTGGCTCGCTGGGTTTCTTGGTCACCGTGCTGGCCGCGGGCGCTTGGTTTGAGCAGCGCGGTATGCAGCACTTTCCCTCCTGGACCTTTGGCACGCTGCTGGCCGTGACGGTGAGCGTGTGGCTGTTGCCGGACCTCAAAGAAGCCGCACCCGCCAACAACGTGGCCGTGCCCGTCTGGCCGATCTTGCGCCAGCGGCCCGTGCAATGGTTTTTTGCGGCGCTGTTTTTTCATGTGCTTTCGCACATCGGCATTTACGCTTTTTTCTCGCTGTACCTGGATTCACTGGGTTACGGCAAGTCGATGATTGGCTTGCTGTGGGCGCTGTCGGTGGTGGTGGAGGTGGCCTGGTTTTTCACGCAGTCGCGCTGGTTGCCCCGGCTCAGCCTGACGGCTTGGCTGATGGTGTGTTCTGCCGCCATGCTGCTGCGCATGCTCGCTACCGCCGCCTGGGCCGACGTGCTGTGGCTGCTGCTGATCGCTCAGGCCTTGCACGCGCTGACGTTTGCCGCGCACCACACGGTGTGCATTGCGCTCTTGTCACAACATTTCCCCGGCCGCTTGCGCGCACGCGGCCAAGCGCTTTACACCGTGATTGGTTATGGCATCACGGGTCTGACGGGCGCCTTGGGCGGCGGTTTGCTGAGCGAGCGATTCGGTCTGAGCAGTGTCTTCTGGGCGGCTGCACTCACCAGCACATTGGCGCTGGCTTGCGCTTGGCGGGGCTGGCGCTGGCAGCGAGCCCAGGGAGGCTGAGCTTGCCCAGAGTACTTGCCCTTTTTGTGGGGCAGGGATGGGGCTCCTTGCAGTGCTGCGGCCTGCTGTACGGCGCTAGCTCGGGCGGCGTGCTGGCCTACAGGTGAGCGTTGCCCTCTGGCGCTAGGGTGAAGTTTTCACTACCGCGTTGCAGAACGCCAAAGGAGTTGAACGATGAATCCTTCCAAAGCTTCAGTCGGGTCTTTCTTCGTCGGCTGTGTTTCCTTGGTGGCCGCTACGGTCGCGCTGGCCCAGTCTCCTTCTTACCCGCCGAGCGGAGGAACAGGCGGCATGCCCGGCAGCGGTCCCGGCATGGGTCCAGGCACGGGGTCAGGACCCAGGGGGACTGATCCCATGCAGCGCTGGGGGGACGGCGTCACGCCCGGCTGGTCTTTGATGACGCCGGCTGAGCGGCAAGAGCATCAGCTGCGCATGCGCTCCCTGACCACCTATGACGAGTGCCGAAGCTTCATGGCGCAGCATCAGGCGCAGATGGTCACGCGCGCTGCTCAGAATGGCAACATCATCATGCAACGGCCTTTTCACGACGTTTGCGAGGGATTACCGCGTTGAGGGGGCGGGCCGTCATCGTCACGTAGGTTGGGGGGATTGCGTTCTTGCCCGGTTTTCTGGCATGGTTGAACCGCATGGCTTCATGTCTGTCTGTCCATTCATTGCAAAGAGGTGCGCATGACTTCACACCGCCCAACCCCTCCGCGCGGCATGCAGTTGCCGATCGCCAACATGCACAGCGTCTATGACGCTGAAGAGGTGGAGCGCAAGCTGGTGCAGCTGCGCGGTAGCGGGCAAATGCGCGAGCGTGAATCGCTCTACAAGACCTATGAGCGCATGCTCGAAAGCGGCCCCGAGCGTTTTTCCGTCAAGCCCGCCGGTCTGCCTGCCATGGACGAGCTGTACGACAGCCTGCCCAATTTTGTGGAGGTGCTGGATGAGGTCAAGCGCCACCTGGCCCTCAGTCAGGACAGTCGGGATCATTTGGAGCTCACGCCCATTTTGCTGCTGGGCCCGCCCGGCATTGGCAAGACTTACTTTGCCAGGCAAATCGCCGACTTGTTGGGCACCGGCATGAACTTGGTGCCCATGAGTTCAATGACCGCTGGCTGGCTGCTGTCGGGCTCATCGTCGCAATGGAAGGGTGCGCGCCCCGGCAAGGTGTTTGAAGCCCTGGTGGAAGGGAAATACGCCAACCCGGTGATCGTGGTCGACGAGATCGACAAAGCCAGCGCAGACGCGCAGTACGACCCGCTGGGCGCTCTTTACAGCTTGCTGGAACACGACACTGCGCAAAGCTTCGTCGACGAATTTGCCGAGGTGGCGATTGACGCCAGCCAGGTCAGTTGGTTCACCACGGCCAACGACGAGCGGCATATTCCAGCGCCCATCCTCAACCGTATGAATGTCTTCAACATCGAGGCGCCGACCCCGGAAGCGGCTCGAAAAATCGCGGGCCAGCTGTACCGGCGCATCTTGTCCGAACACGACTGGGGCCAGCGCTTTGACCCCGTGCCAGGTGACGACGTGCTGGACCGGCTGATGGACATGCCCCCTCGTGAAATGCGGCGCGCCTGGATGACGGGCCTGGGCAATGCGCGGCTGAAGGAGCGCTTTTACGTGATCTGCGATGACCTGCCGATGGCTCAGGCCAGTCGGGGAAAGATGGGTTTTTTGGCAGAGCGCAGCGGGCGCTGAAAAAAGAAGGCCCTACCTCAGGGGTGAAAGGGCGGCGTCGCGTCGCACCAGGCCCCCGGCTGTAAATTCCCCAGGGCATGTGGTCCCACGGCGGCGCGCACCAAGCGCAGCGTGGGAAAGCCGATGGCCGCCGTCATGCGTCGCACTTGCCGGTTGCGGCCTTCGCGTAGGCCCAATTCGAGCCAACTGGTGGGTATGTGTTGGCGCACCCGTATCGGCGGGTCCCGCTCCCACAAGCCGGCGGGTGCTGAGATCTTCAGCGCTCGGGCAGGGCGGGTCAGGCCGTCGTTGAGTGCAACGCCTGCACGCAGCTGAGACAACGCGGCTTCGTCGGGCTCCCCTTCGACCTGCACCCAATAGGTTTTTTCCATCTTGAAGCGTGGGTCGGCAATGCGCGCCTGCAACGCGCCGTCGTTGGTGAGCAGCAGCAGGCCTTCGCTGTCGGCGTCGAGCCGGCCGGCCACATAAACGTCGGGCACCGGCAAAAAATCTTTGAGCCCGCGCCAGCGCCCTTCAGGTGTGAACTGGCTCAGCACGCCATAGGGCTTGTTGAGCAAGATAAGGCGGGTGTTGGGCGAGGGCATGGCCGGGATTATTGCCGCCGCGCTGCGGTGTCCCGCTGAATTGGAAGCGCGGTGCGCTAGCATCCCCGCATGAGTGCCTATTACGAATGCGTGCAATCGCCTGCGCTGTACCCCGAAGCTTTCCGCGTCAGCGCCCCTGAGCAACCCGTGCCCACGCATGTGTGGCCGCGCAGGCCTGGGTTCTTTATCCGGCCGGCGTCGGGGCCGGACATGAGCGATGCTCAAGCCACTGACGCCACCATTGAGCCGGTGGAGCGGGCGACCGAGTTGGTGCCAGGGCAATTCGGTTTGGTGCCCGCCTGGGTCAAGTCCGCTTCTGACGCCAAACTAAGAGCCACCAAACTGGTCAACGCCCGCTGCGAAACCCTGACCACCTCGACCAACTTCAGGGATGCGTGGCTCAAAGGGCAACGCTGCATCATTCCGCTGATGGCGTTTCATGAGGACGATTGGCGCACCGGTAAAGCTGTTCCGACGCGTATTGCCCGTGTGGATGGCAAGCCCATGGGCGTGGCCGGAGTGTGGGAGCGCTGGGCTAAAGACGGTGAAGAGATCATCAGTTATGCGATGCTCACCGTGAACGCCAACAGCCATGCTTTGCTGCACCGTTACCAGACGCCGGGTAGCGAAAAGCGCATGCCCCTTATTTTGGGTGAGGGCAGCTACAGCGCATGGCTCAAAGCCACACCCGACAAGGCCAAGGAATTCATGCGCGCTTATTCAGCCACTTTGCTGACTGCTAACCCCGTGCAAAAAGGTCCGCCCCCGCGCCTTTGATGTCTTCGCTTGCCGTCAAGGCGCCAGGAATGGCCGGTTGAAATCAAAGCCCTGCAAAGGATGCTCGTGCAGCCATGCCGAAAGTGGCTGCCACAGCGCGACAGAACGAAACGACCATTCAGTCAGCAGCCCCAGCGATTTGTCGGCTGCCCACAGGTTGGGCTGCATGCTGCGCTGGTAGCCCGGCGAGTCCAAAAACGGGCTGTCGTGGTGGACCGACAGAGCCACTAGCAGCGCGAGCAGCAAGCCGGCAGCCCAGCGGCGCCTAGCCTCAGACATGCGGGGAAGCAGGCTCGCCGACAGTTGGGCCAAATTGAAGAGAGCGAAAAACAATGAAAAGCCTAGCGTCAGGGGCGGGATGATCAAGTTGCGAAAAGCATTGTCCAGCTGTTCGGGCGCCAGCGAGGCTTGCCATTTGAGCAGTTCACCGACCTCTCCAGCCCCAGCCCAGGCGGCAATTTGCTCCAGGCGCCGCTCGGTGTGCAAGCTGGCAGCCGCAAACAAAGAAGCCAGCAATTGACGTTCTGGCTGGTTCGGCTTGCGTTGCAGCAGGGCGTCACCCTGCAGCGTTGTCAGTTTGCCTTCTGCTGCCCGGGGCCCCAGCGATCCGAGGACCCAGGCGACCTGCTTGTCTTCCGCGGTTGCGCTGTCCACCCAATGCGAGGTGATTGACTGTTGCACGTTCCACATCAGGACGATACCCAGCAGCAAACTCAGCGCCAAGCGAGTCAAGGTAAGCAGTCCGCTCTGGTTCATGCCCAAGCGGTTTCGACTCCAGCGAAACATCAGCAAGCCCAAGCCAATGCCCGACAGCAAGCGGCCCCAGAACTCCAGCCCCAGCAAGACGCTGTCGTCCACCATGTAGGCGGTCAGCGTCATCAGTCGATGGTTGAAGCTGAACTCAATGACCAGATAGACCGCAGGCACGGCCAGCGTGGTGAGGTTCCGCAAGGTCATCGTTAGAGCCATTGGCTGAGCTTAAAGCAAGACGACTGGCGTACACGTCGCGCGGGTCTAGTAAGGGACGCCCCGTGATCCTCCCCGGATGGGCAGCCGCGCTCATGTTGGGCTGATTTAGAATCCATTCGGCTTCTTTAAGTCCTATTCGTTGCTACCTAACTACGATTTTCATCCTTCTGTGAACTCCGGCTTTGATGACGTACCCGGCGCTGATGAGCCAGTCACTGCGAATGGAAAGCCGTGGTGGTCCGGCGGACGCGGTATCGGTTTTTTGATGAGCACCTTCTTGCGGGCTGGGTCATGCAGCTTTTGAGCCTGTTTCGTGGCTGGCGCGAGCGACAAAAAGCGTCGGCCTCCGTAGAGGCGCAGTACTTGCGGCTGATTTTCCGCAACGTAGTGGTCATGAGCCCGATTTCCTTGGCCATGATGGTTTTTTTGGCTGCTCAGGTGGACCCTCACAGCGCGCATCCCGTGCGTGTATGGGCCGCTTTTTATGGCACCTACCTCTGCCTGCGCTGGTCAGCCAGCCTGTTCTACCCGCGGGTGCGCGACCCTGAGCCCCATGAGCTGCGATGGTGGTCTCTGCTGTCTTTGCTGATTCAGGGCTGTAACGGCCTGCTGCTAGGCGCATTGGGTTTATTTGTTGTGCCCCACCTGGACCTGTATGCACAGATGATCGCGACCATGGTGGTGCTGATCTTTGTAGGGGCCACGGCGTTCAGCCTGTCGGGTCGTTGGTTGGATATCCTGGTTTTTGCCCCACCTATCTACCTGAGCTTCGCCTGGGCTGTTTCACTGCAGAACCACCCTTACGCGCCAGGGGTGAGCCTGCTCACCCTGGCCTTGTTCCTGCTGCATCTGGTGTACGGCAACAACCACCGCAAATCCATTTTGCGTAGTTTTGAAGTGGCCAGGCGCAGTGCCGACGTGGCCCGTGAGTTGCAGTTTAAAAACCTTGAATTTCAAGAGGTAGCCAGCGCGCGTAGCCGCCTGTTGGCCACTGTCAGCCACGACTTACGCCAACCGGCCCATGCGATTGGCTTGCTGTCCGAGCGGGCGATGGGCGAAACCTCGTTCGCCGGCGTCAAAGACACCTTGCGCGACCTCAACGAGTTGAGCCAATCCCTGAGCGCTTCGCTGATCACGCTGATGGACCTCACTCGGCTCGATGCGGGGCTGGTGCAGCCTCGCATGGTTCCCGTCTTTTTGCCCCTGATGCTCACGCGACTGGAGGCGGAGTTTGCCGCATCGGCCCGGGGCAAGGGCTTGGTCTTGGCGGTCGAGCGCTCGGACTGCTGGGTGCAGTCAGACCCCGTGTTGCTGCATGGTGTCTTGACTAACTTAGTCTCCAATGCCATCAAATACACACGCCAGGGCCGCGTGGATGTTCGCGTTTTTCCTGACGTTGCCGAGGTGCGTGTCCAGGTGGTGGACACCGGCGTCGGCATCGATGCAGACAAGCTCGACCTGATCTTCAAAGAATTTGTCCGGCTGGACGCGTCCGATGCTGGCACGGAAGGTCTGGGCCTCGGCTTGTCCATCGTGCGCCGCTACGCCAGCCTGCTCTCGCATCAGCTGAGCGTGCAGTCGCAACCGGGCCAGGGCTCGTCTTTCAGCGTGGCGCTGCAGCGGGTCGAGCCGCCAATCGCCGGTCTGGAAGTTGGCCAGGCCGGCAAGGGGCTTCACCTGGACAGCTTGCGCGGCTTGCATGTGCTGGTGATCGACAACGTCGAACTGCTGCTCAAGAGCATGGGCAACACCCTGAGCGGCTGGGACTGCCAGGTGCAGACGGCCCATAACATCGACGAGGCGCTGCAGTGCGCCAATCGTCAGTGGCCAGATCTGGTGGTCAGCGACTACCACTTGGGCGATCGGGAACCCGATGGTTTGGAACTCATCAAGACACTGCGCGCACAAGCCCAGCGCGATGGCCGGGGGCATTTGCCCGCTTTGCTGATGACCGGTGACGTGTCGGCACAGCTCGAAGCACGAGCGGCTGACGTGGGCGTGGAGATTTTGCACAAGCCCGTTCGCCCCAAAGTCTTGCGGGCCAGTTTGGTCGAGTTGGTAGACGGCGCACGCCATGCTTGAGCTGCGGCAGCGACTTCAGGGCATGCTGCGTAGCCTGAGGCGGCGACGCGGCGAGCCGCCGCCCGTTGAAGCCGAATACCTGCGGCTGATCTTTCGTAACTTGGCGGTGAGCACGCCAATTTCATTGGCCTTGGTGATCTACCTGGCCTACCAGGTCGACGCCGCCGCCGCACCCTTGGTGATCTCTTGGTCTTGGCTTTGCGGCAGCTACCTGGCCCTGCGCTGGGTCATCAGTCTGTTTTACCCGCACAACCGTGAGCCTGATGCGCGGGAATTGCGGCGGTGGTCGGTTTTGTCGGTTCTGCTGCAGGGCAGCAGTGGCCTGCTGCTGGGCGCGCTGGCTCTTTTTGTCTTGCCCTCTATGGAGTTGTATGCCCAGTTGGGCGTGACCATGGTGGTGATGATTTTGGCCAGTGCGATGGCGTTCAGCCTGTCCGGCCGGTGGATTGACTCCCTGGTTTTCGCGCCGCCGGTGTACCTGAGTTTTGCCTGGGCCGTCCATTTGCAGGAGCACCCGTATGCGCAAGGTGCTAGCTTGTTGGCGCTGGGCTTGTTGTTCTTGCATTTGTTTTATGCGAACAACCACCGCAATTCGATTTCGCAGGGCTTTGAAGTGGCACGCCGAAGTGCCGAACTCGCCCGCGAGTTGCAGACTAAGAATATTGAATTTCAAGAAGTGGCTGGCGCCCGCAGCAGGTTGTTGGCCACGGTCAGCCATGACCTGCGCCAACCTGCCCATGCGATCGGTCTGCTGTCCGAACGTGCGATGGCGGATACCTCTTTTGAGAGCGTTAAGAGCACCCTGCGGGACCTCAACGAGCTCAGCCAATCCTTGAGCGCTTCCTTGATCACGTTGATGGACTTGACCCGGCTCGATGCTGGCCTGGTGCAGCCGCGCGTCGGACCGGTCTGCCTGGCCCTGGTTCTGGCTCGGCTGGAAGGGGAATTCGGCTCATCGGCGCGTGCCAAAGGCATCACGCTCGTGGTGGAGCGTTCCAACTGCTGGGTTCATTCAGACGCGGTCTTGCTCTACGGTGTGTTGACCAACCTGGTGTCCAACGCCATCAAGTACACGCGCCGAGGCCGGGTTGAGATTCGTCTGGTCGAGCACGAGGCTACCGTGCAGGTGCAGGTGAGTGACACGGGCGTGGGCATTCATGCCGACAAGCTCGACCTGATCTTCAAGGAATTCGTGCGGCTTGACGCGTCGGATGCTGGCACCGAAGGCCTCGGGCTGGGGCTGTCCATCGTGCGGCGCTACGCCAGTTTGCTTTTTCACCAGTTGAGTGTGCGCTCTGAGCCCGGCCAGGGGTCTACGTTCAGCATCGCCATGAAGCGGGTGGATGCGCCTCAACAGGCGCTGGAGCAGGCCAGCCTGGTGAGCGGGGCGCAAGACGAGCGCCTGTGCGGCGTGCGCGTCATGGTGATCGACAACGTGGAGCTGCTGCTGGTGAGCATGAGCAAAACGCTGGCGGCCTGGGACTGTGAAGTCGACTCGGCCCACAACCTGAACGAGGCCTTGCATTGCGCGAGCCTGCGCTGGCCAGACTTGCTGGTGACCGACTATCACCTGGGCGATCGGGAATCCAGCGGGCTCGAACTCATCAAAGCGCTGAGTCAGCAAGCCCAGCTGACTGGCCAGCCGCAGGTGCGCGCTTTGCTGATGACCGGCGATGTGTCAGCGCAGCTCGAAGCGCAAGCCAGCGAAGTCGGGGTGCAGATCCTGCACAAACCGGTGCGGCCCAAAGTGCTGCGCGCCAGTTTGATAGACCTTCTGAGTCAACCCAGCAGTGCGCCGCTGGACCGCTGAGGTGAGCAAGTTGCACTTCAAGGCGGCGACAGTTGCTTGGATGTGCCGTTCTGCCGGCTGGTGCTGATGAAAAGGACTCTTTCGCAGGGCTCCCGCTGCCTCGTGACAATCATTGCCACGAGGGTGATGACCTGTTTGCAGCAATTGTTCAGGCCGCTGCCTATTTTCCCCAGCTGTCTTTGAGTCCCACTGCCCGGTTGAAAACCGGATTGCCCGGCGCGTGGTCTAGGCGATCCGCCACAAAGTAGCCGTGGCGTTCAAACTGGAACTTCTGATCGGCCTGAGCCTGGGCTAACGACGGCTCCACGTAGGCACGCACGACCTTCAGGCTGTCGGCGTTGATGCTTTCTAAAAAGTCTTTGCCACCCGCGTCTGGGTGGGCCTGGCTGAAGAGCCGGTCGTACAAGCGCACTTCGGCGGGTACGCCATCGGCCAGGCCGACCCAAGTGATCGCGGCCTTGGCCTTGACGCTGTCTGCGCCAGGGGTACCACTCTTGGTGCCGGGGAAAACCTTGGCGTGCACTTCAGTCACCTGGCCTGATGCGTCCCGTGCGCAGCCGGTGCACTCAATCACGTAGCCGCCTTTGAGCCGCACCACGTTGCCGGGGAACAAACGCTTGTAGCCCTTGGGCGGGACTTCTTCAAAGTCTTCGCGCTCAATCCAGACCTCTTTGCCGATCTTGAATACGCGCTCGGCCGGCGCAGCTTGGCCTTCGGCCAGCGCGGAGTGGGGCAGGGCGGGCTGGCTGCAATCTTCTAAATAGTTGTCAGCGCCAAACACCTCGGCCCAGTTGGTCAGCACCAGCTTGACCGGGTCCAGCACGGCCATGCCGCGGTGGGCTTTGTTTTCCAAGTCCTCGCGCAGGCAGCCTTCGAGCGTGCTGTAGTCGATCCAGCTGTCGCTCTTGGTCACGCCGATGCGCTCGGCAAACAACTGCAAGCTCTCTGGCGTGTAGCCGCGCCGGCGCAGGCCGACGATGGTGGGCATGCGCGGATCGTCCCAGCCGCTGACCTTGCCTTCGTTCACCAGCTGCGCCAGCTTGCGCTTACTGGTCACCACGTAACTCAGGTTCAGACGGGCAAATTCATACTGGTGCGGATGTGGCGTGGCGATCAAGCCGCCTTCGGCCAGCCGGTCCAGCAGCCAGTCATAAAAGGGCCGCTGGTCTTCAAATTCCAGTGTGCAGATGCTGTGGGTGATCTGCTCCAGCGCGTCCTCGATCGGGTGCGCGAAGGTGTACATCGGGTAGATGCACCAGGCGTCGCCCGTGTGGTGGTGCGTTGCGCGGCGAATGCGGTAAATCGCCGGGTCGCGCAGGTTGATGTTGGGGGAAGCCATGTCGATCTTGGCGCGCAGCACGGCCGCGCCATCGGCCAAGTCCCCAACTTTCATTTGGCGCAGGCGCGCCAGGTTCTCGGCGGGTGTGCGGCTGCGGAAGGGGCTGTCTACGCCGGGCTTGCCAAAGTCGCCGCGATTGGCGCGCATGTCTTCGGCGCTTTGCTCGTCCACATAGGCCAGGCCTTGCTCGACCAAGTATTCCGCGGCGCGGTACATGAAATCAAAGTAATCGCTGGCTTGGTACAGGTGCGTCTGGCTGCCCGACTGCCAGTCAAAGCCCAGCCATTTCACGGCGTCGATGATGGCGTTGACGTACTCGGTGTCTTCTTTTTCGGGGTTGGTGTCGTCAAAGCGCAGGTGGCACACGCCGCCGTACTCTTGGGCCAGCCCAAAGTTGATGCAGATGCTCTTGGCATGGCCCACATGCAGGTAGCCATTGGGCTCGGGCGGAAAGCGCATGCGCACCTTGGCCGGGTCCAGCGGGCCTTGGGCATGGTGCGCCGCATCGCCGGGCGAACCGCCCCAGTGACGGGTGGCATAAGTGCCCTCGGCCAAATCTTTTTCGATGATCTGGCGCAAAAAGTTGCTGGGCTTGCTGCCTCCGGTGGCAGGCGCGTTGTTGTTCTGGCTGGCGATGGGTGTGCTCATCTCTTAATTTTAGGCGGTGCCTGCCTGCCGGACGTGAAGGCTCCGGCCCAGGCCTGTCCCTGGGGCCGTGCCGTTCAGTTACGTTTGGAGACGTTCTTCACTGGCCATGCCGTAGGCGCGGCGCTTGTTCAGTGCGTTTAATAGGTTCAGGCCTGCCGCGATGGCGGCCTGAAACAAGCTTAAAACGCACCCAACAGGAGACCCACTATGACATCTGCCCAAAACCTCACACATCACGCAAGCCGCAGGTGGACAGGTGCTGCGGCGCTGGCCCTGGCATCGCTCGGGTTTGCCGGTGGTGCGCAGGCTCGTGACAATCTGTCGTGGTCGGTAGGTGTTGCCTCGCCTGGCGTGTCCATTGGCGTGAGCAACAGTAGACCGGTTTTCGTGGCGCCAGCGCCTATTTATGTTCAGCCGGCCCCCGTCTACGTGCAGCCAGCCCCTATGTTCGTGCAGCCCGGCCCTTTCTTTGTGCCCCCTCGCGTGGTCTACGTGCAGCCCGCTCAGGTCTACCAGCCGGGCTGGACGCCGCCCGGGCACGCCCATGGCTGGCATAAAAAGCATGGTCATCACGACGACGACGACCGGCGAGACTTTGGTCGGGGTGAGCACAGCGGCTATTACGTCCAGAGCCAGATGCAGCAGCCGTATGGCTACGGGCAGGTTGCGCCGGTGTATTCCCAGGGTGGTTACTACTTCAGGCGCTAAGTCGAAGTTCCTTCTCTCAGGCCACGGCGAAGGCATCCTGGCTTAAGGTTGAGTTGGATTTCAGAGCTAAGGCCACAGCGATAATCAGGCTCCCCTTTTTTCGGAGCCCGCGTTGGACCCCCTGTTGCTCATCAAAGCCGCCGTCATGGGCGTGGTCGAAGGCCTGACCGAGTTCTTGCCGATCTCATCCACGGGGCATTTGATCTTGGTGGGCGCCTTGCTCGACTTTCACGACGACAAGGCCAAGGTGTTTGAAATCGCCATTCAGACCGGTGCCATCTTTGCGGTGATCCTGGTTTATTGGCAAAAGATCCGCGACACGCTGGTGGCGCTGCCCAGTCAGCGGCAGGCTCAGCGCTTTGCCTTGAATGTCTTGATCGGGTTTTTGCCCGCCGCGGTGTTTGGCCTGTTGCTGGGCAAAGCCATCAAGGCGCATCTGTTCACCCCCGTGGTGGTGGCCAGTACGTTCATCGTCGGCGGGTTGATTATTTTGTGGGCGGAGCGCTGGCATCGGCGCAACCCGGCGGCGGCACGGGTGCAGTCTGCCGACGACATGACGCCACTGGATGCGCTGAAGGTCGGTCTGGTGCAGTGCCTGGCCATGGTGCCGGGTACCAGCCGCAGCGGCGCCACCATCATTGGCGGCATGTTACTCGGGCTGTCACGGCGAGCCGCGACTGATTTTTCGTTTTACCTGGCCATTCCCACACTGATTGGTGCGGGTGTGTACAGCCTCTACAAAGACCGGGCTTTGTTGTCGTGGGCGGACTTGCCGCTGTTTGGGGTCGGTTTGATCTTTGCTTTTGCCAGCGCTTGGCTGTGCATACGCTGGTTGCTGCGCTACATCGCCACGCACAGCTTTGAGCCCTTTGCCTGGTACCGCATTGCGTTTGGCGTGGTGATCTTGGTCACGGCCAAGATGGGTTGGGTGACCTGGGCGGCTTGACCTTGACTTAAGGCGGGTCCTTCGAAACCTCAGGACGAATGGATAGGCTCAGCTCAGAGCCAACTCAGGCCATCAAGTTGAGCAGCGAGGCTTCCAGCGCTGCTGCGGCCACCCCAGGGCGCTCCATCGGGAACAGGTGGCTGCCGTCGATGGTCATCATGCGGCCCTTGGTGACTTTTTCAGTCAAGGCCAGGCCGACCTGCCGCACTTCCACGGAATGCCTGGCGCCGATGAAGCTCACCGGGCATTTGAGCGGGTGGCGTTTGAGCTGCGCCTCCAGGTTGTCAGGCAGGGTGTTGTAGATCGCGGTTTCGATCTCGCGTTCAAAACTCAGCACCCGCTGACCGGCGTTGTCTTCTTCCGGGCCTGCGTCACGTGTGCCGTGCTCCACATAGTCTTGCAGCACCTGCGGGTCCCAGCGGGCGAAAGCCTTTTTGCTTTGAAAGTGCGCCAGTACGTCGTCCGCCGTAGGCCAAGCTTGCTTGCGCTTGCGGCTGATCGCGCCGGGTGAGACCGAGCCGACCAAGCGCGAACGCTTGGCCACGCTGAGCGCCGTGGCGCGCCAGCCGCCCACCAAGGGCGAGTCCATCAACACCACGCCGCGCACGGCCTGGCCACCGAGCTGGGGGTGCCGAGCGGCGCACATCAGGCTGACATAGCCGCCCAGTGAATGGCCTACCAAAAAAGCTGGCTGGCCTGATTTTTCAACTTCGTGTGCGGCAAAGTCCGCTAGCTGCTGCACCAAGTGCGGCCAGTTGCTGGTAACCGGGTAGCGCAGGTCGTGCCCAAACTTGTCGATGGCTTTGACGGCGAACCCCCGCGCTTTGAGGTGTTGCAACATGACGCCATAGACACTGCCCGGGAAGCTGTTGCCATGCGAAAAAATAACCAGGGGTTTGCTGCTGTGCATGGCGTGGGTGGCTTGGTCGCTCAGATCAGTTTTTCTTCAGGTGTACGGATTTTTCTCAGCACGTCGTGTCGCTCGGCCGCCGTCTTCAAAGGCGTTTCGGTGTGGTCGCCGTTCCAGACCGGGTCGTCCAGGCTGTCGAACACCTCGCGCAGCTTTTGCCCCCAGTTGTTGTGCAGCATGCGGTAGTAGGGGTTGTTCTGGTCAATGCAGACCAGCTTGTCGCTTTGCAGTTGGTCTGCTTCATAGACGGCCAGGTCCAGCGGAAAGCCCACGGAGAGGTTGGACTTCATGGTCGAGTCCATCGACACCAGTGCGCATTTAGCCGCTTCTTCCAGCGGGGTGTCGAGTGTGATCACGCGGTCCAGCACGGGCTTGCCGTACTTGGACTCGCCGACTTGGAAGTAGGGCGTCTCGCTGGTGGCTTCGATGAAGTTGCCCGCCGAATACACCTGAAAAAGGCGCATGCCTTCGCCCTTGATTTGCCCGCCAAAGAGCATGGAAACGTTGAAATCAACGTCCGCATATTTGAGCGATGCGGCATCGCGCTGATGCACGCGCCGAACCGCCGAGCCCAGCACCCGGGCGGCGTCAAACATGCTTTTGGCGTTCCAGATGGTGATCGGCTCGCCGCCCTCGGGGTCTTGCAGTTTTTCGACCTGCAAGATTTCGCGGATGGATTGGGAAATGGATAAATTACCCGCCGACAGCAAGACCATGAAGCGGTCGCCAGGACGCTCGTAGACGATCATTTTGCGAAAGGTGCTGATGTGGTCGAGGCCCGCGTTGGTGCGGGAGTCGGACAAGAACACCAGGCCGGCGTTGAGTTTGATGGCGCAGCAATAAGTCATGAGGTTCCAGGGTGCGCGTGATTCGCTTAGATCGGTATTGTCGATGCCGAGCGGCGTTTACTGCCGGGCGGCGAGTTTCTTGAGTTGGTACAGCGCATCCAGCGCTTCGCGGGGGCTGAGGGCGTCGGGGTTGATGCTCGCCAGGGTTTTTTCGATCAGGCTCAAGTCCGGAGCCATGGTCTCTGGCGGCGCGGCGAATAAATCGACCTGCGCTTGCGCTTGGCTTTGCTGCGCTTCGAGCGCATCCAAAGCATGCCGCGCATGGTTGACCACTGCGCCAGGAATACCCGCGAGCTTGGCCACGGCAATACCGTAGCTGCGGCTGGCCGGTCCGGGCTCGATGTGGTGCATGAATACGATGTCCGAGCCCGACTCGACGGCGCTCACGTGAACATTCACTGCCGCGTGGTGCTTGGCAGGGAACTCGGTGAGCTCAAAGTAATGCGTGGCAAACAGCGTGAAGGCCTGCGTCTTGTTGTGCAGATGCGCGGCAATGCCGCCCGCTAACGCCAGGCCGTCAAAGGTGGAGGTGCCACGGCCAATCTCGTCCATCAGCACCAGGGAGTGGGCGGTGGCGGTGTGCAAAATTTGCGCGGCCTCGGTCATCTCCAGCATGAAGGTCGACTGGGCATTGGCCACGTCGTCGGCCGCGCCAATGCGGGTGTGGATGGCGTCAATCGGCCCGAGCCGGCAGGCCGCCGCCGGCACGTACGAGCCCATGCTGGCTAGCAGCACGATCAGCGCGACTTGCCGCATGTACGTGGACTTCCCGCCCATGTTCGGGCCGGTGATGACTTGCATGCGCGACTTGCCGGTGAGCAGTGCATCGTTGGCAATAAAGCTGCCGCTACCGGTCTCGGCCAGCCGGGCTTCCACCACGGGGTGGCGGCCTTGGTGTATTTCGATGCAGGGTTCACGAACAAACGTCGGCGCTGTCCAACCCAGGGTGAGCGAGCGTTCGGCCAAGGCGCACAGCGCGTCCAGCGTGGCAATCGCGCGCGCCAGCCGGGTTAGCACCGGCACAAAAGCTTGTAACTGGTCGAGCAGCTCTTCGTATAAAAATTTCTCGCGCGCCAGCGCCCGTTCCTGAGCGCTCAGGGCTTTGTCCTCAAAAGTCTTGAGTTCGGGTGTGATGAAACGTTCGGCGTTTTTAAGGGTCTGGCGGCGCCGGTAATCGTCTGGCACCTTGGATGCCTGACCCTGCGAGACCTCAATATAAAAACCGTGCACCCGGTTGAACTGCACGCGCAGGTTGGCAATGCCCGTGCGGGCTTTTTCGCGAGCTTCCAAGTCCAACAGAAAAGCGTCGCAGTTGGTTTGAATGCCGCGCAATTCGTCCAGGTCGGCGTCGCATCCGTGGTTGATCACGCCGCCGTCGCGCACCAGCGTGGCCGGCTCGTCCAGCAAATAGCGGCTGAGTAAGGCCGCGCAGTCGGGCGGAGTCTGCAGGTCTTGCACCACGCGCTCCAGCAACTCAGGCAACTCTTGCGGCGCTTGACTGGCCTGCGCCAACTGCTCAGCTTTGAGCAGGGTGTTACGCAACGCGATCAGCTCCCGCGGGCGCACTTGGCGCAGCGCCAGCCGGGCCGTGATGCGCTCGACGTCGGTGCCGCCTTTGAGCCGAGGGCGCAGGCTTTGCTGCAAGCCCGCGCGCAAGGCCGTGATGGCGTCCAGCCGGGCTTGGGCCTGCGTGCGCTCGCGCCGGGGGCTGAGCAGCCACTGCTTGAGCAGACGGCTGCCCATGCCGGTGGCGCAGCTGTCGAGCAAGGAAAACAGCGTGGGGCTGTCTTCACCGCGCAAAGTTTGCGTGAGCTCCAGGTTGCGGCGCGTGCTGGGCGGCAGGTCAATCAACTCGCCCGAACGCACCACTTGCAGGCTGTGCACATGGCTGAGCGCCCGACCTTGGGTGTGTTCGGCATAGCCCAGCAGGGCCGCGGCAGCGGCGTGCGCATCATGCAGGGCTTCTGCATTCCAAGCGGCGAGGGAGGCCACCCGAAATTGCGCTAGCAAGCGCCGCGCCCCAAGCGCCGGGTCAAACTGCCAGGCGGCGCGAGCCGTCAGCGTGGCGGCCGGGCTAGCGCCGCTGCGCTGGTGAACTTGTAAGCGCTGCTCAAACGCGGGGGTGGCGTCGATGTTGTAGACCAGTTCACTGGCGCTGATCCGCACCAGCCAGTCGCCCAACTCGTCACTGGCGCATTGGGCCAGGTGCAGTTCACCCTGGGTGACGCTCAGCCAAGCCAGGCCGCAGCTGTTGCGGCTGCCCTGGTGCACGGCCAGCAGGATGGATTCAGTCTTGTCGCTCAGCAGTTCGCTGTCGGTCAAGGTGCCGGGCGTCACCACGCGCACCACTTTGCGCTCGACTGGGCCTTTGCCAGTGGCTTCGCCCATCTGCTCACAAATCGCCACCGATTCACCGAGCTTGATGAGCTTGGCCAAGTACCCGTCCACCGAGTGAAACGGCACGCCGGCCATCATGATGGGCTCGCCTGCTGACTGGCCTCGGCTCGTCAACGTGATGTCGAGCAGGTTCGCGGCTTTCTCGGCATCGGCGTGGAAGAGCTCGTAAAAGTCTCCCATCCTGTAAAAGAGCAGCGTGTCCGGGTAGTCCGCCTTGAGCGCCAAGTACTG
>JBBAPH010000031.1:0-44154 GCA_040400935.1 Polaromonas sp.
TGATGTTTGGCACGGCCGGTTTGCCGCACATCCTGATGCGCTTTTTCACCGTGCCGGACGCCAAGCAGGCGCGCAAGTCGGTGTTCTGGGCGACCACCTGGATTGGCTACTTTTATGTGCTGATCTTCATCATCGGCTTTGGCGCGATCACGCTGGTGCTGACCAACCCTGAATACGCCGACACGGCCAAGGGCATCATCAAGGGCGGTGGTGGCTCGGCCAACATGGCGGCGGTGCTGGTGGCCAAGGCGGTGGGCGGCAATGTGTTCTTCGGCTTCATCTCGGCCGTGGCGTTTGCCACCATCTTGGCGGTGGTGGCCGGTCTCACGCTGTCGGGCGCCTCGGCGGTGTCGCACGACCTGTACGCCACCGTGATCAAAAAAGGCAAAGCCGACAACGCGTCTGAGCTCAAAGTCTCGCGCGCCACGACCTTGGCACTCGGTGTGGTGGCCGTGGTGCTGGGCATTGCGTTTGAAAAGCAGAACATCGCTTTCATGGTGTCGCTGGCCTTTGCGATTGCCGCATCGGCCAACTTCCCGGTGCTGTTCATGTCGGTGCTGTGGAAAGACTGCACCACGCGCGGCGCGGTGATTGGCGGCTTCTTGGGCCTGATCTCGTCGGTCGGCCTGACTGTCGTGTCGCCGTCCGTGTGGGAGGCTGTGCTGAACAACCCCAAGGGCTCGGCTTGGTTCCCCTACACCTCGCCAGCGCTGTTCTCGATCACCATCGGCTTTGTGGGTGTGTGGTTGTTCTCGGTGCTGGACCGCAGCCCGCAAGCGGCCAAAGAGCGCGCCGCGTACAAGGCGCAGCAAGTGCGCTCTGAAACCGGTCTGGGTGCATCGGGTGCGTCGGGTCACTGACCCGTCTTGACCTGACGTCACCTTGAAAAACCGGGCCTTGCGCCCGGTTTTTTTGGGGGGCCAAGGATCGCCACGGCCTGCGGCCTGATGACGGCCGAAAGAAAGAGAGGGTATGTGGCTCAGGCCGACTGCAAGGCGCGCAGTTTTAAAAAAGCGAGAGCGGCCATCACCGCGTCATTGACCGCGTCATGCGCGGGCCACACGGGCAAACCCAGGTCGGTCAGCAAGCTGTCAAAGCGCAGGTCTATCGGTGTGCTGTCCCGCGCATGGGCCGGCAACTGTTCGTACTTGTGCCGGTAATACAGCGCCGAGACCTCGATTTTTTCTTGCGGCAGACCCATGCCCAGCAACGGGAACAGCACGCAGTTGATCATGGCCACGTCGAATTCAAGGTAGTAACCCACCAGCGGGCGGCTGCCAATGAACTTGAGCAGTTGGGCCATGGCGTCGTCAATGGCTAGGCCTTTCGCCACGTCTTGTTCACGCAACTGGTGCACCCGCACGCTGTCGGCAGACAAGCGTCTTTTCTCAGGCCGCACCAACAGCTCCAGCCGCTGGCTGGTGAGGATGCGCTGACCCTGAATGCGTACGGCCCCGATGGAGATGATGTCGTCGTGCTGGGTGTCCAGTCCTGTGGTTTCGCAGTCCAGCGCCACCCATTCGTCGGGCGGCGGCGCGTCCCACATGAACCGAGAGCGCGCATCGCCTAAGTGGTACAGCAGCCATTCGCGCTTGAGCTGCCCGGCCCAGTACGCGGGTGACAGGCGCGAGCTCACAGCACGTCCAGATGAAAACGCTGGGCCAGCAATTGCTTGAACTGCTTGACCACGGCCAAGGTGTCGCGCAGCAAATCGCGGTCCAGGCTGCTGAGTTGCTCGACGGCCACGCATTCGGTGGGCGCATGGCCCGTCTGCAGCTCGCGCAGGCCGGCTTGCAGGCGCAAGCCCATAAAAAAGTGCAGGCTGTCCATCACGTCAGCGCCTAGGCGAGGGTCCAGGTGGCCGGCAGCGCACAAGGCGTCCACCCGGGCGGCAGTCGACGTGGCTCGCACATGGTGGGCCAGCGCCAGGCTGCGCACGCCATGCACCAGCGGAAAAATGCCGGCCTTCTTGATGTCCAGCGCCTCGGGCTTGGCCTCGCCCAACAGGTGCAGGCGGCTCCACCAACCTCCGCCTTGGTCGGCCTGACCAAAGAAGTTCACCGCAGCGGCAAAGCGGGCCAGTGACGCGTCGTGGTCTGAAGCCACGGCAAACACTGCCGCGCGAACCGAATCCAACAAGCGGCTGTCACCGGCCACGGCGTGCGCATCCAGAAAAATCGCCAGCGCCATCAAGTGGTCGTTGCTGGGTTCGAGCCACCACAGGCGAGCCATCTGGCTGAAATCACTGACCCGCTGGCGCCAGGTCGGGTTGCTGACCATCACCCCGCCGGAACAAGGCGGATACCCAAAGTTGGCCAGCGCGGCCGAGAACTGTGCGCAAACCGCTGCCACGTCCACCTCCGGCTCATAACCATCACGCAGCACCAAGCCGTTGTCCTGGTCGGTCTTCAAGAGTTGCTCGCCCCGACCTTCACTGCCCATCACAAACAAGCAGCTGTTGGCAATCAGCTCAGGCGGCGCCAGCAATTGCCAGGTGCGTTCAAACAGCTTGGCGTTGAGTTCCTGCACCAGCCGCGCGATCAGGTGCACCTTGGTGCCGCCTTGGTGCAGCAAGCCGATCAGCCGGTTGATGTGCAGCGCGGCGGTCTTCAGGCCAGCGAGGTCCTGCGCCTCCAGAATTTGCACGGTGATGAGGTAGGAGTGGTTGGACAAAAAGCTGAACAGATCCAGCGCTTCCAGCACGCCGCGCACTTCGCTGCCTTCAGCCACCACCACGCGGTGCACCTTGTGCCGGATCATCACGGCCAGCGCGTCGGCCAGGGGGTCACTGGGCCGCACACGGATGAGTGAAAAATTGGTCAACTCGCCCACCGGCAACTGGTCCAGCGGCGCCCCGTGCAAGATGGCGCGCTGCAAGCCGGTGACCGTGAAGATGCCCAGGGCCGGCGGACTGCTTTGCTCATCCCGCACCAGCACCGTGGTTGTGCGCAGCGTCTGGAACTGCTTGACCACCTCCAGCACGCTGGTCTGTGCGCTGACAAAGTGGGCCGGCCGCACAAAGGCTTCGTCCACCCGCGCCATGGTCAGCGATTGCAGCTCATGGCGGCTTTGCCGCTCGGCAATCGCGCTGAGCTTGTTGGACAGGTCGGAAAACAGCAAAGCGCCAAAGCTGGGGTTGGAGGCGATCAGCTCGGCCACAGCTTGGCGGGCCAACTGGTAGGCCACCACTTCTTCAGCCGCTACAAAACGCCCGCTGACCTTACCCGACATCAGGCCTCTAGCGTCAAAGCTATCTTGCGGGCCATAGGTGTGCACCACCTCACCGCCTTCGAACTGATGGACAAAACCCTTGATAATAATGAACATGTGCGTGGGCTCCACGCCTTTGCCCAGAATTTGCTCCCCCACGGGGAAGTAGGCAATGTCCACGCTGGACTGCACCAGCGCTTGCTCGTCCAGGCTCAGGCAGTCGAAAGGCGACGTGGAAAAATCAAAGGCGCTGGGCATGGCGAGTCCTTCAAAGCACTGAAAAGCGCGCTTTCATTTTCGACCTGCCAAACAATCAACTGGCTGACAACCCGCCTCAAGATGTCAGCCAAGCGCCTTAACGGCGTGACGGTATACCGCTGGGGAGTTGCGTCACGCCCTGCCAGTCCGGGCCGTCAAACCAGGCATCGCCCAACAGGTATTGCCGCAGCATGGGCAAAGCGTCCAGGCCCCAGAAGAGCTTGCCGTCCACGGCAAAGGCGGGCACGCCAAAGGCGCCCAGGGCAATGGCTTCGTCGGCGTGAGCGCGCAGTTGCTGCTTGACGGTATCGCCGCCGGGGTCTTGCACGGCTTGCAGCTGAGCTGTCACTTCAGCCAAGCGGAAGGGGTCGGCCGCATCCGCACCGCCCACCCACACATGGCGAAACAGGGTTTCGCACACATAGCGGTTGGGCGTGCCAGCGGCGTCACAAGCCACAGCCAGGCGCAGCAAGCCCAGCGGGTTGAACGGGTGCGTCGCCGGCATGGCCATGGGCAGGCCTTGCTGCTGGGCCAGCCACATGACGTGGCGGTAAGTCCAGTCGCGCTTGGCCGGAATCTCGGCCGGGCCGAGCGTGCCGTGGTGCTTGAGCAAGCCGCCCAAAAACACCGGCTTGTAGGTCACGCTGTAGCTCAGCCCTTCCAGGGCTTGAGGCAATTGTTCAAACGCCAGGTAAGCGTAGGGCGAGATGAAGTCCAGGTAGAAGGTGATGTGTTTCAGGGGCTGCATGGCGGGGCTCCAGTGAAAGGCTGCTCGGGATCTTCAACTCAAAGCGGCGGCGCGTTGGCCCAGCAGCTGCCAGACCGCGCGCTTGTCTGCATTGCTGGCGCGGCCCCAGCGGGCGATCTCGTCCAGCGTGCGCAGGCAACCTTCGCACTGCGCGCGCTCGGTGTTGACGCGGCACACAGAAATGCAGGGTGAGGGGACAGGCTCCGTGGTCGGGCTTCGGCTCACTTGCTGGGCGCGTTCGGCCAGCATTTGCAGGGGTGTGGCCAGGGGCAAGGTGGATACCGCCACATCGACCACCGGCGCGCCGGTCAGTCGCTGCAAGTCAGCGGGTGTGGCCTGGAACACAGCGTGTGGATGGCCGGCCGCAGCCCACACGTCGGTGAACCGGAACAGGCTGGCGTCAACGAGCAAGACCGGCGGCTGCAAGTGCCCGACAGGCGACACCCCGCCAATCGAAAAGCCGGTGCATGCCTTCACAAAATCGGCATCAGCGCGGCCCAGCCGCTGACCAGGCGCGCAGACCAGGGCTTGCACTTTTTGATCGTCCACCCTCTGGTCCCCGGAGGTGATGATGAGCACCGCCACGTCATCCGGCTTGCGCTTGAAGACAATGCTCTTGGCAATTTGCCCGAGCGAAACACCCAGCGCGTCAGCCGCTTGCTGCGCGGTGCGCGCCGCGTCTTCCAGCATGACCGGGCTGTGCGCATGGCCTTGCTCTTGCAGCAGACGCGCCACGCGCTGCACGCCCTCGGGCAAAGCGCTCAGTTCAGCGCCGCACATCAGGCAGCCCGCTTGTTCAGCAAAGCAGTCGCCACGCGCGAGCCGCTCTTGCGTTGCAAAAAGTCGCTGATGAACTGACCTGCATCCACCAGCGCATCAAGATCAATACCGGTCTCAATGCCCATGCCGTGCAGCAGGTAGACCACGTCTTCAGTAGCCACGTTGCCGGTGGCCCCCTTGGCATAGGGGCAGCCACCCAAGCTGGCCACGGACGACTGGAAGTTGCTAATGCCCATCTCCAGCGCAGCCAAGGTGTTGGACAGCGCCTGGCCGTAGGTGTCATGAAAATGGCCGGAGATGTGGGCTAGGTCGAAGTAGCGCAGCGTGGCTTCAAGGGCCCGCTGCACCTTGAGCGGCGTGCCCACGCCAATGGTGTCGGCCACGTCTACGCGCTGCACGCCAATCTGCTTCATCAGCCCCGCCAAGTAAGCCACACGCTCGGGCGCAATCTCGCCTTCATACGGGCAACCGACGGTGCAGCTCATGGCGCCACGCACGGCGATGCCTGCCGCCAGCGCAGCGGCCACTACCGGCGCAAAGCGCTCGATACTTTCCGCGATGGAGCAGTTGATGTTTTTTTGGCTGAAGGCTTCGCTGGCGGCGGCGAACACCACGACCTCGTCGGGCTTGTCACGCAGCGCAGCTTCAAAACCCTGCATGTTCGGCGTGAGCACCGAGTAGCGCACACCCGGCAGCCGGGTGATCCCCGCCATCACCTCATGGTTGTCGGCCATTTGCGGCACCCACTTAGGCGATACATAGCTGGTGACTTCCACTTCTTTCAGGCCGGCCGCCTGCAAGCGATGCACCAGCTCGATCTTGACGCTGGCCGGCACGGGCAATTTTTCGTTTTGCAGCCCGTCGCGGGGGCCGACGTCGATGAGGTGAACGCGGGAAGGAAGGTTCATGGTTATTCAGTAGCCTCGTTCAGGATTGACAACACCGGCGATGGCCAAAGGCGCGGTGCCGCTTTGCATCATCTCGATTTTTTTGGCAATTTGCGCAATGCTTTCGGCCCGCAGGGTGCGCGCTGAGGTGTGCGGCGTGACGGTGATTTTCGGGTGCGTCCAAAACGGATGCGCGGCCTGCAAGGGCTCGGTGCGGAACACGTCCAACGTGGCGCCGCTCAGGTGCCCACTGTCCAGCAGCGCAATCAAGTCATCGTCGACCAAGTGCCCACCACGCGCCACGTTAATCACATAAGCGCCGGGCTGAAGTTGAGCCAGCGTTTGGCGGTTGAGGATGTCTTGCGTATCCGGTGTCAGAGGCAGCAGATTGACCAGCACGCGGCAGGACGACAAAAAGCCGCTGAACCCCTCTGCCCCGCTGTGGCATGTCACGCCGTCGAATGCTTTAGGGCTGCGGCTCCAGCCGTGAACTGAAAATTCAAACTGCTGCAAAGCCTTGGCCACGCGCTGGCCGAGCACGCCCAGGCCCATCACGCCGACCGGGAAGTCGGCCCGTGCCCGGGGCTTGCGGAACGACCATTTGCCAGCGCGTGTGTCGGCTTCATAAGCGTCGAGTTCGCGGAAGTGGCGAACCACGGCGTGGCACACAAACTCGGCCATTTGCACGGACATGCCAGCATCGTCCAAGCGCACGACGGGCACGCCGGGCGGGAGCTGGAGTTTCATGAGGGCATCGACACCGGCGCCGATGTTGAAAATGGCTTTGAGTTGGGGCTGCTCGTCCAACAGTTGCTGGGGCGGCGCCCAGACCACGGCGTAGTCGGCGGGTGCCGCGCCGGGCTGCCAGAGCTCGACTTCAGCCTGTGGCAAGGCGGCGCGCAGGCCGTTCAGCCAGGGCTCGGGTTTGGTGCCGCTTTCGTAGAAAAGGATTCGCATTTGTTCTTTCAGTGCCTTCGCCCCCTCTCCTTCTTACTCCCTCTGGGAGAGGGCCGGGGTGAGGGCAAACAGCGGTGGCACAGGGGCCTATTTATCAAAGGCCGCTGCCCTCACCCTAGCCCTCTCCCAGAGGGAGAGGGAATAAGAGAGGACGGCGACGTCTCGAAAATCAAGCCGCCATCTTAAGCAGCTCGGCCCCTTCGGCCACCTGGTCGCCGGGCACGTAGAGCAACTCGCCCACCAAACCATCGGCAGGAGCCGCAATGGTGTGTTCCATCTTCATGGCTTCCATGACGGCCAGAGCCTGGCCCTTGGTCACGCTGTCGCCGGACTTGACGAGAAATGACACGATCTTGCCAGGCATAGGCGCCGTCAAACGGCCACCGTCGTGCTGCGCCACACCGGCATGGGCCAGCAGATCGACCACGGTGATGCGCGTGGCGCCTTGTGGGGCAAACACATGCACTTCTTCGCCCAGGCGGTAAACGCGCGCGGTCAGCTGTTGCGCTCCGATTTCCAAGCTCATGCCTTGCGCGTGGGCTTGGTAGACCAGCGGCAGGGTTTGGCCATCAAGTTCGAGCTGCATAAGCCCGTCATGCTGGCGCAGCAGTTGTGCGGCATGTGTCTGGCCGTGGAAGACAAATTCAAAACGGCGGTTGCTGGCACCGTGCGAGCGCCAGCCGTCGATGCGGCTGAAGGGGTCGGCCGTTTCCTGGGCTTTTTCTTGTGACAGCGTGAGCGCCACAGCCGCAGCCGCCGCAGCTACCAAGCCGATTTTTTCCTGCTCGAACAGCACGGCGGCTTCGCGGGGAATCAAGGCGGTGTCCAAGTCGGCCTGGGCAAAAGAACAGCTTTGCACCACCTGGCGCAAGAACTGCACATTGGTTTGCAAACCGACCACATGGAACTCGCTCAAGGCCTGGTCCATGCGGGCCAAGGCTTGTTCGCGGGTATCGCCGTGCACGATGAGCTTGGCGACCATGGAGTCGTAATACGGCGAGATGGTGTCGCCCTCGCGCACGCCGGAGTCCACGCGGATGGGTTGGCTGGCGGAAGAGCCCGCACCCCAGCCCTCTCCCAGAGGGCGAGGGGGTAAGAACTCGGTGCTTTGCGGTAAACGGTAGAAGTTCAGCGAGCCGGTGGCAGGCAGGAATTGCTTGTCCGGGTTCTCGGCGCAGATGCGCGCTTCAATCGCGTGGCCGTGGATCTTGAGTTGGTCTTGCTTGAGCGGCAGCGGCTGGCCGGCCGCGATGCGCAACTGCCACTCCACCAGGTCCAGCCCGGTGATGGCTTCCGTGACCGGATGCTCGACTTGCAAGCGCGTGTTCATCTCCATGAAAAAGAAGCGCATGCCACCTTCAGGTGGTTGCTCCACGATGAATTCGACCGTGCCCGCGCCTACGTAATTGACCGCCCGCGCAGCAGCGACCGCAGCCTCCCCCATCTGCTGGCGCAGCGCGGGCGTCATACCGGGGGCGGGTGCTTCTTCCAACACTTTTTGGTGGCGGCGCTGCACCGAGCAGTCGCGCTCAAACAAATAAACATAGTTGCCGTGCGTGTCGCCAAAGACCTGAATCTCAATATGGCGTGGACGCTGGGCGTATTTTTCGACCAGCACCGCATCGCTGCCAAAGCTGTTGATGGCTTCGCGTTTGCACGAGTCAAGCGCGGCCATGAAGTCGCCTGCTTTGTCCACTGCCCGCATGCCTTTGCCGCCGCCGCCGGCGCTGGCCTTGATGAGCACCGGGTAGCCAATGCGGCCGGCTTCGCGCTGCAACAAGGCCGGGTCTTGGTCGGCGCCGTGATAGCCGGGCACCAGGGGAACGCCGGCTTTTTCCATGAGCTGCTTGGACTCGGCCTTCAAGCCCATGGCCTGGATGGCTGATGCTGGCGGGCCGATGAAGACCAAGCCCGCTTTAGCGCAGGCCGTGGCGAATTCGTCGTTTTCGCTCAAAAAACCGTAGCCGGGGTGAATGGCTTCGGCCCCGGTGGCGTGGGCCGCTTCAATGATGCGTTCCCAGCGCAGGTAGCTGTCCTTGGGCGCGCTGCCGCCAATGTGCACGGCCTCGTCGCAAGCGGCGACGTGCTTAGCGTCAGCATCAGCATCTGAATAAACGGCGACGGTTTTGATAGCCATGCGTCGGGCCGTGGCGGCTACGCGGCAGGCGATTTCGCCGCGGTTGGCGATCAGGATTTTTTTGAACACGGCAGCTCCAGTTTCTAGGCAGACAGACAGCAAGGCAAATGGTGGGGGACTCAGACCAGCCAGGCGGGTGAGCGTTTTTGCAGAAAGGATTGCAAGCCCTCTTTGCCTTCTTCGCTGGCGCGAATGTCGGCAATGCGGCGGGCGGTTTCGGCACGCAGTTCAGCGTTCAGAGGTGCGCCGCTCACGTCGCGCACTAGCAGCTTGCAGGCGCGGCTGGCCAGTGGACCATTGGCGACGATGGTGTTCACCAAAGCTTTGACTTGGGCGTCCAGCTCTTCGGGGCTGCATTGCACATGCACCATGCCTAGGCTGTGCGCCTCGGCAGCGCTGAAGCGCTCGGCCGTGACCATGTAGCGGCGCGCCGCTTGCTGGCCCATGGCGCGAATGACATAAGGGCTGATGGTGCCGGGCAATAAACCCAAGCGCGCTTCAGACAGGCAAAACGTGACGTTGCTTGATGCCACCAGCACGTCGCATACCGATGCAAGGCCCATGCCGCCGGCGTAGCAGTCGCCCTGCAAGCGGCCGACGATGGGCGCCGGGCATTGGTCCAGCGTCCAGAGCATGTCGGCGAGCTGCTCGGCGTCGGCGCGGTTTTGCTCCCAGCTGTAGTCGGCCATGGCGCGCATCCAGTTCAAATCGGCCCCGGCGCAAAAAGCCTTGCCGCGCCCACCCAGCACGATCACGCGTAAATCGGGCTCTAGCGACAAAGCGGCGAAGGTGTTCTTGAGTTCGGCGATCAGCTCAGCGTTGAAGGCGTTGCGTACGTCTGGCCGGTTCACCCAGACTTCGGCGACGTGGGGTGAGGGGCGGTGCAATTCGATGGTGTTCATGTTTTTTGTTTCTTGCTATTCAAGGAGTCCGGTGGTGTAACCAATTCGCTTTTCTTCGGCCGATGCCCTCATCCCTGCCCTGTCCCAGGGGGAGAGGGAGTCAAAACATCAATACCGCTTGGCCACTTCGTCGAGCATCACTTCCGTAGCGCCGCCGCCAATGGCCAGCACACGGGCATCGCGCCACAGGCGCTCAATCGGGGTTTCACGCATGAAGCCCATGCCGCCATGGAACTGCTGGCAGGTTTGCACCACTTCGTTGACCAGCTCGCCCGTCAGCGCCTTGAGCATGGAAACTTCTTGCACGATGTCGTGACCCTGCGTCACCGACCAGGCGCAGTGGTACATGAACTGACGCGCTGCGCGGGTCTTGGCGTCGAGCATGGCCAGGCGCTGCCGGATGGTTTGCTGGTCCCAGAGCGTTCCACCAAAGGCCTGGCGCTGGCGCACATAGTCCAACGTGAGTTGCAGTGCCCGGGTGCAGTGGCCGACCGCCATGGCGCCCAAAGCAATGCGTTCGGTCTGGAAGTTCTTCATCACTGAGTAAAAGCCTTTGTGCTCTTCGCCCAGCAAGTTGCCGGCGGGAATGCGAACGTTGTCCAGCACCAGCTCGGCCGTGTCTGACGACAACCAGCCGGTCTTTTTGAGCGCACGCCCCACGCTGAAACCGGGCGTGCCTTTCTCCACGATGAAGATCGACATGTCGCGCTTGCCCGGCCCGGTCTTGGCTGCGATGAAGTACAGGTCGGCATGCACGCCGTTGGTGATGAACATCTTGGTCCCGTTGATCACCCAGTCGTCGCCGTCTCGACGGGCGTTGGTGCGAATTCCCGCCACGTCTGAGCCCGCGCCTGGCTCGCTGATGCCCACGGCCGTGATGAGCTCGCCTGAAATCACACGCGCCATGTACTTCTCTTTTTGCGCGGCGCTGCCGGCATGGTGCAGGTGCGGGCTGGCCATGTCCGTGTGCACCAGCACCGTGATGATGAAGCCCGCAAAAGTGGACTGCGACAGCGCCTCGGCAAACACCAGATTGGTCAGCGCGTCGCTGTCGGCGCCACCATATTTCGTTTCGTACATCAAGCCAAACAGACCGGCCTGGCCCATGCGCTTGAGCACCTCACGCGGCACCATACCGGCTTCTTCCCAGGCCGCGCCGTGCGGCTCGACCTCTTTAGCGATGAAGCGGGCGATCTGATCGCGCAAGAGTTCGTGTTCGGGGGTGTCGTAGATGGTCTGGCTCATGGTGGGGGTCTCGTGTGTCTCTGTATTAGTCTCAAGCTTCTAGGGTGATGCCGGCGCTCAGTGCGGCCAGCTGTCCAGCCCGCCCAAAACGCCCAGCGAGTCAAAGTCCGCGTCCCGGTGCAGCAGCACATGGCCATAGCTCATGCAGTAGCTGGCGAGCAGCACGTCGATGGGGCTGTTGACGGTGCGACCTTGAGCGCGTAGCTGACGGTAGCGCCCGGCCGCTTGGAGCGCGTGCTCGGCGCCGCCGATCTCAACCTGGGGTAGCGCGCACATCAGCGCACCCGCTTCGCGCATGGCACGACTTTCACGAAAGCCGCGCATCACCTCGAACAGCACCAGATCGGCCATGCCAACTTCCACGCTAGAGTCGCCCAGGCATTGCGTCAGCGCCGCGCAGGCAGCGCCGCTCTTGCCGCGAAAGAAATCGATCCAGACGCTGGAGTCCACCAAGATCATGCGGACTTTCTACGTGCGCGGCCAGCGGGCTTGCTCCCGCTGGAAGAAGCAGGCTTGGAGGGTGCCTTTTTCTTGTCGGCCTTGGCTTTAACGTCATAAACAGCCTTGGGCTCTTGCACGGCTGCGGGCTGCTCAGCCTCGGCCGCGGCCCAGCCTTCGTCCGAGTCGTCCCACTGCAACTTGCCGCGCAAGGCAAGCAAGCCGTCGTAGACCTTGCGGCGGCGAACCAAGCGCAAGCCCTCCTCGACTGCTTCTTTCTTGGTCTTGAAGCCGCCGGCCTCCATGGCGGCAGCCATCAACTCGTCGTCAATCTCAATGTTGGTTCGCATGTCAAACCTCCTGATGTGTATGGAATAATCAAATCATACACATTACATGCGGAAAACGCCAAACCTGGGCTCGCCAACCGGCGCATTGAGCGCGGCCGACAAGCCCAGCGCCAGTACGCGGCGGGTGTCGGCGGGGTCAATCACGCCGTCGTCCCACAAGCGGGCGCTGGCGTAGTACGGGTGAGACTGGTGCCCAAACTGGTCGAGCACGGGTTGCTTGAAGGCCGCTTCTTCTTCGGCACTCCATTGGCCGCCACGGGCTTCAATGCCGTCGCGCTTGACGGTGGCCAACACACCAGCGGCTTGTTCGCCACCCATCACGCAAATACGCGCGTTAGGCCACATCCATAAAAAGCGGGGGCTGAAAGCGCGGCCGCACATGCCGTAGTTGCCAGCGCCGTAGCTGCCGCCAATGATGACGGTGAACTTGGGCACGCTGGCCGTGGCCACGGCCGTGACCATCTTGGCGCCGTGGCGGGCGATGCCTTCGTTCTCGTACTTGCGGCCGACCATGAAGCCGGTGATGTTCTGCAAGAACACCAGCGGTATCTTGCGCTGGCAGCACAGCTCAATGAAGTGCGCGCCCTTTTGCGCACTTTCTGAAAACAGCACGCCGTTGTTGGCAATGATGCCGACCGGCATGCCTTCAATATGCGCAAAGCCGCACACCAGCGTGGCACCAAAGCGGGCCTTGAACTCGTGGAACTCGCTGCCGTCGACGATGCGGGCAATCACCTCGCGCACGTCATACGGCTTGCGGGTGTCGGCCGGAATCACGCCGTACAGCTCTTTGGCGTCGTACAAGGGCGCCACGGGCGCGCGCAAAGTTTGCTCCACACGCTTGCTGCGGTTGAGGTTGCTGACGGCTTGCCGCGCCAGCGCCAGCGCATGCGCGTCGTTTTGCGCCAGGTGGTCGGCCACACCCGACAAACGGGTGTGCACATCGCCGCCGCCCAGGTCTTCGGCCGAGACAATCTCGCCAATGGCCGCCTTCACCAGCGGCGGGCCGCCCAAAAAGATGGTGCCCTGGTTCTTGACGATGATGGTCTCGTCGCTCATGGCGGGCACGTAAGCGCCGCCCGCCGTGCAAGAGCCCATGACGACGGCAATTTGCGAAATGCCCTGGGCGCTCAGGTTGGCCTGGTTATAAAAGATGCGGCCGAAGTGGTCACGGTCCGGGAACACCTCGTCCTGGCTGGGCAAGTTGGCGCCGCCGGAATCCACCAGGTAAATGCAGGGCAAGCGGTTTTGCATGGCGACTTCTTGGGCGCGCAAATGCTTTTTGACGGTCATGGGGTAATAGGTGCCGCCCTTGACGGTGGCGTCGTTGCAGACGATCACGCAGTCCACCCCGCTGACGCGGCCAATGCCGGCCACCAAGCCGGCGCAGGGCGCGTCGCCGTTGTACATGCCGTGGGCAGCTAAGGGCGCCAGCTCTAAAAAAGGCGTGCCGGGGTCCAGCAGCATTTGCACCCGGTCCCGGGGCAGCAGCTTGCCGCGGGCCACATGCTTGGCCCGCGCCGCTTCGCCGCCGCCCACGGCCAGGCGGGCCACTTGCTGGTTCAGGTCGTCCACAGCGGTTTGCATCACGGCGGCGTTGGCCACGAAGGCGGCGGAGCGGGCGTTGAGTTCAGTGGCGATCACGGACATGGGGACGGTTCTTTCGCAAAAAGGGGGCAAGCAAGCGCGCGGCTCGACCTGGCGAGCATAAGAGCAATGCTTGGTTTTTGGGCGGCGCCATGGTTGCAAATCGCGCCACAACAATCGCAAACCGGTTCGTCTTGAGGCACACTGGCGAGCATGACGTCCAGCGCGCCCAGCCCTTCAGCCAACACGCCTGCCGCGGTCACGCCCATCGCCTTTGTGCGGGCGATTACGCAGGCCTATGCCCGCTACGAACAAAGCCCACAAAAAGCCTTGCGAGAGGCACAAATACAGCCAGCCCTCCTGAAAAACCCGAATGCCCGCATCAGCGCCTGGCAGATGGAAAAAATCTCCGGTCATGCCATGCATGAGCTGGACGACGAGTCGCTGGGCTGGAGCACGCGGCGACTGCCCTGGGGCAGCTACGGCATGCTGGTGCGCGCTTCGCTGAGTGCGCCCAACCTGGGCGTGGCGCTCAAGCGCTGGTGCCGCCACCATGCGCTGATTTGCGACGACATTGCCTTGAGCGTCAGCCAAGACGCCAGCGGCGCACGTATCACCCTGACCGCGCAGCGCCCGCTGGGCGAGTTGCAGGAGTTTTGCATGGTGTCGGTGCTGCGCAACCTGCACGGCGTGGCTTGCTGGCTGGTGGACTCGCGCATTGCCTTGCAACGGGCCGAGTTCAGCTTTGCCCCGCCGCCACATGCCGATGTGTACCCGCTGCTGTTTCCTGGCTCCGTGCGCTTTGGCGCGGGCCAGACGGAACCTGCCAGCGCTGCGCTGTGGCTGGATGCCTCTTACTTGGCCCTGCCCTTGCGCCGGGACGAAAAAGCCTTGCAGCAGATGCTGCAACGCGCCCTGCCGCTCACGGTGCTGCAATACCGGCGCGACCGTTTGTTGGTGCAGCAAGCCCGGCAAGCCTTGCTGATGCAACCGCAGGCCACGCACAGCGCGGCAGCGTTGGCTCAGCTGCTGAATTTGTCGGCGCGCACGCTGCACCGCCAGCTCAAAGAAGAAGGCACGACCTTGCAACAACTCAAAGACCAGGTGCGCCGCGAGCGCGCTTGCGAGCTGCTGCTGCGCACCAGCAAACCCGTCAAGCAGGTGGCAGAAGCAGCGGGCTTCTTGAATGAAAAAAGCTTTGCCCGAGCCTTCAAGGGCTGGACTGGGCAAACGCCTTCGGCCTTCCGCGCCGAGAGCCTGGGCGGGCGCGAACTGGCTTAGCGCAGGGCTGCCAACAGCGGCGCCAACTCGGCCATGTGACCAAACACCTTGGCCACCGGCAAGCCAACGAAGTGACGCCCATCGCCATGCGGGCAATAGCCCCACACCGTGGCGCCCGCCGCCAGCCCGGCCAGCGCGCCCGTGGCGGTGTCTTCAATCACCAAGCAGCGCGCCGGGTCCACGGTCAGGTGCGCGGCGGCCGCCAGGTAAACGTCTGGTGCAGGTTTGCTGCGCGGCATTTCATGGCCGCTGAAAATGCGACCCTCGAAATGCGGGAACAGACCGACTTTCTGCAACTGCAGTTCGACCTTGAAGCGGTCGGCGCCTGAGGCACAGGCAATACGGCCCCGGGCATGCGCAAAAGCCGCCGTGACGCCGGTGTGCGCGCCCGCGACTACCTGCAACTGCTCATGCAGCGCCGCATTGCGCCGTTCACGAAAGCTGTGCATCCAGTCTTCGGTCAAAGGCTGGCCAGTGCGGGCTTCAATGGTCAGGCGCTCGTCTTTCACGGCCTTGCCGACAAAAAACGCCATGCACTCGGCCAGGGTCATGGACCAGCCGCTTTCTTCGAGCATGTCGCGCAACACGCCATTGGTGATCGGCTCGCTGTCCACCAGCACGCCGTCGCAATCAAACAGTACAGCTTCAAAAGTCATGGCGCCGATGATAGGCGGCTTGCCGCCGTGCCCAGCGTCAAGGCTTTTGATCGCCGTCTACGTAAAACCAGCGGCCACCCTCGCGCACAAAGCGGCTGGTCTCGTGCAAACGCACGGCCTTGCCACCCACGCGGTAGCGGGCGACGAACTCAACCTTGGCTGCATCTAACCCCGGCACATGACGCCGTACGTCCAGACCCAGCCATTGCGCACCCGGCTCCAAGTCGAGCACCGTAGGGCGTGTGCTTGCGTGCCAAGTCGCTTGTAGGTAGTCAGCGCGTTGCAGCACGAAGGCGGTGTAGCGCGAGCGCATCAGGCGCTCGGCGTCGGGTGCGGCTTGCTCAGTGCTTTCTAGAAAGCGGCCGCAGCATTGCGAATACGCCAGCACGCGCTTGGCCGCACCCAGAGCGCCGCAGGGGCAGGCACTGTTCAAAGCGGAAGGACTCACTAACGCGGACCGCCCGCCAGCTTGTGCTCGGCCAAGGTTTGCACCGGCCCGCCCTGCTCGGCCCAGGCGGCAAAGCCACCGTCGATGTGCGCCACATTGGTCATGCCCATGTCCTGCAGGGCCTTGGCGGCCAGGGCACTGCGCCAGCCGGCACCGCAAAACAGCACGAACTCCTTGGCCTCGTCGCCAAACACGGGCTTGAAGTACGGCGAGTCCGGGTCCACCCAAAACTCCAGCATGCCGCGGGGTGCGAGCAAGGCGCCGGGCAGCGTGCCGCCGCGCTCCAGTTCACGCGGATCGCGGATGTCCACGATTTGCAGCTTGGCGTCGCCTTGACGGGCCAGCACATCGGCCACGCTGTAGGTGGTGACCTCGGCCATGGCCTCGTCAACCAGCTGTCGAAATCCTTTGGTAATCGGCATACAAACTCCTCAGGCCAGCGCACGCTGGATGATGATTTTTTGAATGTCGCTGGTGCCTTCGTAAATCTGGCACACGCGCACGTCGCGGTAAATGCGCTCCAGCGGAAAGTCTTTCACGTAGCCATAACCGCCCAGGGTTTGAATGGCGGCGCTGCAAATGGTCTCGGCCACTTCGCTGGCAAACAGCTTGGCCATGGCGGCTTCTTTCAGGCAGGGGCGGCCGGCATCGCGCAAAGCGGCGGCATGCCAGGTGAGTTGGCGCGCAGCTTCCAATTGCGTGGCGCAATCAGCCAAACGGAAACCCACGGCCTGATGGTTGAACAGTGCTTGGCCAAAGCTCTCGCGCTGCTTGGCATAGTCAATCGCAAAGTCGAGTGCGCTGCGCGCCATGCCAATGCTTTGCGCAGCAATGCCGATGCGACCGCCTTCCAGTGCTGACAGCGCAATACGGTAGCCCTCGCCTTCAGTACCAATCAGGTTCTCGGCCGGAATACGGCAGTCGTCAAAATTGATCTGCGCCGTGTCACTGCTGTGCTGGCCGAGCTTGTCTTCCAGCCGGGCGACCTGGTAGCCAAGTGTGTTGGTCGGCACCACAAAAGCGCTCATGCCTTTTTTGCCAGCGCCTTTGTCGGTCACGGCAATGACGATGGCCAGGTGCCCGTTCTTCCCGCTGGTGATGAACTGCTTGACGCCGTTAAGTACATAGCTGTCGCCGTCTTTGCGCGCCGTAGTTTTCAAAGCCGACGCATCGCTGCCCACATGCGGTTCGGTCAGGCAAAAAACGCCGAGCATCTGGCCTTGTGCCAGCGGCGTGAGCCACTGCTTTTTTTGCGCTGCATTGCCGTAGCGCATGAGGATGGCGTTGACCGGGCAGTTGGTGACGCTGATGGCCGTGCTGGTGCCGCCGTCACCCGCGGCAATTTCTTCCAGCACCAGGGCCAGCGTTAGGTAGTCGAGCGCGGCGCCGCCTAATTCTTCGGGCACGCAAATGCCGTAGGCGCCGAGGGCGGCCAGGCCCTTGTGGACGTCATGCGGGAAATGCTTTTCCTGGTCCCAGCGCGCGGCATGCGGCCAGAGTTCTTGCTGCGCAAAGCTGCGCACGGCATCACGGACTTGTTCTTGGTCGGGAGTCAGCAGCATCGCAGGCCTGGAATGGTTTTAAAAAATAAGCGGGCCGAATTACCACGGCAAGGGCTGCCCGTCGTGGTTGAAAAAACCGCCGCGGTGCGCGGGCGTGAGTGCGGCCAGCACCTGGCGCATGCCCTGCACGCTGACCTCGACGCTCAAGGGCGCACCAGCACCGCCCATGTCCGTCTGCACCCAGCCGGGGCTGAGCGCCAGCAAGGTGGCAGCCGGGTAGTCCAGTTGCGCGGCGCGCACGGCCATGTTCAGGCCAGCTTTGCTCACGCGGTAAAGCCAAGCGCCACTGGCGTCCAGCAAACCCATGCTGGCCATTTGGCTGCTGATAAAAGCCATGGTGCCTCCAGCCGCCTCAACCAAGGGCGCCACTTGCGGAATGGCCATCATGGCGCCCATCACGTTGGTGTGCATGACGCGGTCAAAGTCAGTCTGGGTGGGCGGTGTGCGGGGCGATGCCCGGTCAATCACGCCTGCCACATACAGCGCCACGTCGAACTTCTCACCGTCCAGCTGCCAAGCCAGGCCGCTGATGCTGGCGGGGTCGGACACGTCCAGCCGAAGGCTTTGTGCGCCCAGCGCCTCAATGCGCTGGCAACCCGCCGCGTCACGCGCCGTACCAATTACGCGGTCGCCGGCTTCGCGGTATTGCCGTACGAACTCCAGCCCCAAGCCACGGCTGGCACCGATCACCAAGACGTGACGCATGCCGCTTCAGACCAGCTCAATCGCCAAGGCCGTGGCCTCTCCGCCGCCAATACAGAGCGTGGCCACACCTTTCTTCAAGCCACGCGCTTGCAAGGCATGCAAAAGCGTGACGATGATGCGCGCGCCGCTGGCGCCAATCGGGTGACCCAGCGCGCACGCGCCGCCATTGACGTTGACGATGTCGTGGCTGATGTCCAATTCGGTCATGAGCGCCATGGGCACCACGGCAAATGCTTCGTTGACTTCCCACAGGTCCACGTCGTCTTTGGTCCAGCCAATTTTCTTGAGCAGCTTGTGCACGGCACCCACCGGCGCAGTCGAAAACCATTCCGGCGCCTGCGCAAACGTGGCATGGCCAACGATGCGGGCCAGTGGCTTGGCGCCCAGCTCTTTAGCTGTTGATGCCCGACTGAGCACCAGCGCAGCGGCGCCGTCGTTGATGGACGAGCTGGACGCGGCGGTGATGGTGCCGTCCTTCTTGAAGGCGGGTTTGAGCGTGGCGAGCTTGTCGAGCTTGATGCGGCCGGGGCCTTCGTCCACGCCGATTTGCACTTCGCCACTGCGGCTCTTGACCGTGACGGGTGTGATCTCGGCCTTGAACGCGCCCGAAGCCGTAGCCGCCTGGGCGCGCTGCACGCTGGCCGTGGCAAAGGCGTCTTGCTGCTCACGGGTGAAGCTGTACTTGGCAGCGCAGTCCTCGCCAAAAGTGCCCATGGAGCGGCCGGGTTCGTAGGCGTCTTCCAGGCCGTCGAGCATCATGTGGTCAAAAATGCGGTCGTGGCCAATGCGCATGCCGCCGCGTGCCTTGGGCAGCAAGTAAGGCGCGTTGGTCATGCTTTCCATGCCGCCAGCCACCATCACATCGCGGCTGCCGGCCAGCAATTGGTCGTGCGCCAGGAGGGTGGCCTCCATGCCCGAGCCGCACATCTTGGACAGGGTGACTGCGCCCGTGCTGGCCGGCAAGCCGCCCTTGAAACCAGCTTGCCGGGCAGGGGCCTGGCCTTGCCCGGCCATCAGGCAGTTGCCGAACAGCACTTCGTCAATTTTTTCAGGAGCAACTGCGGCGCGCTGCACGGCGGCTTTGATCGCCGCGCCGCCCAGGTCGTGCGCGGCCAGGCTGGAAAAGTCGCCCTGAAAACTGCCCATGGGGGTGCGCGCTGCGCCGAGGATGCAAACAAAGTCTGACATGCGAGTCCTTGCTAAAGAGGTTTAAGAATCAGCGCGCCAGCCGTCAAGCTGGACTGCGCCGTGAAAAGCGTTTTTCGGTTTCATACGGGAACACGTCGAACACATGGCCTTGACGAATGCGGTCTTGGTGGCCCTTCCAAAAGTTGGCGTCCAGCAAGTCGGCGTGGTGCTTCATGAAGACCTCGCGCACCGCGTCGTTGCCCAGCAAGAAGGGCGCAAAGGTTTCGGGAAACACGTCTTTGGGGCCGACCGAATACCAGATCTCGCCGCTCATCTCGTCTTCTTCATTGCGCGGTGTGGGCACGCGGCGGAAGTTGCAGTCGGTGATGTATTCGATCTCGTCGTAGTCGTAAAACACCACCTTGCCGTGGCGCGTGATGCCGAAGTTTTTCCAGAGCATGTCACCGGGAAAAATATTGGCCGCCACTAAATCTTTGATGGCGTTGCCGTACTCGGTCACGGCGCGCTCAATCTGCACCTTCGACTCGGGCTCGTCCAAGCCTGCGTCAAAGGCTTCTTGCAAATAGATGTTCAGCGGGATCATGCGCCGCTCGATGTAGACGTGCTTGATGATGACTTCAATCTTGCCGTCGCCGTCACGGTCGCTGATTTCCAGCTGGCTGGGCGCGAATTTTTGAATCTCGGCAATCAGCTCGTCGTCAAAACGCTCGCGCGGAAAGCCCACCTCGCTGTACTCCTGCGTATCAGCCATGCGGCCCACGCGGTCGTGCTGCTTGACCAGCAAATACTTGCCCTTGATCTGCTCGCGAGACGTGTCTTTGGGCGGCGGGTAGTAGTCCTTGATGACTTTGAACACATACGGAAAGCTCGGCAAGTCAAACACCAGCATGACCATGCCCTTGATGCCCGGCGCAATGCGGAACTTGTCGGTGGAGTGGCGCAGGTGGTACAAAAAGTCGCGGTAAAAAAGCGTCTTGCCCTGCTTGGCCAAGCCCAGCGCGTTGTAAATTTCAGCGCGCGGCATGCGCGGCATCATGCTGCGCAAAAACTGCACATAGGCTGACGGAATGCCCATGTCGACCATGAAATACGCGCGGGCAAAGCTGAACAAAATCAGCAGGTCATCTTCACCGTAAAGCACAGCGTCAATCACCAGCTTGTCGCCGACCTGGCCCGCGTCACCCACGCCCGCACTGACGGCGTCGCCCTCGCCGGCTGGCGCGGGGGACGGGCGCAACACCGACGTGTCTGACGAGCGGTAAAGAATGGGCAAGGCAAACGGTACCTCCGTAAAGCCGTTGATCATCTTGCCGACCACGTAGGCGCCCTTGTTACGGTAGAACAAACTGGACAGCACTTGCAGCTGAAAGTTGGCGCGCAGCTTGGCGTCGCCCAATTGCTGTTGCAGCACCTTCAGCACGTGGGCAGCGTCACGCTCCAGGTCGTCGAACTCCCGGGTCAAACCAAAGTCGCGCACCAGCTGCACGATGGTCTGACCCATGGTTTCGCGAGTGGGGTAATACGCGCGGTAAGTCGGCGTGGCGGTGGGCTCTTCGTTTTCTATGTACTCGGTGCTGACGGCAGGCCGCACAAAAATAAAGTCATTCTGAAAATAACTTCGGTGCAGGATTTTCGTGGTGACCGAATTGAAGAATGTCTCAGCCAGCTCCGGCTGGTGGTGGTTGACCAACAAGCCGATGTAATGCAGCTTGACCTGGTGCCAGACCTCCATGGGCTGCTCGCCGGCCTTGAACTCGCGCTCCAGCCGAGTCGACGCTTCGCGCACGCGCAAGTCATAAAACTCAATACGTTCGCGCTGGGCGCGTTGCTGACCGTGCCAATCGGCCGTTTCAAAGCGATGTTTGGCGCCGGCGGATTCACGCCGAAAGAGTTCGTAGTGGCGGTTGAAGCCATCCATCATTGCCTTGGCAATGTCGTAGGCGATGCTCGAATCCAGGCGCTGCGGAAACATCAGGGGCTCCTTGAAGTGAAGCGCAATTTTGAAATGCTGAGCTGACAGCCAGCTTGTCAGCCCGGCCGGCCAGCGGCCACGGCGGCCACCGCCGTGCGGTACACCGCTTCCAGGCTGTCCGGCGCATCTACCGTCATCAAGAGGTCTTGCAGCAAGCCGTCACGCAAGCCATAAACCCAGCCGTGCAGCGTCAAGGCTTGGCCACGTGACCAGGCGTCTTGCACGACAGTGGTCTGCGCCACGTTCATGACCTGCTCGATCACGTTGAGCTCGCACAGCACGTCCAGGCGACGGTCAGCCGGCGTAGCCTCAATCAACGCGGCATGGCGATCACGCACGTCCTTGATGTGGCGCAGCCAGTTGTCGGCCAGACCGACCCGCACATTGGTCAGCGCAGCGTTAACGCCGCCGCAACCATAGTGCCCGACCACCATCAGGTGCTTGACCTTGACTTGGTCTACCGCGAACTGGATGGTCGACAGGCAGTTGAGGTCGGTCGGCACCACCACGTTGGCCACGTTGCGGTGAACAAACACCTCACCCGGCTCCAGGCCGGTGATCTGGTTGGCCGGCACCCGGCTGTCGGAGCAGCCGATCCACATATAGCGCGGCGATTGCTGCGACAGCAGGTCGGTAAAAAACGTGGGCCGTGTAGCGACCATTTCGGCCGCCCAGGCGCGGTTATGGGCAAAAAGATCTTTTAATTGAGAAGGCATGCGGTGATCTTAAAGCGCCACTTCAGCAAGTTTCCGCGAACAACTCACGCCCGATCAGCATGCGGCGAATCTCGCTGGTGCCGGCCCCGATTTCGTAGAGCTTGGCGTCGCGCCAGAGGCGGCCCAGCGGGTAGTCGTTGATGTAACCGTTACCGCCATAAATCTGCACGCCCTCGCCCGCCATCCAGGTGGCCTTTTCGGCGCACCACAAAATCACAGATGCGCAGTCTTTGCGCACTTGCCGCACATGGTCGGTTCCCAGCAAGTCCAGGTTCTTGGCCACGGTGTAGGCGAACGAGCGGCCGGCTTGCAGCACGGTGTACATATCGGCGACCTTGCCCTGGATCAGCTGGAACTCGCCGATGCTTTGGCCAAACTGCTTGCGGTCGTGGATGTACGGCACCACGCTGTCCATCACCGACTGCATGATGCCCAGCGGCCCGCCCGTCAGCACGGCGCGCTCGTAGTCCAGCCCGCTCATCAGCACCTTGGCGCCGTTGTTCAGGCCGCCCAAAATATTCGCCTCAGGCACTTCCACGTTGGTAAACACCAACTCGCCGGTGTGGCTGCCGCGCATGCCGAGCTTGTCGAGCTTTTGCGCCACGGAAAAGCCCTTCATGCCCTTTTCAATCAAGAAAGCCGTGACACCGCGCGCGCCCAGCTCAGGCTCGGTCTTGGCGTAAACCACCAGCGTGTCAGCGTCCGGCCCATTGGTGATCCACATCTTGCTGCCGTTGAGCAGGTAGTAGCCGCCCTTGTCTTCGGCCTTGAGCTTCATCGAAATCACGTCGCTGCCCGCGCCCGGCTCGCTCATGGCCAAGGCGCCCACATGCTCGCCCGAGATCAGCTTGGGCAGGTATTTTTGGCGCTGCGCCTCGGTGCCGTTGCGCTTGATCTGGTTGACGCACAAATTGCTGTGCGCGCCATACGACAAGCCGACCGAGGCGCTGGCCCGGCTGATTTCTTCCATGGCGATCATGTGCGCCAGGTAGCCCATGTTGGCGCCGCCGTATTCCTCACCCACGGTGATGCCCAGTACGCCAAGGTCGCCCATTTTTCGCCACAGGTCCATGGGGAACTGGTCGTTGCGGTCGATCTCGGCGGCACGCGGGGCGATCTCGGTCTGCGCAAATTCGTGAACAGCGTCGCGCAGTGCGTCAATGTCTTCGCCAAGCTGGAAATTCAGTCCGGGGAGCGTCATAAGGAGCCTTTCGAAAGCGGTCGAAAAAACAATCAGTAAGTCTTGGGTACAGGCATCAGCGTTTGCTGCATCACCGCGCATACCGTGCTGCGGCCTTCGTGCACATGCAGCACCTCGGCGCTGGTGATGATCAGGCGCTTGCCGGCCTTGAGCACCTGGCCCGTGGCGCGCAGCTCGCCGTGCTGGAAGGCGGCGAGAAAGTTCACCTTGTATTCCACCGTGGTCACTTCCATGCCCTCGGGTGCGACGGTCAGCCCCGCATAACCGGCGGCCACATCGGCCAGCGCGCCCATGACGCCGCCGTGAAAACCGCCTTGCTGCTGCGTCACCCGCTCGGAATAAGGCAGTGCCAGCTCGCACAGGCCCGGCCCCACGCGCACCAAGCGGGCGCCAATGTGGCGCAGCAAGCCCTGGCGATCAAAGCTGGACTGGATGCGCTCTTGCAGGTCTGAAGACTCGGCCGTGTCGGTCGGGCGGGCGGCAGTTGAGGACATGTTCGCGGCTTTCGGGGATGAGGGGAGGTCAGGCTTTGGCGGACTTGGCGGACTTGGCAGGCTTGCCGGCAGGAGCCAGTGGCTTTTTTTCCACCCGTCCCAGCAAGGCCTTGGCTTCTTTTTCGTGAACCTTGATCTCTTCCAGGTTCGCGTGCAGGTCCGCCATCTGTTCTTCGAGCTGCTTGCGGTGGCCCGCCAGCACCACCAGGAACTTGCGCAGCTGCGGCGCGGTGTCGCGCGGACTTTCGTAAGAGTCAATGATTTCCTTGGCCTCACTCAGGCTCAGGCCCAGGCGCTTGGCGCGCAAGGTGAGCTTGAGTCGGGTGCGGTCGCGTGCGCTGTAAATGCGGTTGCGCCCGCCGGGGCCTTCGCGCTGCGGTTGCAGCAAGCCCATGTCTTCGTAAAAGCGCATGGCTCGGGTGGTCAGGTCAAACTCTTTGGCAAGGTCGCTGATCGTGTAGAAAGTGGCCATGGTGCGCGGTATGGATCAACGAGAAAACAAGCGACTAGTCTGGGTATCGCCAAGCGGACAGTTGCCCAGCCTAGCTTGCCTACAATGCGAAAACGATTGACGTTTACGTAAACGTCAAGCAACGATACGCAATATAACCCAGCCCCCCCGGCCCAGCCTACTGACTGCCATGAACCTGCTTGAGCAAGCGCTGGACTACCCCTGGGGCGACACCCTGCCCACCCCCGGCGCCAGCCTGACGTTGGCGCCCGGCATTCGCTGGGTCCGCATGGGCCTGCCGTTTGCGCTGGATCACATCAATTTATGGCTGCTGCGCGACGAGATCGACGGCCGCGAAGGCTGGACCGTGGTGGACTGTTGCGTCAACGCCGCCAGCTCCCAGGCCCAATGGGAAACCATCTTCAAAGAAGAGCTCGACGGCTTGCCGGTGCTGCGCGTGCTAGCCACCCACATGCACCCGGACCATATTGGCCTGGCCAGCTGGTTGTGCGAGCTTTGGCGCGCGCCGCTCTGGATCAGCGCCACCGAATACCAAACGGCGCGCTTGGCGCTGCTGGGGCAAGGCAGTTTTGGCGGAACGGGCACGGCTGATTTTTTTGCGCTGCACGGGCTGACCGATGCCGTGATGCGCCAAGAACTTTTGGGCCGCGTGAACTACTACGCCAGCATGGTGCCGGCTTTGCCAGCGGCCTACCGCCGCTTGATGGACGGCGAGGAGATCTTGATCGGCGGGCGGCGCTGGCGCTGCATCAGCGGCTATGGCCATTCCCCCGAGCACATGGCGTTGTACTGCAACGACGCGGCGCTGCCCACCCCAGTACTGATCAGCGGCGACATGGTCTTGCCGCGCATCTCGACGAATATCAGCGTTTACGAACTGGAGCCCGAGGCCAACCCCTTGCGCTTATTCCTGGACTCGCTGGGCAAGTTTGAAGGTCTGGCCGACAACACGCTGACACTGCCGTCCCATGGCAAGCCCTTCAGGGGCTTGCATGAACGGATCCGGCAATTGCAAGACCACCACCGCGACCGGCTCGATGAAGTCGTGGCTGCGTGCAGCCAGGCGCCTTGCTCTGCGTCGGAGATCTTGCCTGTGATGTTCAAGCGCCAACTGGATTTGCACCAAACCACTTTCGCCATGGGCGAGGCCTTGGCGCACCTGCATTGCCTGTGGCTGGACGGCAAGCTAAGCAGGGCGCTGAGCACTGATGGGGTGTTGCGCTTTTCCTGCGTCTGATTTGAGGGCGACTCAGAGCGCCGACCCTGTAATGCGCCAGCTCAATGGTTAGCGACCGTCTCGTTGACGTCCAGCCAGTAAGCCTGCAGGCGGTTGAGTTTTTCGGTGTACTGGCGAAACTCAATCGGCTTGCACACAAAACCGTTGGCGCCACTTTGGTAGCAAGCCGTCATCTCCGATGGCTCGTTCGACGAGGTCAGTATGACCACCGGCACCAGGGCCGTCAGCGGGTTGCGGCGAACGTTGCGCAGCACTTCGAGGCCGGAGAGTTTGGGCAGCTGCATGTCGAGCATGACAAAGGCGGGCTGCTCGTGGGTGTCACGCCCGCAATAAGGGCCGGTGCCCCATAAATAGTCCAGGGCCTCGGCACCGTCCCGGGCCACCACGATGTCGGCCTGCGAGCCACATTTCTGCAAGGCCATGACGGTCAACTCCAGCAGGTCGGGGTTGTCTTCGACCACCAGAATTTGCTTGGCGCCCAAGCGTTGCGGGGTCTCAGGGGCAGGTGAGTTGTTCATGTGCAACATGACAATCAGTCTAGGACGCTGCCGAGCTTGGTTTGTTAAGCATGGTTAAACATGCGAACCATTCGTGTCTGCTCGGACACGTTTAGGACACCCAAGCCCTCCCAATGGACATGGCCCACCCCTGGGTCACCACTTCGGAATAGGCTCTTCCTTGAGCTGGCCGCGCAGCTCGGCATAGTCCGGAACGATGGCGCGCACGGTGTCCCAGAAGCGCGGGCTGTGGTCCATCACCCGCAGGTGGCTGAGTTCGTGAACCACCACGTAATCAATCACGGGCAAGCGGAAATGGATCAGCCGCCAGTTCAGACGAATCGAGCCATCGACACTGGCGCTGCCCCAGCGGGTACCGGCACTGCTCAAACTCAGTCGACGCCACTGCACGCCCAGCTGCGGCGCAAAGTGGTCAAGCCGAGCCTTGAACAGCTGGCTCGCGTGGCGCATCAACCAGGCTTGCGCCGCGTCGCGCACCTGCTCGGGCGAGGCGCTCAGCGGCAAGCCGAGTTGAAGCACGTCCTGGCCCAAACTCATATCGTCGGTGGTGGATGTGGCAGGCACATGCTGCGCACCATGAGACGAAAAACTGTGACGGGGGTCGAGCACCAGGCGCAGGCTGCCGCCCAGAAAAGGAATGACCGCGCCGTTTTCCCAGACGATCCGGGCCGACTCCAGGCGTTGATGGCGCTCCCGAGTTTCCTGCAGCTTTTTAAGAATCCAGTCGGCCTTTTCTTGCACGGAGCGGTCGATCTCCGGCAAGGGCACCCACTTGGGTGCGCTCACCGCCAGCCCTTCCGGCCCGACGGAAAAACCAATGGTGCGGCGCTTGCCACGCTTGAAAGCGTAGCCCACCAGCACGCCAGACAACACGGCTTCGCGGCTGGCTTGGGGATGTCGAAAGGTGGCGGGCGCCAAGGCTTCTTTCAGGGTTTGCTCGGGCAGGGACGGCCCAGAGGAAAGCGCTGCTGGCTGAGAAGCGGTATCTTGAACAAGCCGAGGCTTGGCAGTAGGCGCCGGTTTTTTGGCGCGGGGCCGGGAACGCGGCTTCTTGGCGGGCGGGCTGGGCGCTGGGTCGGACGAAAACAAGTCCAGCGTGAACTGCAAGAGGCGTTGCATCACCACAGTTTAGAGGCCCCTGGCTGGACCGCGTGACTCGGCGGCCAGCGTTGCAGCCACTTACACCGCCGGCTGGTCAGCCGAGGTAGCGGTTGGCGTTGCCGGGAGCGATGGATAGGCCTCGGGGTCCAGGCGACGCATTTCGGCTTCGATCCAGGCTTGGACTTCCTTCATCAACTCGTCAGGGCGGCGGCCCACGCTGCTGATGGCGGGGCCAATCGAAATATCCACCACGCCCGGACGCTTGATGAAGGCCTTGCGCGGCCAGCATTTGGCGGAAGTCACCGCCACAGGAATCACCGGCGCGCCGGTTTCAATGGCCAGCCTCGTGCCGCCGGTTTTATAAACGCCTTGCTGGCCGCGCTCGATGCGCGTGCCTTCAGGAAACATGATGACCCACACGCCCTGGCCCATGAGGCGCTGGCCCTGCTGCACCACCTTGGAAAAAGCTTCGTTGCGCTTGCTGCGGTCGATGTGGATCATGTCCATCCGGCTCATGGCCCAACCAAAAAACGGCACGCGCAGCAGCTCTTTCTTGAACACATACGCCAGCGGGTGCGGCATCAGCGTGGGCAGGCAAAAGGTTTCCCAGGTGCTTTGGTGCTTGAGCAGCAACACGACGGCGCTGGTTTCGCCCAGCGGCAAGTTTTCCCAGCCGGTCACGCGGTTTTCAATACCCAGAATCAAGGTACCGCTGCGCACGGCCAGGCGCAACCAGCCAACGCAGAGCCAGTAAATTTGCGTGCTGTTCAAGAACGGCGCGGCGATCAGCACCGCCAGCGCCCAGGGCACCACCGTGATGCCCATCACCAACATATGAAGTACCGAGCGAAGAAAAGCCATGGCGCAGAAGTCCGGTTCAGGGAGCCGGGGCTACAGGCACCGAGCGCTCAATCAAAAAATCAGCAAAGGCGCCCAGATCCGCATGCACACGCGTGCCAGCAGGAAAGCCATCCGTGGGGCCATCAGGGCGCACCCCGGCCGATTTACCGGTCAACACCAAATGCGGCTCGCAGCCAGCAGCGGCGCCAGCCAACAGGTCGCGTAACGAGTCGCCGCAGGTGGGCACGCCTTTGAGCGACAGACCAAAACGGATGCCAATTTGCTCAAACAAACCAGGCAGTGGTTTGCGGCATTGGCAGCTTTCTTCGGGGCTGTGCGGGCAGTAAAAGATCGCGTCCACCCGGCCGCCGAGGGCGGCCAGCATTTTGTGCATCTTGGCGTGCATGGCGTTGAGCGCAGCCACATCAAACAAGCCGCGACCCAAGCCCGACTGATTAGACGCAATCACCACATGCCAGCCGGCATGGTTGAGGCGGGCTATGGCTTCCAGCGCGCCAGGCAGCGGCTGCCACTCGTCGGGCGACTTGACGAACTCCTCGCTGTCACGATTGATCGTGCCGTCGCGGTCGAGGATGACGAGTTTGATGTTGTTCATACGGCGCGGGCGTTGCTCACACCACCAGGCGAGACAAGTCCGCCACTCGGTTCATGGCCTGATGCAGCATGGCCAAGAGACCCAGGCGGTTCAGGCGCAGGTCCGTCTGCTCGGCATTGACCATCACGCCGTCAAAGAAAGCATCCACCGGCTCGCGCAAAGCGGCCAATGTTTGCAGGCTGGCGGCGTAGTCGCCGCTGGCAAATTGGGTCGCTGCTTGCGGAGCAGTCAAGCTCATGGCTTGGTGCAAGGCTTTCTCGGCAGGCTCTTGCAGCAGCAGCTCGCTGACGTGCGGGTCCACGCCACCGTCGACCTTTTTGAGGATGTTGCCAATGCGCTTGTTGGCCGCAGCCAGCGCAGGCGCTTGTGGCAAGGCAGCGAAGGCGCGCACTGCCGCCAGGCGCTGGTGCACATCGCTCAGCTGCTGCGGGCGCAGGGCCAGCACGGCGTCGACTTCTTGCGCGCTATAGCCTTGCTCGCGCAAGCTGCCAGCGAGGCGGTCGTAAATGAAGTCGGCGAGCTTGCTGGCGGTGTCTTTTTCCAGCGCGGGAAAGCCGCATTGCGCAGCCTGCTCGATCAGTGAGCCCAACGACAGCGTCATGCCTTCGCTGGACAACATGCGCACCACGCCCAAGGCGTGGCGACGCAGCGCAAACGGGTCTTTGTCGCCGGTGGGCAAATTGCCAATGCCGAACATGCCAACCAGCGTTTCGAGCTTGTCGGCCAGCGCCACGGCCAGGCCGACCGGGTTGCGCGGCAACTCATCGCCCGCAAAACGCGGCTTGTAATGGTCTTCAATCGCGTCAGCCACCTCGGCGCTCAGGCCATCGTTGAGCGCGTAGTAGCGGCCCATGATGCCTTGCAGTTCGGGGAATTCGCCGACCATGTCGGTCACCAGGTCGGTCTTGGCCAGGCGTGCAGCTTGGTCTGCCTGCTGCGCCAAGGCGTCGCCGCCGAGTTGCTGGCCGATAGCCCGGGCAATAGCGCGCACGCGCTCAATGCGCTCGCCTTGCGAGCCCAGCTGGTTGTGATAAACCACTTTCGACAGCCCAGCCACACGCGACTCCAGCGTCTTTTTGCGGTCCTGGTCAAAGAAAAATTTGGCGTCGGCCAGGCGCGGGCGCACCACGCGCTCGTTGCCGCCTACGACCGCGCTGGCATCCGTCGGGCTGATGTTGCTGACCACCAAGAACTGGTTGGTGAGCTTGCCCTGGGCGTTGAGCAGCGGAAAGTATTTCTGGTTGGCCTTCATTGTGAGGATCAGGCATTCCTGCGGCACCTCCAGAAACTCGGGTTCGAATTGGCAGATCAGCACATTGGGCCGCTCCACCAAGGCGGTGACTTCGTCGAGCAAAGCCTCGTCTTCAATCGCCCGTACACCGTGACCAATTTTGGTGGCGGCCGCTTGCAGCTGACGCACGATCTCAGCCCGGCGCTCGGCAAAGCTGGCGATCACGGCGCCGTCTTTCTTCAAGGTCGCGGCATAGCTGTCGGCATCAGCCAGGACCACGGGCGACACGACGGCTTCAAAGCGGTGGCCTTGCGTGCTGTTGCCAGATTTCAGGCCCAGCGCCTGCACCGGCACCACCTGGCTGCCGTGCAAAGCCACCAAGCCATGCGCGGGGCGCACAAAGCTCACGCTGCTCCAACCGGGTAGGTCGCAGTCGCTTTCGAGCTGATAGCTCATGACCTTGGGGATGGGCAGCTTAGCAATCGATTCGAGCAAGGCTTTCTGCAAGCCCTCGGCCAGCGTCGCGCCTTTCACCAGGCTGTCGTAAAACAGCGCTTCGGCTTTGCCGTCTTGCGCTCGCTTGAGGCCGGGCACGGCCGAGGCGTCAGCACCCAGCGCCTGCAATTTTTTCAGCAGGGCGGGCGTGGCGTTGCCCGCTGCGTCCAGGCCCACGGCCACGGGCATCAGTTTTTGGGAGACCGGCTTGTCAGCGGCTTGGCTAGCAACGGCCGTGATGTGCGCAGCCAGACGGCGTGGCGAGGCAAAGGCGGTCAGCACCGAATCGGCCGCTGTCAAGCCTTGGGCCTTGAGTTGCTCGAGCAGCACACCAGCAAACGCATCGCCGAGTTTTTTCAGGGCCTTGGGCGGCAGCTCTTCGACAAAGAGTTCGAGCAGCAAATTGGAATTAGTCATCGTCATGGGGTTCACGCGGCCTTCTTGGCGAGGGTCGTCATTTGTTCGACCCACTCGCGCGGAGCCAGCGGAAAGCCCAGGCGTTCGCGGCTGTCGTAATAGCTTTGCGCCACAGCGCGGGCCAAGTTGCGGATGCGACCGATGTAGGCGGCGCGTTCGGTCACGCTGATGGCGCCGCGCGCGTCCAACAAGTTAAAGCTGTGAGCGGCTTTGAGCACCTGCTCGTAAGCCGGCAGCGCCAGCTGCGAAGCAATCAGGTGCTTGGCTTGTTTTTCATGCGCAGTGAAAGCGGTGAACAAGAAGTCAGCGTCGCTGTGCTCGAAGTTGTAGGTCGACTGCTCGATCTCGTTTTGCTTGTACACGTCACCGTAACTCAGGCCCTCGGTCCACTTGAGGTTGTAGACGTTGTCCACGCCTTGCAGGTACATGGCCAGGCGTTCCAAGCCGTAGGTGATCTCGCCGGTAATCGGCCGGCAGTCGATGCCGCCGACTTGCTGGAAGTAGGTGAACTGCGTGACTTCCATGCCGTTGAGCCAGACTTCCCAGCCCAGGCCCCAGGCGCCCAGCGTCGGGTTTTCCCAATCGTCTTCGACAAAACGGATGTCGTTTTTCTTCAGGTCAAAGCCAAGCGCTTCAAGCGAGCCGAGGTACAGCTCCAGAATATTGGCAGGGGCCGGCTTGAGCACCACTTGGTATTGGTAGTAGTGCTGCAGGCGGTTGGGGTTCTCGCCGTAGCGGCCGTCCTTGGGGCGGCGGCTGGGCTGCACATAAGCGGCTTTCCAAGGCTCGGGGCCGAGGGCCCGCAAGAACGTGGCGGTGTGCGAGGTACCGGCGCCGACCTCCATGTCATACGGCTGCAGCAAGGCGCAACCCTGCGCGTCCCAGTAGGACTGCAGCTTCAAAATGATTTGCTGAAAAGTGAGCATAGAAAGGGGTTCGGAGTTCGGGCTACCCGGCGCCAAAAGCGCCGAAGAGCACCTAAGAGCACGCGGCAGAGGCAAAAGACGGCAAAACCAGAGCTGGCGCCGCCAAACCGCACATTTTACGCGGCGGTGATCTCCGCTTTTCCGAGGGAGCCGGCCCCGTCTTACAACGGTCGGCTGGGCCGGCCACAGCAGCCTTCGCCCGAAAAAGCTGGGGATGGGGCGCGGGACGGCCCTGATTTCTCGTACCCGAGCGAAGGGCCGGCCCGCGCCCCATCCCCAGCTCTGCCCCTTCAGGCGCAGCCCCAGGAGGTCAGCTTCTGCGCCGCCGAACCCACCAAGCCACCAAAACGCTACCCAAGCCCAAAGCCCACCAAGGCAGTAAACCCCACTGCGACACCCAACGGGCGTAGGGCGTCAACACATCGTTGCCCTGCACGTGAGCCACCAAAGCACCACGCGTCTGGCGCGGCAAAGAATGCGTCACCTCACCCCCCGCATCAATGACCACGGTCGCCCCCGTGTTGGTGGCGCGCACCATGGGCCGAGCAAACTCCAGCGCCCGCATGCGCGAAATCTGCAGATGCTGGTCAATCGCCACCGAATCGCCGAACCAGGCCAGGTTGCTGACATTGACGAACACCGTGGGGGCCAGGGACGGGTCGGCAAAGCGCGCGCCAAGCTCCTCGCCAAACAAGTCTTCGTAGCAAATATTTGGCGCCAAGCGCTCGCCCCGCCATTCAAACGAGGCCTGACCAACAGCCCCCCGGTTGAAGTCACCCAAGGGAATGTTCATGAGCTCGGTGAACCAGCGAAAAAACGCCGGAATGAATTCACCAAACGGCACCAGGTGGTGCTTGTCGTAGCGGTAAGGCTGGGCCTGGCCGGGTTGGAGACCGATCACAGAATTGCTGTAGCCCGCCTCGAACGAGCCCAGCGGCAAGCCCAGCAAAGCCGCTTGCTCGCCTTGGGCAAAACGCGCCAGCAACGAGGCCCAGTACGCCGGCGGCAATTGGTCCGGCAACAGCGGAATAGCAGTTTCAGGAAGCACCACCAGCGCGGTCTGGGCGGCGCTGAGTTGCTCGCCATAAAAAGTCAGCGCGTCGCGAATGCCAGAACCGGGCACGAATTTTTGGTCTTGCGCGATATTGCCCTGCACAAGCGTCAGGCTCAGCGGCGGGCGCGTCAAGGCAGGCGCGGTACCGGCCGGCCACCAGGCCAAGGCCAGCGCCAACACAGCAACCGCCCCGGCGCCTGCCCGACTCAAAGTCCTGGATCGGCCAGCACGGCGAGGCGATGCGAGCACGGCCACCAACAAGGCCGGCACAAACACCGCCAGCCATGTCAGCCCATGCACGCCGATCCAAGGCGCCAAGCTGCGCGCCCAGCCGTTGACATACGCGTAGCCGCTTTCGCCCCAAGGAAAGCCGGTGAACCAGCGCACCCGCAGCAGTTCAGCCAGCAGCCACAGGCTGGCCAGCAAGGCCGCCCGGCCCCAAGCCGACGCGGGCTTGAGCACGGGGTACAGCGCACCCGCCGCCGCGTAATAAAGCGAGAGAAAAGCGCCCAACCCCAGCACGGCCAGCGCGGCCAGCGGCGACGCCAGCCCGCCATACACATGCATGGAAATAAAGAGCCACCAGAACGTGCCGCACAACAGGCCCAGGGCAAACAGACCGGTCAGCCAAGCCGCTTGGCGCGGCCGCGCGCAGCGATCCAGCTGCCAAGCCAGCAGCGCAAAGGCCAACAGTTGCAAGGCCGCGACCGGCTGGCCGGGCGTGAAGCCAAAACTGAAAGGCCAGGCGATGCTCAGCGCATGGGCCAGGCCGGCCAGCAACATCCACGCCGATGTCCAACGCATCAGGCCGCCGGAGACACCTTGAACCAGCGCACCGCCCCGCCCTTGGTGTGCAGCACCAGAAAGTGCAGGCCCGAGAGCACATGAATTTCACCGCGCTTGGGCACATGGCCCATGTCGTGCGCCACCAGGCCGCCAATGGTGTCGAAGTCCGACTCGGGCAGCGTCACGCCAAAGGCTTCATTGACGCGCTCAATCGCGGTGTCGCCGCTGACGCGGTAGGTCTGGTCGCTCAGGCCAAAAATATCGCCGTCGTCTGCGGCGATGTCGAACTCGTCCTCGATCTCGCCGACGATTTGTTCCAGCACGTCCTCAATGGTGATGAGGCCGGCCACGCGCCCGAACTCGTCAATGACGATGGCCAGGTGGTTGCGGTTGCCGCGGAACTCGCGCAGCAAATCGTTCAGGCCCTTGCTTTCGGGCACAAACACCGCCGGGCGCAGCAAGGCGCGGATGTTGAGTTCGGGGGCGCGCTGCAGCTTGAGCAAGTCCTTGGCCATCAGGATGCCGAGGATGTTTTCTTTGTCGCCCTCATAGACCGGAAAGCGCGAGTGCGCCGTGTCGATCACCAGGTGCAGCAGCTCGTCAAACGGAGCGTCGATATTGATGACGTCCATGCGCGGCGCGGCGACCATGACTTCTCCGGCTGTCATGTCGGCCATGCGGATCACGCCTTCGAGCATTTCCCGGCTTTGCGCGCCGATGACTTCGTTGTCCTGGGCTTCGACCAGGGTTTCGATCAGCTCGTCTTTGGAATCAGGCCCCGGGTGGAGCATTTCAGCGAGCTTTTGCAAAAAGCCGCGTTTGTCTTCCGGTTTGGAAGACCGACTGGGGGGGACGTCGGACACGTAGGTGTTCGGTAGTTAAGAAGCAAACAAGGATAGCTGAAATTCATGACAGCTCCCTCTGGGCCTGCGCCCATGCTCCGGCTCGGCGCCTGGGCCAGCCGTTCAGCGCGGCGGGCGTTGGCGCGCTTGGCGCATACCGCGCCGCACATCCTGGAACATGCCCAGCAGGCTCCAGAACTGCTTGGCTTGCACCTTGAGCCGGTAGTCGGTCTGGGCCACGCGCTCTTCCACGATTTCACTCAGGCGCGAGTCCAGGTCAGCGGGCGGCAGGCGCAGATACGCCTCGCTTTCCGAGCCTTCGCGCTGGATGGTGGCACCGGCCTTGCGGACGATGTTGAGCATGGCGGTGTTTTCACTCAGGGCGTGAATGTGCAGGGTGTCCACGCCCTCGTTGCGGGCATGGGTCACGGCCCGGCTGAACAGCCGGGCGCCGTAGCCGCGGCCGCGCGCGCTCGCGACCACCGACACGCCAAATTCAGCGCAGCTGCTCAAGCCCGGCGACACAGAAAACGCCAGGTGCGCCAGGGCCAGCAGTTCGAGCTTGCGGCTGTAGATGCCAAACAACTCGTCGCGCTCGAAATTGAGCTCCGCCACATAGCGCTGGATTTGCTCGTCGTTGGCCGAATAACCAAAGCGCAAATAGCGGTCGTGGGCCGACAGGCCCAGCAAATGCTGGGCAATCTGTTCACGGTGCAGACGGCTTACCGAGCGGATAGGCACCATCACGGGGGTGCTGGCGGACAGGCGCTGGGAATCGGCCAAGGGCGGGCGAAAAAACTCTCGTCCCGCGTCAAAGCTGGCCTTGATGAGTTGGCTGGCAGTCAACATAGGGCTCAAATATACGGGTTTTCCCTAGAAAGCACATCCGTTAGCGCCAAAAAAGCTGGACTTTGGCCTCGGCTCTGAAGGCCGCTGAGTCGCCCTAATCGTTCAAGCACTGCTCGACCATGGCGGCAATATCAGTACGCACGGGCCATGAGCGCCTGCTTTAGCGCTACCAGCGGGCAAGGTGTATCAAGGTGAAAGCCGGCCTTCTCAAGAGCCAATCGCCTGGACTTTTGAGGCCTTAGTCGCCCAGTTCGCCCAGTTCGCCCAGTTCGGCCAGGGTCTGGGCCATGACCTCGGGCAAAAAAGCCAGCTGCACATGGGCGGCACCCATCACCAGGCGGTTGTCGGCACCGGCCAGGCAAGCGGTGCTGGGCGGAAACACCATGTTGTCGCAGTCGCTGTACCAGCAAATAAAACGGCTGTGGTCCGCCCCGGCCGCCGCCGAGCGGCGCAGCCAGTCACCGCCCGGGCGCATTTGCCGGGCGTTGATGGCCGTGCCAAAGTGCGCCCACCAGGCGCCCTGGTGGGGCGTGCCCAGCGTCACCACCCGATGCACGCGCTCGGCGTTGGCCCCGCTCGCCAACCAAGCCCGCGCGACCAAGCCGCCCATGCTGTGGCACACGAGAATTGGGGGCAGGCCCGACGCCTGGGTAACTTGCTGCACCGCCCGTTCCACGGCGGCGGCGTAGTCGTCCAGGGAAGCGAACACCGGCTCCAGGCTGGGCGCGGCAAAGGCATGCCCCGTGCCTTGCAGACGTTTGAGCCAGGGCGTCCAAAAACCACGGTTGCAGATGTAGCCATGCAAGAACACCACGCCGCGCTGGCCAAGCAAATGCTCGCCCGTCAATTGGTCGGGCACCGCGCCAGCGCGAAAAGGCTGGCGCCAGCAAAAAACCTGCGGCGTCACCCAGGTCTCAGCCCACCACGCTTGGCACAACGCCCACACGCTGGCGGGCGGCGTCGGGTCGCCGCGGCTGACCAGGCGCTGCGCCACGAGCTCAATGGCCAACACGGCGGAATAGCCAAACAGGACCACGCCCGCGCCGACCAGCGCGGTGGTGGTGGAGTAGCGCCACCACCCAGCCCCCCAAGCCATGGCGCTCAGCAGCAGGCTGAGCGTGGTGAAGATTTGGAGTCGAGCGAGCATGCTTGAAATCATAGGCTGAGAGCTCTTCGCCCCAGACCCGTTGACTGCCTGCATTTGGGAGAATGCCGCGATGACGCCGCTGCCCAACCCGATTGAAGTGACACGACTCCCCACGATGGCCTTTGTAGGCTCGGGCCGCTTGGCCAGCGGTTTGGCACTGGCTTTGTCTCAGCGCGGGGCATCCGTGGTGGCCGTCAGCAGCCGGCGACTCGAAGCGGCCGAGCAACTCGCCTGCCGCCTGCCCAGATGCAAGGCAGTCACCTCGGCGCAAGACGCGGTCGACGCAGCCGAGCTGGTTTTTTTGGCGGTCCCCGACGATGCAGTGGCGGCTGTCGTGAGTTCCCTGCGCTGGCGCGAAGGCGTGGCCGTGGTGCATTGCAGCGCGGCCACGGAGGTGTCGGTCTTGGCCCCGGCGGCAGAGCAAGGCGCCCGCATCGGTGGCTTTCATCCCTTGCAGGCCTTTGGCGACCCCGAGGTGTCGGCGGCGACCTTGCCAGGCTGCTCGATGGCGATCGAGGCAGACGGCGGGCTGCGTGAAACGTTGGAAAGCTTGGCGGCCCTGCTGGACTGCCGCGTGATCCACCTGCCGCCGGGCAGCCGTGCCCAGTACCACGCGGCCGCGCATTACGCGGCGGGGTTTGTCTTCACGCTGATGCAAGAAGCGGCACAGCTTTGGCAAACCTTTGGCGTGGCACCGGACGACGCGGTGGCTGCCCTGGCACCTTTGCTGCGCGGCACAGCAGCGGCCATGCAACGCTCGGGCTTGGCCGGCATGCCCGGCATTTTTGGCAGGGGCGATGTGGGCACGCTGCAAAAACACTTGGCGGCAATAGCCACTGTCAGCCACGAGGCTTTGCACTTGTACGGTGAGTTAGGCCTGCGCTCTGTGGCACTGGGCCAGGCCAACGGCGGTGTGTCTGAAGAACGCGCGGTGCAGATGCGGGCCCTGCTTCAAGCGATTCGCCAGTAACCGCCGCGACAGTCATGCCGCTTTAAGCGGGGCAAAGCCAGAAAACTAGGGACAAGCCCGAGTCGGCGCGCCCTACATGTCTTTCACAATGCGGGCCAAGGAGTTTTTATGGACCGTTTCTGGCTTGAACAGTATCCCGAAGGTGTGCCGCACGAGGTGCGCCCTGAGCAGTACCACTCGCTGAACCAACTTTTGGAAGAGTCGTTCAAGGAAAATGCCGACCGGCCTTTTTCGGTATGCATGGACCAGTGGATGAAGTACAGCGAGCTCGACACGCTGTCCGCCGCCCTGGGCGCCTGGCTGCAACAGCGCGGACTGGAGCCCGGCGCGCGCGTGGCCATCATGCTGCCCAACGTGCCTCAATTCGCCGTGACCATGTGCGCGATCTTGCGTGCCGGCTACACCTGCGTGAACGTCAACCCGCTGTACACCGCGCGCGAGTTGGAGCATCAGCTCAAAGACTCTGGCGCCACCGCCATCGTCATCCTCGAAAACTTTGCCGGCACGCTGGCGCAGGTGGTGGAGAAAACGCCGATCCAGCACATCGTGATGGCCTCCATGGGCGACCTGCTCGGCTTTTGGTATGGCCGGTGGCTCACCTTTGCCGTGCGCCACCTGGCGCGCATGGTGCCCGCCTACAAAGTGCCGCTGGGCGATGGCCGCAGTGTCACGCCCTTCAAGCAAGCGGTGGCCGAAGGTGCTTCGCTGCAGCTCAAGCCCGCGCAAAGCAACCTGGACAGCACGGCTTTTCTGCAATACACGGGCGGCACGACCGGTTTGTCGAAAGGCGCGGTGCTCACGCACCGCAACATCGTGGCCGCCATCTTGCAGGCCGAAGCCTGGTTCACGCCAGCCCTCAAGCGCGTGGGCGACGTCAGCAAAACCAACTCGATTGCGGCCCTGCCGCTGTATCACATCTTCGCGCTCACGCTGAGTTTGCTGGCCATCCGCTGGGGCTCGCACATCACGCTGATCCCCAACCCGCGCGACTTTGGCAAGTTCATTGAAGTGCTGAAAAAGCGGCCTTTCCATATGCTGCCGGCCGTCAACACGCTGTTCAACGCCTTGCTACAGCATCCGCAGTTCAAGACGGTTGATTTCTCATCGCTGTGCGTGGCCCAGGCCGGTGGCATGGCAGCGTCTGAAGGCACGGCCAAGCATTGGCTGCAGGCCACGGGCTGCGCCATGATTGAAGGCTGGGGCATGAGCGAAACCTGCGCGATTGGCACCAACAACCCGGTGACCAACAAGCATTTTTCCGGCAGCATCGGCCTGCCGCTGCCGGGCGTCGACATTGCCATCAAGGACGATGACGGCAAATCACTGGCCGTTGGCGAGTCGGGCGAAATCTGCATTCGCGGCCCGCAGGTCATGACGGGCTACTACCGCCAGCCGGCCGAGAACGAAAAGGCCTTCACCGCCGACGGCTTCATGCGCACCGGCGACATCGGCATCATGGACGCACAGGGTTACACCCGCATCATCGACCGCAAGAAGGACATGATCATCGTCTCGGGCTTCAACGTCTTCCCCAACGAGCTGGAGAACGTGATTTCGCTCTGCCCGGGCGTAGTGGAATGCGCGGCGATTGGCGTTGCCGACGAGCAGCAAGGCGAGGCCATCAAAGTCTTTGTGGTCAAGAACACCTCGACCCTGACCGAGGAAGATGTGGCGGCTTATTGCCGACAAAACCTGACCGGCTACAAACGCCCGCGCTACATCGAGTTCCGCGACGAATTGCCCAAGACCAATGTCGGCAAGATCTTGCGGCGCGAGCTGCGCACTGCGGCCTAAGGTGGCCCGCCCCTCATGAGTCACGCCTTGCCTGCCGGCGTGCAGGTGCTTGAACGCGGCTGGTTGTCGGCCAACACCGTGGTTTGCGGAGGCGAGCAGCCCGCCCTGGTCGACAGCGGTTACTACACGCACGCGCCGCAAACCCTGGCCTTGGTCGACGCTGCCTTGGGCGGCGCCGCACCCGCGCTGCTGGTCAACACCCATTTGCACAGCGACCACTGCGGCGGGAACGCCGCACTGCAATCGCGCTACCCGGCCTTGCGCACGCTGATCCCGGCCGGCCAGGCAGCACATGTGCAGACCTGGAATGCCGAGGCCCTGAGCTACACGCCCACCGGACAGCAATGCCCGTCGTTTCGAATGGACGGCACACTCCGACCCGGCAGCAGCTTGCAACTCGGCGACCTGGACTGGGAAGTGCATGCTGCGCCCGGCCACGACCCGCACAGCGTGGTGCTGTTCGAGCCGCAAAGCCGCACCCTGATCTCGGCCGATGCGCTGTGGGAAAACGGCTTTGGCGTGGTCTTCCCCGAGATCGAAGGCGTTGGCGCGTTCAAAGAAGTGGCTGACACGCTCGATCTGATTGAACGGCTGGCCCCGCAGACCGTGATCCCAGGCCACGGCCCGGTCTTTGCCTATTCAGCCGACGTGCTGGGCCGCGCCCGCAGCCGGCTTGATAGCTTTGTCAAAAGCCCGCTCCGCCACGCCCAGCACGCCGCCAAGGTGCTGCTCAAGTTCAAGCTCTTGGAAGTGCAAGCGCAGGACTACGCCGAGTTCGAGCGCTGGGCTTTGAGCACACCCTTTTTGGCGCTGCTGCACCAACGCTATTTCGCCGATGCCTCGCCCCAGCAATGGCTGAAAGCGCTCATCACGGATCTGGAAAAAGCAAAAGCCGCCCGGCTGGAGGCCGGACGGCTTTTGAATAGTTGAACGCGTTAAATCAGTCTAGGCTGATGTTCTTGCGCTTGACCAATTGCTCGTAGGTCTTGAATTTGAGGTCCGCGTTGCGACGGATTTCGGCCGGTGACCAGGTGATGGTCTCGAACGCAAAGGTGTTGTAACGCGCCTTGACTTCAGGGTCGGCCAGCACCTTGAGCACATCGGCGTTGATCTTGGCGGCCACGTCGGCTGGCAAGCCTTTGGGGGCCACCAGCGACACGAAGGAGTTCACTTCAAAACCAGCAGGGCCGCCAGCTTCGGTCACAGTCGGCACGTCAGGCATTTGCGGCAGGCGCTTGGCAGCGGCCACCGCGATATAGCGCAGCTTGCCGGCTTTGTAAACGCCCTGGCTGGACGGGATGCTGGCCATGCTCCACTGCACGTCGCCCGCGCCCACCGAGGTGAAGAGTTGCGAGACTTCGCGGTAGGCCACGTGCGTCATGTCCAGGCCCAGCTGCAGTTCCATTTGCTCACCGGCCAGGTGCCCGGGGCTGCCCACGCCCCAAGAGCCGTAGCTCACCTTGCCGGGCGCGGCCTTGGCAGCGGCGACCAGGTCTTTTATGTTTTGCCACTTCGAATCCGTGGCCACGGCCACCAGGAACGGCGTGCGGAACAGTGGCGCGACCGGGTCAAAGTTGTCCAGCGTGACGAAATTCTTGGACTTGTACAAGAGCGGCAGCGCGGCCAGGTGCTCGCTGTCGAGTTGCAGCAAGTTGTAGCCGTCGGCCGGCAGGCGGCGCACCGACTCGATGGCGATGAAACCGCCACCACCCGGACGATTGCTGATCAGCACGGGTTGGCCCCAGAGCTTGGACAGCTTGTCGGCCACTTGGCGCAGGACGGCATCAGGGCCGCTGCCCGCGGCGAAGGCGGTCACGAGGTTGACCGGCTTGGTGGGGAAGTTGGCGTCGGCCTGGGCCATGCCCGCGCCCAAGAGGCCGGCGGCCAGGGCCAGCAGTGCGCTGCGGCGCTTGAATGCAGTAGCAAAGTTCGTCATGGAGATCTCCAAAAAAAGGGAAGGAAAACGTGAGGGGTTCAGGCCGCATCGGGCTGCACAGACGGCGCGGCTTGGGCAAACGCAGGCAGCTCGGCACAAGCCGCGTCCACCGCGCTGATCAGCGGCCAGCGCGCCATGTCGACCTTGAAGCGGCGAGCGCTTTCGACTTGCGGCACGAGGTACACATCGGCCAGCGTGGGCGAGTTGCCAAAGCAGAAGGCGCCGCGTGTGATGTCGGCCGCCAGCAGCGCTTCCAGCGCATCAAAGCCATCGGTGATCCAGGCGGCACACCAGGCGTTGATGGCCGCCTTATCCGCCTTGAACTGCTGGCGCAGGTATTCCAGGATGCGTCGGTTGTTGATCGGGTGAATGTCACAGCCGACGATGGCCGCGAGCGCCCGCACGCGGGCACGCTGCTCAGGCTGAGCCGGCAGCAGCGCAGGCGTGGGGTACTTTTCTTCCAGCCATTCAATGATGGCGGGCGACTGGATCAAGACCTGATCGCCGTCCACCAGCGCGGGCACCAAGCCCTGCGGGTTGATGGCCTTGAAGGCCGCACCCAAGTGCTCTTCGCGGCGCAAGTCCACGGCCACGTACTCAGGCGCCAGTCCCTTGAGGTTCAGCGCGATGCGCAGGCGGCGCGAGGTGCCGCTGCGGAAAAAGTTGTAGAGCTGCATGGCGCGGTTTATTCAGCAGCGCCGATGGTCAGCGCGACTTCGCCCACGCCTTCAACGCGGCCAGTGATCTTGTCGCCAGGCAGCACGGCGCCCACACCTTCGGGCGTGCCCGTGTAGATCAGGTCGCCCGGTTGCAGGTGGTAGAACAAGGACAGGTCGGCAATGATTTCGCGGATGTTCCAGATCAGCTTGTCCACGTCCGAGCTCTGCTTGGTCTGGCCGTTGACTTCCAGGGCAATCGCGCCTTTGTCGATGATGACGCCAGGCATGGGCACGATCTCGGCGCACACCGACGACTGCTCCACGTCTTTGCCCAAATCCCAAGGCCGGCCCTTGTCGCGGGCCACCAGTTGCAGGTCGCGGCGGGTCATGTCCAGGCCGGCGGCATAGCCGTAAATGATGGTGTGGGCCTCTTCGGCCTTGACGCGAAAACCGGGTTTGCCGATGGCGACGACCAGCTCCATTTCAAAGTGGTAATTCTTGGTCTCGGGCGGGTAAGCCACGGTGTCGCCGGAGTGGGTCAGCGTTTGCGGGGCCTTGGTGAAATAAAACGGACGCTCGACCGACTTGTCGACCGGCTTGCCCATTTCGACGGCGTGCGCGTGGTAGTTGCGGCCGACGAAGAACACGCGGTTGATCGGCAGGCGCTCGGCCTTGCCGCGCACCGGCAGGGATTGAACAGCAGGCGGGGTCCAGAGGTATTGGGCTTGGGTCATGGGTACTTTCAAAAAGAGGGGAGATAGAGGGGGAATGAATGCAAGTGGTGCGGCTCAGTCGGGCTGCGGGCCAGGGCGGGCGGCTTCATGCTCGAGTACGAGAAATCAGCCGCCCGCCCTGGCCCACAGCCCGACTGGCTGGTGAGACCGGTGCTTACCGCACTTCGTACACACCGAGCTTGCGATGCAACGGCGACTCATCAGCAATGAACAAAAAGCTCGGCTGATCGGCGCGTTGGTTGCTCAGCGTCACAGCGGTGTAACCGGGCGCGCAGCAGGTGTCGGCTTCGGCCAGGGCAAAAGACTGCTCCTCGACCTGAACCTGCACACCGCCTTCAATCACATGGAACACCATCGCGGGCGAGCGCGTCGGCAGCTTGAGCGTCTGGCCCGGCCGCAGCATCAGCGCGTGATAGCCCAAGATGTTTTGCACATCGTCGCCGGTCTCGGGGTTGACGTAAGTGATCTGCACAGCGTCCAGATCCGGCTGGTCTTCGCCCAGCGCCAGCAACGAAGCGCGTGCTTCCACCCAGGGGTAGCGCAGCATCGGGTAAGCCTTGTTGCTGCGCGAGAAGACCGCGGTCGGCAGCATGCCGCCACGGGCGTAAGCGCGGTCGCTGCGGCCGGGCTTGACTTCTTGGCGAGAGCCATTGATGTGGTAACTCGCCTCCATGTAGTAGACCAGCGGCAAATCGAGCACGTCGAGCCAAACCACGGGCTGGTCGCCGTCGTGGCCATGCTCGTGCCAGAGGCCCGTGGGCGTGAGGATCAGGTCGCCTCGGCTCATAGGGCATTTCTCGCCGTCCACCGTGGTGTAAGCGCCTTCGCCTTCCACGATCATGCGCACGGCGTTCGGCGTGTGGCGGTGCGACGGTGCCCACTCGCCCGGCAGCAGCAGCTGCATACCCAGGTACATGGCGGCGCTGGCCTGCATTTTTTCCAGGCCGTGGCCGGGGTTGGCCAGCACCAGCACGCGGCGCTCGGCCTTTTCAATTGGCGTCAGGTCGCCGGCTTGCAGCAAGAGCGGCTTGATGTCTTTGTAAGCCCAGGCCGTGGCGCGGGTGTTCAGCCTTGGCTTTTCAGGCGGCAACACGCCGCGCAAGCTGGGCCACAGCGGCACCAGGTTGAGCTTGGTCAGCGCCTCGCGGTAGTCGATCGGCAGGTCTTCCAGGCGTCCGAGTTCGTTCATGTCCATCTCCTTGAAGTTCAGGCGGCTAGGCAGTTGCCGACGTTCCAACCATAGAGCCATTCCATGGCGTCGTAAAAACGCTCGGGCGTGCGGCCTTTCCAGAGGTCGTTGCGCACCAGACGCTCCACACCTTTGGCATGGTAAATGCGGCCCATCTCACGCGACGACAACACGATGCGCGCCGTACGCGCCACGCGTGAGCGCTGGTACAAGTCAAAGGCCTTGGCAAAGTCGTTGTTGTTTTTCTTGAGCGCTTCGCCCAGGGTCACCGCGTCTTCCATGGCCATGCAGGCGCCTTGCGCCATGTACTGGGTGGTGGGGTGGGCGGCGTCGCCCAGCAGCGTCACGCGGCCAAAGCTCCACTGGCCAATTGGCTCCCGGTCGGCCGTGGCCCAGCGCTTCCAGGTTTTTGGCAAGTCAATCAGCTGGCGCGCTTTGGGCGAAATGCCGCTGAAGTAACTCTGCACTTCTTCCTTGCTGCCGTCGCGCACGCCCCATTCTTCTTGCTCGCGGCTGTGAAAAGTCACCACCACGTTGTACTGCTCGCCGCCACGCAGCGGGTAGTGCACCAGGTGGCAGTTCGGGCCGACCCAGATGGCGGCGGCGTTCCAAGCCAGGTCAACCGGGAAATCTTTCTTGTCGACCACGGCGCGGTAGA
>JBBAPH010000032.1:0-36916 GCA_040400935.1 Polaromonas sp.
TTTCCAATCAGGACTTCTGGAATTTAGATTGGTACGGCTACAGGGGGCAGGTCACACCTACCTGATGTACTGCCGCTTTCAGAAAATGCGCGGCGGCTTGTTAGAGGCGGAATACGAGCAAGAAATCAACTTCGTGAAAAGCAGTTTGTACGACCTGACGCCGCACGAACCGCACTGGCAGCAGTACCTCGCCGCTTGGCCGTGATCGATTTAATTGGACTCTGACCCCAATTAGCTCTGACCCCAATTAGCTCCCCGCCCCTACCCCGGGCTTGGCGCTTTCGCTGGAGGAAGGGCGCTCGGTCCTACCTGAGACAATCGCAAGATGACGAATGAAACCAAGATGCCAGCCCAGACCAGCGGCTCGGCAAAACACCCCTACACCCTCGATTACCCCCCCGATTTGTTGACCGTCGAGTCCCTGGACATCGAAGCCCAGGGCATTGCTCACCGCGCTGATGGCAAGGTGGTTTTTATTGAAGGCGCGCTGCCGTTTGAGCAGGTCACGGCCAATGTCTTCCGGAAAAAGACCACGTTTGAAAAAGCCACGCTGACTGAAGTCCTCCACGAGTCGTCCCAGCGGGTGCGGCCGCAGTGCCCGCACTTTGGCATGCACACCGGCGCCTGCGGCGGCTGCAAGATGCAGCACCTGCATGTCAGCGCGCAAGTCGCCGTCAAGCAGCGCGTGCTGGAAGACAACTTGTGGCACCTGGGCAAGGTCCGCGCCGACAACGTGCTGCGGCCAATTGAAGGCCCTGCCTGGAACTACCGCTTTCGCGCCCGGCTGTCGGTGCGTTTTGTGCGCAAAAAAGGCACGGTGCTGGTGGGCTTTCACGAGCGCAAAAGCACTTATGTGGCCGACATCAAAGAGTGCCATGTCTTGCCGAAATACGTGAGCGACATGCTGCTGCCGCTGCGCGAGCTGATCGGCGGCATGGACGCCAAGGAAACGCTGCCGCAGATTGAGTTGGCTTGCGGCGAAGCGGCCGACGAGGGCAGCCCGGCAGTCACGGCCATGGTGCTGCGCCACATGGAGCCGCTCAGCGCGGCGGACTTGCAGCGCCTGCGCGACTTTGCCGCCGCCCGGCCAGGCCTGCAATGGTGGCTGCAAAGCAAGGGGCCAGACACCGTCAAGCTGCTCGACGAAGGTGGCCCGGCGCTGGCCTACCAGTTGCCCGAGTTTGGCGTGGTCATGCCGTTCAAGCCGACCGACTTCACGCAGGTCAACCCCTTCATCAACCGCGTGTTGGTGAGCCGCTCCTTGCGGCTGTTGGACGTGCAGCCTAGCGAAAGAGTGATCGATTGGTTCTGCGGCCTGGGCAATTTCACGCTGCCGCTGGCCACCCGCGCCCGCGAGGTGCTGGGCATTGAAGGCAGCGAAGCACTCGTCGCCCGCTCGCGTGACAACTACGCCTACAACCAAGGGTTGAGGGCCGACTTGCCGCCGCTCGCACCTACAGATTTTGTGGCTCGCAATTTGTTCGAGATGACGCCCCAGTTGCTGGCCGCCGACGGCTCGGCCGACAAATGGCTGGTGGACCCGCCGCGTGAAGGCGCGTTCGAGCTCTTTAAAGCGCTGGCGGCTTTGCATCCGCAGGGGGCTGCTCGGGCCAAGGTTTATGTGGAAGGCGAAATCACGGACGATTTTGTGATCCCGGCTGTCACGCCGCCCGCCGGTTGGACCGCTCCCAAACGCATCGTCTACGTGAGCTGCAACCCCGCCACCCTGGCGCGCGACGCCGGCGTGTTGGTCAACGAGGCGGGTTACCGCTGCGTCTCAGCCGGGGTGGTCAACATGTTCCCGCACACGGCGCATGTGGAGTCCATGGCGGTGTTTGAGCGGCCTTGAGTCGATTTCAAACAGGCAAGAAAAAAGGACCTCGCGGTCCTTTTTTCGTGGGGGTTCAGGGCAAGCCTCAGTCTTTTTCGCCGCCAAAAATGCCCAGTAGCGCCAAGAGGCTCTGGAACACGTTGAACACGCTCAGGTAAATGCCCAGCGTAGCGGTGATGTAGTTGGTCTCGCCACCGTCGACGATGCGCTTGAGGTCGTACAAGATGAAGGCGCTGAAGATCGCCACGGCCAACATACTGATCACGATCATGCCGGTGGACGAGGCCACAAACACGTTGATAACCGCGCCCACCATCAGCAAGATCGCGCCCACAGTCAGCCACTTCCCCATGCCGGACAAATCACGCTTGATGACGGTCGACAAGCTGGCCATCAGCACAAACACGCCAGCCGTGCCGCCAAAGGCGGTCATGATCAGGTCTGCGCCGTTCTTGAAACCCAGCACGCTGGCCAGCATGCGCGAGAGCATCAGGCCCATGAAGAAGGTGAAGGCCAGCAGCACCGGCACGCCGGCTGCGGAGTCTTTGGTCTTTTCAATGGCGAACATGAAGCCGAAGGCGCCGCCCAAAAACACGGCCAGGCCCAGGAAGCCCGTCAGCGATGCGGTGATACCCGTGGCCACACCCAGCCAAGCACCCGCGATGGTGGGCAGCATGCTCAGGGCCAGCAGCCAGTAGGTGTTGCGCAGCACTTTGTTGCGCTCAGCCGGCGAGGTGACGTAGCCGTAGTCCAGGGTTTGAATGTTCTCGTTCATGACCATCTCCTTAAGGGGTGGAAACGACGGGTTACAGACCGTCGTGCCCGTATTTTAGGCAGCCGGGCCGGATTTCAAGCTAATTCATTGGCAACCCTACTTTTTGTCAGGACTCTTTTAGCCAAAACAAAGGCCCGGGCAGGGCTTGGGGCCGCCGGGCGGGCTGATCCGCTGGCTAAACTAATGGACGCTCTAGTTCTTTATGAAACTCTTCGGATTCACCTACAACTGCTCCACTATGAAAACAAAATCCACCCTCGAATTTGCCGACGTCAAACTCATGGCCGCTGCGGCTGAAGCCGAAGCCCTTAAAAACAACTGGGCGGTGACGATTGCCATCGTTGACGAAGGCGGTCATTTGCTGCACCTGCAGCGCCTGGAAGGCGCTCCCCCGATTTCGGCCCACATTGCCCCGGCCAAGGCCAACACCGCCGCCATGGGCCGCCGCGAGAGCCGCATTTACGAAGAGGTGATCAATGGCGGGCGCATGTCCTTCCTGAGCGCGCCTTTTGTTCAGGGCATGCTCGAAGGCGGCGTGCCCATCATTAAGGACGGCTATTGCCTGGGCGCCATTGGCGTGAGCGGCGTCAAGTCCACCGAAGACGCGCAAGTGGCGCGCGCGGGCATGGCAGCTATCGGCCTGTAAAGCTTGTGGGCGGGTCTGCCCGCCCATGAAAAAGCCGACCCTCGGGTCGGCTTTTTCGCGTCTGCTATTTCGCTACGGTCTCAGTTTTTCGGCTCGGTGATGAAACCGATCTTGCGCAAGCCCGCCTGCTGCGCGGCCGCCATGGCCTGGGCCACGCGCTCGTAGCGCACGGACTTGTCGCCTTTGATGTGCAGGTCGGGCTGCGGGTTTTGCGCGGCGGCGGCTTGCAGCTGGGTGCGCAAGCCGCCGTCGGCCACGGGCTGCTCGTTGAGGTAGTAGGCGCCCTGGGCGTCTACGCTCAGGCGCAGGGTTTCGGGCTTGGTGACCTGCACCTCGTTGCTGGCGCGCGGCAAGTCAATGTTGACCGAATGCTTCATCACGGGCACGGTGATGATGAAGATGATCAAGAGGACCAGCATGACGTCGACCAGCGGCGTCATGTTGATCTCGTTCATCACCTCGTCGGTGTCGTCCTGGGTTCCAAATGCCATGATGTGCTTTCAGGCGGGTTCAGGCTTGCTTGATCGGCACGACCTGGGCCGAACTTGGACTTGAGCGCACGCGCGCGCCGGTCACGTAGTAGGCGTGCAAGTCGTGGGCAAAGCGGTTGAGCTGGTGCAGCACGCCCTTGTTCCCGCGCACCAGGGCGTTGTAGCCCAGCACGGCGGGAATGGCCACCGCCAGGCCCATGGCGGTCATGATCAGCGACTCGCCTACGGGGCCTGCGACTTTGTCGATGGTGGCTTGGCCGGCCACGCCAATGGACAGCAGCGCGTGGTAAATCCCCCAGACAGTGCCGAACAGGCCGATGAAGGGCGCGGTGGAGCCGACCGAGGCCAGCAGGGCCAGTCCCGACTGCAGGCGGCTGGTGAAGTCGTCAATCGCGTTGCGCAGGCTGCGCGTGACCCAGTCGCTGATGTCCAGCGCGTCATGCAAGTGCGCCTGCGAGTCGCGGTGGGCGGTGGCTTCGCGGCCTTGCTCGACCAAGTCGCGGTACGGGTTGCCGTCGTCATGGCCGAGGCTCTCTAGGCCAGCGGCCAGGTCTGGGCTGTTCCAGAAAGCCTGGGCCTGGCGCGTCATCTTGCGGTAGCGCAGCAGGTCCAGCGACTTGATGATGATGACCATCCACGAGGCCAGCGACATCAGCAGCAGCAGCACCGCCACCGTGCGAATGACGATGTCGCCTTGTGCCCAGACGTTGGCCAAGCCAAATTGTGAATCCATGAATCAGTTCTCCAGAAAATGAAATAGGTGCGGACGGCGCGGGCGATCAGTTGCGTAGTTCCCAAACAATCGGCACGTTAAACGCCATGACTTCAGCCACGCCGTTGCGTTTGCCGGGCACGTAGCGCCAGCCCATGACGGTGTCGTAAGCGGCTTTGTCCAGCCGGGGAAAGCCGCTGGAGCTGACCAACTCGGCTTTTTGCGCTTTGCCGTCGGTGCCAATCCAAACCTTGTAAACCGTCTTGCCGGTTTCGCCCAGGCGGGCGCTCAGGGGCGGGTAGGGCGGCCGTGGGTTTTGCAGGTATTCGGCGTCGCTCGACGGCATTTGCAGGGCTGGTGCCGCCGCTGGCGCGGCCGCAGCAGCAGGTGCTGGGGCAGCAGTGGGGGCGGGCGCAGTCACCGTCGGCGCTGGTGTGGGCGCAGCCGCTTGCACGCTTGCCGTGGACGCCGGGGCGGTCACGGCCAGAGGCGGCGGTGTGGCGGTTTTTTGGGGCAGGGCCGGGCGCGGTGGAATCGGCGGTTGAGGCGGCTGCGGCGTTGGCTTTTTAGGTTGGGGCGGCGCGGGCGGGCTGACGATTTGCGACAGGATCTCGGCCGGCACCACGATCTCGGCCGCGCGGATCAGCAAGCCGCTTTGCAGGCCGTAGATCAGCACCACATGGAACGCGGCCACGCCCAGCGCAATCACCAGATTGCGGCTGAGCAGGGGGCGGTGGGGGGCGGTCGGGTTCATGCAGACAGAAGTATCCACCAGCGGTGGACGAATTCCCGGCTCAAAGCGCGGGGCTGAGTTCGAGGGACGCGTGCCGCTGCGGCAAGGTGGGCAGCAAGGGCATCGCCGCACCGGGGCACACACCGCCGCACTGCGCTACCACGTCGCGCGCGCAACCTTCGCAGCGGCCGCATTGCAGGGCCACGCCAAGTTCGAACTGGATCTCGTCAAAGTCCAGCCCGGCCCGGGCATGGCGGGCAATCTCTCGGTCGGATACGCGGCGGCAGACACAAACAATCATGGTGGAGAACGCTGGAAGGCTCTAAAGGTAAAGGGGCTAAGAAATCAGGCTGAATTATAAATGCGAATCGATCGCATTCTCATTAAAATGGGGCGGTCAGCACCAGTGCTTACACATCAGCCCACATCCTCAAAAGGTTGTGATAGCAGCCTGTGAGCCGCACCAGCTCGGGCCGCTCGCCAGAGCCAGCCGGGCGTTGCAGGTCTTGCTGGCGCAGGGCGGTGATGGCCATGTCCATCTCGTACAGCAGGCGGCGCTGGTCGTCGCTGCGGACCATGCTTTCCACCCAAAAAAAGCAAGCCACCCGCTCGCCCCGCGTGACCGGTTCCACCCGGTGCACCGAGGTGCCGGGGTACATCACCAAGTCGCCCGCGTCGAACTTGATGCGTTGCTCGCCATAGGTGTCTTGCACCACCAACTCGCCGCCGTCGTAGCTGGCCGGGTCGCTCAAAAAGAGGGTGCAGGAAATATCGGTTCGCACATGGCGGGCGGTGGCCGCGTGGGTACGCACGGCGTTGTCGATGTGGTCGCCAAAGGCGTTGGCGCTGCCGCTGTAGCGGTTGAACAGCGGTGGGTAGACCGACTTGGGCAGCGCGCCCGTGACGAACAGCGGGTGCCGCGCCAAGGCGACCGACACCAGATAGCGCGCTTGCTGTGCGGCGGGGAGCTCTTCGGGCAACTGGGTGTTGTTTTTCACGCTGCCGCTTTGGCTGCCTGCTGTGGCGCGGCCGTCGGCCCAGTCCGCCGCCAGCACCAGAGCGCGCACCTGGGCCAGTTCCTCGGCGTTCAAGGCTTGGGGAATTCGCAGCAGCATGAAAAGGCCCGCCTTTAAAACTTGCTGGTCAGCGTCAGGCGCGTGGTGCGCATGGCGCCTGCGGTCGGCCAGCCTTGGTACAGCGCGTTGTAGTACAGCTTGTTGGTCAGGTTGTCGACGTTGAGCTTGAGCGTGTTGCGCTGGTCGATCTGGTACTCGACCAAGGCGTCCAGCCGTGTGAAGCCCGGGGCGCGGTAGTTCAGGCGCTCGGCCGTGGTCGAGACCGGGCCCTTGCTGCTGGAATACGTCGCACCGCCACCAACACGCCATTTGGAGTCCAGCCGGTAGGTGGTCCACAAATTCCCTTGGGCTTTCGGTGTCAGGCCCGGGTTCAGGCCCACCGTGGCTTGCGCGGTGGCGGACGAGCCGGCTTTGTCGATCACGGCATGCATGAAGGCCACGCCGCCAAATACATCCCACTGCGGGGTGAGGCGTCCTGCCACTTCAAACTCCAGCGAATCGGTGTGGCGCTGCCCAGACAGCAAATACTCGCCCGTGGCCTGGGCTACGTCGGTGTTGCGCTCGTTGTACTTGTCGGTGCGAGCCAGGGTGGTGCGCAGTGACAAATCGCCGTCCATGGCTTCCCACTTGGCACCCACTTCAATGTTGCGGCTGCTCTCGGGCGGCGTATTGGCGCTGTTAGCGTCGTACTGGTACAGGTCGCCCGAGGTGTTGAAGGAGGTGCCGTACGACGCGTAGTAGCTCACGGCGTCGGTGGGCTGGTACATCAGGCCGGCGCGCTTGCTCAGCACGGTGTCGCTGCGCGACAGGGGCGTACCCGGCGTGGCCAAGCCCGAACGGTCGTAGTCGCCCTTGAAGTTGTCCAGCCGCAAGCCGCCCACCAGCTTCCAGAACGGCGTCAACGCAATGGTGTCTTGCGCATACAGGCCAAGGGCGGTGGACTTGAACTCGGTGGACTTGATACGCGTACGAACGTCAGGGATCGCGCTGTTGTCCGGGTTGAATACCGAGGTGGAATCACGGGGGTTCACATACCCTGTGTAGCGGTACACCGTGGTGTTTTCAGAGGCGAGGTCTGCACCGAGCAGCACCTGATTTTTCCGGCCGAACCAATTCGTGGTGGTGACGTAGTCGCTCTGCACAAAGGTGTGGTGGTCTTCGGCGCCGCGCGTCTGTGTGCCGCGATTGACAAGGGTGCTCGGACCAAAATTGGCCTGGGTCACGCCAGTGGCGAAGCTGTTGAGCTGGGTGGCCCATAAGTCGCGTGTGTAGTAGCCGGTGCGCAGGGTGGTCTTGAGCGTGCTGCCGTCGGTCCAGCGGTGCGTGTGCACAGCCGTCGCAAAGTCGGCGCTGTCTTTTTGGTAGTCCGACGCTGCGCCGTACCAGGTGTTGGCCGGCAGCGGGGCAGGGCGGCCTTCGAGCCAACGGCCACCTAGCACGGGCTTGTCGTTGTAGTCCAGGTGGTACAGGCTGAACATGAATTCGTCGGCCGTGCCAATGCCCAGGCGGTAGTCCACCGCCAGGCCGCGCCGGTCGGTCGAGGCTTTGCCAGCCAAGCCGTCCCACTGGGTGGTCATGGCGCCAATGCGCAGCGCGGAGTCGTCACCGGTCTTGATGTTGAAGTCGCCCGTGGCGCGCAAATAGTTGCCGTCGCCGACCGTGACGTTGACTTCGTGCTCGGTCATGAGGCGAGGCACTTTGCTGACCTGGTTGACCACGCCGCCGGTGGAGCCCCGGCCAAACAACATGGACGCCGAACCGCGCAGCACCTCGATCCGGTCGTAGTTGAAGGTGTCACGGTTGTACTGGGCGATGTCGCGCACGCCGTCCAGGTAAATGTCGCCCACCACGCTAAAACCGCGCAGGCGGATGTTGTCGCCAATGCGCCCGCCTTCGCCCGCCTCAAAGGTGATGCCGACCACGTTTTCCAGCGCGCTCTTCATGCTGTCCTTGCCCTGGTCGTGGATCAGCTTTTCGTTGACCACGGTCAGGGATTGCGGAATGTCCTTGGCGGCGGCGGGCGCCTTGCCCACCGTGGTCAAGCCGCTTTGGTAGGTTTGCACGGCGCGGTCACGCTGGCCGGTCACCGTCACGGGTGCCAGTGTTTTGGCTTCCAGGGGTTGGCTGTTGCTCGTAACCGGTGGGGTGGATTCGGGCGCGGCGGTTTGCGACCAGGCCGATACCGACGCGGCCAGCATCAGCGCGCCCAGGGGCAGCAGGGCTTTGTCGGCGGCAAGGGTCTGCCGGCTAGCCTGGTTGAGACGGGCGGGTGCAACTTGACGGTGAAAACGTGTGCGGGAAGACAAGTGAGACTCCTGGAAAAGAGTCTGCAGTGTACACGTAATGAGAATGATTCGCAGTACGATAAATCGTCAAAAGGACAAGAACTCGATGCCAGATTCGAACAAGGGGGTGCAGATACCCATGAAAAAAGGGCCTGCTGGCCCTTTTAGATACTCTCTGCTGCGCTAGCGGACAGCCCCGTCAGCTGATCTCGCCCATCTGGCTTTGCAGGTAGTTTTGCAGGCCGACCTGTTTGACCAGACCGAGCTGGGTTTCCAGAAAATCGATGTGCTCTTCGGTGTCGTCGAGGATGCCTTGCAGCAAATCGCGCGAGACATAGTCGCGAACGGTTTCGCAATACGCCATGCCTTCCTTGATGGTGGCTTGCGCGCCCAGCTCGGCCTGCAAGTCGCAGCCCAGGGCTTCGACCACGTCTTCGCCCACCAAGAGCTTGCTCAGGTCCTGCAGGTTGGGCAGGCCATCGAGCATGAAGATGCGGTCCATCAGCTTGTCGGCGTGCTTCATCTCGCCAATGGACTCGTCGTATTCCTTCTTGGCCAGCTTGTCCAAACCCCAGTGCTTGTACATGCGGTAGTGCAGGAAGTACTGGTTGATGGCTGTGAGCTCGTTCTTGAGCTGTGCCTGCAAATGGGCAATGACCTGCGGGTCGCCTCTCATGGAATTTTCCTTTTGGTGGTTAACGGGTCATTGTGTACAGGGGGACGCTTGGCTGCAAGCGCTTCAGAAGGCGCTCAACCGTCAGCGACTCATCAGTAAACCAGCCGCTCCGGCCGAATCTCTTGCAAGATGGTCGTGGCAATCTCTTCAATCGACTTGGTGGTGGTCGACAGCCAGCGAATGCCTTCGCGGCGCATCATGGCTTCGGCCTCGTGAATCTCGTTCTGGCAGTTGACCAGGCTGGCGTATTTGGAGTTGGGCCGGCGTTCGTTGCGGATCTGGCTCAGCCGCTCGGCGGCGATCGTCAGGCCGAAGATTTTTTTGCGGTGCGGCACCAGGGCCGGCGGCAATTGGCGGCGCTCAAAGTCTTCCGGAATCAAGGGGTAGTTGGACGCTTTGAGGCCGTACTGCATGGCCAAATACAGCGAGGTCGGCGTCTTGCCGCTGCGGCTCACGCCCACCAAGATCACGTCCGAGCCTTCTAAGTCGCGGTTGCTCTGGCCGTCGTCATGGGCCAGCGAGAAGTTGATGGCCTCGATCCGGTCGTCGTATTCCTTGCTTTTGGAGGCATCGGAAAAGCGGCCCACGCGGTGGTTGGATTTCAGGCCCAGCTCGCCTTCGAGCGGCGCCACAAACATGCCAAACATGTCCAGCAGCAGGCCATTGCACTGGCCTTTGATGACAGACAGCACGTCCATGTTGACCAAGGTGGTGAAGACGATGGGGCGCTGGCCTTCAATTTCCCCGGTATGGTTGATCTGCCGCACCACCTGGTGGGCCTTGTCCACGGTGTCCACAAAGGGCAGGCGCACATGGCGCGGCTTGAATTCAAACTGCGCCATGATGGCGTTGCCAAAGGTCTCGGCGGTGATGCCGGTGCCGTCGGAGATGAAAAATACGGTGCGGGTGGGCATGGGCGGCAAATGCTTTCAATAACGCTGGGGCTGGCTGTTGAGCTGTCGCCCGGTTGGGGCCATCTACAATCGCAGCGATTATCTGGCTTCCTCATCCCATGCTCCGCCCCCACCCCTCAAAAGCAACAACAGGCAGGCGGCCGACCATGGCGAATCCCCCGGTTTTTAAACCTCCCGGAGTATTTTCATGTCCCACCTGTTTGAGGCGACCGCCCTGGTCGTGCCCTTTGAGAACCTGAGGATGACGGACGTCGAGTCCGTTGGCGGCAAGAACGCCAGCCTCGGCGAGATGATTTCGCAACTGCCCACCGGCCCCGCCGGCGTGCGCGTGCCGACTGGCTTTGCCACGACGGCGCATGCGTTTCGGGTGTTCCTGGCGCATGCCGGTCTGGACAAAAAAATCAACAGCGTGCTCGACAAGCTAGACACGGACGACGTTCGCGCCCTGGCCGCCGCCGGTTCGCACATCCGCGCCTTGGTCGAGGCCCAGCCTTTCCCTGCTGATTTTGAAGCCGCCATTCGCGAAAGCTTCAAGGCGCTCAGCGCTGGCAACCCGCAAGCCAGCTTTGCCGTGCGGTCTTCGGCCACGGCAGAAGACTTGCCCGACGCCTCATTTGCCGGTCAGCAAGAGACCTTCTTGAACGTCGTCGGCATCGAAGACGTGCTGCACAAGATGAAGGAAGTCTTCGCTTCTTTGTACAACGACCGCGCCATCAGCTACCGCGTGCACAAGGGCTTTGCCCATGCTGATGTGGCCTTGTCGGCCGGCGTACAGCGCATGGTCCGCTCAGACCTGGGGGCAGCCGGCGTGATGTTCACCATGGACACCGAGAGCGGTTTTGACGAAGTGGTCTTCATCACTTCGAGCTACGGCCTGGGTGAAACCGTGGTGCAGGGCGCCGTCAACCCTGACGAGTTCTACGTGCACAAGCCCATGCTCAAGGCTGGCAACCGCGCCGTGATTCGCCGCAACCTGGGCTCCAAGCTGCTGCAAATGGAATTCACCAGCCCCGACGAGAAAAAAGCCGGTGGCAAACTGGTCAAGACCACCGACGTGCCGGTGGAAATGCGCAACCGCTATTCGCTGACTGACGCTGACGTGGAGCAACTGGCCAGGTATGCACTGATCATTGAAGCCCATTACGGCCGCCCGATGGACATTGAGTGGGGCAAAGACGGCACGGACGGCGAGTTGTACATCCTGCAAGCGCGTCCCGAGACCGTGAAAAGCCAGGCCAAGGACCAGGCCGAGCAGCGCTACAAGCTCAAGGGCACCGGCACCGTGCTGGCCGAAGGCCGCGCCATTGGCCAAAAAATCGGCACCGGCCCGGTGCGGCTGGTGCGCCACATCAGCGAGATGGACCAGGTCCAGGCCGGCGATGTGCTGGTCACCGACATGACCGACCCGAACTGGGAGCCGGTGATGAAGCGTGCCGGTGCCATCGTCACCAACCGGGGCGGGCGCACCTGCCACGCCGCCATCATTGCGCGCGAGCTGGGCATTCCGGCCGTGGTCGGCTGCGGCGACGCCACCGAAACCCTCAAAGACGGCATGCTGGTCACGGTCAGCTGCGCCGAGGGCGACACCGGGAACATTTACGACGGTCTGCTGGAAACCGAGGTCACCCTGGTCGAGCGCGGCGAAATGCCGGCGATTGACCTGAAGATCATGATGAACGTGGGCAACCCGCAGCTGGCTTTTGACTTTTGCCAGATGCCCAACCACGGCGTGGGCCTGGCCCGGCTGGAGTTCATCATCAACAACAACATTGGCGTGCACCCCAAGGCCATCCTGGACTACCCAGCCGTGGACGCCGACTTGAAAAAAGCCGTGGAGAGCGTGGCCCGTGGTCATGCGTCACCGCGTGCGTTTTACGTCGACAAAGTGGCCGAAGGCATTGCCACCATTGGCGCGGCGTTCTGGCCCAAGCCGGTGATCGTGCGCTTGTCAGACTTCAAGTCCAACGAATACCGCAAGCTCATTGGCGGCTCGCGCTACGAGCCGGAAGAAGAAAACCCGATGCTGGGTTTTCGCGGCGCGGCGCGCTACCTCAGTCCTGACTTTGCCGAGGCTTTTTCCATGGAATGCGAAGCGCTCAAGCGTGTGCGCAACGAGATGGGCCTCGTCAACGTCGAAGTGATGGTGCCCTTTGTGCGCACGCTGGGCCAAGCCAAGGCCGTGACTGAGTTGCTGGCTAAGCATGGCCTCAAACGCGGTGAAGCGGGCTTGCGCCTGATCATGATGTGCGAAGTGCCGAGCAACGCCGTGTTGGCTGAGCAGTTCCTCGAATACTTCGATGGCTTTTCCATCGGCTCGAACGACCTGACCCAGCTCACTTTGGGCCTGGACCGCGATTCCGGCCTGGACATTCTGGCCAAGGACTTTGACGAGCGTGACCCCGCCGTCAAAGCGCTGCTGTCGCAAGCCATCAGCGCCTGCCTGCGCCAAGGCAAGTACGTGGGCATCTGCGGCCAAGGCCCCAGCGACCACCCCGACTTTGCGCAGTGGCTCAAGGAGCAGGGCATTGGCTCTATTTCCCTGAACCCAGACACCGTCATCAACACCTGGAAGCAGTTGGCGGGCTGATCGCCTGATGGCCTGATGCTCTGGGGGCTGTCCGCGCTCAAGCTGGTCTTGGAAATCGCCCTGCTGGCTTTGGCCGGGCAGGGCGTTTTGGCTGTGCTGTGCGCACTGATGCGCTCCTCGCCTGAGGGCAATTTCTTCTACCGGGTATTGCAAATCACGGCCTTGCCTTTTGTGCGGCTTTCACGCTTGCTGGCGCCGCGCCAAGTCTTGGACCGGCATCTGCCCTGGGTGGCATTTTTTCTTTTGCTCTTGCTTTGGAGCCTCGTGACCTTTTTCAAAATACGTTGGTGCCTGCAAGTGGGCATGCACCTGTGCCGATGACCACCGAAAAACCCATGAAGGCGCCGATGCGCTGGCTGCATCAGCTGGGCGTCAAGGCGCTGCTGACGCTGGGCTTGTCCGGCCTGGCACTGCATGTGCTGGCGCGGTGGCTGAAGCAATCCCCCAGCGACGCCTACGCCCTGGCCAGCCAAGCGCATTTGCTGACCCAGCGCGGCGATAAGGCCCAGGCCATGCAAAGCTTGCAGCGCTTAATCGCGGCTCATCCGAGCGATGCCGAGGCTTGGTTCAACCTGGCGTATTTGCAAGAAGCCCAGGGCCAGCATGCCCAGGCTGAAGCCAGCTTTCGCCAAGCCTTGGCATTGCAGCCCGAGATGGACCAAGCCTGGTACGGCCTGGCCTTGGTGCTGATCCAGGCCGCCCGGCTAGACGAGGCCGTGGAGGCGCTGGGCCACAACACCCGCTTGCAGCCCTTGAGCCCTTTTGGCTGGTACTTGCTGGCGCGAGTGCATGCCGACCGACAAGACCCGGCCGAGGCGGCCAAGGTGCTCAGCCATCTGCGCAGCTTCGAGCCGCGCGTGGCCGCCCAGCTGGAGCAGGAGCTGGCCCGCAAAGCGGCGGCACTGGCGGTTTCTGCCGATTCCTCAGCGGGCACGAACGGTTAAGCTTGCCTCGACACTGGACCGCAGGCGCCAAGCTGCTCGGTCTGGATCTGACAAGCGCTGATACTCGGAAGGGCTTTCGCATGCAGCAAGATGAGAACGAGCCAGGCTGGCCGCGTACGGCCAGCGATCCAGGTGCGGCCATGAGCAACCAGCAGAGCAACCAGCAGCTTTACTGGCGGCGCACGCAGCGCGTGACTGCTGTGTTGCTCGCACTGTGGTTTGTCGCCAGCTTTGGGGTGAGCTACTTCAGCCGTGAGCTGAGCTTTGTCTTTTTTGGCTGGCCTTTTTCCTTTTGGATGGCAGCTCAAGGCTCCTTGCTGGTGTTCGGGCTGATCACGGCTTTTTATGCCTGGTACATGCACCGCCTGGACCTGCGCCACGGCTTTGAGGAAGAGGTCTGAGCCATGGCCAGCTCGCCCTTGGTGCCCCCCAACGCGGCTGAACGCCGGTCCCAAGCGGCGGCGTTCAAGCGGGAATTGCGCAGTGTCTTTGGCTGGTACACCGTTGGCTTCTTGCTGTTTTTGCTGTTGCTGGCGGGGCTGGAGCAACTGGGTTTGTCGCGCCAATGGATCGGCCTGATTTTCTTGCTGACCACCATCGCGCTCTATGCCGGCATTGGCATTTTGAGCCGCACCACCGACGCAGCGGAATACTACGTGGCCGGTCGGCGCGTGCCGGCGATTTACAACGGCATGGCCACGGGCGCCGACTGGATGTCGGCCGCGTCCTTCATCAGCGTGGCCGGCACTTTGTACTTGACGGGCTACAGCGGCTTGGCTTTTGTGACCGGCTGGACCGGGGGCTACTGCCTGGTGGCGCTTTTCTTGGCGCCTTATTTGCGCAAGTTTGGCCAGTTCACCATTCCTGATTTTTTGGGTGAACGCTATGGCGGCCACTTGCCCCGCTTGCTGGGCATTGCCGCCACTATTCTGTGTTCGTTCACCTATGTGGTGGCGCAGATCTACGGCGTGGGGCTGGTCACCGCGCGGTTGACTGGCGTGGCTTTTGAGCTGGGCATTTTCCTGGGCCTGGGCGGCATTTTGGTGTGTTCCTTCCTGGGTGGCATGCGGGCCGTGACCTGGACGCAGGTGGCGCAGTACATCATCTTGATCATTGCCTACATGCTCCCGGTGGTCTGGCTGTCGGTCAAGCAGACCGGTGTGCCGATTCCGCAGGCAATCTACGGTTATCAGTTGCAGAAAGTAACCGCCAAGGAAAAAGAGCTGAGCACCGACCCCAAGGAATTGGAAGTGCGCGCCATGTTCGCCCAGCGCGCGCTGCGCTTGGCCGACGAACTCAAAGACCCGGTGACGGCGCTGGCGGCAGACCGGGCGGAGGCCGAACACTATGTGGCCAAGCTCAAGGCCGCCAACGCGCCGATTGCGGAGATCGCCGCCGCTGAGCGGGCACTGTCTGCCCTGCCGCGCGATCCCCAGGCAGCGCGCAAAGCTTGGAGCAATGCCCAGGCCGCCGCCGAGGTCAAGTCGCGCCCGCTCAATGGCATGCCGCCCCATGCGCAGCAGTTCGCCGGCGACCCGCAGGGCGACGCAGCCGCGCAGCGCGAATTCGATGTCTCTAGGCGCAATTTTTTAGCCCTGGTGTTTTGCCTGATGGTCGGCACGGCCGCCTTGCCGCACATCCTGATGCGCTACTACACCGTGCCCAGCGTGCGGGAAGCGCGGGAGTCGGTCGCTTGGTCCTTGTTGTTCATCTTCTTGCTCTATGTCACCGCGCCGGCGCTGGCCGTCTTGGTGAAGTACGAGGTGTTCACCTTGGTCGTGGGCACGCCGTTCAGCCAACTGCCTGAATGGGTGGCGGCCTGGAACAAGGTCGATCCCACGCTGCTGTCGGTGGTCGATGTGAACCAAGACGGCATCTTGCAGCTCAATGAAATGTCGATCGGCGGCGACATCATCGTGTTGGCTGCGCCGGCCATTGCTGGCTTGCCGTATGTGGTGTCGGCCCTGGTGGCCGCTGGGGCGTTGGCGGCGGCGCTGTCTACGGCGGATGGTTTGCTGCTCACGATTTCTAGCGCGCTGAGCCACGACCTGTACTACAAGATGATCGACCCCAACGCCTCGACCGCGCGGCGCGTGACGATCTCCAAGGTGCTCTTGCTGATCGTCGCCTTGGCGGCGGCTTATGTGGCGGCGCAGCGGCCGGCCGATATTTTGTTTTTGGTGTCGGCGGCTTTTTCGTTTGCGGCGGCGGCTTTCTTCCCTGCGCTGACCTTGGGCATTTTCTGGAAGCGGGCCACCGGCATTGCAGCGTCGCTGGGCATGGTGGCTGGCTTGGGCACCACCATGGTGTACATGGCGCTGACCCAGCCCTGGATGCGCAGCGTGCTGGGGCTGACCGGCCCGGTCAAGCTGTGGTGGGACATTCAGCCGATCTCGGCCGGCGTGTTCGGCGTGCCGGTCGGCTTTGCGGTGATCATCCTGGTCAGCCTGGTGACCCGCCCGCCCGACCGGCAAGCGCGCGAGTTGGTGGAGTACGTGCGCTACCCGCAAGTCCGGCTGGGCTGATCGCGCGCTCCCACCACACCGCTTTTAGTACCGCCAGTAAAACGAGGGGTCAATCTGCCCTGAGCTGATCAGGTGCTTGAGCTTTTTCAGACGCGTGAAGGGCCGGGCCATGAAGGTGGCTGCGTCCATGTCGATGTGCTTGAACACGTCCCTCAATTGCTGCGCGCCTCTGCGGGCGTCCCAGCTGCAGCTGAATCCCGGCAGCTGTTCGTGAATCTTGGCAAAGCTCACGCGGTAGCTGCGGTTGTCAGCGCCGTTGTCGCCAAACGAGACTTCGCAGCCGGGGTTCACGTCGGCCACGATCTGGGCGATCTCGCGCACCTGGTAGTTGTCGGCATCGTGGCCGACGTTGAAGACCTGGCCGCTGACTTGCTCGGCCTGCGCTTCGAGCGTGCGGGACACGGCCTCGGCAATGTCCAGCACATGCACCAGCGGCCGCCAGGGCGTGCCGTCGCTGGTCATGGTGATCTTGCCGGTGGTCGCGGCAATGCCGGCCAGATTGTTCAGCACGATGTCAAAGCGCATGCGTGGCGAAGCCCCGTAGGCGGTGGCGTTGCGCAAAAAGGTCGGCGCAAAGCCGGGGCCTGCCAGGGCGGCGACGTCACGCTCGACCAACAATTTGCAGCGGGCGTAAGCGGTCTGCGGGTTGGTGGGCGAGGTCTCGGTCATGGGCTGGTCGCCGTTGCCCAACCCGTAAACGCTGCACGACGAGGTGTAGACAAAGCGCTTGACGCCGGCAGCCTTGGCCAGCGTGGCCAGCCGCACCGAAGCCAGGTGGTTGATCTGGTACGTCAGCTCGGGCGTGTTTTCGCCCAGCGGGTCATTCGACAGCTCGGCCAGGTGCACCACGGCGTCAAAGCCAGCCAGGTCTTCAGGCTGAACGTCTCGAATGTCCTTGTTGATGGTCGCAGGGAACTTGGGCATGCCGCCGCGCTCGGTGAACAGCCAGCCGTCGCGGTAGTACCCAGTGTCTAGCCCGATGACCTCGTGGCCTCGGGCCTGCAAAAAAGGCGCGAGCACGCAGCCGATATAGCCTTCAACGCCCGTGAGGAGTAGCTTCATGAGACATGCTTTCTGGAGTGAGGGATGTTGGGAAAAAACGCGCCAGCTGTTCGTTCCACAGCCGGTCACACAGGCGGTTGGCGGGCAGGGCAACGTCGTCAAAGGTCAGTACTTGGTCTTTGGCCACAGGGCGCAAAAGGCGGCAGCCTTCGGCCAGGCCAATCGGCAGCAGGTTCTGAGCGCGTGCCACGTCGGCGTTTTCGGCCAAGCCGTAGCTGTCATAACCGCCCAGCCCGTCCAGCGTTTGCCCCGCCCGCAAAGCCGTTTTGGCCGTGGTGACCACTTCTACCAGCGGCGCGCCCAGTGGGGCCAGCGCGGCGTCCTTGAACAGCACGGCGCGGGCAATGGTATTGGGCACTTCAAAGTGGCACAGGTGGTAGGGCGTGTAAAAACAATAGAGCGGCCCGTCGCCCATTTTGTAGAGTGACAAATAGTGGCGCTGCTGCGGGTCGTCATGCGTGCCCAGCACAAACACACCCGGCCCCGGCATGGCGCCAACCACGTAGTCCACCACGCCCGGGCCTTGCAGCAAGGCGTCTAGCGGGTAATGCGTGGCCACTTCCTGGATGGGCGTGCCAGGCGCCACCGTGGGGCCGAACATGCCGCGCTGGCTCACGTGCATGCCTGTGCCGTTGGCGACGATGGCGTTTTCAAACGAGATCTTGGTGCCGTCTGCAAACGACGTGACCATGGCCGGGTTTTGCCCCCACTGCTTGGCAAAGCCGGCTTGCGTGCCCGGGTTGCGGTAGGGGTCGTGCAGGCCCTTGATGTTGCCGCACAGCACCGGCTTGACGCCGATGCCGCGCACAAAGCGGTAGAGGTTCATCATCACGCCGGGCTGGTCGCCGTCGGCGCTGGTCAGCACCACGCCGGCGCGGTCTGCGTATTCTTTCAAAATCGGGCCGATGGTGCCGTCGACCTCAGCGTTCATCAGCACCACGTGTTTGCGGTGGGCAATGGCTTCGAGCGTGACCTGAGCGGCGTGCTCGATGGTGCCGGTGACTTCCACAATCACGTCGATGCCGGCGGCGCGGCACAGCAGCAGCGCGTCGTCGGTGATGGCGGGTGTGCCTTTGGCCACAGCGTCTTCGAGCTGGCGCACGGTATCCGCGATCCTCAATCCGCTCACGCCGGCTTCTTCGTACGCTCGGGTGGCGCCGGCCAGGGTGCGGTTGGCGATGGCGGCAACGCGCATGCCGCTGGTGTAGCGCTCGATTTGCAGCGCCACGCCACGCGCCATGAAGCCCGCGCCCACCAGGCCCACGCGAATCGGCTGGCCGGCCTGCGCCAGTCGTTGCAAGGCGGTGTCGATCATGATCATGTGAGCGCTCCAGCCGCCGCCTCAACCGGTGCGGGCACGCGTTCATAGTCCGGCCAGCTGCGGTCCTTGTCGGAGAAAAAGCGCACCTTGATCGGCCAGGCGATGCCAAAGGCCGGGTCGTCATGGCGGGCGCCTCGCTCAGCGCCCGGGGTGTAGAACTCCGAGACTTGGTAGCTCACGGCCACGTTGTCCGTGAGCGTGAGAAAGCCATGCGCAAAGCCCTTGGGCACCAGCAACATGCGGGCGTTTTCTTCGCTCAGCTCCACGCCCAGCCAATGGCAGTAGGTCGGTGAGTCGGGTCGCAAATCGACAATCGCGTCCCAAATCGCGCCGTGTTCGCAGCGCACGAGTTTGTCTTCGGCATGCGGCGCGAGTTGGTAGTGCATGCCGCGCAGGGTGCCGGCCTGTCGGGTCAGCGAGCGGTTGGTTTGCACCAGCCGGGTCGGCAGGCCGTGGGCGGCAAATTCATGCTCGCAAAAGACCCGGCCAAAGTGGCCGCGTGCGTCTTCGTGTTTTTGCATTTCCAACAGCATGGCGCCGGGCAGCGAGGTGGTTTTGAAGATCATGAGCGGGACTCTCCTGGGGCGGGTGAAGCCGTGTGCCAAGACGCGCCATCGACAGGCGTGAAGCGCTTGAGCGATCCGTCGCCGGCTTTTTCCAGCGTGATGGGCTGCTTGGCGGTGCTGGTCATGACGGGCGCTGCTGCCGGCTCGTCGCTCCAGGTTTTCCAGGGCGCTTTCTTTGACGCCCAGAGCGACTCCAGCGTCTGCTTGTCGCGCAGCGTGTCCATGGGTTGCCAAAAGCCGGTGTGGCGGTAGGCGGCGAGCTGGCCGCTGGCGGCCAGGTTTTCCATGGGCTCTTTTTCCCAGACCGTGCTGTCGCCTTCGATCAGGTAAAGCGCTTCGCGCTCGATCACGAAAAAACCGCCGTTGACCCAGGCGCCATCACCGTTGGGCTTTTCCTTGAACGAAGGAACGCGCTTGGTTTTGCCGGGCAACGTGAAGGCGCCAAAACGTCCGGGCGGCTGCACGGCGGTGACCGTGGCCAGCGCACCTTGCTCTTGGTGAAAAGCAATCAGCGCGGTGATGTCGATGTCGGCCACGCCGTCGCCGTAGGTGCAGCAAAAGGGACCCTCACCCAGGTACGGCGCGGCGCGGCGAATGCGGCCCCCGGTCATGGTGTCCAGCCCGGTGTTGATCAGCGTGACGCGCCAGGGCTCGGCCGAGGTGCGCAGCAGGGCGGTGGAGTTGTCGCGCATGTCAAAGCACACGTCGGCGCCGTCCAGGCAGTAGTCGCGAAAGAACTGCTTGATCTGGTGGCCCTTGTAGCCGCAGCAAATCACGAAGTCGTTCAGGCCGTGGGCCAGGTAGCTTTTCATGATGTGCCAAATGATGGGTCGGCCCCCAATCTCCACCATGGGCTTGGGGCGTATGGCGCTTTCCTCACTGATGCGGGTGCCCAGGCCGCCAGCCAGCAGCAATACCTTCATGTGTGTGTCCTCATTGCGGCGTTTGCCCTCATGTGTTTGGTGAAGTCATTCAAAAGCTCAGGCCGCCAGGCCAGCAGCAGGCGAGTCGCCTTGCGAGGCGAGCACAGGCGCTGGCTTGACGCTTGGGAAAACGGGGCTTGACAGCGGCACAGGCGGCAGGGAGATGGTGGGTGGCACCGCGCTATCGAAGCTGCTGCTGGCCGGTTCTTCGGCGCGTGCTGCCAGCGCTGGGCAGCCGGCCAGCTCGCGGAGCACGCGAAGCCGCACGCTGGCCTGGGGGTCGTCCCTGAACTTACGCGCAAAAAAAGCGGGCGCTGCCTGCAACTGCGTAAAGTCTTCCAGTTCAAACCAGCCAGGATGGGCCTGGTTGAAGGGTTTGATGAGGTGGTTCAGCGAGGCTTTTTGAGTTGGTGCCGAGTCTTGTGTGAGCTGCGCGAGCAAGCTGGGAATCAAGAATTCCTCCGCCAGGCTCAGCTGGCTGAAGTAGTCGTGCCATGAAGGCTGGGCAAAAGCGTCGAGCATGCCTTGCACCACCGAGCGGCGGGCGCCAAACCAGGTGCTGCCGTAGCGCAAGTTTTCCACGGCGGGTTGCCGCTCTAGCGCCAAGCGGCTCAGCGCCCGCATCATCGAGCGCGAGAAATCCGCCAGGGGTTGAAAGCCCTGGCCGCTGCGCAGCCAGATACCGGCTTCGTCGCGCCTGCCTGGCGAGTGGCCGTAGTACAGGTCAGGCAAGCGGCGAGCCAGCCGCTGCAGCCAGCTCCCCTGTTGGGTGAAAGCCCGCCAGCCCACTGACATCAAAGCGTCAATGTCCTGCATCACCACCAAGCCCTCGAAGTGGGCCTGCGCGCCGGTGGCCACGTGCTGCTCGAACTCGGCCACGGGCTTGATGGGCAGGCAACTCGGGCTCAGCAACTGCAGATAGTCGAACTCCAGGTGCAGGAGCGCATGGCGCAAGGCGTGAAAAATGCCTTCTACAAAACTGAACTCGCCCCAGCCCGTGCGCAGAGGCTCGGGCACCAGCAGCGCATTGGGCGCGCTCAGCCGGAAGTTCGGTTGCTGAGAAAAATCGTGGTGCACCAACACTTGGTGCGGCGCCAAAGACAGCGCCAGCTGATCCACTGTGGCGGGCTGCGCGACGGCGGACATGACGACAAAAAGAAGGCGGACTGGGGTGGGGCAATGGGCTCCAGCGCCGGGCACGGTTGGCGTTGGCACTGGCTTTGGCACCAGCGTCGGCGCTGGGGCGCCAAGCTCCGCACCATCTGTCCGATCACCTGCACTCCAAACCATACTGGTTTCCCCCTTTGCTGGGATTCTGGTTCGCCCCACAGGCGTGCAAGTCAGGTCGGGGGAATGGATGACGGCTCGCTTGCCCTGCCGCTGACAGGGCCGCAGCGGCCGAGTTCGCCCCGCGTTTTAGCGCTAGGGCCGGGTCGGCTTACCGTCCCCAGCGAAGTCGGTCCGCGTGCGTAAAAAGCGACAGGGCCGTGCGCCTGTTGGCGGCACCAGTGGCCGCGTTGCGTCCTACGCCGATTGCAGGCAAGCTGCGGCTTGGGCTGCTAGCCGAACACAGCAAGCCACAGCCTTGCGTGAGGCGCACTGATCTGACGGCGCGTGATCTGCACAGATGCCCGACGGACTCAGGTGCTCTGCCGCACCAAGATCTCAAAGCCCAGGTCGGCACACGGCTGGGCAGGCGTTTCGCCGCGCATCAGCGTGAGCAGCATTTGCGCGGCCGCCTCGCCGATCTGTGCGCGGGGTGTGCGCACGGTGGTCAGCGCGGGCAGCATCTGGTCGCTGCCGGTCAGGTCGTTGAAGCCGGCAATCGCCACTTGGCCCGGCACCGCCATGCCCAGCCGCAGCGCCGCCAGCAGCGCACCCTGTGCCAGGTCGTCGTTGCAAAAAAAGATGGCGTCCACTGCGGGTTGCTGCGCCATGATTTGCTCGAACATGGCGCCGCCCAAAGCCAATGACGACGAAGCAGGGTTCAGCCATTCCAGCGCGGGGTCGTACAGCCCGGCGGCTTGCAGGGCACTGCGCCAGCCGTAAAGGCGCTGCATCACGCGCGGGTCGAGCTGCGCACCGGCAAAGGCAATGCGGCGGCGGCCTTGGGCCAGCAAATGGCGCGTCAGGCTGGCGCCGGCTTCGCTTTGCCGAAAGCCGACGCAATAAATCGGCTCGTCTTCAGGCTTGGCATCGGCAGCGGGCAGATCCATCAAATGCACACAGGGCGCCTGGCTTCGCCGAATCATGGCGCTGGTGCTGGCGCTGTGGTTCAGACCGGTGATCAGCACGCCAGCGGGGCGGTGCATCATGTGCTCGCGCAGCAGCTGCTCTTCTTCGCCCTCGTCGTAGTGGGTCACGCCAATCAGCGTTTGAAAGCCGGCCGCCCGCAAGGTGGTTTGCGCAGCGTCCAGCAAATCCACAAACAAGGCGTTGGACAGCAGCGGGATCAAGATCGCCACGTGGTTGCTGCGCTGCGACGCCAGGGCGCGGGCGGCCGGGTCGGGCACGTAGCCCAGTTGCGCCGACGCTTGCAGCACCCGCTCCACCAGCGCCGGGTCCACGGCCCGCTCGCCGCGCAAGGCACGGGACACCGTGATCGGGCTCACGCCAGCGGCCTGCGCCACGTCGGCCAGGGTGACGCGACCGGTTGAGCGTTTGCGGGACAGCGGTGAAGGCGAGGGTGGCGGTGACATGGAAGGGCTGTTCAAGGGTATTTACTGAACGGATTGGCTGCTTGGCTCAGCTAGGCTAGCGCTATCCCAATGGGGAAGGTTGAGTTTTGGACATGCTGATGTGCAGCATGCCATTTTTTTTGACAGAGCAGGATAGCGCTATCCCGTAGACGCGACCCGGCGATCACACGTTATTTTTTGGAGTGAATCTGTGGCGAATTCGGACAAGTTAGATGTGTTGGCAGTGGCGAAGGTGCATCCGCTTTACTTGGAGCGGCTCAAAGCGGTTTACAACGTGCACGACCGGGCGCACGAAGGCGACGCGGCCGCCTGGGCTGCATTGGCCCCACGCATTCAAGGCGTGGCCGGCGGTGGCGAATCCAGCGTGCCGGCCAGTTTGCTGGCGCAACTGCCGCAGCTCAAGGTGGTCTCCGTCTTTGGTGTGGGCTATGACGGCGTGGACGTGCCGGCCGCCGTGGCACGCCGCGTGCCTGTGACGCACACGCCGGGCGTGCTGTCTGACGACGTGGCCGATTTGGCCATGGGCCTGATGCTGTCCATCGCCCGCGGCATTCCCCAGGCCGACCAGTTTGTGCGCCAGGGCCGTTGGCCGCAAGGCCCGATGCCTTTGGCGCGCAAAGTCTCGGGCGCGCGCCTGGGCATCGTCGGCCTGGGCCGTATTGGCCAGGCGATTGCCAAGCGCGCCGCCGCGTTTGACATGTCGATTGCCTACACCACGCGCACCGAAAAGCCGGAGTCGGGCTACACCTACTACCCGAGCGCCAAGGCGCTGGCAGCAGCGGTCGATTTCCTGGTCGTCATCACACCGGGCGGTGCGGGCACGCGCCACCTGATCAACGCCGAAGTGCTGCAAGCGCTCGGTCCCAAGGGCTACCTCATCAACGTAGCGCGCGGCAGCGTGGTCGATGAGCAAGCGCTGATCCAAGCCCTGCAAGCCGGCACCATTGCCGGCGCGGGCTTGGACGTGTTTGCTGCCGAACCGCAGGTGCCCGAAGCGCTGTGGACTCTGCCCAACGTGGTGCTCACGCCGCACATGGCCAGCGCCACGCATGAAACCCGCGGCGACATGGCGGACCTGGCCTTTGCCAACATGCAAGCGGCTTTGAGCGGGCAGCCGCTGCTCACGCCCGTGCCGGAGTGCGCGGGTCTGTGAACCGCACGGATTGTTGAAAGCCGACACCGTGTCGTCCCCGCCTTTGCAAATCGTCGTGATGGGTGTGTCCGGCTGTGGCAAATCCACGCTGGCTCAGGCCTTGGCCGACGCTTTGGGTTTTGCGATGGTGGACGGTGACGATTTGCACCTGCCGCAAAGCGTGGCCAAGATGCGCGCCGGCATTGCACTGGAAGATGCCGACCGCTGGCCCTGGCTGGATAGCATTGGCGACTATTTGGCAGCGGGCGAGGGCCGCGGGCGCGTGGTGGCCTGTTCCGCTCTCAAGCGCGCCTACCGCGACCGCATTCGCCGCTTGGCCGCCCCCGTGCAATTTGTTTTTTTGGACGGCGACGCCGAGCTGATTCATCGCCGCATGGCTTTGCGCGTGGGCCATTACATGCAGCCCGATCTGCTGGACAGCCAGCTGAAAACGCTGGAACGCCCGGGTATGGACGAAACCGATGTCCTGACCCTGAACCTGGGCGATCCCGTGGCCGATCTGCTACGGCAAGCGGTGCAGTCGCTGCAAAGCCAATCAGCGCAAACCTGAATTTCTCATCTCTCAACATCACAAAGGTCTTCATGTTCATTCGTTGTGCATTTTTTCGCGGCACCGTTAAACCCGGCATGGAAGAAGCCTTCACGCAGTACATCCGCAAGGAACTGGTGCCGCTGTGGACCCGCTTTCCCGGTGCGCAAGAAGTGCGCGTGCTGCGCCAGTCCGAGAGCGATGTGGACGACCCGCACTTGGCGCTGGTGCTGTCAGTGCGCTTTCCCACGCGCGAGTCGATCGACGTGGCCCTGGCTTCGGAAGTGCGCATGACCAGCAAAGAGGTTTCCAAGGCCTTGATCGCCATGTTCGACGGCACTGTGTTTCACACCATCTTCAAGGCCGACGAATACGGCCTGCCGACCGACTGATTTCCCCGTTCCCCGCTAGACCAAAACCCAAGGAGACAACACCATGAAACTTTCCCAACTGCTCATCGCCTGCCTGGTCGCTGCCACCGGCTCCGCCGCTTTTGCCGCCAAGTTCAACCTCAAACTCGGCCACGCCGTCAGCACCACTGATGGCCAGCACGCCGCCGCCTTGAAGATGGCCGAGCTGGTCAAGCAGCGCACCAACGGCGACGTGGAAATCACCATCTTCCCGGCCAACCAGTTGGGCAATGACGCGGCCATGATCAATGGCGTGCGCGGCGGCACGATCGACATCGTCTCCAGCGGTGCGTCTAGCTACAACGGCATCGTCCCGCACACGGCCGCCATGGAACTGCCTTTCGTGTTTCGCAATGCCCAGCACGCCTACAACGTGCTCGACGGCGCTGTCGGCACGGGCGTGCTCAATGAATTGAGCCCGCACGGCATGAAAGGCCTGGCTTATTGGGAAAACGGCTGGCGCGCTTTTACCAACAACAAGCGCCCGGTCAACAAGCCCGAAGACTTGAAGGGCCTCAAAATCCGCTCCACCCCCAACCCATACCACATCCAAGCGTTCAAGCTGCTGGGCATGAACCCCTCGCCCATGCCGATTGCCGAGCTGTACACGGCCCTGGAAACCGGCACCTTTGATGCGCAGGAACACCCGATCAACGTGACCTACTCGTCCAAGTTCTACGAGGTGCAGAAGTTCCTCACGGTGAGCAACCACGTCTACTCGCCCATCATCTTGGCCATGAACAAGGGCAAGTTCGACAGCCTGCCAGCCAATTACCAGAAGGTGATGGTGGACGCGGCGCGTGAGGCCGCCAAGTACCAACGCGAGCTGAATGCCGCGAACGCCGGAAAAGTCGTGGCCGAGCTCAAGAAGTCGGGCATGCAGGTGATCGAGAACGTGGACATGGGCCCGTTCCAGAAGATTGTCTCGGCCGAGATTGCCAAGACCTTTGCCGAGAAGAACGGTCCTGCCCTGCTCAAGGCGATTGAAGACACCAAGTAAAGCCTGAGTGGTTCCAGCCCCCGCTTACTAGCGGGGGCTTTTCCTTTGACCCTATGAAAAAAATCAACGACCTCTTTTTCCGCCTGGCCGAGTTGCTGCTGGTGATCATGCTGTCAGCCATGGTGGTCATGGTGTTTGGCAACGTGGTGCTGCGCTATGGTTTCAACGACTCCATCATCAGCTCGGAAGAGTTGTCGCGGTTTTTCTTCATCTGGATCACCTTCCTGGGCGCTGTTGTCACGATGCGCGACAACGCCCACCTCGGTTTGGACTCGGTGGTGCGCAAGCTCGGCCTGGGCGGCAAGAAAGTCGCCTTTGCCATTTCCAACGTGCTCATGCTGATGTGCTGCGCACTGATGTTCTACGGCACGCTCAAGCAGCACGGTATCAACGCCAGCACGCGCTCGGCCGTCACGGAGTTGCCCATGAGCTGGGTTTACGGCGTCGGCTATGTGGCCAGCGTGGCCATGGGCCTGATGATCATCGGCAAGCTGGTGCGCTTGGCCAAGGGCGAGTTCAAGGAGTCCGACTTGATACAGGTCACTGACTCTGAAGAAGACGCCGCCGCGCACATGGCTGGGGGCAGCAAATGACCATCTTTATTTTTGTGGCCTCGCTGCTGGGCGCCATGGCGCTGGGCATGCCGCTGGCGTTTTCGCTCATCGTCTCGGGCGTGGCGCTGATGCTGCACCTGGACAACTTTGACACGCAGATCGTGTCGCAAAACCTGATCAACGGGGCCGACAACTTTCCGCTCATGGCCGTGCCCTTTTTCATGCTGGCCGGCGAGCTGATGAACGCGGGCGGCATGAGCCGGCGCATTGTCAATTCAGCGCTGGTCTGGGTCGGCCACTTCCAGGGTGGCCTGGGTTATGTGGCGGTGTTTGCCGCCATCATCATGGCCAGCTTGTCGGGCTCGGCCGTGGCTGACACCGCTGCCTTGGCCGCCGTGCTCATGCCCATGATGCGCGACGCCGGCTACCGCATGGACCGCTCGGCCGGCCTCATTGCCGCTGGCGGCATCATCGCGCCGGTCATTCCGCCGTCGATCGGCTTCATTCTGTTTGGCGTGATCGGCGGTGTGTCGATTTCCAAGCTCTTCATGGCCGGCATCTTCCCCGGCATCCTGATGGGTCTGGCGCTGGTCGTGACCTGGTGGATCGTGGCCCGCAAGGACCAGGTCAAGGTCAGCCCGCGTGTGCCCATGAAAGAGCGTGTCAAGGTCACCGTTGACGCTTTCTGGTCGTATTTGCTGGCCATCCTCATCATTGGCGGCATGAAGATGGGCGTGTTCACGCCCACCGAGGCGGCGGTGGTGGCGGTGGTGTATTCGCTCTTCGTGGGCCTCTTCATTTACCGCGAGATCAAGGTCAAGCAGCTCTACGGCATCATCTTGGCCGCGGCCAAAACCTCGTCAGTCGTGATGTTCCTGGTCGCCGCCGCGCTGGTGTCGGCCTGGCTGATCACCGTGGCCAACATCCCGGCGCAGGTGGTGGAACTGCTCAAGCCCTTTATTGACAGCCCCAAGCTGATGATGGTCATGCTGATGCTCTTGGTGCTGGTGGTGGGCACGGCCCTGGACTTTGCGCCTACCGTGCTCATCCTCACGCCCGTGCTCATGCCCCTGGTGCGCCAGGCCGGCATTGACCCGGTGTACTTTGGCGTGCTTTTTATCATCAACAACGCCATTGGCCTGTTGACGCCGCCCGTGGGCACGGTGCTCAACGTGGTCTGCGGCGTGGGCCGCATTCCCATGCACGAAGTCATCAAGGGTGTCATGCCTTTCCTGCTGTCGCAGGTGGTGGTGATGGCGCTCTTGATTGCTTTTCCTGAACTGGTGATGACCCCCTTGAAATGGATGATGGCGCGATGACGGTTCTCAATAGCTTTGACCTTTCTGGCCGCCGCGCCCTTATCACCGGATCGTCCGGTGGCATTGGCTTTGCGCTGGGCCGCGCGCTGGGACAGGCGGGCGCGCATGTGGTGCTCAATGGCCGCAACGCGGCCAAGCTGCAAGCTGCCGCGCAGACCTTGCAAGCCGAAGGCTTGTCGATTAGTCACGCCAGCTTTGACGTGACCGACGCCGCCAGCGTGCAAACCGCGATTGACCGCCTTGACGCCGAGGGCGCCATAGACATTCTGGTCAACAACGCGGGCATGCAAATTCGCGGCCCGCTGCATGAATTCGTCGACGCCGACTGGCACACGCTCATGAAGACCAACCTGGACAGCGTCTACTTTGTCGGCAAGAGCGTGGCGCAAAAAATGATCCCGCGCGGCGCGGGCAAGATCATCAACATCTGCTCGGTGCAAAGCGAGTTGGGCCGGCCCGGCATTGCGCCCTACACCGCCAGCAAGGGCGCCATCAAGATGCTGACCAAGGGCATGGCGATTGACTGGGGCCAGTTCGGCATCAACGTCAACGGCATTGGCCCCGGTTACTTCAAGACCGAGCTCACCGAAAAACTGGTGGCCGACCCGACGTTCACCGCTTGGCTGGTCAATCACACGCCCAGCCGCCGCTGGGGCGATGTGGAAGACCTGGGCGGCGCGGCCGTGTTCTTGGCCAGCGACGCTTCCCGCTTCGTCAACGGCCATATCTTGTATGTGGACGGTGGCGTGACCGCCACGCTTTAAAAAACTAGAAAAGGAAAGACGCTATGCGCGCTCTTGTTTGCCACGCCGCCCAGGACCTGCGCCTGGAAGAAGTTGCTTTGCCCACCTTGGGCGAGCGGCAGTTATTGGTGCGGGTCGCCTTTGGCGGCATTTGCGGTTCGGACCTGCACTACTTTCAAAACGGCGGCTTTGGCACCGTGCGCATCAAGGAGCCGATGGCGCTGGGCCATGAAGTCTCTGGCGTAGTGTCGGCTGCGGGCGCGCAGGCGCTGGGTTTTAAGCCCGGCCAGCGCATTGCCATTTCACCGTCGCGGCCTTGCGGCAATTGCCGCTTTTGCCACCAGGGCATGCAGAACCACTGCCTGAACATGCGCTTTTACGGCAGCGCCATGCCCTTTCCGCACATCCAAGGCGCCTTTGCCGAGCAGCTGGTGATTGACGCCAGCCAGGCGCATGCGGTGGCTGACCATCTGAGCCTCTCGGAAGCGGCGCTGGCCGAGCCTTTGTCAGTGGGACTGCACGCTATTGCCCGTGCTGGTGGTGTGCTGGGCAAGCAGGTGCTGGTGACGGGTTGCGGGCCGATTGGCTCGCTCTTGATCGGTGCTTTGCGGCGGGCTGGCGCGGCGCGCATCGTGGCGGCCGACATTGCCGACTTGCCTTTGCAATGTGCGAAAAAAATGGGCGCGGACGAGTGCATCAACCTGCGTACCCACGCCGATGCACTGGCGCCGTACAAAGCCGATAAGGGCCAGTTCGATGCGGTGTTTGAAGCCTCGGGCAGCCAGCCAGCTTTGCTGGCAGCGCTGGATGTGATTGCGCCACGCGGCGTGCTGGTCACCGTCGGCCTGGGCGGCGAGATCAGCCTGCCCATGAACCAGATCGTCGCCAAGGAAATCGACATGCGCGGCACCTTCCGCTTTCATGCCGAATTCGCCACGGCCATCCGATTTTTGAATGAAGGCCTGATTGACGGCAAGCCCGTCATCACCAGCGTGTTGCCGTTTTCCCAGGCGGGTGAGGCGTTCGCCTTGGCGGGCGACAAGAGCCGCTCGCTGAAAGTGCAGATCGCTTTCGACGACGCGCTGGCTTGAAGCGGGCCTGAGCCTCAGCGCGTCATGGCGTCAGGGCGTCAGGGCAGCAGCGCGGCCAAGCCGCCTTCAGGCTCGAAGCGCTTGTTCCTGAAGGTCATGCGCGTTGGGCAGGGCCAGATGGCTGTGCTTTGGCTGTGCCTTGGGTCGCCGGGGTAACAGATCACACGCGCGCCGTCCTGGTCAAAGGGTTCGGGCTCAATCAGCAAAGGCGTGCGCTGGCGAGCGGCTAATAACGCGGCGTCGACCCGGCTGTAACGCGCCAATTCGCTCAGGCTCAAAATCTGCGCCGGCACTAGGCCGATCTGGCCTTCCCAATATTGGCGCAGCGCCGCTTCAGGGGTGAGCCAGACGGTGTCGCTGACTTCATGCGTGTCGTGCAGCACGTCTTGGTCGGCGGGGGCCTTGGCCACGAAAAACCGGGCGTCAAAGCGTTTGTTGGTCACTGACGGCATGCGGGGCGTGATCCAGCGGGACCAGGGCTGGATGCTGCGGGTGGACAGCGGCAAGCTCAAGGCGCTCAAGGCGTTGGCAAAGCCAGCACCGCTGGCCAGCCCGGCGCGCAGTTGTTCTGGCGTTTGGGCCGGCAACGGGGCGTTCAGGGCGTGCAGCAGCAGGCCGCTTTCTTCAAAAGTTTCGCGCAGCGCTGCCACGTGCAGGCCAGCGGCGGTGGCATCGTCCAGGCCGGTTTCGCCCAGGGCTTGGCGCAACTCGTGCATGGGCCGGTCCAGCTGGTCAGGCCTCACGTCGCAGTCCAGCTTGTCGAGCTTGCCGCCGGGAAACACGTGCACGCCGCCCAGCACGCCCGAGTCGTTGTGCCGCTGCACCATCAGCACTTCCATGCCGGTGGGGCCGTCGCGCAGCACCATGACAGTGGCCGAGGGGCGGGGCAGGGAGTGGACTTCGTTGTTGTTGATTTCTAGGAGAGCCATGCCCCGATTGTGCCGAATTGCCAACGGCCAACCACGGCCAATGCATCAATGCGCTGGGCTCAGGGTGTGCAGCAAGGCGTCGATGGTGGCCAGGTCGGCCGGCTTGGTCAGGTGGTGGTGAAAGCCGGCTGCTTGGGAGCGGGCGCGGTCGTCGGCTGTGCCCCAGCCGGTCAGGGCGACCAGCACCACGTTTTGCATGCCGGGCATTTGGCGCAGGCTTTGCGCCACCTCGTAGCCGTTTTTCACGGGCATGCCAATGTCCAAAAAAACCACGTCGGGCGCGAAGTCGGGGGCCATGGCCAGGGCCTGGCCCCCGTCATAGGCTGCCTGGCTTTCGTGGCCCTCCAGGGTCATCAGGAGTGCCAGGCTGTTGGCGGCGTCCTGGTTGTCGTCCACCACCAGGACTTTGAGGTGTTTGTCGTGGGTCTCGGCGGGTCCGTTGGCGACTGGCGCAGCCAAGGCCTTGCTGTCTTCCATCGGCAGGCTCAGCGTGAACGTACTGCCCTGGTCATGCCCTGGGCTGCTGGCGCTGACGCTGCCGCCGTGCAACTCCACCCAATGGCGAACCACGGACAGGCCAATGCCCAAGCCGCCTTGCGAGCGGCCGATGCTGCGGCCGGCCTGGGTGAACATGTCGAACACCGAGCCCAAGGCGTCGGGTGTGATGCCCACGCCGTTGTCGCTCACTGCCATGTGCAGCTGCTCGTCCTCCAACCAGCAATGCAGGCGCAAATGTCCCCCTGGTGGGGTGTACTTGGCGGCGTTGTTGAGCAGGTTGCTCAGGGCCTGGGCCATGCGCGTGGGGTCCACTTGCAAGGTGATGGCGTCAGGCGGTAAGTCCACCTGCAGCTGGTGATGGCCCTCGTCGATCAGCGGCTGACTGGTTTCCACTGCGCTGGCCACCAAGGCTTGCAAACTGACCGCTGTTTTTTGCAACTCGATATGGCCGCGCGAGATGCGGGCAATGTCCATCAGGTCGTCGATCAGCCGCACCATGTGATTGACTTGGCGCTCCAGCAAGTCCCTGGCTTGGTGCTGGGCGGCGGCATCGCTGGGGTTGCGGCGCATGATTTCCAAGGCGTTGCGCACCGGCGCCAGCGGGTTGCGCAGTTCGTGCGCGAGCGTGGCCAAGAATTCGGTCTTGCGCTGGTCGGCGGCAGCCAGTTCGTCGGCCAGCCGCCGCAGGTCTTGTTGGGCCTGCACGCGGGCGGTGATGTCATTGAAAAACAGCGCGAGCCTGGCCGGTGGCCCTTCGCTCATGCGCATGGCGTAGACGTCAAACCAGCGGTTCATGGCGGCCGCTTCATTGACAAAACGGGCGGGCTCTCCGGTGCGGCCGACCTCGCCATACATGTCAAACCAGTGTTGGTCATGGTCGGGCACCAACTCGCGCATGCTGCGGCCATTAACGCCTACCAGGCCGGTGTGCTTTTCAAAGGCGGGGTTGGTTTCGAGAAAAATATAGTCGCTTGTTTGCCCCTGCTCGTCGGTGACCAGCTCGATGGTGCAAAAGCCTTCGTCCATCGCGTTGAACAGGGCGCGGTAGCGCTCTTCGCTCTCGCGCAAGGCCTCGGTGGCCACGTAGCGGTCGGTGATGTCGGCCGCCGTGCCGAGCACACACGGCTGGCCGTCATCGCTGGGCTGCAGCGCGCCATGAAACTCCAGCCACCGCACCTCACGCAGCGGCTGGCGCAAAAAACGTCCGATGAAGCTGAAGGGCTCACCTTTCTCCAGCACGGCCGCTATGGCAGCGGTAAAGCGCGGCAAGTCTTCGGGGTGGACGAACTCCTTGGTGAAGCGCTCGGCGTTCAGGGGCTCTTCGTCATGGGCCAAGCCGAACATGTCGTAGAGCCAGTCGTGTTCCCAGGTCACGCGGTCGTCGTTCACGTTCCAGCTCCAGACCCCCGGGCCACCAGCCTCGGTGGCCAGACGCACCCGCTCCTGGCTGGCGCGCAGCATCTCCGCGGTGACTTCAGCGGCTTGGCGCCGCTCGCGTTCGGGGAGCATCTGGCGCTCAGTCGGGGGGTGGTCAGAAGTCATGGCCTCCTTTGTTACAGTTGGCGGCGAAACCGGGGTCTACACATGCACCAACTCGCCACCTTGATTGCCTTGCCCGTGCGCGCTCGTCGCGCTGCCAGGTTGCTTGCCCTCGTTTGTTCGGGCTTGTCCTGCCTGCCTGGCCCGGCGCTGGCGCAGGTGTTCAAGCTGCAATGCAGCGTCGAAGGCAAGGTGCCCGCTCTGGACGACCTGAAGCTGCCTGCCGCCAAGGTTACGGTGGAGTTGCAAACCATCGGTAAGCATCTGTATTTCAACGTCGTTGGCCCCCGTCCCTACGACATGCGGGTCAGCTCGCTGGAAACCGAGGCTTACCTGGGCACCAACCTGACGTCTTCTTCACGCCTGGGCGCGCGCCGTAAGAACCGGGCGACCGAGAAGGAAACGGAGATCATCATCGACCGCAGCAGCGTCGAGCTGACGGCGCACAACGACACCGACTACCAGGGCAAAGCCGTGCGGGTGGACTACGCCGGTAAATGCAAGATTGGCGCTTGATGATGGGGCCTGCTGAGGTGCAGGCTTCGGTTCAGGCGGCGGCTGGGGCTGCTCGGTCCTGACCCATCTCCCCGCCCAGTGCTTCGAGCAAGTCGGGCAACAAGGCTGACAACTCACCCGTGATGATGGCGGCATTGCCATCGAAGCCGTCGTCCTCACCTGCTTGGGGCGCGCTTTCGAGCACCACGTCCAGCAGTTTGATTTTCTTGACCTGCGCGGCTTCATTGAGCATGAACGACACGCGGCTGTTCCAGGTCAAGGCCAGCTGGGTCGGCAATTTGCCAGCCGCAATGTGCTGGGCTACCTCGTCAATTTCCAAGGTGTGGCGGGAGTAGCGCACGGCTGACTTTTGGTCGTCCGGCATCTTCAACTCGCAGTCCTGATCCACCGTGAAGCGGTACGGCGCTTCGCGGCTGGAGAGCCAATGCGACATGCTGGCGGTGGCCGTCATCTGGGTTTGCACGGGCTTGACGCCAATGCCGGGGCGGCTGCCCGGAATGCTTGCCAGGGCTTCGACCAGGAAGGTGACGACTTTGTCTGCGCCCGTCAGGCTGCTGGAGTTCACCACCAAGAATTTGTTGGTGGCGTCCAGCCAGACCAATGTGGATGAGCGTTTGGTGAAGGCCCGCGGCAGCAGTTCGAGCACCGCGTCTTCCTTGAATTCTTTCTTGAGCTTGGCGCCGACGCGGTCACGTCCGGTTTCTTTTTTATACGCTTGCACGCGCAGCTCCACCGCGTCTTTGATCGCCGAGGACGGCACAGGGCGCCGTTCTGTGCACAGCTGCAGCAGCACATGCGTGCCTACCCGCTCGGCCAAGACCTCGCTGTCGCCGCCACGCGGCGGCACCCAGCCGCTGGACTCGGGCTGCGTGGCGCCGCAGGGCTCAAAGCGGCTGGCTTGCAGGGCTTCTTCCAGGGCCTCCAGGTCGGGCAGCACAAAGTCGTCGGCAATACGGAAATAGGAGGCGGTTTTGAACATGGGAAAGGCAGGGGTAGGGGGAGGCACTGCTGGCGGCGCCGGCAGGCGTATTTAAGTGACTTTAAGTGGCGCTGAGTGCTCAGCGATTGCGGAAGCCGGCGATTCTAGTCAGTGCACGGCCGCGTCAACGGGTGTTTTAAGCAATGTCTACCGTGTGAATGCCGAACTGGTCTTGGCGGCGGTCGGCAAAGTAGCGCTCCAGCGTTTCGCGCACCGTTCTGAACGCGATCTCGTCCCAGGGAATGTCGGCTTCGCTGAAGAGTTTGGCTTCCATGGTTTCATGGCCGGGGTCGAACTCGGGCGTGAGCAGTTGGGCGCGGTAAAAGAAATGCACTTGGCCGACCCGCACGACGTTCATCACGGTGAAGAGACCTTGCAATTCAAACTCCGCCCCGGCTTCTTCCACAGTTTCGCGGGCTGCGCCTTCGGCGATGGTTTCGCCCAGCTCCATGAAGCCGGCCGGCAAGGTCCACTTGCCGCGTCGCGGCTCGATGTTGCGTTTGCACAGCAGCACCTGGTCTTGCCAGACGGGCACGGTGCCCACCACGTTGAGCGGGTTTTCGTAGTGCACCGTGAGGCAACTTTGGCAAACGGCGCGTTGACGCGTGTCACCATCGTCGGGCAGGCGGTAGACAACAGAGCTGCCGCATTCGCGGCAGTGTTTGAGGGGGGGGCGGACCATCGCGTCAGTGTAGCGGCTGGTCCGTTTTCAGGGCGTCAGCAGGGTTCAGGATGACTTGGTGACCAGCTCGAAGTGCTCAACCACGGGCGGGCTGGCAAAGAAGGGCCCGACGATGGCGCGCCATTCAGCGAACGCGGGCGATTGCCGGAAGCCGACGGTGTGGTCCTCCAGGGTGTCCCAGAAGATTTGCAGGATGTAGCGCTCGGGCGACTCAATCCCTTTGTTGACTTTGTAGCCCTGAAAGCCTTTGGCATGGGCGGCGACGGTGGTCAGTCCTTTTTCAATGGCGGCGTCAAAAGCAGCTTGCTGGCCGGGCTGGATGCGGATGTCGGCGAGTTCGAGAATCATGGGAGACCTTTTTTGTCTTGTTGGATGGGCGGGCTCATCGGGGGCCCGGGCAGGGCGTACTCTACCGCCAAAAGCCTGGGAGATAGACCGTTGTCCGCGCTAGCCGCTAGCTGAGCCAGCGCCGACCGCCTCATGCTCGGGTACGAGAAATCGGCTGCCGACGCTGGCTCAGCTGGCGGCTCGGAGTAGTTCTGGGATCGGTTTTTAAGTTGCTCTCGGCGCCAGCCGCCAGCCGATCCAGCGCCGACTGCCTCATGCGCGGTTACGAGAAATCGGCTGCCGACGCTGGCTCAGCTGGCGGCTCCGAGGGGGTCGCATGGCGGCTGGTTTCAATCGATGACCTCTCGCCGTTGTATCCCTGAGACAATGCAGAGATGAGTGAAGTCCTATCCCCGTCCGCCGCCGACAAGGCGAAATCAGCCCCTCGTGTGGGCTTTGTCAGCCTGGGGTGTCCCAAGGCACTGACTGATTCTGAATTGATCCTGACCCAGCTCAATGCTGAGGGCTACCAAACCTCCAAGACTTTTGAAGGCGCGGATTTGGTGATCGTCAACACCTGCGGCTTCATTGACGACGCGGTAAAGGAAAGCCTGGACACGATTGGCGAGGCATTGGCTGAGAACGGCCGCGTCATCGTCACCGGTTGCCTGGGCGCCAAGGCGGGTGACGACGGCGGCAACCTGGTGCGGCAAATGCACCCCAGTGTGTTGGCCGTGACCGGCCCGCATGCCACGCAAGAAGTCATGGACGCGGTGCACCTGAACCTGCCCAAACCGCACGACCCGTTTGTGGACCTGGTGCCGCAGTCGTTCGGCGTGGCCGGCATCAAGCTCACGCCCCGGCATTACGCTTATTTGAAGATCAGCGAAGGTTGCAACCATCGCTGCACGTTTTGCATCATCCCGTCCATGCGCGGTGACTTGGTGTCGCGGCCGGTGGGCGATGTGCTCAGCGAGGCCCGGGCTTTGTTTGAAGGCGGCGTCAAGGAGTTGCTGGTCATCAGCCAGGACACCTCGGCCTACGGTGTGGACGTGAAGTACCGCACGGGTTTTTGGGACGGCAAGCCGGTCAAGACGCGCATGCTGGAGCTGGTGCAGCACCTGGGCGAGATCGCTGCGCCTTATGGGGCCTGGGTGCGGCTGCACTATGTCTACCCCTACCCGAGCGTGGACGAGATCATTCCGCTGATGGCCACCGGTTTGGTGCTGCCGTACCTGGACGTGCCTTTTCAGCACAGCCACCCGGACGTGCTCAAGCGTATGAAGCGCCCTGCGAGTGGCGAAAAGAATTTAGAACGTCTGGCCAAATGGCGCGAGATGTGCCTCGAGATCGTGGTGCGCAGCACCTTCATTGCCGGTTTCCCGGGCGAGACCGAATCTGAGTTTGAGCATTTGCTGGACTTCATGCGCGAAGCGCGCATTGACCGGGCAGGCTGCTTTGCCTACAGCCCGGTGGCGGGTGCGACGGCCAATGACATTCCCGGCATGTTGCCTCAGGAAGTGCGTGAAGAGCGCCGTGCGCGTTTCATGGCCGTGGCTGAAGAAGTTTCGACGGCTAAGTTGCAAGAGCGCGTGGGCGCGACCATGCAAGTGCTGGTGGACTCCGCCCCGGCGCTGGGCCGCAAGGGTGGGCTGGGGCGCAGTTATGCGGATGCGCCTGAGATTGATGGCGTGGTCAAGCTGCTGCCGCCCGAAAAGATCAGCAAGACGATGAAGGTGGGGGAGTTCACGCGGGCGCGCATTGTGGGCACGCAGGGCCACGATCTGGTCGCTGTGCCAATCTGAGGGAAGCCTGAGAGCATTTGCGGCGCTACGTCCGAAAGCCGCGCCCACCGGGCAGGCCCGGGCCTCATGTCGCTTC
>JBBAPH010000033.1:0-9790 GCA_040400935.1 Polaromonas sp.
CTGAGATGTTCGGCTACTCGACCACGCTGCGTTCGATGTCCCAAGGTCGTGCGACTTACTCCATGGAGTTCAAGCACTACTCCGAGGCTCCGCGCAATGTGTCTGAGGCCATCATGGCCGCTCGCAAGACGGCTTGAAGCTGTCCTGAACCTGTTTGGCTAAAGCGCCGGGCACCTCACGCGGGATGGTGTTCGGCGCGCAACTCGCGTGATTCTTTGGCGAGAAAATAGTTCAGCGCGGTGCGGATGGCGGCAATGGCGGCGAGCTTGCCCAGGTCTTGCCAAGAGGGCGACAACACCGTGGACAGCACGTCTGCCGCCAGTTGCAATTCCAGCGCCAAGGCCAGGTAGCGGCCCAGGCTCAGACGCATGGCGGTGAAACGGTCCAGGCCCGGCTGCGCCTGGGCCGCCCACAGGCCGCGCACCGTCATGACCAGCCCCAAGGCAATCACCAGGGCGCCAGCCGCTTCAATCAACCAGCGCAGCCACTGCACCCCATGAAATAGCAGCTGTTCGGCCAGCTCGAACGACAGGACAGGCATGGCCAGACTTTAAGGCGAGGACGCTAAGCATTCAAGGCGCCGGGACCAAGGGCGGCAGCAAGCGCCCCTGCCTAGCCAGCGCGGCAGTCCGCCACCACAGCACGGCCATGGCCAGGTTGGCCCACACAAACAGCACTGCTGCCAGCCAGAGCCACAGCGCTTCAGTCGGCGCACGCTGGTGAAAGCGCAAGGCCATGGTGGCCATGGCCATGACACCGAAACTGTAGGTCCAGTAGGTGGGCGCAAAACCGCCCTGACCTGTCCAGCGCATGAGCCGCAGTGCGAGCAGGGCCTGGTACAGGCCGTAGCCCAGCATCATCTGCGCGATCAGATCGGGCGGGCCCGAGGTCAGCGCCAGATAGCTCAGCCCACCCACCACGGGCGGCGCCACCTGAACGCCTTGCAGCGGCCGCTGCGCCGCAGGCAGCGGTGCTTGCGTGGCCGCGCGACTGAACACCATGGACTCCAGCGCCAACCACGAGAAAAACCCAGCGCCAAAGAACAGGGCGCCGAGTGCTGGGAAACCAAACACCACCGAGGCCGTGGCCGCCACAAAGTTCTGCGCAACACCCGGCATGTAGGTGCTGCCGTTGATCGACTCTGGGGCGCGACCGCCCTGCCATAAGCGCCCGACCAGCCACAGCCCCAAGACCAGCTGGACGACCATACCCACGGCGTAGGCCGCCCAAGCCATCTCGGGCCAGAGCGGCTTGAGCGTGATCGCGGCCAGCAAGGTAGAGACCGGCACCAGACTGGCCATGGCCGACTGCACCGGGTGGTCTAGCTCCAGGCGTGCGTGGCGCTTTTGCAGGCGCCACTTGTTGCTGTACGCCAGCAGCAGCCCCAGCCATACGCCCAAACCCAGCAGGCCCGAAACAGTCGCCAACCACTCAGGCCATGACCACAGCTGCACGGCCGCGCGCCAAGCATGACCCCAAGCCAAGGTGCCCACGGCCATGCCGAAGAATGAAACGGGAAGGTGCTGTTGCGCTTGCGTCATGGGCCAATTGTCGAGCGATTTTTGTCAGGCAAATGGCGGGCGCAACTGAGCCAGGTGATTCAAGTGCCCCAGCTTGGCCCAGACCCGGGCACCCTGGTCGCCGGTCAGTGCGCGCAGACGGCTGCCGCTGGGCAGGCGCAGCCAGGACTGCAAGGCGAAGGCTTCGGCGTTCTCGGTGAAGCCCCCTCGGAGCACCAAAAGCTCACCGCCCTGCGGCAAGTCCAGCTCCACCAAGGTGTTGGCCGGCCAGTCTTCCACGCGCACGTCTTCATGCGCGTCGCGGTACAGGGACGTCACGAATACACCCGGTCTTTGCCAGTCTGTCTGGCGCTCCAACCGGTCGATATGGACGTTGACCGGGCGACGGTCTGCTGGGTCGAACTGCCAGAGCTTGACGAAGATGGTGGTCCCCGCCGCCGAACTGGGCGTGTGGTGCGTGCCCGGCGGATTGCGCAGGTAGCTGCCAGCCGGGTAGTCGCCGTGCTCGTCCTGGAACACGCCGTCCAGCACCAGGAACTCTTCGCCACCGTGGTGGGTGTGGTCGCTGAACGCACTACCGGGTGCATAGCGCACGATGCTCGTGGCCTGCGCAACTTCTTCCCCCAAGCGGTGGAGCAAACGGCGCTCAACGCCCGGCAAAGGGGACGGCGTCCAAGGCAAAGCGGCGGCGTGAACAGCCGCTCTTTGGCTGAGGTCTGCATGGAGTTGCATCACAAGTCCTTTCTGCTGTGCTTCGCTTTTTATGCGAGCGTTTCAAAAGGCTGAGCCGCGATCTGCGCGACCAAGCCCTGCACCGCCAATTCAGCGGCTTCCAATGCGCCCTCCAGGTAGCCACCGTAGTTCGGCGAGCGTTCCGTACCAGCCAACCAGACACGCTCACGCCAAGCTGCCGGCACAGCAGCCGCTTCATACGTCGGGTGCTGCGCCAGCGGACGTTGGTCCGCCTTGGCCGCGGTGAAAGGCTCTTGCGCCCAATCTTGCACCGCGCTCCACAGCGGCTCTGCCGCCTGCGGGCCGAACAGACGCGTGAGCTGCGCCAGCGCTTGCCGCAGTAAAGCCGCTTGCCCAATGCCGGCGCGGTAGTCGGGCGTGGCGCCCACAAAACCAAAGAGCGCCGCCTGCTGGCCTGAGGCATCGGAGGCGTCGTGTATCTCGACCATCGGCCCGCGCTGGCTCATGGCGGTGCCCGACAGTCCGGCTTCGCGCCAGAACGCCTGCGGGTACACCGCCACGAACTTAGCCTGCCCAGCCATCCAGGTTGGCGTGCTTGTCATGTCGGCTATCAGCGCCTCGGGCCAGGCGGGCTCGAGTGCCAAGTCTTGCGCCATCAACCTAGGCGGCACCGTGACCACCACGTGCTGGGCCAGTTGGCTCCAACGACCAGACGCGTCTTCAAACTCCAGCTCCACGGCATGTGGCCGCAAGGTCATGCCCAACACACGCGTGCTGGCTTTGAAGTGCACCTGCTCTTTGACTTGGGCGTAGAAAGCTTCGATCAGCGCTTGGGTGCCGCCCGCAATGCGCTGGGAAGAAGGCGATTGCTCCCAGGTGCTTTGGTGCTTGTATAGCTTGCCGTCCGCGCCTTCCACCACCACCGCACCACGCGTGTGCTGTGGGTAATGTGCCAAACCGAGCTGCGCCAGAAGCTGCTCCATGCGCGGGTTCATGCCGGGCCAAAACCAGGAAGGGCCCAGATCCACGCGGTGGGCTGAATCGGCGGGCCCTTGGCTGAGCACCCGCCCACCGATGCGGTCACGGGCATCGACCAACAAAACGCGTTGGCCCGCTTGCTGCAACAACCAGCTGGCATACAGGCCGCTAAGGCCGGCTCCAATCACAACAACGGGATAAGACATGCTGAGCTCCTTTCAAGCGCCAGCCGGGCGCACGTCGAGTTCGTGCGTCCAGGCGCTGGCGGGCTGGTGAAATAGTTGGAAATACTGCTCGGCCAAAGCAGCTGGCTCGATCAGCTGCGCAGGGTCCGTCGGGGTAAAGCGCTCGGTGGTGCGTTGGCTGCGAATCAGCCCGTCAATCACCACATGCGCCACATGAATGCCCTCATGGCCGTGCTCACGCGCCAAGGCTTGGCTCAAACCGCGCAAGGCAAATTTGGCCGAGCTGAAGGCGGAAAAATTCGGCCCTGCACGCAAGCTGCCCGCGGCACCACTGAATATCAACGCGCCACCGCCTTGAGCCTGCAAGCGCGGAATGGCTTGCTGGCTCACGTTGAACGCCGTCATCACCATGGACTGCCAAACGGATTGCAAGGTTTGCGCCGAGGTCTGCATGAAAGGCTGGCGATGAAACTGCATGGCGTTGTGGATCACGCCTGCCAACGGCGGCGCGTCCCGGTCCAGCCGTTCAAACAGTGCGGCCGTAGCGGCTGCGTCAGTCAGGTCCGTCGCCCAAGGGTTGCTGCTTTGGCGCGAGACACCGACCACGACGTAACCCGCAGCTTCAAAACGCGCTTGCAGCGCAGCGCCCAGCCCCGGCGCGTAGCCGGCAATCAACAGTGTTTTTTGTTCAGTCATGGCAATCTTTTTGTCAACGCTCAGTGTTGCTGCTCCGGCCACTTCCCCGCAGGCGGAGGAGTGGCCGGTGGGCAGGCTCAAGCTTTCAGTCGATCAGCCAGCGCCTGCGCCAAGGGGGCGGCAGAGGCAGGGCTTTGACCGGTCATCAGCGCACCGTCTACGACCACGTTTGCTTCCCAGTTGGTCTTGCTGTTGTACTTGGCGCCGCGCGCCTTGAGCTCGTCTTCCAGCGAGAACAACAGGTGATGCAGCAACTCGATCTCGCTGTCTTCGTCGTTCTTGAAACCCGTCAGATTCAAGCCCTTGACCAGGTACTCGCCATTGGCCTTCTTGACGTCACGCAGGATGGCCGGCGCGTGGCAAACCATGGCGATCGGACGGTTGGCCGCGTAGAAGTCGCGGATCAACTTGATGGCAAACGAGTCAGACGCCAAGTCCCACAGCAAGCCATAGCCACCGGGGAAGAAGACCGCATCAAACGTCTCAGCGTTGATGTTGCGGAGCTTGCGGGTGTTGCGGGCAGCGAACTGGGCAACGGGATCCTTCAAGAAACGGTCGGTGTGCTCGGTGGTGAAAGGCACTTTCATGCTTAGCAGGTCAATCGGTGCGTCACCGCCATCGGGGGAGGCGAACACGACTTCATAGCCGGCGTCGGTCAAGATGTAATAAGGCGCAGCCAGCTCGTGGAACCAAGTGCCAGTCTGCTTACCGCTCAGGCCCATTTCGTCCACGGAGGACATCACGAGCAGAACGCGTTTTTGTTTATTGCCGGTGGGGGTCATGTCAATTTCCTCTTTCAAAACAGATGCGTTAAAAAAACGTGTCAGCCCGTGCATCCCCAAGCTGAACGCGAAAGAAAGTTACCTTCTAATTGGTAGGTAAATAGCTCGGGCTAAGCCAAGCCGAACACCACCATTTGAAGCCATCGATCGGTTCATTCGGGCTTGAAGCACTGGCAACCTCAGTGAGGCTCAGAGCCGAAGAAAAACAAACCGATCAATAGGTAGGTATTCTGCCAAATTAAATTCGGCCGTCAAGCACTAGTTTCAAAAGAATTGTCATCAGCGAGGCCCGCTGGGCGGTCCAGGTCCTGCTTCGTCGGTCGTGAAGGATTTCTTCAGGCTCGCCGCCGCGCCAAGCACAGCGAACTCCGCGAGGGCTGAAGGCTACGGGACCTTGTGGTGGTGCGGCTGGCGGGGATCGAACCCACGACCCTTGGCTTCGGAGGCCAATACTCTATCCACTGAGCTACAGCCGCAACGCTGAATGAAGACGCTGACCGGCCTGTGCGATGCATCGGTCGGGACCGCGGTGAACGATCAATCCGGATTCTAGCAGTGGGCCCTGGCGCGGCAGGGGGCTGGACAGGGCGGTGGCTATAATCGCGGGTTGCCGGGTGAGAGCCCGCTTGCCCCAAATTTTTGTTTTTTGAGGACGCCATGAGCGCTAACGACCACAACACGGCTCACGAAGAAGAAGGCCACACCGGCCCGATCAAGAACCCCAAGCAGTTGCTGCTGGCGGTGTTTTACTCTTTAGTGATCCCCATCTTCGGCATCATCGCCTTGGTCTACTTTGTGACCTCTGCCAACAAGCCGGCAGCTGGCGCAGACAACAGTGAGAAAGCGGTCGCTCAACGCATCCAAAAAATCGGCGCCGTCGAAATCCGTGATGCCAACCGTCCCCTGAAAGCTGGTCAAGAAGTCTACACGGCGCAGTGCGCGGCTTGCCACGCTGCCGGCGCTGCGGGCGCTCCCAAGTTGGGCGACGTGGCGGCTTGGGCTCCTCGCATCAAGACCGGCTTTGAAGCTTTGTGGAACTCGGCCCTCAAGGGCAAAGGCGCCATGGGCGCGCAAGGCGGCGGCGACTTCAGCGACGTGGAAATCGGGCGCGCCGTGGTCTACATGACTGCGCAGGCGGGTGGCAAGTTTGCCGAGCCTGCCGCGCCAGCCGCTGCTGCCGAAGCCACTCCTGCTGCAGCACCAGCACCAGCTGCAGCAGCGCCTGCTGCTGCCGGCGCGCCTGCCCCTGCCCCTGCCCCTGCCCCTGCCCCTGCTGTTGCAGCTGCCGCTCCTGCCGCAGCTACCAAGACCGCTGATGCAGGCAAGGCCGGCGCTGGTGAAGCTCTGTACAAACAAGCTTGCATTGCCTGCCATGCTGCTGGCGTGGCCGGTGCCCCCAAGTTCGGCGACAAAGCTGCTTGGGCTGCGCGCATCAAGACGGGTGTACCCGCTATGACCGCCAGCGTGGTCAAGGGCAAGGGCGCCATGCCACCGAAGGGCGGCACCTCGGCATCTGAAGCCGACCTGCGCCTGGCTGTGGAATACATGGTCAACGCTGCCAAATAAAAAGGCAGCGCGTACCTGAGCCGGGGCTGGTCCCCGGTGCCATCACAAGCCGGTCATTGACCGGCTTTTTTTGTGCTCGCCACCGCCGCCTTAGCCGCCTGCGCCGGGCTGCGAACGTAGCCAAAGCGCTGGGGCAACGCGGCAGTCAGCGCCTCTTGCGGCACCCACAGGCCCAGCTCAATGGCCTCAGCGGCGCGCAACATGTCCAGCGTGTGGACCAGGCCGAAACCCAACTGCGACTCCAGGTAGAGCCGGCCATGCTCGTCGGTGAAGCAGCGCTGCAAGCGGGCGGGCTCGCCGGTGTGGGCGGTGACGCTGAAGTCGTCCGCTACGCGCCAAATCATCGGGGTAGCCTCAAGTTCAACGTACACCCTTTGCGGACCATTCTGAAAAAACCATTGGCCCGACGCGTCTTGGTCGTAGTTGCGACCAATGAACTCGATCAGCTTGTCATGACGCAGCTGGGAGCCTTTGCTCTGCGCGTTGCCACCGGCGAACGGACCGGCCGCCTGGGCCGCGTCGTCCCGCATGAACCAGTTACCGCGTGCGTCAAGGCCCAGCCAGCCGTAGCAGTCGGGCACGTTGGGCCATTTGGCGAGCGCGGCTTTGACAATGTCATCCATGGGCTGAAGAGAGGAAGGAGTGATTGAAGCAAGTCATTTTGACCTCACAGGTGCTCGGCTAAAAAACCGCTGACGGCGCGCGGCATGGTCAGCACATGGCTGAACGGCCATTGCGGTTGCGCACTTGGAAAGCCGACATGGCCGCCCTGCTCGGGCTGCCAGAGGCTCACATGGCGGCTGACTTCGACTTTGCCCGGCAGGCTGGCGGCAGGAACGAAAGGGTCGTTACGCGCGTTCAAGGCCAGTGCGGGGACGGCGATGCTTCGCATCAGAGGCTTGGCCGAGGCACGGGCCCAGTAGTCGTCGGTGTCGGTAAAGCCGTGCAGCGGTGCGGTGAAAACGTTGTCAAACGCATAGAGGTCGCGGGCTTGCAGCAGAGCCTCACGCGGGAACAAGCCGGGATGCTGCTCCAGCTTGGCCAGGGCCTTGGGCACCATGGTCTGCAGGAACATGCGGGTGTAGACCCAGCGGTTAAAGCCACGCCCGATGGCGTGGCCGCCAGCGGCCAAATCCAGCGGTGAGCAAATCGACGCGACCGCTCGCACCACCTGCCCTGCCGCTGCGCCAGACTCACCGGCCCAGCGCATCAACGCATTGCCGCCCAGTGACACGCCGGCGGCCAAGACCGGGCCGCTGTGGCTAGCAGCAAAACGACGCAGCAGCCAATCCACCTCGACATGGTCGCCCGAGTGGTAGGCCCGCGGCGCTAGGTTGAGTTCGCCCGAGCACCCCCGAAAGTGGGGCACCGCAAAGGCCCAGCCACGCTCTGCCGCGACCTGCGCAAAGGCCTGGGCGTAATGGCTGTCGGACGAGCCTTCGAGGCCGTGAAACAGCACCAGCAAAGGCACGCTTGCCTCGCCCACTGATGGACCCGCAGGCACTAACCAATCGACATCCACAAAATCATGGTCAGGCGTGCTCCAGCGCTCGCGGCGAAACTGCGGTTTAGGACTGAGTGCCGATTGCGCACAACGCGCCGCCCAGATCGTTTGCAGGTTGCCGCCGGGCAGCCACCAAGGTGAGCGGTAATCCGTGGTCTCAGTGCTCAATGCAGCACCGCCGGGCCGTTAGAAAGTTCCTGTACTTCGGCCGCCGTGCCGGGGCTGGCATGGTGGGCCACCAGGCGCCAACCCTGCGGCGTCTTGTGATAAACGTTCGTGGCGACCACATAGGCTTGCGCTTGGCCTTGCGGCGTGAGCACCTGCACGCGTTCCAACACGCTGTGAACGCTGGCCGACATGGACTCCACACGGTGGATGCGCTCAGGGCGGGCCTGGATGCTGCCGTTATGAAACATAGCCTCAAAGCTGGCCCGTATGGCCCCCGCGCCCACTGAACGCCCACCGCCAGGGTGGACACACACAATGTCGTCTTCATCGGCCCAGCAGGCCATGAGTTTGTCGATGTCGCCGGTTTGCAGCGCCTCGTAAAACGCCAGTTCTAGGTCATCGGCATTCCCTTGGCTGCCGACGGGCACTTTAAGTTTTCGCATAAATTTCCGTTCATTAAGGCGGAGCCGTCCTTGCAGCAGGAAGGCCCGGGCACGCACGGGGGCACCATGCAACGTATGTTAGTGTCATGCCTCTGGCTTGGACGAAAGGTTAGGTGCTCATGCGTCTCGGTTTATTCAAATATTGGTCGGTCGTGCTGATGGGCTTGCTGCTCAGCGGCTGCGGCTACAACGAATTCCAGCGCCTAGACGAGCAAACCAAGTCGGCTTGGTCAGAAGTCCTCAATCAGTACCAGCGGCGCGCCGACCTGGTGCCCAATCTGGTGGCCACCGTTAAGGGCGAAGCCGCGTTTGAGCAGGACACACTCGCTCGGGTGATCGACGCCCGGGCCCGCGCCACGTCTATCCAGGTCACACCCGAAACCTTGAACAACCCTGAAGCTCTCAAACGCTTCCAAGACGCGCAGGCGGGTCTCAGCTCAGCGCTGTCGCGCTTGCTGGCCGTCAGCGAAAACTACCCCACGCTCGAAGCGAACCAGGGCTTTCAAGATTTGCGTGTGCAACTAGAAGGCACCGAAAACCGCATTGCCGTGGCGCGCAACCGCTACATCCAGACGGTGCAGCAGTACAACGTGCTGGCGCGCAGTTTCCCGAACAACCTGACTGCGATGGCGTTTGGCTACCAGGTCAAGCCGAACTTGAGCGTGCAGAACGAAGCCCAGATCACCGCGCCGCCGGCGGTGAGCTTCGAGAAGAAGTAACCGCCGAGGGTGATGCGCTTGCTTTTGTTTATCCAAGGATTCCGCACATTGGCTGCGGTGCGGTGGTTCACCCTTGCTCTGCTCTGGCCGGCTTTGCTGCTCGGCACAGGGGCAACGGCCCAGACACCACCCGCCCTGCAAGTGATTCCGCCGCTGATGGCCCGCGTGGTGGACACCACAGGCACCTTGAATGCGGGGCAGCGGCAAGGTCTCATCAACAAGCTGGAGGCCTTTGAAAAAGCCAAGGGCACGCAAATCGTGGTGCTGATGGTGCCAAGCACGCAGCCCGAGGGCATCGTCAGCTACACCCAGCGCGTGGGTGACCTGTGGAAGGTCGGCCGCAAGGACATAGGCGACGGACTGCTGGTGGTGGTCGCCAAGACCGATCGGCAGGTCCGGGTCGCGACGGCCAAAACCTTGGAAGGCGCGGTGCCCGACTTGGCGGCGCAGCAGGTGATCAACCGCGCCATGACTCCACGGTTCAAAGACGGGGATTTTGCAGGTGGGTTGAACGCCGGCGTGGACCAATTGATGGC
>JBBAPH010000033.1:9890-36335 GCA_040400935.1 Polaromonas sp.
GCGGCGGTGGTGGCGGATGGGGTGGCAACGGTGGCTTTCGCAGCGGCGGTGGCGGTGACTTTGGCGGAGGCGGCGCATCCGGGCGCTGGTAAGTCATGAACCCCACTGAACAAACACCCAACACCCATCAAGCACGGCCCAGCTGGGCGCAGCGCTGGGCCGTGTTCCGCCACCGCGCCGAAGTGTTGTGGGCGAAAACTCGGCAGGTGGCCAAGCACCTGTGGCTAGACGCCTCAGACACCGAACGTTTGGTCGGCCAAGAGGGCCTGAACCGCATCACTGCCCAGGTGAGCGCCAGCGAGCAAAGTCACACGGGGCAAGTGCGCGTGTGTATTGAGGCCGCGCTGCCACTGAGCTACCTGGGGCGGGCGGGATTAGAGGGGCCGCTGGACCCGGTTATTCGCGAGCGGGCGCTGATGATGTTCAGCAAGCTGCGGGTGTGGGACACGGCGCACAACAATGGTTTGTTGATCTACGTGCTGGTGGCGGAGCGAGCCATCGAGATCGTGGCAGACCGCGGTCTGACCGAGCGTGTGCCCGCCGTGCAGTGGGAACAGCTGGCGCGTCAGCTCAGCAGCGAGCTGGGCAATGCGCACTTTGAGCAGGGCCTGGCCGACGCCATCGATGTGTGCTCAGCTTTGCTGATGCTGCACTTCCCGCGGCCTTTGCAGGCAGAGCCTGCGAGCGGCGCGGGCGATGACTTGCCCGATGCGCCGGTCCTGCAATAAGTCGGCGGATCAATAGTCAGCCCATAAAAAAACCGGCCCGGTCAAATTGACGGGGCCGGCTTCCAAGAAGCGCAATGAGCAGGTCGCTGCAGCCTCCCGTTGAATCAACGCTTATGGCGGAATCGACGCAAGGCAGCGATCTGGGCGGCCATGACAGCGAGTTCAGACTGGGCCTTGGCCAAGTCGATGTCGCTCTTGGCGTTTTTCAGGGCTTCCTCAGCAGCTTTACGCGCTTCGGTGGCCTTGGCTTCGTCCAGGTCCTTGCCACGGATGGCGGTGTCGCTGAGCACCGTGATGTGATCAGGCTGGACTTCCAGCACGCCACCGGCCACAAACACGAACTCTTCCGTGCCGTCCGCTTTCTCGATGCGCACGGTCCCAGGGCGGATGCGCGTGATCAGCGGCGTGTGCCGGGGATAAATCCCCAGCTCGCCCGACTCGCCAGGCAAGGCCACAAATTTGGCCTCGCCCGAAAAGATGGACTCTTCGGCGCTGACAACATCGACGAGGATGGTACTCATGGCATCCAACCTTTAGACTTTTTTGGCTTTTTCGAAAGCTTCGTCAATCGTGCCGACCATGTAGAAGGCCTGCTCTGGCAGGTGATCGCACTCGCCAGCCACAATCATCTTGAAGCCGCGAATGGTCTCGGCCAGCGTGACGTACTTACCGGGGGAGCCGGTGAACACCTCAGCCACGTGGAAAGGCTGGGACAAGAAGCGCTGGATCTTGCGGGCACGGGCCACGGCCAGCTTGTCTTCAGGCGCCAAGTCGTCCATGCCCATGATGGCGATGATGTCGCGCAGTTCACGGTAACGCTGCAATGTACCCTGCACAGCGCGTGCGGTTTCGTAGTGGTCTTGACCCACGACGAGCGGATCCAGCTGACGGCTGGTGGAATCCAGCGGGTCGACAGCGGGGTAGATACCGAGCGAGGCGATGTCACGGGACAACACCACGGTGGAGTCCAAGTGAGCAAAGGTCGTCGCAGGCGATGGGTCGGTCAAGTCGTCAGCAGGCACGTAAACGGCCTGGATGGAGGTGATCGAACCAACTTTGGTCGAAGTGATCCGCTCTTGCAAACGGCCCATCTCTTCGGCCAGCGTAGGCTGGTAGCCCACGGCTGAAGGCATACGGCCCAGCAGCGCGGACACTTCGGTACCGGCCAGGGTGTAGCGGTAGATGTTGTCCACGAAGAACAACACGTCTTTGCCTTCGTCACGGAACGACTCAGCGATCGTCAGACCGGTCAAAGCCACGCGCAGACGGTTGCCTGGGGGCTCGTTCATCTGACCGTACACCATCGCCACTTTGGACTCAGGCAGGTTCTCGAGGTTCACCACGCCGGAGTCGGCCATCTCGTGATAGAAGTCATTGCCTTCACGGGTACGCTCACCCACACCAGCGAACACGGACAAGCCGCTGTGCGCCTTGGCGATGTTGTTGATGAGTTCCATCATGTTCACGGTCTTGCCCACACCGGCGCCACCGAACAGACCCACCTTGCCGCCTTTGGCGAACGGGCAGACCAGGTCAATCACCTTGATGCCGGTTTCCAGCAGTTCTTGCGATGGGCTCAGTTCGTCGTAAGCCGGGGCTTTACGGTGGATGGAGGCTGTCTGCGCTTGGCTGACCGGACCGCGCTCGTCGATGGGCGCACCGAGCACGTCCATGATGCGGCCCAACGTCGCCTTGCCCACGGGCACGGTGATCGGGTTGCCGGTGTTGGACACCATCAGGCCACGACGCAAGCCGTCGGAAGAACCGAGCGCAATGGTGCGCACGACGCCGTCGCCGAGTTGCTGCTGCACTTCCAGGGTCAGCGCAGAGCCGTCCATCTTGAGTGCGTCATAAACCTTGGGCATCTGGTTGCGCGGAAACTCCACGTCGACCACGGCGCCAATACACTGAACAATTTTTCCTTGGGCTTGCATTTTTAGCTCCGAATAATTTGAATTTGCAGAACTGAGAATCAACCGCTGATGGCGGCTGCGCCAGAGACGATTTCCGACAGTTCTTTGGTGATCGCGGCTTGACGGGTCTTGTTGTAGACGAGCTTGAGTTCGCCGATCACATTGCCAGCGTTGTCAGTAGCGGCCTTCATGGCCACCATCCGGGCAGCGTGCTCGGAAGCCATGTTCTCAGCCACGGCTTGATAGACCAGGGCTTCGGCATAACGGACCAGCAAGTCATCAATGACCGTCTGCGCGTCAGGCTCGTACAAGTAGTCCCAACCGTGCGTGGTGCCGGCGGCCTCGGTCTGCTGCTTCATGTCGGCGGACGACAGAGGCAACAGCTGGTCGATGGTCGGCACTTGCGCCATGGTGCTGACAAATTTGTTGTAGCACAGGTAGACAGCGCTGACTTCACCGGCGGCGTAAGCGTCGAGCAGCACCTTGACGGGGCCGATCAGCTTGTCCAGATGCGGCTTGTCACCCAGATGGGTCACATGAGCAGCCACCTTGGCATTGACGCGATTGAGAAAACCCAAGCCCTTGCCGCCAATGGCCACAGCCAATGGCGTCTTGCCGGCCGTTTGCGTCTCGCGCAATTTACCGGTCACGGCGCGCAGCAAGTTGGTGTTCAAGCCGCCGCACAAGCCCTTGTCCGTGGTCACCACAATGAAGCCGATGGACTTGCCATCGTTTTGCTTCATGAAGGCGTGCACGTACTCCGGATTGGCTTGCCCGAGATTGGTCGCAATGGCGCGAATCTTCTCGCTGTAAGGCCGGGCCGTGCGCATACGCTCCTGCGCCTTGCGCATCTTGGAGACGGAAATCATCTCCATGGCCTTGGTGATCTTCTTGGTGTTTTCCACCGATTTGATCTTGGTGCGTAATTCCTTGCCCGATGCCATCAGCGGCTCCTTGTGATCAGGTGGGAATTAAGCAAAGCTTTTCTTGAACGCGGCCACGGCAGTGGTCAATTCGGCTTCCGCCTCTTTGTCCAAAGCTTTGGAGCTTTCCATCTTGGCCAGGAGCGCTGCGCTCTTGTCCTTGAGGTAGGCGTGCAAACCGTGTTCGAAAGCCAAGACTTTCTTGACCTCGATGTCGTCCATGAAGCCTTTGTTCACAGCAAACAAGCTGGCACCCATCAGGCTGATCGGCTGCGGGCTGTACTGAGCTTGCTTGAGCAATTCCGTCACGCGGGCACCGCGGTCCAACTGCTTTCGGGTGGACTCGTCCAGATCGGAAGCGAACTGCGCAAACGCAGCCAATTCACGGTACTGGGCCAGGTCGGTACGGATACCGCCGGACTGACCTTTGATGATCTTGGTCTGAGCCGAGCTACCCACGCGAGACACCGAGATACCGGCGTTGATAGCGGGGCGGATACCGGCGTTGAACAAGCTGGTTTCCAAGAAGATCTGGCCGTCGGTGATCGAGATCACGTTGGTTGGCACGAAAGCAGACACGTCGCCAGCTTGCGTTTCAATGATCGGTAACGCCGTCAGGGAACCGGTCTTGCCTTTGACTTCACCTTTGGTGAAGGCTTCGACGTAATCGGCGTTCACGCGGGCTGCGCGCTCAAGCAGACGGCTGTGCAGATAGAACACGTCGCCAGGGTAGGCTTCGCGGCCTGGTGGACGGCGCAGCAGCAGCGACACCTGACGGTAAGCCACGGCTTGCTTGGACAGGTCGTCATAAACAATCAGGGCGTCTTGACCGCGGTCGCGGAAGTACTCGCCCATCGTGCAGCCGGAGTAGGCCGACACGTACTGCATGGCAGCCGACTCAGAAGCCGATGCAGCCACGACGATGGTGTAGTCCATCGCGCCAGCTTGTTCCAGAGCGCGCACCACGTTTTTGATCGACGAGGCTTTTTGGCCAATCGCGACGTAAACGCAGGTCATGTTCTGACCCTTTTGGTTGATGATGGCGTCAATCGCAACAGCCGTCTTGCCGGTCTGACGGTCGCCAATGATCAATTCGCGCTGGCCACGGCCCACGGGCACCATGGAGTCAATTGACTTCAGGCCGGTTTGCATCGGCTGGTCCACCGACTTACGTGCGATCACGCCAGGAGCGACTTTTTCGATCACGTCGGTCATCTTGGCGTTGATCGGGCCTTTGCCGTCGATCGGCTGACCCAAAGCGTTCACCACGCGGCCAATCAGCTCAGGGCCCACCGGCACTTCCAGAATACGACCCGTGCACTTGACGGTGTCGCCTTCGGCGATGTGCTCGTACTCACCCAGCACCACGGAGCCGACCGAGTCGCGCTCGAGGTTCAGCGCCAAGCCGAAGGTGGGAACACCCGCAGCGGTGGCCGGGAATTCCAGCATCTCGCCCTGCATCACGTCGGACAAGCCGTGGATGCGGACGATACCGTCAGCCACGGACACCACGGTGCCCTGGTTGCGAATGTCGCTGCTGGCACCAAGGCCTTCAATGCGGCTCTTGATCAGTTCAGAAATCTCTGCGGGATTGAGTTGCATGACTCTTTCCTTCTTTCTAGGGTTGTTGGCCGGGATCGGAGCCTTTCGGCTCAGGCGATCAGGGCCACTTTCATTTGTTCCAAACGGGCTTTGACAGAGGTGTCGAGCACCTCGTCACCCACCACGACGCGCACGCCGCCAATCAATTCGGGCTCCAGCTGCACGCTCAAATTGAGCTTGCGACCAAAGCGTTTTTCCAGCGTGGCCGACAGGTCGGCCAGCGCCCCGTCGTCCAGCGCAAAAGCGCTGTAAACCACTGCGTCCGACGAACCAGCCTGCGCATTTTTAAGGGCACGGAACTGGTGAGCGATTTCGGGCAACGCAGACAGGCGACCGTTCTCGATCACCGTGCGCAAGAAGTTCTTGGCCTGTTCGGACAAAGACGACTTGGCCACGCCAGAGATCACGTCAAACGTTTGCGAAGACGTGACCTTCGGGCTGTCGGCAAACTGCAGCAGCTGCGGATTGGCGGCAATGGCCGCCAACTCGTCGAGCCAAGCGGCAGCAGCGTTCAAGTCCGAGCCCGAGGCCTTGTACAAGGCCTCGGCGTACGGGCGGGCAATGGTGGCAAGTTCAGCCATTTTTTACAGCTCGGTTTTCAGGCGGCCCAGCAAGTCGGCATGCACAGTGGCATTGACTTCCTTGCGCAGGATCTGCTCGGCGCCCTTGACGGCCAGCACGGCGACTTGCTCACGCAGCGCTTCGCGGGCCTTGACGGATTGCTGCTGGGCCTCGGCCTGTGCAGCGGCGATGATTTTCGCGCCCTCTTCCGTGGCCTTGGCCTTGGCATCTTCGATCATGGCCTGGGCACGGCGTTCGGCTTCCGCCAGACGCACAGCCGACTCGTTGCGCGACTTGGCCAATTCGTCTTCCACGCGCTTGTTGGCAACGGAGAGTTCAGATTTGGCCTTGTCGGCAGCAGCCAGGCCGTCAGCGATTTTTTGTGCCCGCTCGTCCAGCGCTTTCGTTATGGGGGGCCACACAAATTGCATTGTGAACCACACCAGGATCGCGAAAACAATCGCTTGAACGAACAGGGTTGCGTTAATACTCACGGCAACACCTTTCTGTCGGTTGTTGCGACGATTACTTCAGCACGAATGGGTTGGCGAATGCGAACATCATCGCGATACCAACGCCGATCAGGAAAGCCGCGTCGATCAGACCGGCCAACAGGAACATCTTGGTCTGCAACTCATTCATGAGTTCAGGCTGGCGAGCAGCTGCTTCGAGGTACTTGCTACCCATGATGCCGATACCGATACATGCGCCGACAGCGCCCAGACCAATGATCAGGCCAGCGGCCAAAGCGACGAGACCGAGAACGTGTTCCATTTAGTGCTCCTATGGATTAATTTAAAAAAACGAACTAACAAAAAAACCGAAAAGATGAGCCGACCCGCCACCATCAATGATGGTCGTGAGCCTGCCCGATGTACACCAGCGTCAGCATCATGAAAATAAAGGCTTGCAGCGTGATGATCAGAATGTGGAAGATGGCCCAGATGGAACCGGCAATGATTTGACCGATGGGCAGCAAGATGCCCGACAGGGACAAGGCAGCGGTGCCGCCCATCAAAGCGATCAGCATGAAGACCAACTCACCGGCATACATGTTGCCGAACAGTCGCATGCCGTGAGAAACGGTCTTGGCGGCGAACTCAATCATTTGCATGACGAAGTTAATGGGCCACAAAACAGGATGATTGCCAAAAGGGGCAGTGAACAACTCGTGGATCCAGCCGCCAGCACCCTTGATCTTGATGTTGTAGGCCACGCAGACCAGCAACACCGACACCGACAGACCCAGCGTCGTCGACAAGTCAGCGGTGGGCACGACGCGCATGTAGGCGTGGTGCGGGTCATGACCCAAGGCGCCAAAAATCGATTCCCAGACTTTGGGCAGGAAGTCCACAGGCAGCAAGTCCATGGCGTTCATCAGGAAAATCCAGACAAACACCGTGAGCGCCATGGGAGCCACCAACTTGCGGCTGTTGGCGTTGTGAATGATGCCCTTAGCCTGGCTGTCGACCATGTCGACCAGGATTTCGACCGCAGCTTGCATACGGCCAGGCACACCCGAGGTGACGCGCTTGGCGGCCAACCACATGACGAAACTGCCGATCACGCCCAAGGCGAGGGCCCAGAAAATCGAGTCGAGGTTGTAGACGGAAAAGTCAATCACGCCCTGCATTGGCTTGTTTTGCCAATGGGTCAGGTGGTGTCCGATGTATTCGCCGGCGGTAGGTCCGTTTGCAGCAGCCATCTGTCTACTCGTCTTTTATTAAAGTTAAGGGCTTGGCGAGCGTTTGGGCTTGAGCCACAACACTAACCAGACCACCTTCATCGTCACAACCAGGCCCGCCAACATGGCAGGCCAGCTTAAATTTTCAACCAGCCTGGGCGCCGCGAACAACATCGCGATCGTCGAAGCTATTTTGACCAATTCCCAGAGGAAAAAGCCCGCCACCGCAGCCCCCGGATTGACGGACGCCAGCTTACTGGTCACCCCCCGCGCAAACAGCGCACCCGGAATCACCACCGCCAGCGACCCGTACCAAACCGACCAGGCCAAATAAGCCTTGCTGCTGATGACAGCCGTCAGGCCAGCCACCAACAACCCCACAGCCAATTGACCACCTATCACCCACCAAACTGACAGGGATGGGATTTGCTGGCGAAGAAGCAGTGCCTCTTCGCGCGTCAAAGGCTTGAAATTCTCGCCACCGACAGCATCTTCTGACTCATAAACACTTGAGGCGTGGGGCTTGGCAGATTTCTCCAGGCCAGCCATGTCGCCAGGTGCTTTCGAGTCGTTCATTGTCGCCGCCGGGGTTACGCCAGGGTTAGACACGACGCGCCTAGCAAAGCCACTTATTATACGTAGAAACCCCCAAGGCTCGTCAAGCGTAGGGGGAATGCAAAGATTTCTTTCTCGCGCGCCCAAGACCCCGGCCACGCCCAGCGAGTCTCAGCCCACCTCCACCCAACCCCTTAAAGCACGCCTTTTTTTCATGATCGCCCCGAAGCCACCGATCCCCCCCACCGCCACGCCAGCCTCTCGGCCGGAGTCCTTGATCGAGTACCCCAGCCTCTTTCCCATCAAGGTCATGGGCGAGAAAGTGGAGGGCCTGGTGCATGCGATTTCGCTGATTGCCGCGCAATTCGACCCCGCGTTCGACGCCACCACCATCGAGCTGCGCGAAAGCAAGGGCGGCAAGTACCTGGGCGTGACCATCACGGTGACCGCTACCAGCCGGGAGCAGCTCGACGAGTTGTACCGCACGCTGTCCACCCACCCCATGGTCAAAGTGGTGCTCTGACTTGGCTGATGCCGCGACCTTGAGCATTGAGCGCCTGGGGCGCGTTGACTACCTGGCCACGTTCGAGGCCATGCAGTCCTTCACGCAGACGCGTGAGGCCGACACGCCGGACCAGCTCTGGCTGTGCGAGCACCCACCGGTCTACACCCAAGGCCTGGCGGGCCAGGCGGACCACGTGCTGGCCCCGGGGAGCATTCCTGTGGTGCAAAGCAACCGGGGCGGGCAAGTCACCTACCACGGGCCAGGGCAAGTGGTGGCTTATCCCCTGCTTAATTTGCAGCGCCGCGGCTATTTCGTCAAAGAATACGTTTACCGGCTCGAAGAAGCGGTGATTCGAACGCTCGCGCAATTTGGGGTGACAGGTCATCGGGTCAGCGGCTCGCCCGGCATTTATGTGCGGCTGGACGATCCTTATTCCCATTCCGCGTTGACGGGGCCCAGCAACCCACTGGACCCGTTTCGCGGCTTGGGCAAGATCGCGGCGTTGGGCATCAAGGTCAGCCGGCATTGCACCTACCACGGTGTCGCCTTGAACGTGGCCATGGACCTGACACCCTATTCCCGCATCAACCCCTGCGGTTACGCCGGACTCATCAGCACCGACCTTTCTACAATTGGCGTTCAGGCGAGCTGGGACGAAGTGGCCCAGGTGTTGGCTCAAAAACTAGCCACCTACCTCGCCCCCTGAACAAGCGCCACGGCAGCCCAGAACAACAGGAATTTCCATGACCACCCCAGACGGCAACCCCACGGTGCGCGACGCGCAAAGCGTCGGGAACTACAACCCCCTGGCCAAGCAAAAAGCCGCAGCCAAGTTGTCGCGCATCCCGGTCAAGGTGGAGCAAGCCCCGCTGCTCAAAAAGCCGGACTGGATCCGCGTCAAAGCCGGCAGCCCCAGCACCCGCTTTTACGAGATCAAGCAGATCCTGCGCGAGAACAAGCTCAACACCGTCTGCGAGGAAGCCAGTTGCCCCAACATCGGCGAATGCTTTGGCAAGGGCACGGCCACCTTCATGATCATGGGCGACAAGTGCACCCGGCGCTGCCCGTTTTGCGACGTGGGCCACGGCCGCCCGGATCCGCTCGACGTGAACGAACCCGAGAACCTGGCCAAGACGATTGCCGCGCTCAAGCTCTCCTATGTGGTGATCACCAGCGTGGACCGCGACGACCTGCGCGACGGTGGCGCCCAGCATTTCGTCGACTGCATTTCGCGCATTCGTGCGCTGTCACCGAGCACGCAAATCGAAGTGCTGGTGCCCGACTTCCGCGGCCGCGACGACCGCGCCCTGAACATATTGCAAGCCGCGCCACCCGACGTGATGAACCACAACCTGGAAACCGCGCCACGCCTTTACAAAGAAGCACGCCCCGGCTCGGACTACCAGTTCAGCCTGAACCTGCTGAAAAAATTCAAAGCGCTGCACCCTAGCGTGCCGACCAAGAGCGGCATCATGGTCGGCCTGGGCGAGACCGACGAAGAAGTGCTTCAAGTCATGCAAGACATGCGCGACCACCACATCGACATGCTGACCATTGGCCAGTACTTGGCCCCGTCCACCTCGCACCTGCCCGTGCGCCGCTATGTGCACCCGGACACCTTCAAGATGTTCGAAGAAAAAGCCTACGCCATGGGCTTCTCCCATGCAGCGGTTGGCGCCATGGTGCGTTCCAGCTACCACGCCGACCAACAAGCGCACGCGGCGGCTGAGGCGGCCAAGCTGGCTTGAAGCGCCTTCGCTAGCGTCAATGCCCCTTGAATCCAGGCGCTTTTTTGCACGCCCGTCTTTACGCGCTAGGGGGCATCGCCCTGTGGGTGTCCGTGGCTTCTCTGGGCTTGCTGCTCAAGCACCTGCCGCCTTTTTTGCTCACCGGGCTGAGCCTCTTGATCGGCGGTTTGCTGGCCCTGCCGCATGTGCTGCGCGACCGCTCCCAGTGGCGTGTGCCGCCTTCCACCCTGGCGCTGGGCGTGGCGGGGCTGTTTGGCTATCACTTCTTGCTGTTCATGGCCTTGCGCCTGGCGCCGCCGGTAGAGGCCAACCTCATCAACTATTTGTGGCCCTTGCTGATGGTGGTGCTGGCGCCCTGGTTGCTGCCGCCCATGCGGCTGCGCGCCTGGCATGTGCTGGCGGCGCTGCTGGGGTTTGCGGGGGCCGTGGTGGCGATCGGTGGTGGCACCAGCGGAACGCCATTGCCGACAGCCCAAGCGGGCTGGGGCTACTTGGCGGCCTTGGCGGCGGCGTTCATGTGGGCGGGCTATTCGCTGTTGACGCAGCGGGTGCCGCCCTTTTCCACCGCGGCGATTGGTTTGTTTGCGCTGGTGTCCGGCGTGCTGGCCCTGGCTCGTCATTGGGCGCTAGAGCCGCGCACGCTGCTCAGTGCGAGTGACGGCTGGCTATTGCTTCTAATGGGCTTGGAGCCCTTGGGCGGGGCGTTTTTCTTGTGGGACCGCGCGCTCAAGCTCGGCGATGCACGGGAAATCGGCATCTTGAGTTATCTCACGCCCTTGGGTTCGACGGTCTTGCTGACCTGGGTCAGCGGCAGCGAATGGACTTGGCGAATCGCTCTGGCCGCGCTGATGATCATGGCGGCGGCCGTGCTGGGCACCCGAGCTCGCTAGTAGCCGGCTAGCGACAAGCGGGGCAGCGCCTCAGGTGCCAGACAGCAGGTCGGCCGGGTCTTCGCTTTGAATGACCTGCTGCGCCCACGTCTGCAATTTGCTGGTGTCGGCGCGCAAGATTTGCTGCTTGACCGCCAGGATTTGCGAGGGGTGCATGGAAAAGCAGCGCAAGCCCAGTCCGAGCAAGAGCCGCGTCATGCTGATGTCGCCGGCCATTTCTCCGCACACGCTGACCGGCTTGCCCTGCGCATGGCACTCCGCAATGGTGTCGGCCACCAAGCGCAGCACGGCCGGGTGGCAGGGGTCGTACAGGTGGGCCACGGCCTCGTCGGCCCGATCGATCGCCAGCGTGTACTGGATCAGGTCGTTGGTGCCGATGGACAAAAAGTCAAAGTACTTGAGAAACAGCCGCAGGCTGAGCGCAGCCGCCGGGATCTCGATCATGGCCCCCAGCTTGACCGGGCCGTAGACCTGGCCACGGTTGTCTAATTGCGCCCGGGCATGGTCGATCAAGGCCATGGTTTGGCGAATTTCGCTGGCATGCGCCAGCATAGGCACCAGCAGGTTGACCTGGCCGTGCGCGGCGGCACGCAAGATGGCGCGCAGCTGCGTCAAAAACATCGGCGGGTCCGCCAGGCTCCAGCGAATGGCGCGCAGGCCCAAGGCTGGGTTCAGGTGGGTTTCCTGCGCCTTGCCGGGCCGGTGGTCGAGCGGCTTGTCCGCGCCAATGTCCACGGTGCGGATCGTGACGGGCAGGCCCTGCATGCCGTCAATGGCCAGGCAGTAGGCGCGGTATTGTTCTTCTTCGTCGGGCAAGTCGCCAGTGCGGCCCATGAACAAAAACTCGCTGCGAAACAGGCCCACGCCCACGGCGCCAGTGGTGACAGCGCCGCGCGTGTCATCGGGCATTTCGATGTTGGCCAGCAGCTCGATTTTCTGCCCATCCAGCGTGACGGCCGGGGTATGGCGCAAGCGGTTCAGACGTTCACGTTCAAGTTCCCCCTGGCGCTGCTTGAAGCCGTACTCGGCCAGGATGATGGGCGAGGGGTCGACGATCAGCAAGCCAGCGTCGCCGTCGATGATGACCCAGTCGTCCTGCTTGATCAGCTGGCTGGCACTGCGCGCACCGACGACAGCGGGAATGTCCATGCTGCGCGCCACGATGGCGGTGTGTGAGGTGCGCCCGCCCACGTCGGTGGCAAAGCCGACAAACAGGCTTTGCTTGAACTGCAGCATGTCGGCAGGGGAAATGTCGTGGGCCACCAGCACCAAGGGCACATCGACCGTGTCGGCCAGCAGCAAGTCTTGCTGCGGCGCTTTGCGCACGCCGATGGGGCTGGCTTGCACGGGCGAGGCCGCACCCTTCAAGACCCGCAAGATACGCTCGACCACTTGTTCCAGATCGGCCTTGCGCTCGCGCAAGTACTGGTCCTGCATCTCGTCGAACTGGCGCGCAATGACTTCGTATTGGGTGGTCAGCGCCCACTCGGCGTTGTAGTGGCGCTCGGTGATCCAGTGCTTGACGCCGCTGATCAACTGCTCGTCCTGCAACAGCATGAGGTGCACATCGAGCAGGGCGGCCAGTTCATGCGGCGCGTCTTTGGGCAGATCGCGTTGCAGCCGGGTGATCTCATCCGTCACCGCGTTGCGGGCCACGCGCACGCGCTGAATTTCTTCCGTGGTTTTGGCGGGGTCTACAAAGTAGTGCGCCACATCGGCCCGGCTGGACGCCACCAGCACCGCCCGGCCGATGGCAATGCCGCGCGAGACGGCCAACCCATGGACGGAGAAAGTCATCTCACTCGCCTTCGCCGAACTTATCGGCAATCAGGGCCAGCAGCGCGTCCATGGCGGCCTGCTCGTCAGCGCCGTTGGTTTCCAGCTCCACCGTGCTGCCCAGCCCCGCGGCCAGCATCATCACGCCCATGATGCTTTTGGCGTTGACCCGGCGCTCGCCTCGTGTCATCCAGACTTCGCAGGCGAAGCTGCCGGCCAGCTTGGTCAGCTTGGCCGAGGCCCGTGCGTGCAAGCCCAATTTATTGCTGATGGTCGTATTTGTCTTGATCATGGCTGCGGCGGTTTTGGTTTTGGGGAGCCGTGATGGCGACTTGCATCACGCCTTGCGTGGCGCCGGCAAGGGCACGGGAGACGAGCGCGTCAAGCGATTCGTGGCGATACGACACGGTGCGCAGCAGCATGGGTAAATTAACGCCCGTGATCAGCTTGGTGTCGACCCCGTCGACCAGCTTTTGCGCCACGTTGCAGGGCGTGGCGCCAAACACGTCGCTGAGCACCAGGGCCGAGTCGGTGCCCAACTGGCTTAACAAGATGCGGGCCTGGGCCAGCGTTTCTTCAGGCGGTTGGTTGGGCGGCACATCCAGCGCCACCACACTTTGCGGGTTGTCGGTGAACACATGCGCCACGCATTGCCGCAGGGCTGACGCCAAGGGCGCGTGGGCGATGATCAAAATGCCGTTCATGACCCTCAATTATGCGGTTTGGCCCACAGGAAGTAGCCGTACGACAACACACAGGTCAAGAAATACACGCCCATGGCTCCCTGGAAGCTGACCAATTCGGTCCAGCCAGCGGCCTTGAACAGGTCGATCAGCAGGCCAATGCTCCACTGCACCACGAAGACACCAGCAAAGATCACCAGGTTGTAGGCTGACAAAGCCCGACCCGCCAATGCCGCCGGGAAAGCCATGCCAACGGCCGGCTGAGCCAGCCCCATGACGCTGGACGTCATGCAAAACAGCGCCCAACCCAGCCAGCCGGTGTGGCTGCCGCCCACAATATTGACGGCCAGCACCAGCACGCTCAACGGCACCCACCAGGCCATCAAACGCACGGCGCTCCACCCGCGGCGCACCAACCAGGGGTTGAACATGCCCCAGCTCCAAAAGGTCACCAGCATCACGGCATTGATATAAAACAGCCCCGTGGCTGACTCCAGCGGGCTGTAACCGGCCACGCGCAGCATCCACGGGCCGGCCCACAAGGTTTGGACCGCAACCAGGCCGCCGTAATTGAAAAACGCCAACGGTGCCAGCCGCCTGAAGAAAGGGCTCTTCCAAACTTCGGCATAGCTGCGCGCCACACTGCCCGGTGCCGCGGCAGCGGTGTTGAGTTCCCAGGTCGGCACGACCCGGACAATCATCAGCATGGACAAGGTGACGAGCGCCGCCAGGATCCAAAACAGCGGGCGCCAGCCGGTCAGCGGCATCAGCCACTGCACGGGCAAGGTGGAAGCCAGCATGCCCAACGAACCGGTCATGAGCATCCACGAATTCGCGCGCAGCAAGCTCGGGCCGTCAAACCAGCGGCGGTAACCGGTCAGCGCCGCCATCAGGCAGGCACTCACGCCCATGCCCACCAGCACGCGCGCCGCGAGCAGGCCTGCAAAGCTTTGTGCCCATGAAAATGCCAGACAACCCAGCACGGCCAGGCTGAGAAAACACAAAATCACGCGCTTGGGGCCATAACGGTCCAGCCAAGCACCCAAGGGCAGCTGCGTGGCCGCAAAGCCCAAGAAATAGCCGCCTGCCAGCAAGCCCAAGTCACGGGCCTGCAAAGAAAACTCCTGGGTCAACACGGGCGACAGCGTCGCGGTGATCGCCCGCACCAGCGCCGAGCAAAAGTAGGCGGCCGCAAAAGCCAGAAAAACAAAAACGCTGGCCTTGATGTCCAGCTTGCCTGCCATCGGCATCGCGGGGGAGAGAGTGCTCATGTGATTGTTGTTGTAGCTTGGCTTGTTCTGGACAGGGGAAACGGGGCTCAGGGCCGCTCAGTCAATGCGCAAGCTGGAGAAAAAAGTGTCCTGCGCCTCGGCCGAGATGCGCGGCGCATACAGCACGACCTGAACAATCTCGGCGCCCTTGGCAAAGTAGGCCATGCGGCCTTGCACGGCTGAGCCGTCGGCGCGTGCGCCGGTGGCGGACAGCAGCAAGGGGGCGGGCTCGGTCGCTGCGCCCGGCACCTTCAAGGGCGTGCGCTGCTCGGCGCCAGCTTTCATATTGGCCAGCGTCAGCTTTTGCCATTGCACCAGCACCTCGGGCACTTGCGCCGGGTCGCTCAGCTCCGCCACCGCCACGGCAAAGGTGGCTCCGCCCGCATCGCAACCGAGCATGACTAATTTTGTCGCCTGACCGCCCAAGGGCACGACTTTTTCGGCTTGGTCGGGCTTGCAAGGCAAGAGAAGGCTCACCCGGCCACTGCCGGGCCGGACCTCGCGCCAGTTCAGCGTGGGGCTGCACGCGGCCAATACGAACAACACGGCGCCCAGCAGCGTGGCCACCCCAAAACGACGAAAACCAGGACCCGAGAGCATCAACGACGTACCCCATCAGCACCGCGAAAGCGCTTGAAACCGCTGCCAAAAAGCCTCTGCGCATTCACAGCCAGAGTAACCTGACTTTACAGGTAACGCCGCAACGGCCGGCCTGCTGCGCGGTCAAGGCCACTGCCGGGCGCTTGCCCAAGCACCAGATTGGAGCAGGCTTGCGCCGCTTTGAGGCGCAAACCTGGGCATGGCGTTTGCTTGGAAACCGCACGCTTTCATGCTGACGCATGGAGGCTACTGATGCGCCTCTTTTATCCACCAGCCGGAATACCACGCATGAACCGCCACGACATCACCGAAAAAATCATCACCGTCAAAGTCAGCAAAGGCATCACCTGGGAATCGGTCGCCAAGAAAGTCGGCCTGAGCAAGGAGTGGACGACCGCCGCCTGCTTGGGCCAGATGACGCTGGACGCCAAGCAAGCCAAGGTCATCGGCAAGATTTTTGGCCTGACGGCAGAAGAGCAAAAATGGCTGCAAGTGGTGCCTTACAAAGGCTCGCTGCCCACGCCCGTGCCGACCGATCCGCTGATCTACCGCTGGTATGAAATCGTCAGCGTGTACGGCACCACCATCAAAGAGTTGATCCATGAAGAGTTCGGCGACGGCATCATGAGTGCCATCGACTTTTCCATGGACATCGTGCGCCAGCCCGACCCCAAGGGTGACCGCGTGAACGTGGTTTTGTCGGGCAAGTTCCTGCCATACAAGACGTACTGAGCCGCCAGCGGGGCGCCAGCAAGCGCCGCTGGGCCAAAATAAGGGCATGAACTCACTTCACGGTATTCGCGTCCTTGACTTGTCCCGCGTGCTGGCGGGCCCCTGGTGCACCCAATCGCTGGCCGACCTGGGGGCTGACGTCATCAAGGTCGAAAAACCCGGCAGCGGCGACGACACGCGCAGCTGGGGCCCGCCCTTCCTCAAAGACGACCAGGGCCGCGAGACTCAGGAGGCGGCCTACTACCTGGGTGCCAACCGCAACAAACGCTCCATCACTTGCGACCTGTCGCAAGCTGCCGGCCAAGCCTTGATCCGCGAGCTGGTCGCGCATTGCGATGTCTTCGTCGAGAACTTCAAGGTCGGCGACATGGCCCGCTACGGCCTGGACTACGCCAGCCTGAGCGCGATCAATCCGCGCCTGGTGTACTGCTCAGTGACCGGTTTTGGCCAGAACGGCCCGTACGCAGATCGCGCTGGTTACGACTATGCGGTTCAAGGTATGGGCGGACTGATGAGCGTGACCGGTGAGCGCGACGACCTGGGCGGTGGGCCGCAAAAAGTCGGCGTGGCCGTGGCCGACTTGATGACCGGGCTGTACGCCACCATCGGCGTCCTGGCGGCGCTGCGCCATGCCGAGCGCACCGGCGAAGGCCAGCACGTGGACATGGCGCTCTTGGACACGCAAGTGGCGATGCTGGCCAACCTGGGCGCCAACTACTTGGTCAGCGGCAAGGTGCCGGGCCGCGCGGGCAATGCGCACCAGAACATCGTGCCCTACCAAGTCTTTGAAGTCGCCCCAGCAGCGGACGGCAGCGCCGACCATTTGATCTTGGCGGTGGGCAACGACTCGCAATTCGCCAAGTTCTGCCAAGTTGCCGGACGGCCCGAGCTGGCTGCAGACCCGCTGTACGCCAAGAACCGAGACCGCGTGCTCAACCGGGCCCAGTTGGTGCCCTTGCTCGACGCCATCATGCTCACGCGCAACAAGGCCGACTGGCTGGCTGCGTTAGAGGCCGCCAAGGTGCCTTGCGGCGCCATCAACAACCTCGCCGAGGTGTTCGACGACCCTCAGGTGCAGGCGCGCGAGATGGTCACCACGTGGCAGCACCCTGACCGATCAGCACTGCGCCTGGTGAGCAGCCCGCTGAAACTCAGTGCCACGCCCGTGCGCGTGCCCGGCCATGGCGGCCTGCCGCCACCGCAGCTGGGCCAGCACACGGCTGAGGTCTTGCAAAGCGTGCTGAACTATTCCCCCGCTCAGGTGTCCGACTTGCAAAGCAGCCAGGTGATTTGAATGGCCAACTTTGTTCTAGTGCATGGGGCTTGGCACGGCGCTTGGTGCTGGCAGCGCGTGGTGACCCGGCTGCAGGCCCAGGGGCATCGGGTGCATGCTGTCACGCTGACCGGCTTGGGCGAGCGTTCGCACCTGCTGTCGCCCGCCATTGACCTGGAAACCCATGTGCAGGACGTGCTGCAGGTGCTGGCGCATGAAGAGCTGCAAGACGTGGTGCTGGCCGTTCATTCTTATGCCGGCATGATTGGCACGGCGGTGGCCGACCGTGCTGGGCAGCGCCTGAAGCATTTGCTCTACGTCGATGCCGTGCTGCCCAAGCCCGGCGAGAGCTGGAGCAGCACCCAAGCCAGCGCCACCCAGCGCGACCGCCTGGCGGCGGCGCAGGCCTCGTCAGACTACAGCTTTCCACCGCCCGACGCGTCCGTCTTTGGCTTGAGCGGTGAAGACCACGCGTGGGTGGCACGGCGGCAAACGCCGCATCCCGGTCACACCTATGCCATGCCGCTGGACTTTGACGTGGCCCGTGTGGCCGCCGTGCCGCGCACTTACCTGGACTGCACCAACCCGCCTTTAGCGACCATTGCACCCAGCCGCTTGCGCGCTCGCGATCCGCGCTTTTGGGGTGGTGCCTGGGCTCCGCAGTCGCGGGTGGTCGAGATGGCCACCGGCCACGACCCCATGATCAGTGCGCCCCAGGAATTGACGAATTTGCTGATCGACTGCGCGTAGTAGGGGTCGACCGTAGAGACGCTCATGCGAGTTCCACGCCCCACCGATTCGCAACGCCGCGCTTGGCTGGCACAGGCGGTGGCGGGCGCTGGTTTGCTCTTGGGCGGATCGCTTTCAGGACGTTCTGCTCGCGCAGCCGAGAGCGCCTTGCCCGTTCCCGCTTCTTTGCCTGAAGCCGCCAGACTGGCCGCCGAGCGGCAGGAGCCACTGGTGCTGCTGATCAGCTTGCCAGGCTGCCCGTACTGCGAGCTGGTACGCCGCAACTATTTGATACCGGCGCGTACGCAGGGCTTGCCGGCTTGGCAGTTGAACGTCAACGACCAGCAAACGCCGCTGACCGGCTTTGACGGACAGCTGACCACCGCCAGAGCGCAAACCCAGCAATGGAAAACCCGGTTCACGCCGACGCTGCTTTTTTTCAATGCCAAGGGGCAAGAAATTGCCGAGCGGCTGGTCGGTGCCTCGCCCGACTTTTTCGGCGCCTATCTGGAGCAGCGCCTGAGCACCGCACGCCAGGCCCTTGCTGGCAAAGCAGCTGGCCGTTAAGGCTTTGGGCTCGGCCTGATGCAAGCGCAACCGCAGGTGCCCGGTTAAACTTGATCCTCGCTATGACCACTTCTTTGACTCTTCGTCGCTTGACCAGCGGGCTGCTTGCCGCAGCGGCTGTTGCAGCCGCCTTGGCGCTGGGTGGATGCGGCGCCTCGCGTGCGTCGCCCGACTCCACCTTCGTGTTGCTGGACGGCACCAAGCTCACGACCGCCGAACTCAAAGGGCAGGTCACGCTGGTGAATTTTTGGGCTACGAGTTGCGTGACTTGCGTGGCCGAAATGCCGCAGCTGATGGCCACGCACCAGCAGTTCAAAAATCGCGGTTTTCGTACCCTGGCCGTGGCCATGAGTTACGACCCGCCCAGCTATGTTGTGAACTTCAGCCAGACGCGCCAGCTGCCATTTCAAGTCGCGATTGACAACACCGGCTCGGTGGCCCAAGCCTGGGGTGACGTCAAGCTCACGCCCACCACTTACTTGGTGAACAAGCGCGGCGAGATCGTCAAGCAATACGTAGGTCAGCCTGACTTTGCTGCCTTGCACCAGCTGATCGAGAAACTGCTGGCCGAGACTTGATGCGTTTCATTCGCCCATAAAAAAACCAGCGCACTGCGCTGGTTTTTTTGTTTGAGGCCGGTTTACTGCGCGCGGTAAGCGTCGTGGCAGGCCTTGCAGGTCGCAGCGGTAGCGCTGAAAGCGGTCTTCACGGCGTCCAGGTTGCCGGTCTTGGCAGCAGCGGCGAGCTTGGCGCTTTCGGCGATCAGCTTGTCGCTGCCTTCCTTGAACTTGGCCTGCTCGGTCCAGATTTCGGCTTTGGCTTTGGTGTTACCGCCCTTGTCGGTGCCCGCTCCAAAGCCGGCCCATGGCAACTTGGCCATAGCGGCTACGATTTCGGCGTTGTCAGCTGCAACTTTGGCATCGAATGGAGCCCGGCCCGAAGCCATGGCGCCGACGCGGCCAAAGTGCTGGCCCATCACGAACAGCGAGCTCTGGCGGTACTTGATCGCGTCTTCAGGTTTGGCGAACTGGGCCGAGGCAGGTGCAGCCACAGCAAGAAGAGTCGAAGCGGCGGTGGCCAGAACAGCAAATTTCATGGGTAATCCTTGGATGTGAAATCGGGTGAAGGGATTGAGGCCACGCAAGAGGCCTACCTACAATCATGAGAAAGGTCATGATACTGGAGTCCCCAGACTTGGCCTAATTGTTGAGCTTTGACTGAGTTGGCTCGGTCGGACCTATATCAAGGAATTTACTGATGTCATCCCCTCCCGGTTTTGTTGATCGCGGCATGGTGCGCGTGCGCATCTGGGACCTGCCTACGCGTCTGTTTCATTGGGTACTGGCGCTGTGCGTGACGGGTTTGGTGATCACGGGCAGCCTAGGCGGCGATGCCATGAATCTGCATTTTCGGCTGGGCTACACCGTCATCGCGCTGCTGATTTTCAGATTGAGCTGGGGACTGGTAGGGGGATATTGGTCGCGTTTTTCGGCATTTGTCTACGGCCCTTCCACCCTTGTGCGCTATCTCAAAGGGCAGAGTGAGCCGAAGCATGAACTCGGACATTCGCCCACCGGTGCCTTGTCTGTTTTTGCGTTGCTCGCTGTACTGCTGGCCCAGGTCGGCACAGGGCTTTTCAGCGACGATGAAATAGCGTTTGTCGGCCCACTGACCCGCTTCATTTCTAACGCCAACGTGAGCCTGGCCACGGGGTACCACAAGAACATTGGCAAATGGCTGCTGCTGGCTTTGGTGCTGCTGCATCTGCTGGCCGTGCTGTTTTACGCCTGGCGCAAGCGTGCGCTGGTGGTGGCCATGCTGCATGGTGACAAGGTGGTTGCGGCCAACACCGACGTTAAAGCCTCACGCGACGATTGGCGCTCGCGCGGGTTGGCCGCGGTGTTGCTGCTGCTCGCTGCAGCGGCCGCTTACGGCCTTGCATCGTTGGCTGCGCCGGCTTTTTAAAGCGACAAGTCTCACCGCCGCTATGCCGCTGACCAACTTGCAAATCATCCCCGCCACCTCCCCAGTGCAACTGGGGCAGGTGGGGCAGGCTTTTCGGGACTACGCCGAGCAGCTCGGCCTGAACCTTGACTTTCAAGGCTTTGACGAAGAGCTCGCGACGCTACCCGGCGACTACGCAGCACCGCGCGGTGCGCTCCTGCTGGCAATGGTGGGCGACGAGGTCGCCGGTTGCTGTGCGCTGCGCCCCTTGGATGGATCGGACTATCCCAATGCCGCAGAAATGAAGCGCCTTTTCGTGCGGCCCGGCTTCAGGCGCTCTGGCTTGGGGCGGCAATTGGCCGAAGCCACCCTCGACGCCGCACGCGCTGCCGGCTACCACAGCGTGTTGCTAGACACCTTGGACGACATGGAGTCCGCCAGGGCCTTGTACGCCGAGCTGGGCTTTGAAGACATACCGCCGTACTATCACAACCCCATTGCCGGGGCGCACTACCTGAAGGTGGACTTGTAGTCTGCGCCAGCAGCGCAGCGCAAAATAAAAAAGCCACCGCTCGGTCAGAGCGGTGGCCTGTAGCCGGATTTCATTCCCAGCCAGTGATCAAGCAGCGCAGGGTGCGCTGCGCCTCAACACATCAGCCCTTGGCCTGGGCCATCATGGTGTCGGCGTCGCTCACTTCGAACTTGCCAGGTGCTTCCACGTTCAAAGCAGCAACTTTGCCGTCTTTGACGAGCATGGAGTAACGGTTGCTGCGCAAGCCCATGCCGCGTGCGGTCAGGTCCAAGGTCAGGCCAGTGGCTTTGGCGAAGTCGGCGCTGCCGTCGGCCAGCATGCGGACCTTGCCGTCCGTCTTTTGCTCGCGCGCCCAAGCGCCCATGACGAACGCGTCGTTCACGCTGACACACCAGATTTCGTCCACACCGCTGGCTTTGAGTTCGGCAAACTTCTCCACGTAACCGGGGACGTGCTTGGCCGAGCAGGTAGGCGTGAAAGCCCCTGGCAGCGCGAACACAGCGATGGTCTTGCCAGCGCTGGCCTTGGCCACATCGACCGCGTTAGGGCCGAGGCTGCAACCGTTGCCTTCAACTTCCGAAAATTCCATCAGGGTGGTGGACGGCAGGGTATCGCCAACTTTGATCATCTAAAGCTCCTTTGATTTTTGCAGTGCGGCCGAACGGCCTTGAAACAAACGACCCTGTATTTTCTATCACGGCGGGGAAACCTGCTGACGCCTCTTCAACCCCCAACCTATCCCCGGATCAAAAAGTCGAGCCAAAAAAAAACGGCCCCGTGAGGAGCCGTTTTTTTTATCAAGTAGACCGGTTGATCAGACCGATGCCGCTTTTTGAACCAACTTCGTGGCGACCCAGTTCTTGGTCTTGGACAGCGGACGGCTCTCCGTGATCTCGATGGTGTCGCCCATCTTGTACTCGCCCTTTTCGTCATGGGCGTGGTACTTGCTGGACAGGGAAACGATCTTGCCGTAGAGCTCGTGCTTGACACGACGCTCAACCAGGACCGTGACAGTCTTGGTGCGCTTGTCGCTGACCACCTTGCCAATCAAGGTGCGCGTGAGGGATTTTTTAGCTTCCGTCATTATTTGGCTCCTTGTTTGACGATGGTTTCGGCCAGGATGGTCTTGGCACGGGCGATGGAACGGCGCGTCGAACGCAGCGTGGCCACATTGGTCAGCTGCTGCGTGGCTTTTTGCATGCGCAGACCGAAGTGAGCCTTTTGCAAGGCTTTGACTTCAGCTTCCAGGCCGGCGACGTCTTTTTGGCGAAGTTCAGAGGTTTTGGTAGTGGTCATCTGATTACTGTCCAATCATGCGGCTAACGAAGGTGGTGCGCAGCGGCAGCTTGGCAGAAGCCAGGCGGAACGCTTCACGGGCCAACTCTTCAGGCACGCCAACGATTTCAAAAACGATCTTGCCGGGCTGAATCTCAGCCACGTAGTACTCTGGATTGCCTTTACCGTTACCCATACGCACTTCAGCAGGTTTCTGCGAGATTGGCTTGTCTGGGAAGACGCGGATCCAGATACGGCCGCCACGTTTGACGTGACGGGAAATCGCACGACGTGCGGCTTCAATTTGACGAGCGGTCAAGCGACCACGGTCGGTGCACTTGAGACCGAAGTCACCGAATGCCACCGAGCTGCCTCGTGTGGCAACGCCGGTGTTACGGCCTTTTTGCTCTTTGCGGTATTTTCTGCGAGCGGGTTGCAGCATGATTTATCTCCGTGAGTAGACCGATTACTCGGTCTTGGCACCGTCAGCTGCTGCAGCTGGCGCGGCTTTACGAACGCGCTTAACGGTGGATTTAGAGGCATCGGCGTCAGACGCCTCCGCTGGCTTGTCGCTGCCATCGGCAGGCGCTGTCGCTGGACCACGAGGTGCAGCAGGACGCGCACCACGTGGAGTCGGACGGTCAGAACCTGGACGGGCGTCGCGGCGTGGGCCGCGTGGCTTGCGCTCTTCTTCGGAAGGAGCGGCATCCAGGCGGGCGCCTGGGGAGTCGCCACGACCGAGCGTGTCACCTTTGTAGACCCAGACCTTGACGCCGATCACACCGTAGGTGGTCTTGGCTTCAGAGGTGCCGTAGTCGATGTCGGCGCGCAGGGTGTGAAGAGGCACGCGGCCTTCGCGGTACCACTCGCAACGAGCGATCTCGATACCGTTCAGACGGCCAGACGACATGATCTTGATGCCCAGGGCACCCAGACGCATGGCGTTTTGCATGGCGCGCTTCATCGCACGGCGGAACATGATGCGTTTTTCAAGCTGCTGGGTGATGCTGTCAGCGATGAGCTTGGCATCAATTTCAGGCTTGCGAACTTCTTCGATGTTCACCGCGACAGGCACGCCGAGCTGGCGACCGAGTTCCTTCTTCAGGTTCTCGATGTCCTCGCCCTTCTTGCCGATCACGACGCCCGGACGTGCCGAGAAAATCGTGATACGTGCGTTCTTGGCGGGGCGCTCAATGATCACGCGGGAAACCGCAGCGCTCTTGAGCTTGGTCTTCAGGTACTCGCGAACCTTGATGTCTTCAGCCAGCATGCCGGCAAAGTCTTTGTTGCTCGCGTACCAGCGGCTGTTCCAGTTACGGCTGACCGAAAGACGGAAGCCGGTTGGGTTGATTTTTTGTCCCATATCCTGCCTGTCCTTTAGTTACCGACGACCACGTACACATGGCACGTGGGCTTGCTGATACGGTTGCCACGGCCTTTGGCGCGGGCAGAGAAACGCTTGAGGGTGGTGCCTTGCTCGACGTAGATGGTCTTGACCTTCAATTCGTCGATGTCGGCGCCGTCGTTGTGTTCAGCGTTGGCGATGGCGGACTCAACCACCTTCTTGATGATGCCCGCAGCTTTTTTCTGCGTGAAGTTCAAAATGTTCAGCGCCTGATCCACTTTTTTACCGCGGATCAGGTCAGCGACCAGACGACCTTTGTCGACCGACAGACGAACGCCCCGGAGGGTTGCACGTGTTTCCATGGTCTTTCCTTACTTCTTCACAACTTTTTTGTCAGCCGGGTGACCTTTGAAAGTCCGGGTGAGTGCAAACTCGCCCAACTTGTGGCCAACCATTTGATCGGTGATGTAGACAGGGACGTGCTGCTTGCCGTTGTGCACGGCGATGGTCAAGCCGATGAACTCGGGCAGGATCATGGAGCGACGCGACCAGGTCTTGATCGGCTTCTTGTCTTTGTTGGTAACAGCCTTGTCGGCCTTGACTACCAAGTGTTGGTCGACAAAGGGACCTTTTTTGAGTGAACGGGTCATTTCCTAGGCCTTACTTCTTGCGACGCGAAACAATCATCACTTGCGTGCGCTTGTTGTTGCGGGTGCGGTAGCCTTTGGTCAGGTTACCCCATGGATCGACTGGATGGCGACCTTCACCGGTCTTGCCTTCACCACCACCGTGTGGGTGGTCAACCGGGTTCATGACCACACCGCGAACGGTTGGGCGAATACCCATCCAGCGCTTGACACCGGCTTTGCCGAGACGGCGCAGGCTGTGCTCTTCGTTGGCGACTTCGCCAATCGTGGCGCGGCACTCGATGTGGATCTTGCGAACTTCACCAGAGCGCATACGCACCTGGGCGTAAGTGCCTTCACGAGCCAGCAAGGTCGCCGAGGTGCCAGCGGAACGGGCGATTTGGGCGCCCTTGCCGATTTGCATCTCGATGCAATGGATCGTTGAACCCACTGGGATGTTGCGGATCGGCAGCGTGTTGCCAGCGCGGATCGGCGCCTCGGAGCCGGAGATCAGCGTTGCGCCAACTTCCAGGCCACGTGGGGCGATGATGTAGCGGCGCTCGCCATCGGCATAGCACACCAGCGCAATGTGAGCACTGCGGTTGGGGTCGTACTCGATGCGCTCAACCTTGGCAGGAATCGCGTCCTTGTTGCGCTTGAAGTCCACCACACGGTAGTGGTGCTTGTGACCGCCGCCTTTGTGGCGAGTGGTGATGTGCCCGTTGTTGTTACGGCCGGCTTTCTGGAACTGTGGCTCCAGCAAGGGTGCGTAACCTTCACCTTTGTGCAGGTGATCACGGGAGATCTTCACCATGCCGCGCATGCCTGGTGAAGTGGGTTTCATTTTAATGACAGCCATGATTAAGCAGCCTCCCCACCGATGTTCAGCTCTTGACCGGGCTGCAGCGTGACATAAGCCTTGCGAACGTTGTCGCGGCGGCCGATGGACTTGCCAAAGCGCTTGGTCTTGCCTTTTGTGTTCAGAACAGCGACTGTCTTGACTTCCACCTTGAACATCAGCTGCACGGCAGCCTTGATTTCGTATTTGGTGGCGTCTTGCAGTACCTTGAAGGTGACGGTGTTGGTCTTTTCCGCAACCGCCGTGGCCTTTTCAGACACGATGGGAGCGACCAGAACCTGCATCAGGCGACCTTCGTCGAATTTGGACTTGCTGGAAAATGGTTGGAACGCGCTCATGCGAACATCTCCTTGAGTTTGTCCATGGCGGCCTTGGTCACCAGAACCTTCTTGTAGTGAACCAGCGACACCGGGTCGGCGTAGCGTGGTTCGACAACGAGGATGTTGACCAGGTTGCGGGAAGCCAGGTACAGGTTTTCGTCGACTTCGTCGGCGATGACCAGCACAGACTTCAGGTTCATGGCTTTGAACTTGTCGGCCAGCACTTTCGTTTTTGGCGAGTCCACAGTCAGCGAGTCCACCACAGCCAGACGGCCTTCGCGGGCCAGCTGCGAGAAGATCGAAGCCATACCAGCGCGGTACATCTTCTTGTTGATCTTCTGGGTGAAGTTCTCGTCAGGCATGTTCGGGAAGATACGGCCACCGCCGCGCCACAGGGGCGAAGACGTCATACCAGCACGAGCGCGACCGGTGCCCTTTTGTTTGAAAGGCTTCTTGGTCGAGTGACGAACTTGCTCACGGTCTTTTTGAGCACGGGTGCCTTGGCGGGCGTTGGCCTGAAAGGCCACGACCACCTGGTGCACCAGGCTCTCGTTGTATTCGCGACCAAACACGGTATCCGGCACGTCCACTTTGGACGCGGCAATACCTTGGTCGTTCAGGAGTTCAACTTGCATCAGTTCGCTCCTTTGGCGGCGTTGGCGGACTTGACCTTGATGGCAGCGCGAACGGTCACGAAACCGCCCTTGGAGCCAGGCACAGCGCCGCGGATCATCAGCAGTTGACGGGCCTCGTCAATGCGCACGATGTCGAGGTTTTGCGTGGTCTTGGTGACATCACCGAGGT
>JBBAPH010000034.1:0-31518 GCA_040400935.1 Polaromonas sp.
CCACCCCAGCCAACACGGCGAACTCAGCGCCTGGGCCGACCACCTCGGCGTGCAAGTCCGCCCGGCCCTCAAAGCCCTGCGCCGCCAGCAACCCGCCCCCGACCTGTCCCACCCCGCCATGGCCGTCAACCTGGACGCCTGCATTCAGTGCAACCGCTGTGTGCGGGCTTGCCGCGAAGAGCAAGTCAACGACGTGATTGGCTATGCCGGCCGCGGCGCGCACAGCGCCATCGTGTTTGACCTGGCCGACCCGATGGGTCAAAGCAGTTGCGTGGCCTGCGGTGAATGTGTGCAGGCCTGCCCGACCGGCGCGCTCAGCCCTAAGTCCCAGGTCGGCTCGCGGGCGGTGGACAAAACCGTGGACTCGGTCTGCCCGTTTTGCGGCGTCGGTTGCCTGCTCACCTATGAGGTCAAGGACAACCGCATCGTCAACGTCCAGGGCCGCGACGGCCCGGCCAACCAAGGGCGGCTGTGTGTCAAAGGCCGCTTTGGCTTTGACTATGCGCATAGCCCCCAGCGCTTGAGCGTGCCGCTGATTCGCCGCGAAGGCGTGGCCAAAGACCCGGCGGCTTTGAACGACCTGAACCGGGATTCAGCCGACTGGTCCGCCGTTTTCCGCGAAGCCACTTGGGAAGAAGCGCTGGCCCTGGCTGCCGGTGGCCTGAAGGATTTGCGCGACACGCACGGCAAGAAATCGCTCGCCGGTTTTGGCTCGGCCAAAGGCAGCAACGAAGAAGCGTATTTGTTCCAGAAGCTGGTGCGCACCGGCTTTGGCAGCAACAACGTGGACCACTGCACCCGCCTGTGCCATGCGTCCAGCGTCGCGGCCTTGCTTGAAGGCGTGGGCTCGGGGGCGGTCAGCAACCAGGTCAACGACGTGGCCCATGCCGACTTGATATTTGTCATCGGCTCCAACCCGACCGCCAACCACCCGGTGGCCGCCACCTGGATGAAGAACGCCGCCAAGCGCGGCGCCAAGATCGTGTTGGCCGACCCGCGCATCACCGACATCGGCAAGCACGCCTGGCGATGCCTGCAATTCAAGGCTGACACCGACGTGGCCATGCTCAACGCGCTGATCCACACCGTGATTGACGAAGGCCTGACCGACGAGACCTTCATCCGTGACCGGGCCAGCAACTTTGAAGCGCTCAAGGCCAATGTGCTGGGTTACAGCCCCGAAGCCATGGCGCCGATTTGCGGCATACCGGCCGCCACGCTGCGCGAAGTCGCGCGTGAGTTTGCCCGCGCTAAAGGCGCCATGATCTTGTGGGGCATGGGCGTGAGCCAGCATGTGCACGGCACCGACAACGCCCGCTGCCTGATTGCACTGGCCACCGTGACAGGGCAGATCGGCAAGCCGGGTTCAGGCCTGCACCCGCTGCGCGGGCAAAACAATGTGCAAGGCGCCAGCGACGCCGGCCTGATCCCCATGATGTTCCCCAACTACCAGCGCGTCAGCGATCCGGCGGCCCATGCCTGGTTCGAAGACTTCTGGCAAACGCCTCTGGACGCCCAACCCGGCTACACGGTGGTGGAGATCATGCACAAGGCTTTGGCTCCCGACAGCGACCCGCACAAGGTGCGCGGCATGTACGTGATGGGCGAAAACCCGGCCATGAGCGACCCCGACCTGAACCACGCCCGCCATGCGCTGGCCAGCCTGGAGCATCTGGTGGTGCAAGACATCTTCATGACCGAAACCGCCTGGCTGGCTGACGTGGTGCTGCCCGCCACCACCTGGCCTGAAAAAACCGGCACGGTCAGCAACACCGACCGCATGGTGCAACTCGGCCAGCAAGCCATTGACCCGCCCGGCCAAGCCAAGCCGGACTTGTGGATCATCCAGCAGCTGGCGCGCGGCATGGGGCTGGACTGGCAATACAGCGGGGAACATGCTGGCGTGGCCGAGGTCTATGACGAGATGCGCCGCGCCATGCACGCGTCGATTGCCGGCATCACCTGGGAGCGCTTGCAAAAAGAGTCCAGCGTCACCTACCCCTGCCTGAGCGTCGACGATCCCGGCTCGCCGACGGTCTTCATCGACCGCTTTGACACCGCCGATGGCCGGGTTCACCTGGTGCCGGCTGACATCATTCCCGCCAACGAACGGCCCGACGCCGAGTTTCCGTTTGTGCTGATCACCGGCCGTCAGTTGGAGCATTGGCACACCGGCAGCATGACGCGCCGCGCCACCGTGCTCGACGCGATTGAGCCGGCGGCCACCGCCTCCATGTGCGGCTCGGACATGCAGGCGCTGGGCCTGAGCCCGGGCGATGTGATCACCGTGGCTTCCCGGCGCGGCGCGGTCGCCTTGCAGGTGCGGCGCGACGACGGCACGCCCGGCGGCGCGGTCTTCATGCCCTTTGCCTATTACGAGGCCGCCGCCAATTTGATGACCAACGCCGCGCTGGACCCCTTCGGGAAAATCCCCGAGTTCAAGTACTGCGCGGTCCGGGTCAGCGCGGGCGGTGAATTACCGGCCGAGCGCGGCTACCAGGGCAGCAGGGCGGCTTAAGCATTCCCACGGCGGGGGAATTCGGGGGAATTGGCGCGGCGCGGCCTGAAGAGGCCGCCCGCCCGCCTACACTCGCCCCCCATGTCAGGATTTGATCTCTTCGCTGCCGACCCTTTGCGTACCGGTTCTTCCAAACGGCCCCACGTTCGTGTGGCCGTGGTGATGCAGCGCGAGCGCATCGACAACCGCTGGCAGCCCTGGCGCTGGCAATTGGCCGAAATCGTTCCGCACGAGGACAGCTTTGGCGCTGAGCCTCGGCTCTTGCTCAAGGACGATCAGCAAGAACGCTGGCTGCACCCCGGTTTTCTGGTCGAGCTGTTCACCGACGACGCCGACGGTTACCACCTCAACGTCAGCACGCCGCAGCCTTGCTTTTGGGTGGTCTGGCGCATGGAGGAAGAGCCCGCGCATGGGGACGAGTGCATTGCCATTCCCCAGACGGTGACCCTGAGCTACCACGACGCCGGCCGCTGGCTAGACGCGCAAGAAACCGTGGAGCAAGTCCCCGCCCCGGCTGAGGTGCTGGGCTGGTTGCAAGCTTTTGTGGACGAGCACCATGTGCAAGAACTCAAGCGCCGCAAGCGGCCCGAGAGTTTCAAAACCCTGCAAGACCGTTTTGGCAACCCGGCCCGGGTGAGCACCGAGAAAATGCAACGCGGAGGCGGCGGCCGTGGCTGAAGCAGATGGCTTTTTGGGCCGCTGGGCGCGCCGCAAAAACGCGGCCCTGCAAGGCGAGGCTTTGCCTGAACCGGTGGTGGCCAAGGCGGAGAAGCCAGCTCCCATTGCCCCTGCCGCAGGCGTCAACACGATCCCCGCGCCAAGCCAAACCCCGGCCGTACCCGAAGCGCCTCCGCTGACCGTACAAGACGCCCAGCAGCTCACGCCCGATTCCGACTTCAAGCCCTTCATGAACCGCGCCGTGCAGCCCGAGGTGCGCAATGCGGCCATGAAGCAGCTGTTCAGCGACCCGCACTTCAACGTGATGGACGGTCTGGACATTTACATCGACGACTATTCCAAGCCCGACCCGCTGCCGCTGTCCATGCTCAAGCAAATGGCCAGCGCCAAGTTCCTCAAACTGGTCGAGGAAGAGGAAGAAGAACCGAAACCCCAAGAAGCCGCCGCCGAACCCAACCGGGTAAGCGCGGATGAACCCGCCGCCCAATCCGTGGCACAGTCTGCCCCGGTCCAAGACGAGCCAGATGCACTGGCCGCCGCGGCTGCCCACCCCACACCCGAGCCCGCACCCGCGGCGCTCGCTGCCCCCCAGGAAGACAATGCCCACCCTGATTTGCGACTGCAACCAGACCATGCCGCTAGAACCCCAGACGTTGGGGGCGGCCCTGCATGAAGAGCTGACGCTGCACTCGGCGCTGTGCCGCCGCGAAGCCCCGGCTTTTCAGCAAGCCATCCGCTCCGGCGACGACGTGGTGGTCGCCTGCACCCAAGAGAAAAAGCTGTTTGCCGAACTCGGCCAGCGCACCGAAGGCGCGGTCTCGCCCATCCGCTTTGTGAACATCCGCGAAACAGGCGGCTGGAGCCGTGACGCTGCCCAGGCCGGCCCCAAGCTGGCTGCGCTGCTGGCCCAGGCGCACCTGCCCGAGCCCGAGCCGGTGTCCACGGTCACCTACACCAGCAACGGTCGCCTGCTGATCATTGGCGCGCTCGACCAGGCCGAGCAAGTCGCCGAGCTGGTGGCTGATGTGCTGGACGTGACGATTTTTTCGCAAGGCGTGTCGCCCGCTGGCGTGCCCGCGCAAGAGCGGCGCTACCCGGTCATCAGCGGTGACCAATTGGCCCTGACCGGCTGGCTGGGCAAGTTTGAACTCAAGTGGCGCCAGGCCAACGCGATTGACCTGGACCTGTGCACCCGCTGCAACGCCTGCGTGGCCGCCTGCCCTGAAGGCGCGATTGACCTGAGTTACCAAGTCAATGCCGACAAGTGCGGCTCGCACCGCGACTGCGTGGCTGTGTGCAAAGTGGCCGGTGCGATCGACTTTGGCCGCGAGCCTTTGCCGCTGAACGACCAGTTTGACTTGGTGCTGGACTTGGGGTCCAAACCCCTGGTCACGCTGCACGCGCCACCGCAAGGCTACCTGGCCCTGCCCGGTTTTGCGGGCCTGGCCACGCCCGGCTTGATGGCCGCCGTGGTCAAGCTGCGCGAGCTGGTCGGTGAGTTCGACAAGCCCAAGTTCTTTGCCTATAAGCAAAAGCTCTGCGCCCACAGCCGCAACGAAACCGTGGGCTGCAACGCCTGCGTGGACGTGTGCTCGGCCCAGGCCATTCGCAGCGAGAAAGATCGCCAGCAAATCGTCGTCAACCCGAACTTGTGTGTCGGTTGCGGTGCTTGCACCACGGTTTGCCCCACCGGTGCTCTCACTTATGCCTACCCGCGCGCCAGCGAGCAAGGCGTGCGCCTCAAAACTTTGCTGAGCACCTATGCCAAAGCCGGCGGCAAAAACGCCACCGTGCTGTTTCATAGCCAAGGCCAGGGTCAGCAAACCATTGAAGCGCTGGGCCGTGCCGCCAGCCTGAAGAAATCGGTTCGCGGCGTGCCCGCCACGGTCATGCCGCAATCGCTGTGGCACACCGCCAGCGTGGGCCTGGACCTGTGGCTGAGCGCCGTCGCCCTGGGTGCCCGCCGCGTGGCTGTGTTGATCACCGCAGAAGAAGCACCAGCCTACGTCACCGCCTTGCGCCAGCAAATGGACGTGGCCCAGGCCCTGATGAACGGCCTGGGTTACACCGGCCAGCATTTCCAGTTGATCCAAGCCAGCAGCGACGCCGCTGGCTTGGCCGCACTGGACGCCCGCTTGCAGCAACTGGCCAACAGCCCGGCCGCAGGCCCGGCCACCGCCGCCCGCTTTGCCGTGGCGCAAGAAAAGCGCAGCACGCTGGACATGGCGCTGGACCATTTGATGACCAGCGCGCCCGCCGCCATGCCCGAAGCCATTGCGCTGCCAGCCGCCGGTTCGCCCTTTGGCAGCTTGAGCGTCAACAAAGACGCTTGCACCTTGTGCCTGAGCTGCGTCAGCGCCTGCCCGGCCAGCGCCTTGCAAGACAACCCCGAGCTGCCGCAACTCAAGTTCATTGAAAAGAACTGTGTGCAATGCGGCTTGTGCGCCAGCACCTGCCCTGAAAACGCCATCACCCTGGAGCCGCGCTTGCTGCTCACCCCCGAGCGCAAGCAAGCCCGCGTGCTCAACGAAACGCAGCCATACGCCTGCATTCGCTGCGCCAAGCCCTTTGGCACGCTCAAAGCCATTGAGAACATGCTTGGCAAGCTGGCCGGTCATGCGATGTTCCAGGGCGCGGCCGCAGACCGGCTCAAGATGTGCGGCGACTGCCGCGTGATCGACATTTACTCGGCCGACAACGAAATCAAAATCACGGACATCCGATGATCCAAGAAGCCCCCCTGGTCACGTCCACCCTGGACGAAGAAACCGCCCGCGCCGAGGTCTATGGCTTGCTGGCGGCCCTGTATTACGCGCCGCCGTCGGCCGACTTGCTGCAAAACTTGCGCGTGGCCGTCACCGAGGCACCGGCCGCCGGCGCCTTGCTCGAAGCGAGCTGGCGCGAGGTCGTCACCGTTGCCCGGGCCCTGAGCGACGAAGAAGTGGCCGACGAGTTCGACGCCTTGTTTGGCGGCATGGGCAAGCCCGAGGTGTACCTGTTTGGCTCGCATTACCTGAGCGGGTTTTTGAACGAAAAACCGCTGGCCGCTTTGCGCACCGACCTGGCCTCGCTCGGCCTGGGTCGCGACGACACCATGCCCGAGACCGAAGACCACATCGCCTACCTGTGCGAAGTCATGCGCTACCTGATCGCGGGCGACGACGTGGCGGTGGCCAACCTCACGCGCCAGCGCGAGTTTTTTGGCACCCATCTGCAGCCCTGGGCGGCGCGTATGTGTGAGGCCATTGCGGCCCATCCGCGCTCGCGCTTTTACGCCAGCCTGGCCGAATTCACGCTCAACTTCATGAGCGTGGAGTCGCAGGGTTTTGACATGTTGGCTTGAGCCAATTTGGGTGTTCAGATCCTTGCTCAAATTGAACAGAATCCCTAGCGTATTCCCTTACAAGCTCTGCAATTAACGGTCCGTTGCATTGTTCGGGTCTCGCCTCTCACGTAACATCGCACCCAGTCATTTTTCATTCGGAGTCATCATGCAAGACAACAGCCAGCCCAAACCTTCACGCCGAGGCTTCTTTTTCGGCGCTGCAGCAACCGGCGCTGCAGCAGCGGCCGTGGTCGCCTTGCCCGGCGTCCAGGCCCCGGTGGCAGCCGTGCAAAAGCTGCCGCCCGCCCCTGAAAACGGTGGCGGTTACAGCCTGTCCGACCACGTCAAGCACTACTACAAGACCACGCGGATTTGATGTCCGGCCCCCTGTTTCACGCCACTAACTATTGAACGGAGAGCTCATGCTGCTCACGAAAAAGTCCCCTGTTGCCCGCACCGCGCACGACGCGCCTGCCGGGCGTTTTGTGCAAAGTCTGTCGCGCGGCCTGAGCCACGCCCTGCCCACCATGGACCGCCGCGCCTTTTTGCGCCGCTCTGGCCTGGGCGTGGGCGTCGGGCTGGCAGCCACCCAGCTGAGCCTGGTCAAAAAGGCCAATGCGGCTGCTGGCGCTGCCGGTGACGGCACGGGCAAGATTGAAGTCAAGCGCACCGTTTGCACCCACTGCTCGGTGGGCTGCGCGGTAGACGCCGTGGTCGAAAACGGCGTCTGGGTGCGCCAGGAGCCGGTGTTTGACTCCCCGATCAACTTGGGCGCGCATTGCGCCAAGGGCGCCGCCCTGCGCGAACACGGCCACGGCGAATTCCGCCTGCGCTACCCCATGAAGCTGGTCAACGGCAAGTACCAGCGCATCAGCTGGGACGTGGCGCTCAACGAGATCAGCGCCCGCATGCTCGAGCTGCGCAAGACCAGCGGCCCGGACTCGGTGTACTGGGTCGGCTCTTCCAAGCACAACAACGAGCAAGCCTATTTGCTGCGTAAGTTCGTCAGCTTCTGGGGCAGCAACAACTGCGACCACCAGGCGCGTATTTGCCACTCCACCACCGTGGCTGGTGTGGCCAATACATGGGGCTACGGCGCCATGACCAATTCGTACAACGACATGCAAAACAGCAAGTGCGCGCTGTACATCGGCTCCAATGCCGCTGAAGCGCACCCTGTTTCCATGTTGCACATGCTGCACGCCAAGGAAACCGGCTGCAAGATGATCGTGGTTGACCCGCGTTTCACGCGCACGGCCGCCAAGGCCGACGAGTACATCCGCATCCGTTCTGGCTCAGACATTCCGTTCCTCTTCGGCATGCTGCACCACATCTTCAAGAACGGCTGGGAAGACAAGAAGTACATCAATGACCGTGTGTACGGCATGGAGAAGATCAAAGAAGAGGTCATGACCAAGTGGACACCGGACAAGGTGGAAGAAGCTTGCGGCGTGCCTGAAGCTCAGGTCTACAAAGCGGCCGAAATGATGGCCAAGAACCGGCCATCGACCATCGTCTGGTGCATGGGCCAGACCCAGCACACCATTGGCAACGCCATCGTGCGTGCCTCGTGCATCTTGCAATTGGCCTTGGGCAACGTCGGCGTGTCTGGCGGCGGCACCAACATCTTCCGTGGCCACGACAACGTGCAGGGCGCCACAGACGTCGGCCCGAACCCAGACTCATTGCCCGGCTACTACGGCCTGGCCGAAGGCTCGTGGAAACACTTCGCCAAGACCTGGGGCGTGGATTTTGAGTGGATCAAGGGCCGCTACGCATCGCCCGCCATGATGGGCAAGCCCGGCATCACCGTGTCACGCTGGATCGACGGCGTGCTGGAGAAAAACGAGCTGATCGACCAGGATTCGAACCTCAAGGCCTGCGTGTTCTGGGGCCATGCGCCCAACTCGCAGACCCGGGGTCTGGAGATGAAGCGAGCCATGGACAAGCTGGACTTGCTGGTCGTCATTGACCCGTACCCATCGGCCACGGCCGCCATGGCTGCCATGCCCGGCAAGCCCGAAGACCTGAACCCCAACCGCGCCGTTTACCTGCTGCCAGCGGCCACGCAGTTTGAAACCAGTGGCTCGGCCACGGCGTCGAACCGCTCGCTGCAGTGGCGCGACAAGGTGATCGAGCCGTTGTGGGAAAGCCGCAGCGACCACATGATCATGCACCAGTTCGCCGAGAAGTTTGGCTTTGCCACCGAGCTCTCCAAGAACTACAAGATGCAAAAGGTCAAGGGCATGGACGAGCCCATGCCAGAAGACATCCTGCGCGAAATCAACAAGTGCGTGTGGACCATTGGCTACACCGGCCAGACGCCTGAGCGCCTGAAAGCGCACATGCGCAACATGCACCTCTTTGACGTCAAGACCCTCAAGTCCAAAGGCGGCAAAGACAAGGAAACCGGCTACGACTTCGGCGGCGACTATTTCGGTCTGCCATGGCCTTGCTGGGGCACGGCCGAGCTCAAGCACCCCGGCTCGCCCAACCTTTACGACACCTCCAAGCACGTCATGGAAGGCGGCGGTAACTTCCGCGCCAACTTCGGCGTCGAGCGCGAAGGCAAGAACCTGTTGGCTGAAGACGGCTCGCATTCCAAGGGCGCCGACATCACCACCGGCTACCCTGAACTCGACCACGTCCTGCTGAAAAAGCTGGGCTGGTGGAACGAGCTCACCGACGGCGAAAAAACCGCCGCCGAGGGCAAGAACTGGAAGACCGACTCCTCGGGCGGCATGATCCGTGTGTTCATGCAAAACCATGGCTGCCACCCGTTTGGCAACGCCAAGGCGCGCGCCGTGGTGTGGAACTTCCCCGATGCGATTCCCCAGCACCGCGAGCCGCTGTACGGCAACCGCGCTGACTTGCAAGCCAAGTACCCGACGCACGACGACAAGAAAGCGTTCTGGCGCCTGCCGACGCTGTACAAGTCCATCCAGGACAAGAACATCGCCGACAAGGTGCACGAGAAGTTCCCGCTGGTCCTGACCTCGGGCCGCTTGGTCGAGTACGAAGGCGGCGGCGAAGAAACCCGTTCCAACCCTTGGTTGGCCGAGTTGCAGCAAGAGATGTTCGTCGAGATCAACCCGGCGGTCGCATCTGCCAAGGGCATTCGCAACGGCGATCGCGCCTGGGTCGTCACACCGACGGGCGCTCGCCTGAACGTGCAAGCCCTGGTCACGCCTCGCGTCGGCCCGGACACGGTCTTCATGCCGTTCCACTTCTCTGGCCGCTGGCAAGGCGCCGACATGCTGGCTTACTACCCAGCCGGTGCGGCACCGGTGGTGCGCGGCGAGGCCATCAATACGGCCACGACTTACGGTTACGACAGCGTGACGATGATGCAAGAGACGAAAACCACCGTCTGCAACGTCGAAAAAGCATAAGGATAAAAAATGGCACGGATGAAATTTGTCTGCGACGCTGAGCGTTGCATTGAGTGCAACGGTTGCGTGACCGCTTGCAAGAACGAAAACGAAGTACCTTGGGGCGTGAACCGCCGCCGCGTGGTCACGCTGAACGACGGCGTGCCCGGCGAAAAGTCCATCTCGGTGGCCTGCATGCATTGCAGCGACGCGCCTTGCATGGCTGTGTGCCCGGTCAACTGCTTTTATCGCACCGACGAAGGCGTGGTCTTGCATGACAAGGACGTTTGTATTGGCTGCGGCTACTGCTCTTACGCCTGCCCGTTTGGCGCACCGCAATTCCCGTCGCAAGGCACCTTTGGTGTGCGCGGCAAGATGGACAAGTGCACCTTCTGCGCGGGTGGCCCTGAAGCCAACGGCAGCCAGGCCGAGTTCGAAAAATATGGCCGCAACCGCCTGGCCGAAGGCAAGCTGCCGGCCTGCGCCGAACAATGCTCGACCAAGGCCTTGATCGCCGGTGACGGCGATGTGGTGGCCGACATCTTCCGCAACCGCGTGGTGCAACGCGGCAAGGGCGCTGAAGTCTGGGGCTGGGGCACGGCTTATGGTTCCAAGCAAGCTGGTCAAGCGCCGGCTCCGAACGGAGCCAAGTCATGATCAAGCGTTACACCCTGACCTTGTCGATGTTGGCTGTGTTGGCGTTGACCGCTTGCGGCGAAAAGCCGCAGACCGCCAACGGTGCCCGTCGTGACGTGCCGGTGTTCCAAGGCGTGACCAACCCTTATGCCGCACCCGGCTGGAAGGCTGGCGACAAGACCGCTTGGGAACAACAGCTCAAGACGCGCGCCCAGCAAGGTCAAAACGAATACAACCGCGTCGTCAATTGAAAGCAGGGGTTCACATGCAACACCCATCGCCTCTTTGGCCGCAGACCTGGCGCGCTGGCTGTAAGCCTGCGCTGGCCGCGCTGCTTATCAGCGTTGCCGGCCTGAGCACCGCTTGGGCGCAGGCGCCCGCTGCGCCCGCAGCTGCAGCACCAGCTGCCCAGGCTGTTCCCGGCACGGCGGCTGTCCAGAGCGCCAACATCCTGACGCTCAAACCCGACGCCAGTGACAACCCGGGTTACGCCGAGCAGAAAAATGGCGAACGTGCCAAGGTTCAGCCCGGCAACAACGCGCCTATGTGGCGCGACGTGGGCGCAGGTGCCACGGGCTACAGCAGCCTGCCCGTGAGCCAAGCGCCCGAAGCGGGCAACCTGATCCAGCCTTTTGTGCAGTACCCCGGCTCACGCCTGACGACTGCCGGTGAAGCCTGGCGCCAGGTGCGCAACAACTGGCTGATTCCCTATGGCGGCTCTTTGCTGCTGATCGTGCTGCTGGCCATTGGCCTCTTTTACATGGGCAAGGGCCCGATTCGCCAGCACGGCGCCGACACCGGCCGCAAGATCGAGCGCTTCACGCCGTTCGAGCGTGCTGCCCACTGGGCCAACGCCATTGCGTTTTGCGCTTTGGCCATTTCCGGCATCGTCATCGCCTTTGGCAAGTTCTTCTTGCTGCCAGTGATGGGCCTGACCTTGTTTGGCTGGCTGACCTACGCCCTGAAAAACATCCACAACTTCGCGGGCCCCTTGTTTGCCGTGTCGCTGGTCATTATTTTTGTGACCTTTGTGCGCGACAACCTGCCTCAGCGCGGCGACCTGGTGTGGCTGCTCAAGGGTGGCGGTTTGCTGTCCGGCAAGGAAGTGCCGTCACACCGTTTCAACGCCGGTGAAAAAGTGGTGTTCTGGGGCGGCGTATTCTTCTTGGGCATCGTTGTGGTGGCTTCGGGCCTCGTGATGGACCAACTGGTACCCGGCATGATTTACGAGCGCGGCACCATGCAGATTGCCCACATGATCCACGCTGTGGCGACTGTGCTGATGATGGTCATGTTCATCGGCCACATCTACATCGGCACCATCGGCATGGAAGGCGCCTACCAGGGTATGAAGACCGGCTATGTTGACGAGACCTGGGCGCATGAGCACCACGAGTACTGGGCCGACGACATCAAAGCTGGCCGCATCCCTGCCCAGCGCAGCGCTACCCAACCCGCTGGCCAGACCGCGCAAGCCTGAACCATTTGCGATATCGCAAGGACACTTTCATGAAAAAACTCATCATCACCAGCCTGCTGTTGGCCGCTTCTGCTGCGTCGTGGGCCAAGTTGCCACCACCTAGCGACGAAGCCAAGGCCAAAGCCGCCGAAGCCGCCGCCAAGACTGCCTGGACCGGCAAGCAAGACGCCTATTTGCTGTGCAAGTCGCAAGATCGCGTGGCCGCTTATGTGAAGAAAACCAAAGGTGGCGCCACGGCCAAGCCTGTGGCTAAAGACGCCAAAGACAGCAAAGACGCTGCGGGCAAAACGGTTGCAGCGGCGCCGGCCGCCTTGCCGCCTTGTGCCGATCCCGGCCCCTTTGTGTACAAGGCGCCTGAAGCGGTCAAGCCGCTGGAAGCCTCTGGCGCCCATTCGCCAGCGGCTACCGCGAAAAGCCCACCGAGCACCAATACGCCCGCCGCTGCGGTGCCAGGCAAGAAGACCTGAAGCCCGGCAGGCGCTGAGCGCCTGACAAGTTCTATCAAAGGCCGACACCGTGAGGTGTTGGCCTTTTTTGTTGGTAGCCGGTGCGGGAAGGAGCGGCAAACCGTGTCGCTGGCTGAAGTAGCCCGTTACCGCCGTGTTACATTGCCCCCCCTGTTTTCCTGCCCTGGTTTGTCCATGTCTGTGCCTCCCGAAATTAAGCAGGATCCAAGCCTGACCCTGGCCCCTGAAGATCAGGACGAGCCTACCCGCATTCCCCTGAAGATCGAAGACTGGCTCACCGTCATCGTGATGGCTTTGCTGGCGCTCATCACCTTTGCCAACGTGCTGGTGCGCTACTTCACCAGCCAGTCCTTTGCCTGGACCGAGGAGTTCTCGGTCTTCCTCATGATCTTGTTGGCCCTGGTGGCCGGCTCGGCCTCGGTGGCGCGCAACCGGCAGATCCGCATTGAGTACTTTGCCGACAGCGGCAGCCCCGCCCGCCAGCGTGCGCTGGCTCGTTTTGGCGCGCTGATGGTGGTGCTGCTCTTCACGCTGATTGCCGTGCTCAGCGTGCGCGTGGTGTGGGACGACTTCCGCTTTGGCGAGACCTCTCCGGGCATTGGCGTGCCGCAGTGGTGGTACACCATCTGGCTGCCGGTGTTCTCGCTGGCCATTGCCGGGCGGGCGCTGGGCCTCTTCATTCGCCGGGGGCGTCAGCCATGATCCCGACGCTGCTCTTTGTGGCCTTCGTGGTCATGATGCTCATGGGCGTGCCCATTGGCGCCGCGCTGGGCCTGGCGGGCGCGGCCTGCATTGCGCTGGCCAATGCCGATGCGCAGTGGTTTGGCCTGTTGGCCGTGCCGCAGAATTTTTACGCTGGCCTGGGCAAGTACCCGCTGCTGGCCATTCCCATGTTTGTGCTGGTCGGCTCCATCTTTGACCGCTCGGGCGTGGCGCTGCGGCTGGTGAATTTTGCCGTCAGCCTGGTCGGGCGCGGCCCGGGCATGCTGCCCATGGTCGCGATCCTGGTGGCCATGTTCCTGGGCGGCATCTCGGGCTCGGGCCCGGCCAATGCGGCGGCCGTGGGCGCGGTAATGATCGCCGCCATGTCGCGCGCCGGTTACCCGCCGGCGTTTTCGGCCAGCGTGGTGGGCGCAGCGGCCGCCACCGACATCTTGATTCCGCCCTCGGTGGCCTTCATCGTGTACTCGGTGCTGGTGCCGGGCGCCTCGGTGCCGGCCTTGTTTGCCGCTGGCATGGTGCCGGGCATCCTGGCCGGCCTGGCGCTCATCGTTCCCACCGTGTGGATGGCGCGCCACCACAAGATGGGCGCGCTTGAAGCGAGCCTGCCGCGCCCGCCCTTTTGGAAGAGTCTGCGCGAAGCGTCGTGGGGCTTGGCTGCGCCGGTGCTGATTTTGGGCGGCATGCGCGCGGGCTGGTTCACGCCGACCGAGGCTGCCGTGGTGGCCGTGTTCTACGGCTTGTTCGTTGGCATGGTGATACACAAGACCATTGGCGTGCGGGACTTGTTTGTGATCCTGCGCGAGTCGGGCGAGCTGTCGGCGGTGATCTTGCTGGTGGTGTCGCTGGCGGGCATTTTTGCGTTTTCGCTGTCGACCCTGGGCGTGATCGAGCCGGTGACCCTGGCCATCGTCAACTCGGGCCTGGGTGAATACGGCGTGTTGGCGCTGCTGATCTTGCTGCTGATCACCGTGGGCATGTTCCTCGACGGTGTGTCCATCTTCTTGATTTTTGTGCCGCTGCTCTGGCCCATCGTGCAGCACTACCAATGGGACCCGGTGTGGTTTGGCGTGATCCTCACGCTCAAGGTGGCGCTGGGCCAGTTCACGCCGCCGCTGGCCGTGAACCTCATGGTGTCCTGCCGCATTGCCGGCGTGCGCATGGAAGAAACCGTGCGCTGGGTCGGCTGGATGCTGGTGTCCATGTTCCTCGTCATGGTCGCCGTGATTGCCTGGCCGGAGCTGGCCTTGTGGCTGCCGCGCCATCTGGGCTACTGATTTTCTGTTTGATTTTTTAAGGAGACCTGCAAGATGAATATGCGTCAACGATTGAAGGCCGTGATAACCGTGACTGCCGTGGCTGCCACCTTGTGCGGCCTGGCCGCTCCCGCAACGGCTGCCGACTACAAGGCCGAGTACCGCCTGTCCATCGTGCTCGGCCCGCCCACGCCTTGGGGCCAGACCGCCAAGATCTGGTCTGACCTGGTCAAAGAGCGCACGCAGGGCCGCATCAACATCAAGCTCTACCCCGGCGTCTCGCTGATCCAGGGCGACCAGACGCGCGAGTTCAGCGCGTTGCGCCAGGGCGTGATCGACATGGCCGTGGGCTCGACCATCAACTGGTCGCCACAGGTCAAGGAACTCAACTTGTTCTCGCTGCCGTTCTTGATGCCCGACTACGCGGCCATTGATTCGCTGACGCAGGGCAGCGTGGGCCAAAAAATCTTTGCACGCCTGGAGCAAGGCGGCGTGGTGCCCCTGGCTTGGGGTGAAAACGGCTTTCGCGAACTGACCAATTCCAAGCGCGCCATCAAGTCGCCCGAGGACCTGAAGGGCATGAAGATCCGCGTGGTGGGCTCGCCCATTTACTCCGATACCTTCACCGCCTTGGGTGCCAACCCCACGCAGATGAGTTGGGCTGATGCGCAGCCTGCACTGTCGAGTGGCGCTGTCGACGGCCAAGAGAACCCACTCTTCTTGTTCACCGTGCTCAAGATGCAGAACGTGGGCCAGAAGTTCGTCACCGCCTGGGGCTATGTGGCTGACCCGCTGATTTTTGTGGTCAACAAAGACATCTGGAACTCCTGGAACAAGGCCGACCAGGCCATCGTGCGCCAGGCCGCCCTTGATGCGGGCAAGCAAGGCATTGCCTTGGCGCGTCAAGGCCTGACCGAGGCCGACAAGCCGGCCTTCAAGGGCATTGCCGCTTCGGGCGTGAACGTCACCTTCTTGACGCCCGCCGAGCGCGAAGCCTTTGTCAAAGCCACCCGCCCGGTGTACGAGAAGTGGACCCAGACCGTGGGCCCGGCTTTAGTCAAGGAAGCCGAAACGGCGATTGCCGCTCGCAAGAAGTAAGAGTAAGTGCACGGCTCGCTGTAGCCGACAGCACTCACGGGCCTGCCGTTTTTGCGGCGGGCCTTTTTTTCGTCCGCGCAGCGGCCTGCCTGCAAAACCGCACGACGCCCCATGAGACAGGTGGCCTCCTATGATGGAGCCCTTTTGCCGTCCCAGCCCGCCTCTTCATGAACCCCTTGCCCCTGCCGTCGCTGACCCAAGCCAGCGCCCCCCTGACCTGCGACGTCCAGGTCTTTGACGAGCATGGCCAGCCGCAGCGCATTTCCATGCCTGCCGAACGCCCACTCACGGTCTATGTAGACAAGCGCGAGCTGGTCACGCTGATGACGCTGGGCGCCCACCCTGAATGGCTGGTGCTCGGCTACTTGCTCAACCAGCGTCTGGTGGCTGATGCCTCGGCGATTGAGTCGATCACGGTTGACTGGGACGTGGGCGTGGCTGCCGTGAAGACCCACCGCGGCATTGATGATCTGGACGACAAAACCGCGCACCGCACCGTGACCACCGGCTGCGGGCAGGGCAGTGTGTTCGGCGGCCTGATGGACGAGGTCGAGCAGATCGCCTTGCCGCCCGATGCGCGCATCACCCAAGCCCAGCTTTACAGCCTAGTCAACACCATCCGGCTCAAAGAAACCACTTACAAATCGGCTGGCTCGGTGCATGCCTGCGCCTTGTTCAGCTTGCAAGGTACCGAGCCCGAGTTGCTGATCTTTGTGGAAGATGTGGGCCGCCATAACGCGATTGACACCATCGCCGGCTGGCAAGCCATGCATCCGGCCGCTGCGACCAACGCACCGGCTTTCTACACGACAGGGCGCTTGACCAGCGAGATGGTCATCAAGTCGGCGCAAATGGGCGTGCCCGTGGTCGTGTCGCGAAGCGGCATGACGCAGATGGGCCACCAAATCGCCGAGCAGGTCGGCGTGTGCGCCATTGGTCGGGCCACCAACAAGCGCTTTGTTTGCTACACGCATGCCGAGCGATTGGTGTGGCAGCCTCAGCTGGCGGCCTGATCAGCCCCAGGGCTGAGGTATCGAAGCCCTTCTTGCGGTTATCCGTTTTGCGCTAAGGTCACCCCATGAATCTGCTTTTCTTGACGCTCGGCTGGAAGACCACCTGGCGTGATCTGCGCGCTGGCGAATTGCGCCTGCTGGTGTTGGCCGTGACGCTTGCCGTGGGCGCTCTGACGGCCGTCGGCTTTTTCGCCAACCGCCTGCAAGGCGGCCTGGAGCGCGACGCTCGCCAACTGCTGGGCGGCGACGCGGTCATCAGCAGCGACAACCCGCTGCCACCCCTGTTTGCCCAACAAGCCGCGCAGCGCGGCCTCACGGTCTCCAACACCTTGAGCTTTGCGACCATGGCCCGGGCGCGGGACGAAGAGGGCGGTGCCAGCAAGCTGGTGGCTTTCAAGGCCGTGGCGCCCGGCTATCCCTTGCGAGGCCAAGTGCGCGTGGCAGCGGCGCCAGGCGGGCCAGAACAAGACACGCGTGAGGTGCCAGCGCCTGGCTCGGTCTGGGTGGATCCGCAGCTGCTCGACGGCTTGGGCCTGTCCGTCGATCAGACATTGCTCCTGGGTGATTCGAGTTTTCAGATCAGCCGCGTCATCGTCAACGAGCCGGACCGGGGCGGCGGCTTCATCAGCTTTTCGCCGCGCGTCATGCTCAACCAAGCTGATGTGGCGGCCACTGGGCTGATCCAGCCGGCCAGCCGCATCACCTACCGATTGGCGGTGGCGGGCAACGATGTGAATGTGAAGGTCTTCAGCGCCTGGGCCACGGCCGAAATCCAGAAGCTGGACCAACGCGGCGTGCGGCTCGAATCGCTGGACAGCGGCCGGCCGGAAATGCGCCAGACGTTGGACCGCGCGGGCAAATTCCTGAGCCTGGTGGCCTTGCTGGCGGCCTTGCTCAGTGCCGTGGCGGTGGCCATCGTGGCGCTCGGTTTTGCCGCCCAGCATCTGGACGCCTGCGCCATGCTGCGCGTGCTCGGCCAGTCGCAGCGCACCATTGCGCTGGCCTACACCTTCGAATTTTTGCTGGTCGGTGCGCTGGCCAGTTTGCTGGGCGTGGCGCTGGGTTATGCGGTGCATTACGTGTTCGTGGCTTTGCTTGCGGGCTTGGTCACTTCGGCCTTGCCAACCGCCACCTTCGGCCCCGCCTTCTTTGGCCTGGGCATGGGCATGACGCTGATGCTGGCCTTTGGTCTGCCGCCCGTGCTGCAACTGGCCCAAGTGCCGCCGTTGCGCGTGATTCGCCGTGAAGTCGGCAACCTCAAGCCCGTGTCGCTGGCCGTGCTCTTGGTGGGCGTAGGCGGCTTTGCGGCCTTGCTGCTGGCAGTTAGCAGCGACCTCAAGCTCGGACTGATTGCCGTGGGCGGCTTTGCGGGGGCCGTGCTGGTGTTTGCGCTGGCCAGTTGGCTGGGCGTCAAGTTGCTCCGGGCCAGCGTTAACGAAGCCACCGCCCCGCGCTGGCTGGTGCTGGCCACGCGCCAGGTCTCGGCCCGCCCGGCTTATGCGGTGGTGCAAGTCAGCGCCTTGGCCGTCGGCTTGCTCGCGCTGGTGCTCTTGGTACTGCTGCGCACTGACCTCATCAGCAGCTGGCGCCAGGCCACGCCGCCGGACGCTCCCAACCGTTTCATCATCAACGTGCAGCCCGAGCAAAGCGATTCATTTCAAGCCGCGCTCAAAGAAGGCGGTGTGAACCGCTACGACTGGTACCCCATGATTCGCGGCCGCTTGGTCGCAGTGAACGGCAAGCCGGTCAGTCCGCAAGACTATGTGGACGAGCGCGCCCAGCGCCTGGTGGACCGCGAGTTCAACTTGTCCAACAGCGCGGCCCAGCCGCCGCACAACAAAGTGGTGGCCGGGCGCTGGCAGGCCGAAGAAAAAGGCGCCATCAGCGTGGAAGAAGGACTGGCCAAAACGCTGGGCCTGAAACTCGGCGATAGCCTGCGCTTTGACATGGCTGGCCAGCTCAGCGAGGCGCGCGTCACCAGTTTGCGCAAGGTCGACTGGGGCTCCATGCGAGTGAACTTCTTCGTGATTTTCCCGGTGGCGCATCTGGATGATGTGCCGGTGAGCTACATCACGGCTTTCAAGGCCCCGGCCGCGCAGCCGCCAGCTCAGACGACGGAAGGCGTCAAGCGCCCCTTGAGTTTTGACAACGAATTGGTACGCCGCTTTCCCAACATCACCAATATCGACATGAGCAGCACCATCGCGCAAGTGCAGCGCGTGCTCGACCAAGTGACACGCGCCGTGGAGTTTTTGTTCGGCTTCACGCTGGCGGCTGGGCTGGTCGTGCTGTTTGCGGCGGTGACCGCCACGCGAGAAGAGCGTGCACGTGAATTTGCCATCATGCTGGCGCTGGGCGCCCGGGCTTCTTTGCTGCGGCAAGTGCAGCGGGCCGAACTCATTGGCATTGGCATGTTGGCGGGCTTTCTGGCGTCGGCCGTGGCGATTGCCGTGGGCTGGGGCTTGGCGCGTTATGTGTTCGACTTTGCCTGGACGGCCTCTTGGACCGTGCTGCTGCTGGGCAGCTTGACGGGCGCCGCCTTGGCCTTGGCCGCAGGCTGGTGGGGCTTGCGCTCGGTGCTGAACACGCCAGTCGTCGAAACGCTGCGCCGCGCCAGCTGAGCAATCCTTTTTAGAAACGCAAACCATGGTTCAAATTGAAGAAAAGCCCCCGGGCGAGCCGCCTTTTGACACGCCGTTTGCCTGGATAGGTGGCGAAGAAAAAATCCGCGCGCTGGTCGACCGTTTCTACGACCTGATGGACTTGGAACCCGGCTACGCCGAGTTGCGCGCGGCCCACGGCCCTGAGCTGGACAACGCGCGTCAGCGGCTGAACTGGTTTTTGGTCGGCTGGATGGGCGGGCCGCAGCATTACGCCGAACGCTTTGGCCATCCGCGCCTGCGCATGCGGCACATGCCGTTTGGCATCGGCGTGGCCGAGCGCGACCAATGGGTGGCGTGCATGGACCAGGCCATGCGTGAAACGGGGGTGGACGATGCGCTGCGCGAGCGGCTGAAAAATTCGTTCTTCCAAACGGCCGACTGGATGCGCAACCGCGGCATGACCTGAGCGCGCTTGCGCTCCTGGCGCGCGCCCGCTAGCCCTGCGCCAGCAACACCACCAGCGCCCCCGCGCCACCTTCGGCCGGGCGGGCCTGGGCAAAGGCCAGCACTTCTTTTTTCTGGATCAGCCAGCTTTGCACCCGGCCTTTGAGCACCGGCGTTTTGCCGGGTGAGCCCAGGCCCTTGCCGTGCACCACACGCACGCAGCGCCAGCCGGTTTTGTGCGCATCGCGAATAAAGTCAGACAGCGCGTCGCGCGCGTCTTCGCGGCGCAGGCCGTGCAGGTCCAGCTGGCCTTGAATGCTCCAGCCGCCTCGGCGCAGCTTGCGCAGCACGTCGGGCCCCAGACCAGGCCGGCGAAAGCTCAGGGCGTCGTCGGTGTCGAGCAGGGTTTCCACATCAAACTCATCAGACAGCGCTTCACGCATCACGGCTTGTTCGTCCAGCTGCTGCTGGAGCGCAATCGGCTGAGGCGGGGAGGGCGCCAGCCGCACTTGCTGGCCGGGTCGGTGCTTGGGCGGCAAGGCCCGAACCGGGCCAACGGTGCTGGCAAACAGCTCTTTTTCAGCCTTAAGCTTTTGTGCGGCGGCAATGCGCGCGGCCTGCAACTGCGCGGCCAGCAGGGCGCGCTGCGCTATTTCTTGTTTGAGGGTCTTGAGGCCCTGAAGATCCTTGATCGCCGGCAATTTCATGGCCTGACTTTAGACCAAACCCAGCTCCGCCATCGACACCGTCTGCGAAGCCGTCACGACAAAATGGTCGAGCACCTGCACATCCACCAAGGCCAGGGCCGACTTGAGCGTTTGCGTCAGCACCTCGTCGGCGCGCGAAGGTTGGGTGGACCCGCTGGGGTGGTTGTGTGCCAGCACCACGCAGGCCGCGTTTTGCGCCAGGGCGCGCTGCACCACCTCGCGTGGGTACACGCTGGTTTGCGCCAGGGTGCCGCGAAACAACTCCTCCATGGCAATCAGCCGGTGCTGGCTGTCCAGGAACAGCACCGCAAAAACTTCGTAGCTGAGGGACCCCAGGCGCAGCTGTAAATAGTCCCGCACGGTTTGCGGGCTGGAAAACACGGTGCGTTCCCGCAGCTGCTCTGCCAAGGCGCGCCTAGCCAGTTCCAGCACAGCCACCAACTCGGCGCGCTTGGCCGGGCCCATGCCTTTCACGCTTTTCAGGGCATCGGCGGGGGCGTTCAGCAAACCGGTCAGCCCACCAAAGGTGCTGACCAACTCTTGCGCCAGTTGCAGCACGTTTTTACCGGGCAGGCCGCTGCGCAGCAGCAGGGCCAGCAACTCCACATCGCTCAGGGCCGCAGGGCCGCGGGTGAGTAATTTCTCGCGAGGCAGGGTGTCAGCGGGTAAGTCTTTCAGGTTCATGGTTCAGCATAGCGCGGCGGCTTGCTTTGTCCAGCCTTGCCTGGGGTTGGAGCCGGTCTTTCTACAATGGGCAACATAAGCCTTCGTGCCTTTGCCCCGATTTTTGAAAGCCCGTCATGTCCCTGGCCACCCCTTCGCCCACCACACCGTCCGTGCCGGTGGTGGAGCTCAGCTCGTTTTTGACGCTGCACTACCGCCTGGCCGGGCTGGACGCCCAGGGCCAAGAGGGCGCAGACATCATCAACACCTTCAACGACAAGCCCGCCACCCTGAGCCTGGGCACTGGCGAGTTGTCGCCCGCGCTAGAGCGGTGCTTGCTGGGCTTGGCTGAAGGCAGCCGCAGCCGCTTTGAACTGGCTGCCGGTGAGGCTTTTGGCGAGCGCAACCCCGACTTGCTGCAATGGGTGGCGCGCAAGCTGCTCAACGAGCTGGGTGACCCGGGCGAACAGTACCGCGTGGGCGACGTGGTGCAGTTCCCCACGCCCGACGGCATGAGCCAGTACGCGGGCGCAGTGCAGCAGGTCAAGGAAGGCGCAGAACAGGATGGTGCTGTGCAATTCGACTTCAACCACCCGCTGGCCGGCCAAGCCGTGGTGTTTGAAGTGCAACTGATTGGTGTGCTGTGAGCGCCGCTCCCAACCTCTCCCGCGAGATCTTGCTGGCCGAGCCGCGCGGCTTTTGCGCTGGCGTCGATCGCGCCATTGAAATCGTCGAGCGGGCCCTCGCTAAGTTTGGCAAGCCGATTTATGTGCGCCACGAAATCGTTCACAACACGCATGTGGTGAACCAGCTCAAGGCCGACGGCGCGATCTTCATTGAAGACCTGAACGACGTGCCACCCGGCGCCACGCTGGTGTTCAGCGCCCACGGCGTGAGCAAGGCGGTGCAAGAAGAAGCCAAAGCGCGCGGCTTTCAGATTTTCGACGCCACCTGCCCCTTGGTCACCAAGGTGCACGTGGAAGTGGCCAAGCTGCACAAAGAAGGCTACGAGTTCATCATGATCGGCCACAAAGGTCACCCCGAGGTCGAAGGCACCATGGGCCAGTTGGACAGCGGCATTCATTTGGTGGAAGACGTGGCCGATGTGGCCCGCGTGCAGCCGCGCCAAACGGAACTGCTGGCTGTGGTCACACAAACCACCTTGAGCGTGGACGATGCGGCGGAGATCAGCGCCGCCGTCAAGGCCCGCTTTCCGCAAGTGCGCTCGCCCAAGCAGCAAGACATTTGCTACGCCACCCAAAATCGCCAGGACGCGGTCAAGGTCCTCAGCCCGCAAGTCGATGTGTTGATCGTGGTCGGCAGCCCCACCAGTTCCAACAGCAGCCGCCTGCGCGAGTTGGCCGACCGCCTGGGCACACCGGCCTACATGATCGACGACGCCAGCGAGTTGCAAGAAGCCTGGTTCGACGGCAAGAGCCGGGTGGGCCTGACGGCTGGTGCCTCGGCTCCCGAAGTGCTGGTGCTGGGCGTGATTGAGCGGGTGCGCGCGCTGGGCGCAGTGTCAGTGCGGAAAATGGAAGGCATTGAAGAGCACCTCAAGTTCCCGCTGCCCAAAGGGCTCAAGCTGGACGAATCGGTGCAGCCCTGAACCTTGGCAGAGCGCCTGGCCGGGCCGATGAGGTCGCTCTACTAAAATCGGTCGATGCTTGACATCAACCTGCTCCGTAAAGACCTCCCTTCGGCCATCGCCCGACTTGAAAGCCGTAAGCGGCCCCAAGCCTTTCTCAACGTCGAGGCCTTTCAGGCACTGGAAGCCGAGCGCAAGACGCTGCAGATTCGTACCGAAGAACTGCAAGCCCAGCGCAACACGCTGTCCAAGCAAATCGGCCAACTCAAGGCCAAGGGCGAAGACGCCAGCGCCGTGATGGCCCAGGTCACCGCCTCCAAAACCGAACTCGAAGCCTCTGCCACCCGGCTAGAGCAAATCCAGCACGAGCTGCAACTGCTGCTGCAGGCCGTGCCCAACTTGCCTCACGAGAGCGTGCCCCAGGGCGCCGGTGAAGACGGCAACGTGGAAGTGCGTTGCTGGGCGCCGGGTCAAGGGCTGGGTGGCCGGCCTGGCCCGTCCGCTTTGGCTGCGCGCGACCACGTGGACGTGGGTGAACCCCTGGGCCTGGACTTCGAGATGGGTACTAAGCTCACCGGCTCGCGCTTTACCGTCATGAAAGGCCCTCTGGCCCGTTTGCACCGCGCCTTGTCGCAGTTCATGCTGGACCTGCAAACCGAGCAGCACGGCTACACAGAGTGCTATGTGCCTTACATCGTCAATGGCGATTCGCTGCGCGGCACCGGCCAGCTGCCCAAGTTTGAAGAAGACCTGTTCGCCGCCAACAAAGGTGGGCAAGAAGGCGCCGCCGAAGCGGAAACCACCGAGCTGTACCTGATCCCGACGTCCGAAGTGCCGCTGACCAACTTCGTGCGCGACCAGGTGCTGGCCGAAGCCGACCTGCCCCTCAAGCTCACCGCCCACACGCCGTGCTTTCGCTCTGAAGCCGGCAGCTACGGCCGCGACACCCGCGGCATGATCCGCCAGCACCAGTTCGACAAAGTCGAGATGGTGCAGATCGTCCACCCCGACCACAGCTACGACGCCCTCGAACAAATGACCGGCCACGCCGAAGCCGTGCTGCAAGCCCTGGGCCTGCCTTACCGCGTCATGCTGCTGTGCACCGGCGACATGGGCTTTGGCGCCAGCAAGACCTACGACCTCGAAGTCTGGCTGCCCGCGCAAAACACCTACCGAGAAATCAGCTCAGTGAGCAACTGCGAAGCCTTCCAGGCTAGGCGCCTGCAAGCCCGCTTTAAAAATGCACAAGGCAAGAACGAGTTGGTCCACACCCTCAACGGCTCGGGCCTGGCGGTGGGCCGCACCCTGGTGGCCGTGCTCGAGAACTTCCAGCAGGACGACGGCTCGGTAGTCATTCCCGAAGTGCTGCGCCCCTACATGGGCGGGCTGGACAAGCTCAGCCCTGGCGCTTGAGTCGGCAACTTACCCCAGCCTTAGCGAAAGACCCACGAATGATGCTCAACGTACCCCGTTTTGCGGCGCTTGCCGCAGCGCTGACTGCTTGGGTCGCCTTGACCGCTTGCACCAGCAAGCCAGTAGCCAGCGTCAGCGTCAGCGATGCGGCTGTGGCCGCCCCTAGCCAAGTGCTGGGCCAAAACGCCTTGCCATCCGGCGCTGTGCTCAAGGCCGAGCAATCGCTCATCATGGGCGCGGGCGAGCAGTGGGTGGGCCGCGTGGTGGCCGATGTCGGCCGCGACACCGACGCCGCCTACCGCTTCTTCATTGAGACCTATCCCGCCCAAGGCTGGACGCTGATCTCGTCGGTGCGCGGTAAAACCAGCTTGATCGTGCTGACCAAGCAAGACCGCGCAGCCACTGTCGAGTTGTCTGAAGCCACCGTGGTCGCTGCGGGCACCGCGGTGCTGACCATCTCGCCTCGCAACGCGGCTGTTGTGGCACCTCGAAAGCCTTGATCGGGGCTGGGGATGCAGATTGGCAGCGGCTGGCTCTGCTAGAATCCGCGCTTCGAGTCGACGCAGGAGAGGTGGCAGAGTGGTCGAATGTACCTGACTCGAAATCAGGCGTAGGGTCAAACCTACCGTGGGTTCGAATCCCACCCTCTCCGCCAAATGTAACGCGCAATCCCAACCGGTTGCGCGTTTTTTTGCTTTTCCCCTGCAAAATCAAGCACTTAGCGCGCTCCAAGGCCATTCGTCGCCAGTCATTCCCAACCGTTCCTACCCTATACGCGCGAGACGCTGGTGGTAAATTGTAGGCAAAGCATTCCCAGGAGATCAGCTTGCCTACAAATGGCTGGGGACGAACTTTTCGAGCCAGCAAAGACGGATTTGGTGATGAGGCAGGGGACAGGGCGGGGACGGTCAGCGCCCACGCAGTGAGGCCGGCGTTACAAATTCGCAAGTGCAATTACATCCCTTACGGTATTACACTTACCACGACGGCGTCTTTTTCCGAAATGGCGACTTCGTAAGTGGGGAACTATTCCCTGCCACCGGGGGCCTCGCCCCGACTCACCAAAGGACTCGTCATGATGAAAAAATGGATCGCTGCCATGTTCCTGGGCTTTTACGGCTTGGCCATGGCCTCTTGCCCACCGTACGCGCCCTACAACTGCGTCCCAGGCCCGAACGGCAAGCAAATCTGTGGCTGCGGTCGATAAGTCGCCCAGCGCTGCGAAATGGCCCTTCGGGGTCATTTTGCTTTTGGCCCTCACCGCCGGTGCGCCTTGGGCCGCCTGGGCCAAGCCGCTGTGCGAGCCGGACTCCCAGGGCAAGCCCTGCTGCTGGGATAGCAAAAAAGAAGGGGTCCACAAACCCCTGCGCTGCTACTAAAGCGGCGCCACCTGAGAAGTGCCATGCCCCTCGTTTCAAAAACTCTAGTGGCCGCGCTGGCCCTGACCCTGGCCGCGCCGAGCTGGGCGCAGGTCTACGCCTGCCAGTACACGGACAGCACCGGCTTTCAATACAAGGAAGGGCGCTGGGTGCCCACCAAGTTCACGCTAGAGCGTCCGTTTTTCCTCACCGTGGCCGACGGCCGCGTCACGATTGATTCGGCTGGTAGAGCCCTTAATGCTGCGCCTTCTCAGGTTCGCTGCGAGGTGAACAACCTTACGTGGGTGGGTTCTGCTGTGACCCACTCTTGTTCGGACTACTCGTCGCAGTTGATCTTCAGTCCAGAAAATGGCACAGGTTCCTCAAGCTCATCTTTAGGTGCTGTCAGCACTTCGCCCAAACGCGACAGTGTTGGAGTCACCTTGTTCGCCTGCCAGCGCGTTTGAGGGGAAGCCGCCGCGCGGGGGGGTGAATAACCCGTGGTAGTTCGATGGGGCAAGGGGTTATAGGGGTATGTCAAGAGTGGGGGAACTTGTCCAGATAGGTTTCAGTTCGGTAAATAATGACCTATCAATCTTGAACGCAAAAACAAAGGAAAGCCCCCATGCGCAAATTCTTTTGGGTAGCTTGTGGCATCTTGTCTACCTGGGCGGCATCGGCGGCTCAGGCCCAGGAAATGTGCATGAGCTGCAACGGCACTTATTTCACGCGCGGCAAAACCAAGCAGCAAGACCAGGTGGACAGCCGCCACCTGTTTGGTTTTTGCTTTGACAAAACCACCATGGCCATGACCTTTGACTCGGTGGGTTTTTTGCCGACCAACTGGACGTATGCCGAGCGCAAAGACCAGTTTGGCGTGCCCTATCACTACTGGCGCAAGGTCAAAGAGAACGCCATGCAGGGGCCACTGAGCGAGCAAATCGAGTTGTCGGACGTGCAGTTTGGCTACCAGTACACCGCCAAGGACGCGGCGGGCACGGCGCATGTCGCACTCAACGGTCAGTGCGTGCCGGTGCAGCGAATTGGCCGCTGAAGCCCCAGCATTTGTCCACCCCAGCTGGGGTGGCCTCTGCCTGTCCTTCCGAACCCACAAACTGGAAAATTGTGTAGGCAAACGTGTAGGTAAAATTTTGGGCGATGCCGTGGGAACCCGCATGAAATAAGGACTGCGGCCTTCCACCCTCTCCGCCAGTCACCAAGCAAACAAGCGCCTTTTGGGGCGCTTTTTTGTTTTTGCATACTCATAAGATGAGTGTGAATGCAAAAATAGCTGTTGGAATAACCGTTCAGCTTGATGCCCTCCACACTGAAAAATACCCCTGCGGGGCCCCCACAAGTTGTCTGGTTCAAACGTGATCTTCGGGTTGAAGACCACACGGCGCTGGCACGCGCTGCGGCAGAAGGGCCGGTGTTGTGCGTCTACGCCGCCGAGCTCGACCACTGGCACCAGCCGTGCACCAGTGATCGACAGTGGCAATTTGTACGCGAATGCCTGCTGAGTCTGGACGCGCAACTCAAATCGTTGGGCACTGCGTTGGAAGTTCACGTGGCGCCGGTCATCCAGATGTTGGACGCGCTCTACCTGCGACTGGGCCCCTTCACGCTGCACAGCCACCAAGAAACCGGCGGTCTGTGGACCTATGCACGAGACCGTGCGGTCGCCGCCTGGTGCCGGGACCATAGCGTGCACTGGCACGAATACCCGCAGAACGGGGTGGTTCGCCCCGTGTCGCGCCGTGGTCGACGATTCAAGGAGCATTGGGATGCCTGGGCAGCGGCGCCTCTGGAGCGCCTGCCGGCCGATCTCTTGTGGCTAGAGCCTGCCAGCTACCAGACCGTGTTGCTGCTGCCGAGGGCCATCAAGACCGACTCCTTGCCATGCCCGGGCCGGCAAAAGGGCGGCCTGCAGAGTGCGCGTGACCTGCTGGACAGCTTCCTGGACGGTCGCGGACAAGGCTACGGCGCCAACATGAGCTAGCCTGCCTCTGCCGAGCGTGGATGCTCGCGCCTGAGCCCGCATATCGCGCACGGGAGCCTCAGCCTGCGCCAGATCGCGCAGACCACACTGCAAACCCGCGAAGCCGCACCCCGGACGCATTGGCATCGCCAACTCCATAGCTATGTGACGCGGCTCTGGTGGCATTGCTACGCCTTGCAGGTGCTGGAAAACCAGCCGGAGATGGAACGCCAAGCCTTGGTGCCCGAGATGGAGCAGCTGCTGCGTCCGATGGACACCGCGCGATTCGATGCATGGCGGCTCGGCCGCACGGGTTGGCCGATGGTCGACGCCTGCATGCGGTTCCTGCACCACCACGGTTGGCTCAACTTCCGCATGCGCGCCATGCTGGTGACGGTGGCCACGCACACGCTGTCCTTGCCTTGGCAGCCCGTGGCCGATTGGCTGGCGCAGATGTTCGTGGACTTTGAGCCAGGCATTCACTACACCCAGATCCAGATGCACAGCTGCATGGCCGCCAGCCCCGTGCTGCGTCTGTACAACCCGGTCACGCAGGCGCGCGAGCTGGACCTGCAAGGGCAGTTCGTGCGCCTTTGGGTGCCTGAGCTGGCGGCGGTGCCGGATGAATGGATCGCCATGCCCTGGGCTATGCCTGCGGCATTGCGGCAACGGTTTGGCTTGGCAGGGGCTTGCGACTACCCTGCGCCTCTAGTCGACTTCGAGCAGGTGCACCGCTCTGTCAAGGCCGAGATCGCTGCGCTGCGGTCCAGCCTCGGCTTGCAGGCGGCCCCTGGGTTCAACGAGCGGCCCCGCCAAGCTGCACGCGGTCGGCGCGCTCCTGCGCTAAAGCAGGTGGACGCCAAGCAGTCTGCGCAGATCAGTCTCTTCTAAAAATCACGCTAAAGCACCCATGATGAAATTCTCAAGCCGAACCCTCCCTTTTTTGACCGAAGCGGGCCAGCAGACCGATCCGAACTGGCTGGAGGAAAACCAGGCTGCTTACGAGGCCCATGTCAGGGGGCCGTTCATTGACTTGGCCGAGAGGCTCAAGAATGCACTTCAGCCAAGCGTTCCGGACTATCACTTTCCCACCAAAGGAATCGGCAGGATCAAGAAGGCCGCGAACAAAGTGGTGAGTGGCGGCCCGAGTTGCAAAGACTGGCTGTCTATTTCCATCTCGAAGCCATCGGACTCCCGCTTTGAGCGCAACCCTCATTTGTTCTTTGGCATTCTTCCGAATATCGCGCCTTACAGGGGCGTGGTGGTGGCGGGTGGGCTTTTCATGCATCCGGCCCGCAGCTGAAAAAAGTCAGGAATGCCATGGCATGGGACGCACAAGCTTTTCATGCCTTGTTTGCCGACCCTGCATTCAAGGCTCGCTTCGAGACCGACTTTTCTCGCGAAGAAGTGGCGTCCCGCCCGCCACGCGGGTTCGACCCCGATCATCCGGATATGGAGTGGCTGAAACTCAAGCGTTTTCTGGTGGTGAAGAAACTCAGCACGACCGAGTTCACCTCTGCGGACCTGGTGCCAGCGGTGGCAAGGGACTTCAAGCAACTGATCCGCCTCAATCGTTTGCTCGAGGATGTGCTCACGTAGTTCCCCGCTGACCACACCGCGGCTTCACAAAGAGAAGATGGCGGCACCCCAAGCGTCTCGTCTGGTTCGAATCCCCGGCCACACCAGAAAACGATGCATCTTGACCTGAGCAGGTTGGTGCGGCCATCTTCACTGCTCCGCCAATTATTTCAATACTTCAATTTCATTTTGCAGGCGTCCCCCGGGGCGCCTGTTTTGTTTGGGTCACTTCCATCACGACTCAAGCGGCATGAAACTTCAGCGTCTTGATGCCTGACAGTGCCTTGGATGCCTTGACGGCTTGCCTCGCTTGCCAAAGGTCATATGCGGCCTGCTGCGCTAGCCAGACTTCTGCGGAGCCTCCGTGATCTCGGCCAAGCCAGCGCTCGATGCGCAGTGCCATGGCCGGACTGATGGCAGCCCGTCCGTTGAGGACTTTCGAGAGCGTCGTGCGGTCAACGCCCAGGTGGGTGGCGGCCTCGCCGACCTGCAGGTTCAGCGCCGGCAGGATGTCATCACGCAGCGTCAAGCCAGGGTGGGGGGGATTGAACATCGAACTCATATAAACCTCAGTGGTAATCCTGGTAATCAACCAAGACGGCATCGCCGTTTTCAAATGCAAAGGTCAAGCGCCAGTTTCCATTGACGCTGACCGACCAGTGCCCGGACAAGTTGCCTTTGAGGGTATGCCAGTCCCATCCCGGGCGATTCATGTCTTCAGGCCTTTGGGCTGCATCCAGGGCAGACAACTGCCGAGCAAGACGTGGAGCATGAGCGGCTTGAATCCCGGCCTTGGAACCCGTCTGAAAGAAGCGCTCGACGCCTTTGTGCCTAAAGCTACGGATCATTCGTCGATTGTAGTGCGTAGCGCCACACGCAGCAAGCGCGACGGTTAGATGCCTTCACTTCTGAGCCTGACTGGCGTTCAGGGTTGACCAGGCGCAACCGGCCACCAAAGCGGTGGCCACTTGCTCCACGAATACTCAGGTGAAAGGCACGCACCCAGTGCGTTCAGGTACGGGTTGTGCGTGGCCAATTCCTCTCTGACCACTGAGAGCCAGACCTTGGCACGCTCCTGATAAGGCTCCTCAAAATTAGAGAGTTCCGTCTCCAGTGTGTCCAGAAACTTTTTAAGTTGGGCTACGCGGTCGTATTCCAGGGCCATGCCAAACGCCTTCTTGAGTTGCTCAGCTTTGGCTTGCCTGATTTGCCTGACTTCTTCTGCTTTCTCCGCTTCGGCGCGACGAACGGCCTCTGCCTGTATTCTGCTTTCGCGCACTGTGGGTTGGCTTCGGAGCAAGGTCAATACCGTGGTCACGATCGTCGGGAACTGTTTTTCGAACTGTGTCGGAGTTCCACGCCACTCCTTGGAGACCGAATACTCACTGCCCTTCACACTGAGCGTGAAATTCCCTGAAGGTACGTAACGCCACGATTTCGCCCAGCTGCTCTCAATTTTCGCTAGGCGGAACTCTTCAGCATCAAGCTCATGTTTTCGGTACCCCTCGCTCATGGTGACGGTCAGACTTTCACCGGCAAGCTCAATGCACACGCGTGCTTCCTTCCCATTGCCACGAGGGTGATCGACATCCGAGCGTGTGGCGCATGCGCCAGACTCGACAAGCGCAGCAAACAGGCTGTTGTAAAAGCGCAGTACCCAGTCCATTTTTTTCAAGGGAGGCGGTCACCACAAGACCGTTGGGGATCTGGAAGGCGTAGCGATCATGCTGCGCGTAGGGGGGCGATTCAAAGTCCCGCCCCCTGTCAAGCCAACTGGTTTTTTTGTCTCGCTTGATGATCTTTGGGAGCCGCTCAAGGTAAGCACTGGTGGCTTTCACCAAGGGATGTTGCTTGATCAAGTCCGCCGAGATCGCAAAGGCAGGAGGCGGAGCTTCCTCTGCAGCACGTTCGACTGCCTTGACCAACGCGCGCTTCTTTTCTTTGCGTGCAAGCTCGTGTGGTGCCTGAATGGTCAGCCGTACTTCTTCGTCCAGGTCTTGGGGAGGCAGAGGTATCTGCGGGGATGGCTTGGCGAATTGAAGCTTGGTCCAGTGGCCCCGGGGTGGGATCGGAATGTCATGTCGGCGGCAAGCTTTTGCCAGCCCGACATCGGAAATCCCTAGTTCTTTGGCGAGTCTGATGACCGGCTTTTCCCATACCAAGGCGTATAGCTCTGAACGTTTCATTGGGTGGCTCCGTCAATTGCGTCGTGGCTGTCGCCATCAGTTGTAGCTGGATTTTCAGGCCCTCGACATTAGGTGGAGCCCAGGGATGGCGGGCTGCAGGCGCGTATGGCGCCGAGCATTGGCGACCCTTTCAATGTTCGATGGTCAATCGTCAATGGTGCACAAAAAAATCCCTGTTCGTGTTGTCGCCGTGCTGCATTGCGCGACCATCAACTTGAGGTTCCCGCCTACATGAGTTGTGTCCGAGCAGTGACTGACGGCCATGTGCAGACCTCTGAAAGTGACTTTCTGGGGCAACTTAGACCTTAGCTGAGTCGCCAGAGAAAGAAACTTTCATGATTGATTTTTTTCTGGTGGGGCACAGCCGGCGAATCGCGTTTCCCCTGCTGCAGGCCTTGCACAGCGCAGATCTAGGGCGCTGCGCGGTAGTCGGCACAC
>JBBAPH010000035.1:0-23315 GCA_040400935.1 Polaromonas sp.
CGCTGAACTCGGTGACCACGCAATGCGACGGCGTCTTGCCATACGCATGGCAGGCCGCCGCAATTTCCAGCTTAGCGCGCACCACCAGCGGGTGCGAAAACTGGCCCTGGCTGCCCATGGCGTCAGCGCCAATCGCGCCGTGGTGGCTGGAGACAAAGTCCATCAGGCCAAAGCTGATGGACTGCACGCGCGGCTGGGCCGCGATGTCAAAAACATGGTGCACGGCATGGGACGACTCGACCAACACATGCACCGGCAAATCAGCCGCTGCGCCGCCCAGGGCGCGCAGGGCTTGGTCCACCCGCTGCACATCGGCAGCGGACTCGACCTTGGGAATCATCACATGGCACAACTTGTGCCCGGCTTGACCGGCAATGGTGGCGAGATCAGCTTCAAATGCGGGATGGCCCGCCGGGTGAATGCGCACCGCCACCCGAGCCTCGGGCGCGGCGGCCAAGGCCAGTGCCGTGACCAGCGCGGCGTGGTCAGCCTCGCCGCCCACGGGTGCGCCGTCTTCGCAGTCCAGCGTCACGTCAAAGACGCAGGCGCCGAACTCTTCGGTCATCTCGGCCTGCAGTTGCAGGCTTTTGCGCATGCGCGCCTCAACGCCGCTGTAATGGTCGCAAACCGGCAACACGCCGGCGGCGGCCTGCGCCCCCAACAGAACGTCGCGCGGGTGGTTCATCAACAGCGGCTAAGAAGCGAGCAATGCAGTCGCCGTGGCTTACAGCAAGTGGGCCACGCCGGCCTGCTCGTCTTGCAATTCCTTGAGCGTCTTGTTGATGCGTTCCTGGCTGAAAGCGTCAATCTCCAGGCCCTCGACCAGCTTGTACTCGCCGTTTTCGGTGGTGACAGGAAAGCCAAACATGGTGTCTTTCGGAATGCCGTACTGGCCGTCCGATGGAATGCCCATGGTGACCCACTTGCCGTTGCTGCCCAGCGCCCAGTCGCGCATGTGGTCAATCGCGGCGTTGGCGGCCGATGCGGCCGACGACACACCACGCGCCTCAATGATGGCAGCGCCGCGCTTGCCCACGGTGGGCAAGAAAGTGTCGGCATTCCAGGCCTGGTCGTTGATCATGTCTTTCACGCTCTTGCCGTTGATGGTGGCAAAGCGGTAGTCGGCGTACATCGTGGGCGAGTGGTTGCCCCAGACGGTGAGCTTTTCAATGTCGGCCACTTTGCAGCCGGTCTTGGCAGCAACTTGGCTCAGCGCGCGGTTGTGGTCCAGGCGCAGCATGGCGGTGAAGTTCTTTCGTGGCAGGTCAGGCGCGCTCTTCATGGCGATGTAGGCGTTGGTGTTGGCCGGGTTGCCGACCACCAAGACCTTGACGTTGCGGCTGGCCACAGCGTTCAGGGCCTTACCCTGGGCCGTGAAAATGGCGCCGTTGACGGCCAGCAACTCGGCACGCTCCATGCCGGGGCCGCGCGGGCGCGAGCCGACCAGCAAGGCGTAGTCGGTGTCTTTGAAGGCGGCCATCGGGTCGCTGTGGGCTTCGATGCCGGCCAGCAGGGGGAAGGCGCAGTCTTCGAGTTCCATGATCACGCCCTTGAGCGCTTTTTGCGGGCCTTCGGCGGGAACTTCCAGCAATTGCAAAATGACCGGCTGGTCCTTGCCCAGCATCTCGCCCGAGGCGATGCGGAACAACAAGGCGTAGCCAATTTGGCCTGCTGCACCAGTGACGGCAACGCGGACGGGTTTTTTGCTCATGGGGAAACTCCAGGTAGTTGAATTTTTGGGGGTGACAGATCGTGAACTGGCCCAAGGGCCAAGCGATTCAGCGCCGGATTTTAAGCGGGAAAACCCGGCATGGTCAATTTGTCTTATGTCTTATATAAGATATCATTCGACCCTCTTTTGCGCACCCCATGGCGACCCAACTCCCCGCTCTCAACGACTTGCCGCAGGCGCCCGACCTGGGCGGCGCCACACCCGCCTTCAGCCCGCTGTACCAGCAGATCAAGTCCTTGATTTTGCAAAGCCTGCAAGCGGGCGAATGGAAGCCGGGCGACCCGATTCCCAGTGAAATGGAGCTGGCCGCCCGCTTTCGCGTGAGCCAGGGCACGGTACGCAAAGCCATTGACGAGCTGGCCGCCGAAAACCTGGTGATTCGCCGCCAAGGCCGCGGCACTTTTGTGGCCACCCACGCCGAGCAGCATGTGCAATACCGCTTTTTGCGCCTGCTGCCCGACAAGGGCGACGCGTCCAGCGAAGGCCCGATGGCCCGCAACATCATTGACTGCAAGCGCCTGCGCGCCCCGGCCGACATCGCCCGCACGCTGGGCTTGCGCACGGGTGATGCGGTGCTGCAAGTGCGGCGGGTGCTGGCCTCGCAAGGCGTGCCGACGATTTTGGAGGACCTGTGGCTGCCCGGCGCCGCCTTCAAGGGCCTGACCGCCGAGCGCCTGGCCACCTACCCCAGCAATATGTACGCGCTGTTTGAAACCGAGTTTGGCGTGCGCATGGTGCGCGCCGACGAAAAGCTGCGCGCCCTGGCCGCCGACGCCGAAGCCGCTGCCTTGCTGCAAGTGGGCGTGGGCGAGCCGCTTTTGAGCGTAGAGCGCATTGCCTACACCTACAACGACGCGCCCATGGAGCTGCGGCGCGGCCTGTACCGCACCGACACGCACCACTACCACAACACCCTGAGCTGACGGCAAGGGCATGAGCGCATTCAAAGGCAACAAGTCCTTCCTGCCCAGCAAGCCCTGCGCGGCTTGCGGCCGGGTGATGACCTGGCGCAAAAGCTGGGCCAAAAACTGGGAACAGGTGAAGTACTGTTCTGACGCCTGCCGCCAAGGCAAAAAATCCGCCACCACCGCATGACAACCCACCCCTGCCGCCACTTGGTCTTGATTCTGGGCGACCAGCTCGACGAAGCCTCCAGCGCCTTGGCCGACCTCGACCCCGCGCAAGACGTGGTGCTGATGGTCGAAAGCACCGAGGAATCGACCCACGTCTGGTCGCACAAGGCCCGCACCGCCCTGTTCTTGTCGGCCATGCGGCACTTTGCCCAGGGGCTGCGTGAGCGTGAAATCCACGTGCATTACCGGGCGCTCGACGTGGAAAACGACGCGACGCTGGCCGATGGCTTGCGAGCGGCCGTGGCCCACTTCAAGCCGCAGTGCGTCATTGCCGTGGAGCCGGGTGACCTGCGCGTGCGAGCGGCGCTGGACGGCGCAGTTGAAGGCGGCGCCCCGATTGACTGGCGCGACGACAGCCACTTTTTGTGCAGCCCGAGGGAATTTCGCCAATGGGCCGGCAGTTCCAAGAGCCTGCGCATGGAATTTTTCTACCGGCAAATGCGGCAGCGCTACGGCGTGCTGATGGACGGCAAAGAACCGGCCGGCGGCCAGTGGAACTTTGACGCCGACAACCGCCAGGCCTTTGGCAAAGCCGGTCCCCAGGCCCTGCCCGCCAGCCCGACTTTTGCGCCAGACGCCATCACGCAAGACGTGCTGACCCTGGTGGCCCAGCGTTTTGCCGACCACCCTGGCGACTTGAGCCAATTCAATTGGCCAGTCACCCGCGCCCAGGCTTTGGCGGCGCTCGGCGACTTCATCACCCACCGCCTGCCTCAATTTGGTGCTCACCAAGACGCCATGTGGACCGGCATGCCTTTTGGCTGGCACGCGCTGCTGTCGAGCTCGCTCAACCTCAAGCTCTTGAATCCGTTGGAAGTGGTGCATGCCGCAGAAGCGGCCTGGCGCGAACGGGACTTGCCGCTGGCCAGCGTGGAAGGCTTTATCCGCCAGGTGCTGGGCTGGCGCGAGTTCATTCGCGGCGTCTACTTTTTAGACATGCCGGACCTGAAAACCGCCAACCACTTCCAGCACCAGAACAGCCTGCCCGCCTGGTACTGGACGGGCGAGACCCGCATGAATTGCATGCGCCAGTGCATCAGCCAGACCCTGACCCACGGTTATTCGCACCATATCCAGCGCCTGATGGTCACCGGCATGTTCGGCGTGACGGGGCAAATTGAGCCGCAGCAGTTGTGCGACTGGTACCTGGCCGTGTACGTGGATGCGGTGGAATGGGTGGAATTGCCCAACACCGCTGGCATGGCCCTGTTTGCCAATGGCGGGCGCTTCACCTCCAAGCCCTATGTGGCCAGCGGTGCTTATGTCAAGCGCATGAGCAACTACTGCGCGGGCTGCGACTACCGCCCCGACGTGAAAACCGGGCCAGAGGCCTGCCCGCTGACCACGCTGTACTGGAACTTTTTAGACCAGCACGAGGCCGAATTCGCGGGTAATTCCCGTACGGCGTTGATGGTTAAAAACCTGAAGCGGATGTCGGCCGAGGAACGCCAGCAGATCAAAACCCAGGCAAGCGCCATGTTGGCCGACCTGAACGCCCTGTAACCGCCATGTCAGCTAAAAAAGGACCATGCAGACCAGCGAAAGCGGTCGCCTGGGTACGCCGGGCAAAAGTTTCCGGCCTTCCGTTGCATGGAAAAAATGCCCTGGTGAATAGGCCGCAAGTCAGCTTTCATGCTGCATTGCAATAGAATTTCGCACTCAGCCGCTTTTGTTACTGAACAGTTACGCACACCCCTAAGGAAGCCCAAGAATGTCCGACTCAGCGACGTCCACCGTGAAGAAGCGGCCCGAGTTCCGCAATATCAATGCGTTCACCGACCTGCCCACCTACCGTTTGCCGGCCGCCGGCTGGGTTTCCATCTTGCACCGCGTCAGCGGCGCCCTGATGTTCGCTTTGCTGCCCTTCATCATCTGGATGTTCGACACCTCGATTTCGTCGGAAATTTCGTTTGAGCGCTTCGCCGGGGCTTTTTCCGCCGGCATGCTGGGCCTGCCCGGGTTTGTCTGGAAGCTGGTGGCGCTGGCCCTGATCTGGGCCTACTTGCACCACTTCACCGCTGGCTTGCGCCACCTCTGGATGGACATCAGCCACAAAGCGGTGGAGCTGCAATTTGGCCGCAACTCGGCTCGTTTCACGCTGGTTGTCAGCCTCAGCCTGACGGCTCTGCTGGGCGCGAAGCTGTTCGGCCTCTATTAATTTTGCGGGACAGATCTCCAGGTCTGTCCCCAACTGGAAAAAAGGACTTATCCCCATGGCAGTGAATTACGGCTCCAAGCGCATCGTCGTCGGCGCGCATTACGGTACCCGCGACTGGCTCAGCCAGCGCGTCACAGCGGCCATCATGGCGCTGTTCACCATCATCTTGCTCGCGCAAGTCCTGCTGAAAAAAGGCCCGATCGGCTATGACGCCTGGTCGAGCATCTTCGCCTCGCAACCCATGAAAATGCTGACCTTTGCGGTCATCCTGAGCCTGCTGTACCACGTGTGGGTCGGAATGCGCGACGTCTACATGGACTACATCAAGCCCGTGGGCCTGCGCCTTGTTTTGCAGGTATTTACTATTCTCTGGCTCGTCACCTGCAGTGGCTGGGCCATCCAAGTCTTGTGGAGATTCTGAACATCATGACCGCTACTTCCAAACTCCCCAAGCGCAAGTTCGACGTTGTCATCGTCGGCGCCGGCGGCTCCGGCATGCGCGCTTCGCTGCAACTGGCACGCGCTGGCCTGAACGTCGCTGTGCTGTCCAAAGTCTTCCCCACCCGCTCGCACACCGTGGCGGCGCAAGGCGGCATTGGCGCATCGCTGGGCAATATGTCCGAGGACAACTGGCACTTTCACTTCTACGACACCGTCAAGGGCTCCGATTGGCTAGGCGACCAGGACGCGATTGAGTTCATGTGCCGCGAAGCGCCCAAGGTCGTGTATGACCTCGAGCACATGGGCATGCCCTTTGACCGTAACCCGGACGGCACGATTTACCAGCGTCCGTTCGGCGGCCACACCGCCAACTACGGCGAAAAGCCCGTGCAACGCGCCTGCGCCGCCGCTGACCGCACCGGTCACGCCATGCTGCACACGCTGTACCAGCAAAACGTCAAGGAAAAAACCAGCTTCTTCGTCGAGTGGATGGCGCTGGACCTGATCCGCGACGCCTCCGGCGACGTGGTCGGCGTGAGCGCGCTGGAAATGGAAACCGGCGACGTGCATATTTTCGAAGCCAAGACCACACTGCTGGCCACCGGCGGTGCAGGCCGTATTTACGCCGCCTCGACCAACGCCTTCATCAACACCGGCGACGGCCTGGGCATGGCAGCACGCGCTGGCATTCCGCTGGAAGACATGGAGTTCTGGCAGTTCCACCCCACCGGCGTTCACGGCGCTGGCGTGCTGCTGACCGAAGGCTGCCGCGGTGAAGGCGCTATTTTGATCAACAGCAACGGCGAGCGCTTCATGGAGCGTTACGCCCCCACGCTGAAAGACTTGGCCCCGCGCGACTTCGTGTCCCGCTGCATGGACCAGGAGATCAAGGAAGGCCGTGGCTGCGGCCCTAACAAAGACCACGTGCTCTTGAAACTCGACCACCTCGGTGCCGAGACCATCATGAAACGCCTGCCTTCGGTGTACGAGATTGGCCACAACTTTGCCAATGTCGACATCACCAAGGAGCCGATCCCCGTGGTACCCACCATCCACTACCAGATGGGCGGTATTCCGACCAACATCCACGGCCAAGTGGTCACGCAAAACGCGGCTAACGAGAGCGTGGTCGTCAACGGCTTGTACGCCGTGGGCGAATGTTCCTGCGTGAGCGTGCACGGCGCCAACCGCCTGGGCACCAACTCGCTGCTGGACTTGCTGGTGTTTGGCCGCGCGGCCGGCAACCACATTGTTGAGTTCAACCAGAAAAACAAACTGCACAAGCCCCTGCCAGAAGACGCGGCTGACGCGACGCTGGCCCGCATTGCGCGCCTGGACAACGCCACGGGCGGTGAATACGCGCAAGACGTGGCCAACGACATCCGCGCCGCCATGCAACTGCACGCTGGCGTGTTCCGCACGCAAGCGAGCATGGACGAAGGCGTCAAAAAGATCGCCGAGTTGCGCGAGCGCGTCAAAAACATCAACCTCAAAGACAAGTCCAAGGTCTTCAACACCGCCCGCATCGAAGCGCTGGAAGTCGAGAACCTGATCGAGTCGGCCGAGGCCACCATCGTCTCAGCCGCCGCCCGCCACGAAAGCCGCGGCGCCCACACCGTGGACGACTACGCGGACTCGCCGGAGCACCCGAACGGCCGCAACGACAGCGAGTGGCACAAGCACACGCTGTGGCACAGCGAAGGCAACCAGCTGAGCTACAAGCCCGTGCAAATGAAGCCGCTGACGGTCGAGTCCGTCCCGCTGAAAATCCGCACCTTCTAAACACGTCGACAGCACCGGAAATCACCATGACCAAACGCACTTTCCAGATCTACCGCTACGACCCAGACCAGGACGCCAAGCCCTACATGCAGACCATCGAGGTGGAACTCGACGGCTCCGAGCGCATGCTGCTGGACGCCCTGATGAAGCTCAAGGCGCAAGACCCGACCATCACCTTCCGCCGCTCCTGCCGCGAAGGTGTTTGCGGCTCCGACGCCATGAACATCAACGGCAAGAACGGCCTGGCCTGCCTGACCAACATGCTCACGCTGCCAGGCACCATCGTCTTGAAGCCGCTGCCTGGCCTGCCAGTCGTGCGTGACCTGATCGTCGACATGACCCAGTTCTTCAAGCAGTACAACTCCATCAAGCCGTACTTGGTGAACGACAACGTGCCGCCTGAAAAAGAGCGCCTGCAAAGCCCTGAAGAGCGCGACGAGCTCAACGGCTTGTACGAGTGCATCTTGTGCGCCAGCTGCTCCACGAGCTGCCCGAGCTTTTGGTGGAACCCTGACAAATTCGTCGGCCCCGCAGGCTTGCTGCAGGCTTACCGCTTCATTGCCGACAGCCGTGACGAAGATACCGCTGCTCGCCTGGACAACCTGGAAGACCCGTACCGCCTGTTCCGCTGCCACACCATCATGAACTGCGTCGACGTCTGCCCCAAGGGCCTGAACCCGACCAAGGCGATTGGCAAGATCAAGGAAATGATGGTGCTGCGCTCGATCTGAGCCTGGTCCTTTTCTCATCCTTTCCAAAACAATCACTTTGTCCACCTCGCAAACGCTGCCCACCACTGGCTCGGCCCTGCTCGACGAGCGGGCGCTGAGCAAGCTGCGCTGGCGCTGCCGGCGCGGCCTGCTGGAAAACGACCTCTTCATCGAGCGTTTTTTTGACCGCTACGCCAGCAGCCTGACCGTCAGCCAAGCTCAAGGCCTGAATGATTTAATGGATTTGTCAGATAACGATTTGCTGGACTTGTTACTCCAGCGCAAGCAGCCCCAAGAGTTGCCAGACAAGACTGTCTCATCGGCCGAGGCAGTGGAAGTTTTGAACATGCTGATCGTGCCCACTGCCCGACATGTCGCCATCTAGACGTAGCCATAAAAGAGGATTCTTCGATGAAATTAGCGGACCACAAAGCCACCCTGTCGTTCAGCAACGGCAGCCCCAGCGTCGATTTGCCCGTCTACCAAGGCTCGGTCGGGCCGGACGTGGTCGACATCCGCAAGCTCTATGCGCAAACCGGCATGTTCACCTACGACCCCGGCTTTTTGTCGACCGCCTCCACCCAGTCCGCCATCACCTACATTGACGGCGACAAGGGCGAGCTGCTGTACCGCGGTTACCCCATTGAGCAGCTGGCCACCAACTGCGACTTCCTGGAAACCTGCCACCTGCTGCTCTACGGCGAGTTGCCCAATGTGGACCAGAAGAAAGACTTCGTCGGCCGCGTGACCAACCACACCATGGTCAACGAGCAGATGCAGTTTTTCCTGCGTGGCTTTCGCCGTGACGCGCACCCGATGGCCATCATGACCGGCCTGGTCGGCGCCTTGTCGGCCTTCTACCATGACAGCACCGACATCACGAACCCGCAGCACCGCGAAATCGCTGCGATTCGCCTGATCGCCAAGATGCCGACGCTGGTCGCCATGGCTTACAAGTACACCGTGGGCCAGCCCTACATGTACCCCAAGAACAACCTGAGCTACTCGGGCAACTTTTTGCACATGATGTTCGCCACCCCTTGCGAAGTGTACAAGGTCAACCCGGTGCTCGAACGCGCGTTGGATCGCATCTTCATCTTGCACGCTGACCACGAGCAAAACGCCTCGACCTCCACCGTGCGTTTGTGCGGCTCGTCGGGCACCAACCCGTTTGCAGCGATTGCCGCTGGCGTGGCTTGCCTCTGGGGCCCTGCCCACGGCGGCGCCAACGAAGCCGCATTGAACATGCTGGGCGACATTCAAAAGCAAGGCGGCGTCGAGAAAATCGGCGAATTCATCAAGCAGGTCAAAGACAAGAACTCCAGCGTCAAGCTGATGGGTTTTGGTCACCGCGTCTACAAGAACTACGACCCGCGCGCCAAGCTCATGCAGGAAACCTGCAAGGAAGTGCTGCTGGAAATGGGCCTGCAAAACGACCCGCTGTTCAAGCTGGCCATGGCGCTGGAAAAGATCGCCCTGGAAGACGACTACTTCGTCAGCCGCAAGCTCTACCCGAACGTGGACTTCTACTCGGGCATCGTGCAGCGCGCAATTGGCATCCCCGTGCCTTTGTTCACTGCCATCTTCGCGCTGGCCCGCACGGTCGGCTGGATTGCCCAATTGAACGAGATGATTGGCGACCCCGAGTACAAAATTGGCCGTCCGCGCCAGCTGTTCACGGGTTCCACGGCACGCGACGTCAAGCCATTGGCCCAGCGTTGAACCCCTGAGCAGGCCGGGCTTCTTGAAGCCCTGCTCTACTGCCAAAGCCCGCCGACACCGGCGGGCTTTTTTCATGAAAATTCCTTCGCATGAAACACATCGCCAACGCCACTGAACTGCGCCAAGCCCTGGCCAGCGCCCCCACTGCCCGTGCCTGCCAATGCGCCCTGGGGCCCTGCACGGGTTGGGAAAGTCTGGCCGAATACCGCTGGGACAAACCCCAGATGCAAGCTGTGGGCACCTTGCGTGACCCGGCCGTCCACGAGCCGACCCTGGAGGAGCATCACACGCAAGGCACGCGCTACGACTCGCCCCATGCGCCGATCGCCACCGCGTTTTTCCCCTACAACCAGTGCGACGTGTGGCACTGCCAGCGCTGCGACCGGCATTTGCTGCGTTACACCGAGTTCGGCGGTTACAACGTCGACCCACGGGTGCGGCAACTGGACCCCACTTTGATCGTGGACTGATCGCGGACTGAGAGACCTCAAGCGTCCCCCGTGACCCCGGGCATCGCCATCAGAGATGCCTTCATGGCGTTTACCGTAGCAAAATAGCCAACTCCGTCGCATTCCGCGATGGCTTTGGCCCATGAAAAGCTCTGAACGCAACTTTGCCCGCCGTGTTGACCTGACCTCGCTGCAACTTTTTGTGGCGGTGTGCGAGCTCGGCAGCATTGGCAAGGCCGCTGAGCGCGAGTTCATCGCCGCCTCGGCCGTGAGCAAGCGCCTGAGCGAGCTGGAAGTCACGCTGGGCACGCAGCTGCTGTACCGCCACGCGCGGGGCGTGGACCTCACGCCCGCTGGTGAGAGCTTGCTGCACCATGCACGGTCGGTCTTGTTCAGCCTGGAAAAAATGCAGGGCGAACTCAGCGACTACGCCGACGGCGTGCGCGGCCATGTGCGGGTGCATGCCAGCATCTCGGCCATCGTCCAGTTTTTACCGGAAGACCTGGGCGCTTTCATTCGCGCGCACAACGAGGTCAAGATCGACCTGGAAGAACACCTCAGCAGCGAGGTGGTGCGTGCGGTGCAGGAAGGCGCGGCCGACCTCGGCATTTGCAACGCAGCGGCCCCTGCTGGCGAGCTCCAAACCCTGCCCTACCGGCAAGACCAGCTGGTGCTGATCGTGCCGAGCGGCCATGCCCTCGGCCAGCGCAGCGAACTGGCCTTTGCCGACACGCTGGACTATGACCACGTCGGCCTGCATGCCAACAGTTCGATTTACTTGGCCATGCGCGAAGCTGCGCGCCAAGCCGGCCGCGGCATCAAGCTGCGCATTCACGTCACCGGCCTGGACGCCATGTGCCGCATGATCCACAACGGCCTGGGTGTAGGCGTCATGCCGCAGCGGGCGTTTGAGCTGATGCACGGCGTGGGCGAGTTGACCTCGGTACCGCTCACCGACGCCTGGGCCCAGCGCAGCCTGCACCTGGTCGCCCGTGATTTTTCCAGCCTTCCCGTCACCGCCCGCTTGCTGGTCGAACACCTGCAAGTGGCTACCCCATCACCCTAAAATTCCGCACCACTCAAGGAGTCTTCATGGCACGCACGCTTTACGACAAGATTTGGGACGAGCACGTCGTCCACACCGAGGAAGACGGCACGGCCATCCTCTACATCGACCGGCACCTGGTGCATGAAGTCACCAGCCCCCAGGCCTTTGAAGGCCTGCGCGAAGCCGGCCGCAAGGTCTGGCGCATCTCGTCCATCGTCGCCACCGCTGACCACAACACGCCTACCACCGGCTGGGAACTGGGCTACGACGGCATCACCGACCTGGTGAGCAAAGAGCAGATCACAACGCTTGACAGCAACATCAAAGAGTTTGGCGCAGCGGCTTACTTTCCCTTCTTGTCCAAGCGCCAGGGCATCGTGCATGTGATGGGCCCCGAGACCGGCGCCACATTGCCCGGCATGACCGTGGTTTGCGGCGATTCGCACACCTCCACGCACGGCGCCTTTGGCGCGCTGGCGCACGGCATTGGCACCAGCGAGGTCGAGCACGTCATGGCCACGCAAACGCTCTTGGCCAAGAAAGCCAAGAACCTGCTGGTCAAGGTCGAGGGCACGCTGGCCCCCGGCCTCACGGGCAAGGACATCGTGCTGGCCATCATCGGCAAGATCGGCACCGCTGGCGGCACGGGCTACACCATTGAATTTTCCGGCTCGGCGATTCGCGCGCTGAGCATGGAAGGCCGCATGACGGTCTGCAACATGGCCATTGAAGCCGGCGCTCGCGCGGGTCTCGTGGCGGTGGACCAAAAGACGATTGACTACGTCAAAGGCCGCTTGCTGGCCCCCGGCACCGACGCCAAGACCGGCCAGTTCGTCGGCGGCCCGGAGTGGGACATGGCCGTGGCGCACTGGAGCACCCTGCACTCCGACGCTGGCGCCACGTTTGACGCCGTGGTCGAGCTCGACGCCAGCCAGATCCGCCCGCAAGTCACCTGGGGCACCTCGCCTGAAATGGTGCTGTCGATTGAAGACACGCTGCCCGACCCAGACAAGGAAAAAGACGCCAACAAGCGCGACGCGATCGAGCGCGCGCTGAGCTACATGGGCCTGGAGCCCGGCAAGGCAATCAACGACATCTTGGTCGACAAGGTGTTCATTGGCTCTTGCACCAACAGCCGCATTGAAGACATGCGCGAAGCTGCGGCCGTGGTCAAAAAGATCGGCCAAAAAGTCGCCAAAAACGTCAAGCTCGCCATGGTCGTGCCTGGTTCGGGCCTGGTCAAAGAGCAAGCCGAGCGCGAAGGCCTGGACAAGATTTTTGTGGCCGCTGGCTTTGAGTGGCGCGAACCCGGCTGCTCCATGTGCCTGGCCATGAACGCCGACCGCTTGGAACCAGGGGAACGCTGCGCCTCGACCAGCAACCGCAACTTCGAAGGCCGCCAGGGCGCGGGGGGACGCACGCACTTGGTCAGCCCCGCAATGGCTGCTGCTGCTGCCGTTCACGGCCACTTCGTTGACATTAGAAAATTCTCCTAAGGACCAGGTCATGCAGAAATTCACCGTACACCAAGGCCTAGTGGCCCCGATGGACCGCGAGAACGTGGACACCGACGCCATCATTCCCAAGCAGTTCCTCAAGTCCATCCGCAAGACCGGCTTCGGCCCGAACTTGTTTGACGCCTGGCGTTATCTGGACGCCGGTTTTCCCGGCCAGGACCCCGCCAGCCGCAAGCCCAACCCGGACTTCGTGCTGAACCAGCCGCGCTACCAAGGCGCCTCCATCTTGCTGGCGCGCAAGAACTTTGGCTGCGGATCTTCCCGCGAACACGCGCCCTGGGCACTCGACCAATACGGCTTTCGCGCCATCATCGCGCCCAGCTACGCGGACATCTTCTTCAACAACAGCTTCAAGAACGGACTCTTGCCCATCGTGCTGCCCGAAGCGCAAGTGGCGCAACTGTTTGACGAGGCACTGGCTTTTCCCGGTTACCAGCTGACCATTGACCTGGAGCGCCAGGTCGTCATCAAGCCGCAAGGCGCGGAGCTGCCGTTTGAAGTGCAGGTCTTTAAAAAGTTTTGCCTGATCGGCGGCCTGGACGACATCGGTTTGACGCTGCGCAACGCCGACAAGATCAAGGCCTTTGAAGCCGAACGCCTGGCCACCAAGCCTTGGCTGGCGCACATCAACGCCTGAACCCCAACAACCTAAAAAGAAAACCACATGAAAATCGTAGTCCTTCCCGGTGATGGCATCGGCACCGAAATCGTCGCCGAGGCCGTCAAAGTCCTGAATGTTCTGGACCTGAAGTTTGAAATGGAAACCGCTCTCGTTGGCGGTGCGGCTTACGACGCGCACGGCCACCCCCTGCCGGAGTCCACGTTGAAACTGGCCATGGCCTCGGACGCCGTGTTGTTTGGCGCGGTGGGCGACTGGAAATACGACACGCTAGACCGCCCACTGCGCCCCGAGCAAGCCATCCTGGGCTTGCGCAAGAACATGGGCTTGTTCGCCAACTTCCGCCCTGCCATTTGCTACGAGCAGCTGGTCGGTGCGTCCAGCCTCAAGCCCGAGCTGATCTCTGGCCTGGACATCCTGATCATCCGAGAATTGACCGGCGACATTTACTTTGGTCAACCGCGCGGCCGCCGCATCGCGACTGACGGCCACTTCCCCGGTGCCGAAGAAGCGTTTGACACCATGCGCTATTCCAAGCCCGAGATCGAGCGCATCGCCCACGTGGCATTCCAGGCCGCCCGCAAGCGCAAGGCAGCTGGATCAGAAGGCCGCGTCACCAGCGTCGACAAGGCCAACGTGCTGGAAACCTTCCAGTTCTGGAAAGACGTGGTCACTGACGTCGGCAAAGAGTACCCCGACATCGCGCTGGACCACATGTACGTGGACAACGCGGCCATGCAACTGGTCAAGGAACCCAAGCGCTTTGACGTGGTGGTCACCGGCAATATGTTCGGCGACATCTTGAGCGACGAAGCGTCCATGCTGACGGGCTCCATCGGCATGCTGCCGTCTGCCAGCATGAACACCAAGAGCCAAGGCCTGTACGAGCCCAGCCACGGCAGCGCGCCGGATATTGCCGGCAAAGGCGTGGCCAACCCGCTGGCCACCATCTTGAGCGCGGCCATGATGCTGCGTTTCAGCCTGAACCAGGAAGCAGCCGCCCAGCGCATCGAAGCGGCTGTGCAAAAAGTGCTGGCGAAAGGCCTGCGCACCGGCGACATCTACAGCGAAGGCACGACCAAGGTCGGCACGGCGCAAATGGGTGATGCGGTGGTCAATGCCTTGGCTTGATAGCTTTATCCCTCCCATGAAAAAACGCGCCCTCGGGCGCGTTTTTTTTTGTAGCTCTAAGCGGACGCCTCAGTTGACCTTGATATCGCCCGTCTTGATGACCTGCGCCAACTTGTCCACCGAGGTCTTGATCCAGCCGCCGAACTCCTGAGCGCTGGCAATTCGGGGTACCACGCCGTTGGCCTCGAACTGCGCGGTGATCGCCTTGTCTTGCAGGGCCAGGTTCACCGCGTCGTTGATGCGTGCAGCGACAGCCGGTAGAATGCCGGCCGGTCCCATCAGGCCGCACCAAGACTCAAACAGATAGCCCGGCACGCCCGCTTCAGCAATGGTGGGCAAATTGGGCACACGGGGATAGCGCTGCGACGAGCTGATGGCCAGTGCCCGCACGGTGCCGGCGTTGATGTGCTGCTCCATGCTGCCAATGGTGTCGAACATCAGCTGGATCTGCCCGCCAATCAGGTCGGTGCGCGCCGTGTTGGCGCCGCTGTAAGGCACATGCAGCATCTTGACGTTGGCCATCTGGCCCAAGAGCTCCATAGCCATGTGATACGTGTTGCCCACGCCGCCCGAGCCATACGACAGCTTGCCCGGGTTGGCGCGGGCGTAGTCCAGCAGTTCCTTGATGGAGGTGACAGGCAAGTTTTTGTTGACCACCAGCACCTGGGGAAAGTTGCCGATGGAGGCCAGCGGCACCAGATCACGCTGCATGTTGTAGCCGCGCTTGGGATAAAGCGACTCGCCGGCGGCATGGGTTTCGGACACGAACACCATGGCGTAGCCGTCGGCTGGTGACTTGGCCACGGCGTTCAGGCCAATGGTGCCGGCCGCGCCAGCGCGGTACTCGACCACCACCGGCTGGCCCAAGGCCTCGGTCATCTTGGGGGCGATCAGGCGCGTCAAGATGTCGGCCACACCGCCCGGCGCGGAAGGAACGATCACCTTGATGGGCTTGTTAGGAAAGGCGGCTTGGGCCCAAGCGCCCGAAGTGGTGGTGAGCAGGGAAGCGCCGGCCAGTGACAGGACGGTGCGGCGGGTGGGTTTGAGGTGTTGCATGTTGTTTGTCTCCGTTTTTAGTGTTCTCGCTGGCCCTCGCAGAAAGCCAACTCGGGCGGATTATGGTGGCAGCAGCGAGAAGCCACCATACGCAAAGGCCCCTATGCCAGGCATGGCTCAACAGTATTCAAGCCCAGCCCCTTGACTCACAAAAAAACGCGCCTGTCAGCGCGTTTTTTGAGTCACTGGAGGCAGCACGCATGCTGCGCGCCTTACTTGCCCTGCAGCAACAAGGCGATGTCCGAAGCCAGCGCGCTGGCGCCCGTGCCGTTGCGGGTGTACAGGCGCACCCGGCCTTGCGGGTCAAACACATAGCTGCCCGCCGAATGGTCGAGCGTGTAACTGCCCGGCGTCTTGCCTTCGTTCTTTTTGTAGAAGATCTTGAAGTCGCGGGCCACCTCGGGCAATTGCTCAAGCGTGGGGCGCAGAGCCACGAAGCTGAGGTCGAAGTTGGCCATGTAGGCTTGGAGCAGCTCGGGCGTGTCGCGCTCCGGGTCCAGCGTGATGAAGATGCCTTGCAGGCGTTGACCGTCGGCGCCGAGTTCGCGCTTGACCTGCGCCAACTCGGCCAAGGCCGTGGGGCAAACGTCGGGACATTGGGTGAAACCAAAAAACACCACCACGGCCTTGCCGCTGAAGTCTTTGAACGTGCGGACCTGGCCGCTGGCGTCGGTCAACGAAAAGCCGCGGGCGTAGTCGGCACCGGTGATATCCACGCTCTTGAACTGCGGCTTGGCGGGCGAGCAGGCCAACAAAGTGCCCAGGGCCAAGGCCGCCACGGCGCTCAAAAAGCCCCGGCGCGGCACTGATGTGAAGAGGAACTTCATTGGATGTAATGGTCCGTCAGCAAGGCCGCGAACAGCAGAGACAAATGGATCAGTGAAAAACGAAAGGTCTTGCGGGCCAGCTCGTCCGAATACGCCCGCCACAAGCGCCAGCCGTACCAGCAAAAGCCAATGCTCAGCAGCACCGCAGCGGCTAAATACAGATAGCCGCTCATCTGATAAACAAAAGGCAAAAGGCAAGCCGCAAACAGCACAAAGGTGTAGAGCAAGATCTGGAAGCGCGTGAACTCATTGCCATGCGTGACCGGCAGCATGGGCAAACCGGACTTGCGATAGTCCTCCACCCGGTACAGCGCCAGCGCCCAAAAATGCGGCGGCGTCCACAAGAAAATAATCAGGAACAAGATCAGCGCCTCAGGGCCGACATTGCCGGTCATCGCGGCCCAGCCCAGCACCGGCGGCATGGCGCCCGAAGCGCCACCGATCACGATGTTCTGCGGCGTGAGCGGCTTGAGGATCACGGTGTAGACCACGGCGTAACCCACAAAGGTGGCAAAGGTCAGCCACATGGTCAGCGGGTTGACCCAGACGTACAGCAAGATGGAACCCAGCAGGCACAGGCCGACAGAAAAAGTCAGCGTCCAGGCGTTGCTCATCTGGCCCTTGGCCGTGGGGCGCCAAGCGGTGCGGCGCATCTTGGCGTCGATGTGCTGCTCGACCAAGCAGTTGAAAGCTGCCGCGGCGCCAGCCACTAGCCAGATGCCAGCTGAAGCAATCAGCGCCAAACGCAGGTCGGCCAGCGAGGGCATGCCGGGGACGGCCAGCACCATGCCGATCAAGGCGCAAAACACGATGAGCTGCACCACACGGGGCTTGGTCAGCGCGTAGTACTGCGACCATTTGGAGGCTGGGGCCACAGGTAAAACAGCAGCAGGCGCGGCTGGCGAAGAATCGGACGGGTTCATGCAGACAGTCTTGTAGCGCTCAACGCGGAAGGCAGGGCCGAGCTTTCGCTGCGGCTGGAAAAAAGGGCACCGGTGAGCACCACCACCAGAGCCGCAGCACCGCCAGTGTGCGCCACGGCGGCGATCAACGGCCAGCCCAGCACCACATTCGACAGGCCACTGGCCAGTTGCCACAAGGCCAGCGCCAGCAGCCAGCGGCCATGGCCGCGCAGCGCGGGCACGCGGCTCAAGGCCCGTGCCAGCAACAGCAAGGCAGCAAACACCGCATAAGCGGCCAGGCGATGGGTGTAGTGAATGGCAGTCAGCGCTTGAAAGCTGATATTTTCACCGCCCTGCCCAGCTGCCCCCAGCGCACGCCACAGGGTGAAGCCTTGCTCGAAGTCCATGGCCGGCCACATCGACCCTTGGCATCCGGGAAATTGCGTGCAAGCCAGCACGGCGTAGTTGGTGCTGACCCAGCCGCCCAGGGCGATCTGCAACCAAAGCAAAGCAAAGGTGGCGACAAGCAGCCAGCGCAGGCGCTGCGGGATCACGGTGATGCTGGCCTCCCCCGCCGACTGCGCATGGCGCACGGCCTGGCCTTGCAGCAAGGCCAGCAAGACCATGCCGCCCAGCAGATGCATGGTGACGATGGCGGGGAACAGCTTCATGGTCACAGTCAGTGCACCAAACGCCCCTTGCAGGCACACCCACAGCAGCGTGAAAGTCGGCCAAGCGGGCTGCACGGCCAACAGGGCCCCGCGCGCGCGTTGACGCCATGCCGCCCAGGTGGCGACGGTCAAGGTCAGGATCAGCACACCGACAGCGGTGGCCAAGTAGCGGTGGATCATCTCGATCCAGGCTTTGGAATGGGTCACCGGCCCGGTGGGCATGTCGGCTTGTGCGTTGCTGATGTGCGCGACTGCCCCGACCGGGCTGGCGCTGCCGTAACAACCCGGCCAATCCGGGCAGCCCAGGCCCGAGTCAGTCAGTCGGGTGAAGGCACCGAACAGCACCAGGTCAAAGGTCAGGAACAAGGTGAACAGCGTGAGCAGGCGAAGGCGATGCGCAGGCGTGGCGCGGCGCTGGCGCAGCCAGATCCAGGCCAGCGGGGCCAGGGACAGCACCAGGCCCATGGCCATGAGGCGCAGGGTCGGGCTGAGGTCGTAAAGGGCTTGGGCTTGTTCAGGCATGGTGTTCAGCGGCCGGGCTGGTCCCAGCTGGCGGCGGCGCGCAGCACGCGCTCCAGATCGCGCTTGGCCTTGGCCGCGGCAGGCACGTCCAAGCCGGCGGGGAAACGCATCATCCAGTTGCCCAGGGGATCGACCAAGTACAAGTGGTCTGCGGTTCGCTGACCGGCTGCTGGCGCCAGCCACTGATCGATCGACGCGGCGGGCAAGCGCAGCACCGTCGCGCCCTGCAAGGCGGTGCTGAGTGCAGGCGCAATCGGCGCGTCGTCGCTGACCAGCCAGACCCAGTCGAGCCGGTCTTTTTCACGGCCCAGCGATTCGCGCAACTGCCGCTGGAAATACAAATGCTCCTGGCAGGCTTTGTCGCAGGCACCACCGGCCACGCTGACCAGCAGCCACTGGCCCTTGAGTTCGGTCAGGGCCACCGCACTGCCGTCGAGCCGTGCGGCTGGCACAGACGGCAAAGGTCGCTGCGGGTTGATGAGCTCGCCAAAATTGCGGCGGCCTTCAGGGCGAACCACGTAGTACGTGAAGTACGAGGCAATCACTGGCGAGGCACAGACCAGCAAGATCAGGAGCATCTTCCAGCGGCCCAGAGTGGTGCTGGGCGCGGCGGACCCGTCGGGCAAGGTGTGAACGGTCAAGCCCAGGGGCTGGTCTTGGCGGGAAGGCGTCAAAGGCTCGGTGGACAAAGGTGGACTTTCAATCAATTCAAAATTCAGCAAGCGGCTGTTCAGAGGCCCTTCAAGGCGTCAGCGCCGCCGATTTTTCCAAAGCGGTGCGAGCCACTGAAACCAGGCGTACAAGCCCACCAGCAGAGCACACAGCCCGAACCACTGGAAGGCATAACCGTAGTGCTTGTCCACGCCGGTGTTGGGGGCATCCCAGTCGCGCTGCAAGCCTTCACTGGCCGGGCCGGTTTGCACCACCAAGGCGTCTAACAGGGGCAGGCCGGTTTCCGCACGGTAAGTCGCAATATCGAGATTTTGCCGGATTCGGCCCGAGTCCCCGCCCTTGAACGAATAGAGCTGCCCAGGTTTCAGGGCTATTTGCCCACTGACCTGCACACCACCGGTTGGCGTTTGCACGGTGGCCAGGCGGCTGCGGTCCATGAAGTCGCGGGGAATCCAGCCACGCTGTACCAACACCACGCGGCCCGTACCTTCCAAGGCCAAGGGCGTGACGACCCAAAAGCCCGGCCGTCCATGTTGGGGCCGGTTGTCCAAGTACACGGTTTGGGCGGACTGCCAAGTGCCGGTCAAGCTCACGCGGCGATGCAGCACGTCCTGAGCAGCTGCCGACACCAAGGCCGCGGCATTCAGTGCGGGCTGGGCGGCTTGTGCCTCGATCGCTGCTTGCAGCTGCTCTTTGTAGGCGGCGCGGTTGAGTTGCCAGCGCCCGAGCGAGAAGGTCAGTACCACCATCGCAAGCGTCGCCAGCGTGAGCACCCAAAAGCGCACGGAACGGACGGGGGCAGTCGATGCGCTCATGGCGTGTGGGGCAAAGGTGGACGGATAATCCGATTCATGTCTTATCTCATTGCACTGGCGTTTGTCGCCATCCTCGGCAGCTTGGCTACCGCTTTGTATTTCATGATGAAGGGCGGCAGCAAAGAAGGCGCCAAGTCCAACCACATGGCCAAGGCCCTGGCTTTTCGGGTCGGCTTTTCCATCTTGCTCTTCATCTGCGTTTTGGTGGCCTACAAGCTGGGCTATATCCAGCCTAAGGGCCTGCCTGTCGGCTGACTTGTTGGAGGGCCGCTCGCCTGGGACAGTGCCCGGAAAAAACGGAAGGGAAAAGAAAAAAGGCCGCATCGCGGCCTTTTTTGCGTGGCACTCAGCCCAGCCCGAGGGCGGGGCCGCAGCCCATCAAAGCCAGTAAACCAAGATGTACAGACCCAGCCAGACCACGTCCACGAAGTGCCAGTACCAAGCGGCGCCTTCAAAGCCAAAGTGCTTATCAGCCGTGAAGTGACCTTTTTGCAGGCGCAGCGTGATGAACAGCAGCATCAACATGCCGACGAAGACATGAAAGCCGTGAAAGCCGGTCAGCATGTAAAAGGTCGAGCCGTAAATGCCTGAGTCCAGCTTGAGGTTGAGGTCGCTGTACAGGTGCGCGTACTCGTAGCCCTGAACGCCCAGGAAGATCACGCCCAGCAACACCGTCATCCACATGAAGCTGATGGTCTTGGCGCGGTGGCCTTCACGCAGGGCATGGTGGGCAATGGTCAGCGTCACGCCCGAGGTCAGCAGCAAAGCCGTGTTGATGGTTGGCAACCAGAAAGGGCCGACCGTGCTAAAGGGCTCGACGATACCTGCAGGCGATGCGGTCACGCCAGCGGACATGCTGGGCCAGACCGCTTTGAAGTCAGGCCACAGCAACGCGTTGTCCAGGCTGCCCAGCGCAGGCACCGAGTGCGAACGGGCCCACCACAAGGCGGTGAAAAAAGCGCCGAAGAACATCACTTCCGAAAAGATGAACCAGCTCATGCTCCAGCGGAACGACATGTCGATACGGCGGCTGTACAGCCCTCCTTCGCTCTCGCCTACAGCCTCGCTGAACCACTGGTACAGCACGCCCAGCCACCACAAGAGGCCAAAAGCCAGGGAATAAGCGCCCCAACCCGCGCCATTGATCCACTGCCCTGCGCCCAAAATGACGAAGAACAAACCGATCGCCGCCATCACGGGGTGGCGCGAGGGGCCTGGCACAAAGTAATAGGGGGTGGCCCCGTGTGTTGCTGAAGACATCTCTCAATTCCTCTTGGTTCTCAAACTGCTCAAACTTCAAAACTAAAAACGATGTGAGGCGGGTCGAACCCACATCACCTGAAACTACAGGGCCGCTTCAACCGGGTACGACCCAGTTCACCAAACCCACCAAGGCCAGCACAAACAAAAACACGCCGACCAAGGCCACAAAAACCAGGTGCAAGGGATTGAGCGTCTTGACGTCCTGCTCAAAATCGCCGCGCGCCCTCAGACCAACAAAAGACCAAGCCACGGCCTTGACCGTGCGCCACCAGGGCAACTTGGCCATGGCCATCAACCGCCTTGCGCCGCGGTGACCGCAGGCGTCGGCACTTGCTGGGCCACGGGAGCCGCAGGCACCTTGCCACCGACTTCAAAGAAGGTGTAAGACAAGGTGATCGTGGTCACGTCCTTGGGCAGCTTGCTGTCAATCACAAAGGCCACGGGCCATTGCTTTTTCTCGCCTGGGCCCAGCGTGTACTGGCTGAAACAAAAACATTCGAGCTTGTTGAAATGCGCGGCCGACTCACGCGGCGCATAGCTCGGAATAGCCTGCGCTGACATGGTCCGGCCTTGCACGTTCTGGAACTCGTACATCACCGTCGTCAGCTCGCCTGGATGCACCTGCAACGAGCGCTGAGCCGGCTTGAACTGCCAGGGCCCGCGGGCATTCGCGTCAAACTCGACCGTGATCGTGCGCGTGCGGTCCACCTGCGTGTTGGCCGCATGCGACGAGGTGGCGCCCGGAATCTGGCGGTCACCCAAGGCCAGCACATTGATGCCGGTCATCTCGCAAATCGCGTTGTACAGCGGCACCAGGGCATAGCCAAAGGCGAACATGCCAACCACGATCACGCCCAGCTTGCCGAGCATACGGGTGTTGTCGCGTTTCAGGCCCAGGCGCATAGTTCGGGCGATCTCAGGGCTTGGCCAGCAAGATCATGCGTGCCATGAACCCTACGAAAAAGACGAACGCGACCGTCGCCAGGATCAGGCCCAGGCGTCGGTTGTTCTTTTGCTGCTCAGGTGTCATGGCTTGGCGAATCAACCAATCACGCGGGTCGCGGTAGCGTCCAGCTTGGGTGGGTTCTCAAAGGTGTGGAACGGGGCTGGCGAGGGAACTTCCCACTCCAGGCCTTCAGCGGCTTCCCAAGGCTTGGCAGGCGCTTTGGGGCCAATGCCGCGCATGGTGGGCCAAACCACGAACACGAAGAAGTAAACCTGTGCCAAGCCGAATGCAAAGGCGCCCACGCTGGCGATGGCGTTGAAGTCGGCGAACTGCATCGGGTAGTCGGCGTAGCGACGGGGCATGCCGGCCAGACCCAGGAAGTGCATAGGGAAGAAGGTGACGTTGAAAGCGATCAGCGACCACCAGAAGTGGATCTTGCCGCGCGTTTCGTTGTACATCACGCCAGTCCACTTGGGGCACCAGTAGTAGTAGCCGGCAAACATGGCATACAGCGAGCCTGCGACCAGCACGTAGTGGAAGTGCGCGACCACGTAGTAGGTGTCTTGCAGCTGGATATCAATTGGAGCGACCGACAGGATCAGGCCGGTGAAGCCGCCCATGGTGAACACAAAGAGGAAGCCGACTGCAAACAGCATGGGCGTCTCAAAGGTCATGGAGCCTTTCCACATGGTGGCGATCCAGTTGAAGACCTTCACACCCGTGGGGATGGCGATCAGCATGGTCGAGTACATGAAGAACAACTGGCCCGTGACAGGCATGCCCGTGGTGAACATGTGGTGAGCCCACACGACAAAGCTCAGGATCGCGATGGAACCGGTGGCGTAGACCATCGAGGCGTAGCCGAACAGGCGCTTGCGCGAGAAGGCCGGGATGATCTGGGAGACGATGCCGAAAGCCGGCAAGATCATGATGTAGACCTCGGGGTGACCGAAGAACCAGAAGATGTGCTGGTACATCACCGGGTCACCGCCGCCCGCTGGGTTGAAGAAGCTGGTGCCAAAGTGGCGGTCCGTCAGCGTCATGGTGATGGCGCCAGCCAGCACGGGCATCACGGCGATCAGCAGGTAGGCCGTGATCAGCCAGGTCCACACAAACATCGGCATCTTCATCAGGGTCATGCCAGGGGCGCGCATGTTCAAGATGGTGACGATGATGTTGATCGAGCCCATGATGGACGA
>JBBAPH010000036.1:0-22496 GCA_040400935.1 Polaromonas sp.
TCAGTTGATGGACTTCTCGGAAATATCGCTGGTACGGTTTATGGGGGGCAGGTCAGTCAATGGCTTTACCGTGGGCGCCGGGTTCAGGTTTTAAGCGGCTTTAGCCCTTCCGCTCAATCCGCATAACCCGGCATCTCCCGATCCAGCACACGCATCATGGCGGCGAAGTAAAGGGCTTCGCGCTCGGCCTGCGAGTGGCTGTTGTGGGGATTGGGCGCTGCCACTTTCTCGACCATTTCATCGTCCAGCACGGCGAGCGGCCGGCCGGTGGACATGGCAAGGATCTGGGCGCGGCAAACGCGTTCCAGCTTGTAGAGCCGCCGGTACGCCTGGGCCACGGTGTCGCCCACGGTCAGTACGCCGTGGTTCTTCATGAACATGATCTTCTTGTCACCCAGCACACCGGCCAGGCGTTCGCCTTCGCTCAGGGAATCGGCGATGCCCGTGTAGCCGTCGTCATAGGCAATATCGCGGGTGAAAAAGGCTGCGGTCTGGCTGCCGGGCAGCAGGCGGTTGTCTTCCAGCATGTTCAGCGCCAGCGCCCAGGTCTGGTGGGTATGGAGTATGACTTTGGCGCCGGTTGCCCGGTGCAGCGGCGCGTGGATGGCCAGAGCGCTCAGCTCGAGGCTGCCTTGGCCTTCCAGCACCTCACCGGCTTCGTTGAATACGATCAGGTCGCTGGCCTTGGCTTCTGACCAGTGCAGCCCGAACGGCAAGACCAAGTAACGGTCCGTGTGGCCTGGAACGCACATGGTGAAGTGGTTGTCGATGCCTTCTTCCAATTCGTCGTACACCGCCAGGCGGTTAGCCGCAGCCAGGTGCACGCGTGCGCGCGAGATGTCGTCGTCAGTCGGGTTCATGCTTGGTGTTCCTTCAGTGATTCGGTCCGCGTCCGCCAAAGCGGTACACCGACGATCGTAGCGCGCCAGAGGGCGCGGTACGCCGGCAGCGGCGCGCTACAGTCCTGCAGTTGCAGCACACAGCTGTTCATCGTTAATTGGAAGACAGACCGACCATGCAAACCAACTCCCCCACCACCCAGCCTTCCTACCCCGCCGGGCTCAGCGCCGAAGAGCGTGCCGCTTGCGAGCCGATTGCGCACTATTTCCAGGGCCACGCCCAGGACGATGCCGCGCACATGCGCCAAGCGTTTTTGCCGACGGCGCATATCGAGTCCATGCGCGAAGAAGGCTTCACCTCTTGGTCGCTGGACTTTTACTGCGAACGCTTCAAAGGCCAGCCCGCAGCGGACGAATCACAGCGCCGGCGCAGCGTCGACCGCATTGAAGTGGCCGGCACGGCAGCCTGTGCGCGGGTCACGCTGCACCACGGCGCCACGGTGTTCACCGGCTACTTTGTGCTGCTGAAAACCGCCAACGGCTGGAAGATCGCCAACAAGGCCTTTTCCGCAGCTGCCCGCGTTTAAGCGCCTTGCCCGATCCGCCGGGCCGCCCCAAGGCTTGGGCGTGAAACCCGCTGCTGCAGCTCAGGCCATCTCGTCCACGTTTTTCTGAACCTGGTCCAGCAGGGTCAGCAGATCGGTCACGGCGGATTTGCCCATGCCGCGCAGGATCTTGGCTTGGCGAAGCTTGGCGCGTTCTGCCAGCTGCGTGGCGGCGCGTCGGCCTTTGGCCGTGAGGCTAAATGCACTGCGCCGGCCGTCGCTCTCGTCGGGCTTGGAAACTGCCAGCCCTTTGCCCGCCAGCTTGCCCAGCGTTCGGCTGATCCACGCTTTGTCGATTAGCATGGCTTGCTGCAAGCCCGCCACGCCCAAAGGCCCGTCGCTCAGCAACACCACCAAGACGCGGTACTCGGGCAGGGTCAGGTCGGCGACTTCGGCTGCTTCTTTGTCGGCCAGCTGGCCAATGGTGGCTGACAGCCGAACCAGCCGGTAACCCAACAAGTCCACAAGTTCAAACGAGGGGTTGGCCGAGCTTGGGCGGGGCAGGGCAGTTTTGGCTGGGGGTGTGCGGGCGGGCATAGGCGGCATAGTGCGCTAAGAGGGGTTGAGCCGGATCATAAAGGCTGAATGAAAACTGATTGTCAAGACAACGAAAGCGGTTGACAGAGCGGTCAAACCCGCCTAATCTGGTTGTGATGACAACCAAACGCATGAGCTTGCTGCCCAGCGGCACGGCCCGCTTCATGGGCGACCACCTCGCCCGCAGCGTGCGCGGCGTGCCGGGCGCGCCCCCTGCTGAACAACGCTGACCTTCTCGGTTCCGTTTCGTTCACTTTTTCGCAGGAGGCCCTGTGGCTGATTTGTTTGACAACCCCATGGGTTTGATGGGTTTTGAGTTTGTTGAGTTCGCATCGCCCACGCCCAACGTGCTTGAGCCTTTGTTTGAAAAGATGGGCTTTCAGCTCGTCGCCCGGCACCGATCCAAAGACGTGCTGCTGTACCGCCAGGGCGGCATTAATTTCATCGTCAACCGCGAGCCCCAGTCCGAGGCGGCGTACTTCGTGGCCGAGCATGGCCCGTCGGCCTGCGGCTTGGCGTTTCGGGTGCGTGACGCGCACCAGGCCTATGCCCGCGCGCTGGCCTTGGGCGCGCAGCCGCTGGAGATTCCCACCGGACCGATGGAGTTGCGCCTGCCCGCCATCAAGGGCATTGGCGGTGCGCCGCTGTACCTGATCGACCGCTACGAAGACGGCCAGTCGATCTATGACATCGACTTCCAGTTCCTCCCCGGCGTAGACCGCCGCCCGCAAGGCGTGGGCCTCAAGTTGGTAGACCACCTCACGCACAACGTGTACCGCGGCCGCATGGCGCACTGGGCGGCGTTTTACGAGCGGCTGTTCAACTTCCGTGAGATCCGTTACTTCGACATTCAGGGTGACTACACCGGGCTGACCTCCAAGGCCATGACCGCGCCGGACGGGCTGATTCGCATTCCACTTAACGAAGAAGCCGGCAAGACATCAGGCCAGATTGAAGAGTTCTTGATGGCGTTCAGCGGCGAGGGCATTCAGCACGTGGCCCTGCTCACCGACAACCTGATGGACACCGTGGACCAGCTGCAAATGGCGGGCATTCCACTGATGACGGCCCCCAACGAGGTGTATTACGACATGCTGGCCGATCGCCTGCCCGGTCACGGCCAGCCGGTGGCCGAGCTGCAAGCGCGCGGCATCTTGCTGGACGGCTCGACCCAGGGCGGCAGCAAGCGGCTCTTGCTCCAGATTTTTTCCCAGCCGCTGCTGGGCCCCGTGTTCTTTGAGTTCATCGAACGGGCCGGTGACGAAGGTTTTGGCGAAGGCAACTTCAAGGCGCTGTTTGAGTCACTCGAGCGTGACCAAATCCGCCGGGGCGCGCTGCAGGTTGAGCCTGTCGGCCAGCAGGCAGCCTGAGGCGCGGGTATGGCCGCCTCTGAGTTACCTTCCAAGCACGGCCTGGCCGCAGGCCAGCCAACCCAGCCCGCCCGCGCTGACTGGACCACAGACCAAGGCTGGGCGGCCTACACCGCACAAGACCACGCGGTGTGGAAAACGCTGTTTGACAGGCAGAGCCGGCTGCTGCCCGGCCGCGCGTGCGACGCTTTTGTGCGCGGCATGCAGGCGCTGCCGATTGGCCCGGCGCAAATCCCGAACTTTGAGCAACTGTCTGAGCTGTTGATGCAGCGCACCGGCTGGCAAGTCGTGGCCGTGCCGGGGCTGGTGCCTGACGATGTGTTTTTTGAACACCTGGCCAACCGCCGCTTTCCCGCTGGTAACTTCATCCGCCAGCCGCATGAGCTGGACTACTTGCAAGAGCCCGACGTTTTTCATGACGTGTTCGGCCATGTGCCCCTGCTGCTCAACCCCGCCATGGCCGACTACATGCAGGCCTATGGCCAAGGCGGTCTGCGTGCCAAGCGCCTGGGCATGTTGGACAAGCTCGCCCGCGTGTATTGGTACACCGTCGAGTTTGGCCTGGTGCAGCAAGCGGACGGGCTGCGCATCTACGGTGCGGGCATTGCATCATCGGCCAGCGAAAGTATTTTTGCGCTGGAAGATCCGTCGCCCAATCGCCTGGGCTTCAAGCTTGAGCGGGTGCTGCGCACGCGTTACCGCATTGACGATTTTCAGGAAAGCTACTTTGTGCTGGACCAGTTGGGTGACTTGCTGGCCTTGGCCTCGATCGACTTTGCGCCGCTGTATGAGGAGGTCAGTCAGCAAAGCGACTGCCTGCCTGGTGAGGTGCTGGCGCAAGACGAGGTGATCAGGCGCGGCACCGGCAGTTATCACGCAGCGCGGTGACATTAGACCCATTGGGCGCTGCTCTGGCGCCGGGGAGTCGAGTTACCCAATTGGGGTACGGATGCCGTATCTGCTAAATTAGTTTTGTAACAAATAGTCACCAGTCTGCAATTCATTGGCAGCCAGTGGTCCATGCAAATCCTTTCGCTTCAGGCCATCTTTCTTTTTTACGGGATCTTCCTGTTCAGCACAGCGGTGCTGGTGGTCTGGCTGTTTCGCTTGCAGCCTGACTTGTCCGCCCGCCTGTGGATTGCGTCCACCTTCGTCACGGCTGTGGCGACTTCGATCACAGCCTTCCGGGCTGACCTGCCGCCCTGGTTGGGTGTGGCACTGCCCAATGCACTGGAGGTCGGCCATTCCCTGACCGTGGTGCTATCCCTGCGCGCTCTGATAGGCCCTATTCCCGACCTGGGGCGGCAGTTGATGGGCGTTGGCTTGGCGGTGCTGGTCTATGGCGCAGGCTACGGCTGGCTGGCTGAGCACAAGCCTTACTGGATAGTGACCTATGTGAGCCTGGGCAATGGATTGCCGCTTTTGTTGCCTGCGGCTGACCTGCTACGTCGACTGCCAGCGACCGCGCAGTCCCCTGCCATGAAGCTCTTGCTGCGCGTCGTCATGCTGGTAGGACTGATCTGGATGCTGCGCATTCCCTTGTTCTTCATGGGCCAAGGCAGCCATGCCATGGACGCCAAGCTCGGCAATTGGCTGGTTTTTCTGGCCATGCTGATAGTCGGCATCATGCTGCAGTTCGGCTACATCGGCCTGCGCTTTTCACGTGCTTACGAAACGCGCCTGGCGTTGGTCAAGGTGCAGAACCGGCTGGACGGCATGACCGGCGAGCGCGATGCGCTGCTGCGCCTGCAGCACGCCCCCAGCGGCGCGCTGGCCTCGCAGATCGCCCATGAGATCAACCAGCCCCTGGCGGCCATCCAGCTGTCGCTCGAATCCTCGGCCCGCCAACCACTGGCGGCCATGTCGCCAGTGCAACTGGAAGACCTGCTCGGGGATATTGATCGCATCAGTGTTTATCTGGATCGCACACGCACCCTGGCCAGCGGCCCCGCACCGCAGTTGCGACCTGTGTCCGCAGACGACTTGCTGGCCGATCTGTCTCGGGCCTGCGAACTGGCTGGACTGCGCGCACAGCCGCATTTGCTGGCGCCGACGCTGCCTCTGCATTGCGACGCCACCTTGCTGTCGACTTCCCTGATCGCTGTGCTCAAACGCTTGACGCACGGCAGTACGGAAACCGCGTTGACTCTATCGCCGGTGCCGCCAGGTCGGGCGGGACTGAGAGTCGATGTCGAAGTCAGAGCCAGTGTTGCCCCGCTGGGGACTTGGCCGCAAGAAACCGGCGCCGGCCAGGCCGCGCTGCCCCTATCTGCGGCAGACGCCGACTTATGGCTCGACTTGCTCACGCTCGAACACCTGGCCAGAGCGCACGCCGGGCATTTGTCCATGCACCAGCTGGGGGTGTCGCCGCCCCGTCTGCAGCTGACACTGGTCTTGCCCACCGTGGACCTGCCAGGTCATGAGCAGGCACTCGTGGAGGCCAAAGCATGCTGACCGCTTTCCCCTCGGGCTATGCCAAACCCTTGGCCGGCAGCGCGGTGCGCGATGTGCGGCTCGTCGAGCTGATTGAAGACGACCCGTCCATGCAACGGGCCCTGTCGATGGCCCTGCGTGGCCATGGTTTTGTGGTGGACCTCTACGGCAGTCGGCAGGACTACATGGCGGCGCGCCGGCCCGCTGGTCCGCGCGTGCTGCTGCTGGACATGCGCCTGCCCGACGGCACGGGGCTGGAAATCCGCGACTGGCTGGTGCAGCAGCAAGACGAGGTGCCGGTGATCTTCATCAGCGGGCAGAGCGCGCCGCAGGAAATCATTGACGCGCTCAAGGGCGGTGCGCAGGACTTTTTGCTCAAGCCTGTTCGTCTGGCGCAACTGCTGGAGAGCGTCGAGCGAGCCTTCGACCAGTACCACACCAGCCGCAGCCAGGCCGATGTGGCCGGGCGCTTGCGCCGGCACTGGAGCGACCTGACCCGGCGCGAGCGCGAGGTGTGCGTGCTCATGCTCAACGGCCTGGCCAACCGGGAAATTGCCCGGCTGCACGGCTCCGTGCCCGGCACGGTGAAGGTGCACCGCGCCCGGGTGCTCGAGAAGATGGGCGCCCAGTCTTTGTCTGACCTGTTCAAGCTGACCGCTGGCCACGGCTTGGCCGCGTGGCTCCAGGATGAGCAAGATGGCAAAGATGGCAAGGACGACAGGCCAGGCGGGGGAGGGCAGTGAACGACGCCCTGTTTCACGTACGCACGGCTTTTTTGATGCTGGCCATCCTGGGCGTGCTGCAAGCCCTGGGTTCATGGATCGCCTTGCGCGCGAACTCGCGCCAAGCCCTGACCTTGTCGCAGCGCTTGTGGGTCAGCAGCAGCCTCATGGCCACGGCCATGGGCCTGGTGATCTGGTTGCGCGGTGAGCCCGCATGGTTGCCCAACCTGCTGGCCTCGCACCTCTTCATGTTGGTCTGGCTGGCGCTGGCCTGGAGTTCACTGCGCCTGGAGCGCCAGCGGCCCATGCATGCGGGTGCTGCAGCGCTACTGATCGTGTTGTCGCTGAGCTTGTATGCCGCCTTGCTGCATCTGCGGGGCGAGGCCAGAGTCACGCCCTATCCGGCCCTGGTGGCCATGGTGGGTGCCTTGGTGGTGGCCTCGCAGGCCCGAGCGCTGGCGCGCAGTGAGTCGTCGGACGGCGCCCGGCTGACGACCATCGCATTCAGCCTGACGGCTTTGGTGGTGCTGGTACGCGGCGCCGCTGTGCTGTTCAGCAGCACCCCCGCCACGTCCGTCAGCCTGGGGGCGTCGCAGGTGCTCATGGCCCTGGGCGGGACTTCCATTTTTGTACTGGGCAACCTGGGCTACCTGGGCCTGCAGATTGAGCGGCTGACCCGGCAGCGGCTGCTGGCCGAGGTGAGCCAAGCCCGTGCTGAAGAGCGCAACTGGCAGGCGCAAGCGCGGGTGGACGACTTGCAGGCCCTGCTCGAAGAGCGCGACCTGCTGATCCAGCGCCTGCACCGCCTGGACGCGGTTCAGCGACAAGCCTTGGTGGCAGCCGCACTGCCGCACGAGCTGCGCCAGCCGCTGGGCGATATACGGCTGAACCTGGATGCGCTGGCGCAGCGGCTCGCCCGGGATGGCCGCGTGTCGCCCGACCTGCTTCAAGCCCTGGACAACGACGCCCAGCGCCTGTCCGAAATGGTGGAAGGTTTCATGGACCAGATCTCGCGCCCCGCGGCCCAAGAGCCAGCCGAGCTGCTGGAAGGGGTGGATGTGGGCGCGGTGGTTCAAGGGGCCATGGCCGTGATCGAGCCGCGCGCCCGGCGAAACCAAGTGCTGCTGCAGCTGGTACTGGACGAGCCCCTGCAGGTCACCACCAGCGCCGCCATGCTGCACCAGGTGGTGTTGATCTTGCTGACCAATGCGCTGGACGCCGTCAGCAGCCTGCCGCCGCCGCGCCGCGTGCAAGTGCGGATCACTCTTGCGCCCGGCGAGGTGCAGGTCAGCGTTAAAGACGATGGCCCGGGCATTGCTGCCCATGTCTGGCCTCATTTGTTCGAGCCTTTTGCCAGCAGCAAGGTGGCCGGCGCGGGTGTCGGCTTGGCGCTGGCCCGTCGCTTGGCGCGGCGCAGCGGTGCCAATGTTTCAGCCCGTGCCAGCAGCGACGACCCGCAGCATCCCGGTGCTTGTTTCACTGTTCACCTGAGCAGACCTTAGCCGCTGCACCTGTCGCATCGCCCACATCTGCCTGCGCATTTGCCAAAGGGGTAATTGCGGAGGGCCGGGCGCGGCGTTACAACTGCAACATGCTCAGTCTCTCTTCGTCTACGGACCCCGTGAACGCGCCGCCTGCTACGCCCACGGCACGCCGCCAGGGTGAGGCGCAGCTCGTGCAAAAAGTGTGCGGCTGGATAGACCTGCACCTGCACGAAGACATCAGTTGGGAACGGCTGGTGCGCATCAGTGGCGTGTCAGCGCCGAACTTGCAGGCGCTGTTCCTGCGCCACCTCAAGACCACGCCGATGATGTACATCCGGGCTCGACGACTGGGCCCTGGCGCTGAGCCGGCTGCAGCGTCAGCCCCCAGCCAATTCGCTAAGACGCCCTAGCTGCCATCACCACCATCACCAGCGCATGTCCGTCCTTGCAAAGCGGCTGCCTAAAAAGTCCAGCAGCGCCCGCACCTTGGGCGTGACGTGTTTGCGCGTGGGGTAGACCGCGTAGATGCCCAGGGCCAAAGAGCGAAATTCGGGCATCAGCTCCACCAAGCGCCCTGCTGCCAAGTCCTGGCCCACCAGGAAGGTCGGTTGCAGCACGATGCCCTGGCCTGCCAGCGCTGCGGCCACGCAGGTGTCGCCATTGTTGGTCATGAGGCGCGGCGTGGTTTTTACGCTGACGGCCTGACCCGCCGGCCCGGTGAAGTGCCATTCGTCCTTGGTAGACCAGTAGCTGTAGGCCACCACGGCATGGTCGGCCAATTCATGCGGGTGCTTGGGCGTGCCGTGCTGCTGAAGGTAGGCGGGCGAGGCGCACAGCACCATGCGGGTGCTCGTCAGTTGCTTGCTCACCAAGGTCGATGCTTCTAGGCGGGCAATGCGAATGGCTATGTCGTAGCCTTCTTCCACCAAGTCCACCAGCCTGTCGGCCAAGGTGACTTCGAGCTTGACCTGCGGGTGCAGGGCCATGAACTCGCCCCACAGCGGCGCCAAGTGCTGCACGCCAAAGGTAAACGGCGCGTTGATGCGCAGCAACCCGCTCGCCGCTTCGCTGCGCGCCGTGATCTCGTCTTCCGCCTCGGCCAGCTCAGCCAGCAAGTCTTTGCTGCGCGCATAAAAAATCTGGCCCTCGTCCGTCAAAGACAGGCGCCGCGTGGTCCGATGCAAGAGGCGCACGCCCAGCCGGGTTTCCATCTCGACCACGTGACGCGACACCGCCGCCTTGGACACGCCCAGGGCCCCGGCCGCTTTCACGAAGCTGCCCGAATCGACCACAGCATTGAAGGTCTGCATTTCGAGAAACCGGTCCATGAAAGCTCCTATTGATCCATTTATTGAAACAATAAATCATTTTATGGGTGGTTTATATTTTTTATGAGAGTCAATAAAATTCAGCCCAAGCATTGCATTGGCGCAGTGCTTTTTCATCGCTTCAATTCAAGGAAATCAACCATGTCATCCACGCTTCAAAACAGTTTTGCCTTTGTCTCCCGCCTTTTGCTGGTCGCGCTTTTTCTGCCCGCTGGTCTGGCCAAGATCAGCGGCTTTTCGGGCACGGTCGGCTACATCTCGTCGGTCGGGCTGCCCCTGGCTTCGTTTGCGGCCGCTGCCGCCCTGGTGATCGAAGTGGTCGGTAGCCTGGCCCTGCTGGCCGGCTATGGCACGCGCATTGCCGCCGTGGTGCTGGCCGTTTTCACGCTGGTGGCCAGCGTCTTCTTTCACGCCTACTGGTCGGTTCCTGCTGAGCAGACCTTTGTGACCCAGCTGCTGTTCTTCAAGAACGTGGCTGTGGTCGGTGGCTTGCTGGCCTTGGCGGCCCACGGCGCCGGCGCCTGGAGCCTGGACGCTCGTCGCCAAGCCTGATCACGTTTTCAGCCCCCAGCCTGTATCGCCATGAGCACCGACAAAGCACCTGTTTTGTTCATCTCGCACGGCGCACCCACCTTTGCGCTGGAGCCCGAGCTGCTCGGGCCCCAACTGCAAAGCCTGGGCCAGCAGCTGCTCCCCATCAGAGCCGTGCTGGTGGTCTCGCCGCATTGGCAAACGCTGGACGTGAAAGTCATGACCACCGAGCGGCCCGACACCGTGCACGACTTTGGCGGCTTTCCTGCCCGGCTGTATGAGTTGCAGTACCCGGTGGCCGGGCAGCCCGAGTTGGCCCGGCAAGCGGCTCGCCTGTTGCAAGCCGCTGGCTTTGCTTGTGAGGCCGATGAGCGCCGCGGCCTGGACCACGGCGCCTGGGTGCCCTTGATGCACCTGCTGCCGCAAGGCCAGGTACCGGTCTTTCAAGTGTCTATGCCTTTCAGCCTCAGCACCGCATCAGCCCTGCAATTGGGCCGCGCCTTGGCGCCGTTGCGTGAGCAAGGCGTGCTGATCCTGGCGTCGGGCAGCACCACGCACAACCTGCACGACTTTCGCCACCCCGGCGCCCAGCCGCCCAGCTATGTGCGAGCTTTTGCCGATTGGGTCGAGGCCGCAGTTCTGGCTCGGCAGACCCAGCCGTTGCTGGACTACCGCGCGCTGGCCCCACAGGCTGAGCGTGCGCACCCGAGCGAAGAACACTTCTTGCCGCTGCTGGTCGCCTTGGGGGCCAGTGATCAGGCCGACGATGTGCGCCTGTTGCGCGGTGGTGTCAGCAACGGCGCTTTGGCCATGGATTCGTTTGCCTGGGGGCTTGGCTGAGCGGCTTCTCTCCAGACTGCGTGTATAAGCGCGGCAGTCGCTTGCCCAGCAAGCGCGCAGCCCGAACGCATACCCATAACAGGAGAGAGAAATGTCCGGACAAGGCTTTCATGTGCATGGTCCTCACGACCATGAAGTCGAACACGTCGCCCAGCATGGTGGTGACAGTTTCACCTCGCGCCTGGCGGTGCTAACCGCCATCTTGTCGACGGTGGGCGCCCTCTTTGGCTACATGGGTGGGCATTCGCAAAATGCGGCGTTGCTGTTTAAAAACGAGGCGTCCATTCAAAAAACGGCCGCTTCGAACCAGTGGAACTATTACCAGGCCAAGAGCAGCAAGCAAAACCTGGCCGAGCTGTCGGTGGTCTTGACCCAAGGCGAAGCGCAGCAAAAGTTCCGCAAGGACATTGAGCGCTACCAACAAGAAAAAACCGAGATCAAGGCCGAAGCCGAAAAACTCGAAGCCGCCGCCACCCGCGCCAATGAAAAAAGCGAATTGGAAATGCACGTGCACGAGCGTTGGGCCATGGCCACCACTTTGCTGCAGGTCTCGATTGCTTTGGCGGCGATTGCCTTGCTGACCCGTAAGCGCTGGATGGTGTCCGGTGTCTATGGCGCAGCAGCCCTGGGCCTGGTCACGGGTGTGATGGGGTATCTGCACCTTTAAGGGCGGGCCGCCTTGGGTTGGTGTTTGGCTACGATAGGCAGTGGGTGGCTTGGCTCACCACGAGCAAGCCCTTCCATCAATAACAAAGGAAAACAGAGATGACGCTGATGCGGAAATTTTCGGCCCTTGCGGCTATGGGTGGGGTGTGTGCGGTGCTGGCAGGATGCGCGGGTTACGGCGCTCCATCCACGGACCCCAAAACGCCTTTGACGCTGGCCAAGCAAGGTAGTTTTTTTGTGGGGGGCCGGGAGATCCAGTCCGCCAACCTGTCCTTGCTGCCAGCTTATGCGCCTACAGGCACCATTGCGGTGGAGCAGATGTATGTGCGCTACCAAGAGCCCGTCAATGCTCAGAAGCCGCCCGTGGTCTTCATTCACGGCTGCTGCCTGACGGGCAAGACTTGGGAGAGCACACCAGACGGTCGCATGGGCTGGGACGAGTTGTTTGTGCGCATGGGCTTTCCCACCTATGTCGTGGACCAAGTGTCGCGGGGCCGCTCGGCGGCTGATCCGTCGGCGATCGTGAGCGTCAAGGGCGGCCGTGCAAGCGCTGACAAGTTGCCACAGGTTTTCGGTGCGGCCAAGGAAGGCGCCTGGGCCATCTTCCGCTTTGGCGACCAGTACCCCAATGTGTTCCCGGGCATGCAGTTCCCGCTGGAGGCGCAAGGCGAGTTCTGGAAGCAGATGGTGCCCGACTGGCTCAACGCTTTGCCGACCCCCAACCCCACCGTGCCGGCCTTGTCGCAGCTGGCTCAGCAGTTGCAGGGTGCGGTGTTGATCAGCCATTCGCAGTCAGGGATTTTTCCGTTTCAAACGGCCGAGCTGGAGCGCAAGGGAATTGCCGGCATCGTCTCGATTGAGCCGGGTGCTTGCCCGTCACCGCAAGCTGACATGAAGCCTTATGCCGGTCTGCCGATTCTGGTGCTCTGGGGCGACTATGTGGACCTGGCACCCCGCTGGGCGCCGCGGCTCAAGAACTGCCGTGAGTTTGTGGCCGCCGCCAACCGCGCTGGTGGCAAGGCGTCTTTGGTCGTGCTCAATGACGTGGGCTATCCCGGCGCCTCGCACATGTTGATGCAAGACAAGCACAGCTTGCAGATTGGCCAGTGGCTGGGCAACTGGCTGGGACAGAACGTCAAGCGCTGACCTTCAAGCGGTGGGGCTGGCTCAGCCCCACAAACGCCTGAGCACCCGGCCCAGCGTCAAGGGCCGGGTCGAAACTTCTTCTTGCAGCAGCTGGCTCAGGCGCTGGCGCAGCAAGTCGCTTTTCGCGGCTTGGCGAATGACCAGCTCGGCCAACCAGGGGTAACGGTTGACCAGGTTGGCTTTTTCGTAAAAGGCGTAGTGGGGCAACAGCGGCTGGAGCGACTGGGCGTAGGCGGCTTGAATGCCCTCGTCAGTCAGCGCCTGTTCGCGCGCCATGATCAGCGCCTGGGCAGCGAGCATGCCCGTTTCCATGGCTTTGCCGATGCCTTCGCCGGTGAAGTGGTAGGTGCTGCCTGCGGCTTCGCCGGCGAGCAAGATGCCGGGCGCGCTCCAGTGGCTGCCGCGCAGCGACACCCGCAGCGGCGCGCCTTTGAAGGGCTGCACCTGCACGCCCGCTTGCATCAGTTCGCGGGCATTCGGGTGCAAGGCCGCAAAGTCGTCCAGCATGGTGTGCAGGTTTTTCTTGCCCTTGATTTGGCTGTTGCGCTGGCTCTGCGTCCAGTAGCCCACGCCGATGTTGAATACGCCGTCGCCGCAGGGAAAAATCCAGCCGTAGCCGTTGGCGAGCCGGGGGTGCCAAAACAATTCGAGGTGCGGGATTTTCTCCACCAGGCCGAGGTGCTGGACATAGCCGCGCAAGCCAAAGCCCGAGGGTGTCGCCTCGTCGCACAGCTCCGACGCGGCCAGCGCTTGTGCCGAGGCGCCCGTGGCCAACACCGTGTGGCGCGCGCGCACCTCGCGCCACTCGCCAGCGCGTTTGAAGCGCCCGCCGCTGACCCGGCCGGTCTCGTCTTTGAGCAGGGCGTCCAGGCGCCAAGGCGTAGCCAGGGTGGCGCCTGCGCGCTGGGCGGCGCGCACCAGAATGTGGTCGAGCTCAAAGCGCGGCAACACGGCCAGCGTGCCGGGAACGTCCACATGCCGGCCGGTGGGGCCGATGCAGCGCACGTAATCGATGGTTCGCGCCGCGGACATGACTTCGGCGTGAACACCCAGCCGCTTGAAAGCCGCGTGGGCATCGGGTATCAAACCATCGCCGCAGGTTTTGTCACGGGGGAAATCCAGGGCATCGACCAGCAGGGTCTGCACCCCGGCCTTGGCTAGCAGTTGCGCGCAGGCACTGCCGGCCGGTCCGGCGCCCACAACCAATACCTCGCATTGCGCCGGCAGGTCGCTCAGGGGGGCGGCGGTGGGCAGGGTGTCGGGGCGCATGCGCGGGGCTCTTTCCATGAAAAGCATTGTCTGGCGAGGCCGCGCGCGCCTGGAGATCCAAGAGGGCCAGTCAGGCGGGCCAGGTTCGCTTCAGACCAGCGTTCGCATCAGCGCGTACAAATCGGCTTGCCCTTCAAATCCAATGCCCGGCCGATCGGCCAGGGTGATCAAGCCTGCATCAATGCGCGCGTCGTCATGAAAGCCGGCAAAGGCGCCAAACACGCCCGGGTAGGCCTCGCACCCACCCAGGCCCAGACCCGCCACCAGCGCCAACGTCATCAGGTTCCCCCCGTGTGGAAACACCGCTTGGCGCTGCCAGCCACGATCTTGCAGCATGGCCAAGGTGCGGGTGAATTGCACGATGCCGTAAGACTGCGGAATGTCCATCTGCAAGATGTCGCAAGCCGGCCGCAGTTGGCCAAACTGCACCAGGTTGCTCACGTCTTGGGTGGAAAACAGGTTCTCGCCCGTGGCCAGTGGCGGCGCATAGGTCTGGGCCAGCTCGCCCAGCAAGGCGTAGTCCAGAGGGTCTGTGGGCTCTTCCAACCAACGCAGGCCGTAAGGTGCCAAGGCATGGGCATAGGTCAGGGCCCGCGGGCGGTCGAAAGTGGCGTTGGCGTCGACCGCCAGACGGGCGCCGCCACCGACCAAGTTGAGCGCGGCTTCCACCCGTGCCAGATCGTCGGCCAGCGGCGCACCACCGACCTTGATCTTCATGGTGGTGTAGCCCTCGTCCAGACGGGCTTGAATTTCGGCCTGCAACTCAGGGATACCTTTGCCCGGTGCGTACCAGCCGCCGCCCACGTAGCAGGGCACTTGGCGCGGCACGCTGCCGGTGCCAAAGCGCTCGGCCAGCATGGCGTGCAGCGGCTTGTCTTCAATCTTGGCCACGGCGTCCCACACGGCCATTTCAAGCGTGCCCACGGCGACTGAGCGCTCGGTGTGGCCGCCCGGCTTTTCGCGCTGCATCATGCAGGCTAGGATTTTTTCGGGGGCGAAATTGGCGCCGCTGTCGTCCAGCAGCGTGTCGGGCTGGGCCGCCAGGATGCGCGGAATCAGCCGGTCGCGCATGACGGCGCCGCAGGCGTAGCGGCCCGTGGAGTTGAACGCAAAGCCGACGATGGGCTGGCCACCGCGCAGCACGTCGGTGATCACGGCCACCACCGAGGTGGTCATTTCGCTGAAGTCAAAAGCCGAGTTGCGCAGGTTCGAGCGCAAGGGAACGGCAATTTCACGGATGGCGGTGATTTTCAATGGAGCACTCCCTGCAAGGAACAAACACGGCCTAGACTCTTGCCCCTGACGAATCTTTTGCAGCCATGACGAATACAACCGACCCCGCGCCCGACAAAGAAACCACCACCATCTTGCTGGACGCGGCCGAGAGCTTGTTTTCCGAGCATGGTTTTGTCGAAACGACGGTGCGCCAGATCGCGCTGAAGGCCGCTGTCAACCAGGCCTCGATCAACTACCACTTCAGGAGTAAGCGCGGCTTGTTCAACGCGGTGTTCGAGCGGCGCGCCGGCATCTTGCTCAATGAGCGTGTGGCGTTGCTGCGCCAGGCTCGGCAAGAAGCGGGCGAGCAGCCAATTGCCTTGCGCCGCATCTTGCACGCCTTCATTCACCCGCCCCTGCGCATGGCCCGCGAAGACGAGGGCGGGCGCAGCTTTGTGAAGCTGCAAGCGCGGCTGCACAACGAGCCCAAGGAAATCGAGCAAGAGCTGCGGGCCCGGCTGTACAACCGGGTGAGCGTGCAATTTTTTGAAGAACTCGCCAAGACCCTGCCGCAGCTCAGCCGCGAAGTGATTGCCTGGCGCTTGGTATTTGTGATGGGCCTGTACCAGTATGTGTTGCTGGACACCGGCCGGCTCGAAGCGATTTCGGCCGGCAGCTGCCAAGGCAGCGACCTGGACCGGGCGCTGGTGGAGATCCTTGATTTTTGCGAACAAGGATTCCTCGCGCCCAGCCACTGAACGCGACCTTTACTCGGGCTTGGCGCCTGTGGCCTTGACCACGGTGGACCAGCGCCTGAGCTCTGAGCTGATGTAGTCAGCCGTTTCTTTGACGCTGCCGCCGACCGGAATCAATCCGCCCGCATCCAGCTTGGTCTTGAACTCAGGCATCGCCAAAATCTGGTTGATCGCCACGTTCATGCGCTCGACGATGGCCGGCGGCGTGCCGGCTGGCGCAAACACCGTGGTCCAGGTGTAGTCGTTGATGTCGGGGTAACCCAGTTCGGCCAAAGTCGGCACATCGGGCAGGCTGGGCAAGCGCTTGTCGCTGGAAATGCCCAGGATGCGCACCTTGTTGGTCTTGTGAAACTGGAACACGCCAAACGCTGCCGTGCAGGCCACCGGCGTTTCACCCGACACCACCGCCAGCGAGGCCGGGCCCGCGCCCCGGTAAGGGATGTGGGTGATGTCGCTCTTCCACTTCACGCGGAAGATGTTTTCACACGTCAGGTGGGGTGTGGTGCCGCTGCCCGGTGAGGAAAAAGACATCTTGCCGTTCTTGACCAGGGCCTGCAATTCCGCCAGGGTCTTGGCTGGAACTTTCTCGTTGACCGAAATCACATTCGGCTGAGTGCTCACCACCACCACAGGCACAAAATCCTTGATCGGGTCGTAGCCGGCCTTGCCGTCGTACATGCTGGGGTTCACGGCAAAGGCCGACGACGAGGCCAAGAAGGTGTAGCCATCGGGCTCGGCCTTGGCGGCTTGCTGCGTGCCCACGTTGCCGCCAGCGCCGGCTTTGTTTTCAATGAAGATCGGCTGCTTCATCAGCTCGCCGAGCTTTTCCGCAATGATGCGGATGCTGCTGTCGGTTGGCCCACCCGGCGGGAAGGAAATGATGATGCGGATTGGCTTGGCGGGGTAGTTGGCCTGCGCGTGCGCAGCCCCCATACCCATTCCCATTCCCATACCCAGGCCTAAGGCCAGGCTCAGCGTGCTCAAGATGCGGCGTTTGAAGTTCATGTCTCGGTCTCCTTTTTATGCTGTGAATCGGGCCGGGATTGGCCGGGTTCCTGTCTCTCTTTTTTCTGTCTGGCTGCGTGATGGTTTACAAGCTGCGGCCGCCGTCAATCACCAGGCGCGCCCCGGTGGCAAAGCGCAGCGTGGTGGCGCAGGCTTCAATGGCCGACGCAATGTCTTGCACCTGGCCAATGCGGCCCAGCGGAATGGTGGGCGCGACCTTGTCGTTGAAGTCAGCGCCGCGCCCGGGCACAAAGGTCGAATCCACCACGCCGGGCGACACCGCCAGCAGGCGAATATGCGGCGCCAGCGCTTTGCCCAGGGCCTTGGTCATCACGTCCATGCCCGCCTTGGCGGCTGCATAGGCGATGTTGCTGCCGGTGCCGGTGAACGCCGCGATCGACGAGACATTGACCACCAGCCCGTCGCCCGAGGCGCGCAGCAGCGGCTCAAAAGCGCGGATGGCGGCAAAGGCGCCGCGCAGGTTGGTGCTCAGCACGTTGTCGAACAACTCGTCCGTCAGGCCTTCCAGGTCTTTGGCTGCCACCGCTTTGGTAAAGCCGGCGCTGTTGATCAAGATGTCGCAGCGGCCGGCGCGTTGCCTGACGGCTTCGGCAGCGGCTTTCAAGGCGGCGGAATCGGTGACCGAGGCTGTCAGCGCCAAGTGCTGCAGCTTTTCTGCGTTTGGCAAGGTGTCCATCAGCGCTTGGACTTGGGCCTGGCCTTGCCGGTCCAGCGAGACGATGCGCGCACCCAAGGCCGCCAAACGCTGCGCGGTGGCAAAACCAATCGCACCTTTGCCGCCGGTGATGACAGCGACTTTGCCGTCCAGCCGGGCAGTGGGTTCAAAGCTCATGGAAAACTTTCTGTGGAGTAAGGGGCTCAAACATGGTCGAGCACGTAGCGCGCCATTTGCTCGCGGGTGCAGATCCACACATCGGGCGTGTCCTTGACGATGCGCATGATCTCGTCGTACACCCACGCGCCTGACGGCCGCCCCATGACGTGCGTGTGCGCCGTGACGTCCAGCATCAGCGGCACGTTCTCGTGGTGGCGCATGGCCTCAAACGTGTCGTTGAAGGTGTCGAGCATGTGGCGCGGGCCTTGGCCATAGCGCACGCAAGTCGGCAGGTCGTTGACGTCCATGGTCAGCGGAATGCCGACGATGCGCTTTCCGCCAAAGTCCATCACGTACGGCCGGTCGTCGTCGTTGACGTCGCCGTGGTGGGTGTAGCCAGCCTCGGCCAACAGGCGCGAGCTCGCCATGCTGCCGGTGCCGCGCGGGCTGATCCAGCCAGTGGGCGCTACGCCGGCGGTTTGCGTGAGCAGCTGGTGGTTGCGCTGCAGGTTGGCGCGCTCGGCGTCTTCGTCAAAGTAGACCGGGATCACGTCCATGCCCCAGGAATGGTTGACCACTTCATGGCCCAGGTCTGCCAGGCGCTTGACGGTGGCCGGGTCGCGCTCGCAGATCACGCCGTTGACCATGATGCTGGTCTTGACCTGGTGCTTTTGGGCAATGGCCAGCAGGCGGTGAATGCCGCGCACCAAACCAAAACCCGCCCAGGAGTGGGCGTTGGTGTCAAAGAATCCGGGCTTGAGCACATTGCCCATGGGACCTATGCCAGGCGCCTGGCCGTCGGACCAAGCCTCGTAGGCGATGTTGAAAATCACAGCCACCCGCTTGCCGCCGGGCCAGCGAAAAGTGTCGGGAAGTCGGGTCAGGGTGGGCGTCATGGGGTGGGTGTTTTATTGCGGCTCGATCTTGGCCAGCTTGAACAAATTGGCCTGGAACTTCGTGTCTTCGACCACGAACTTGGCAAAGTCGGCGGGGGTGGAGCCGACGATGGAAACGCCGAGCTTGTCGAACTGCGCTTTGAGGTCGGGCTCTTGCATGGCCTTGACCACCGCGCGTTGCAACGCGTCAATGCGGTCTTGCGGTGTATTGGCGGGAAACCACAGGCCGCCCCAGCCATACACCTGTTCCATGCCCTTGAAACCGAGTTCGGCATAAGTCGGCACATTGGGCAGCACCGGCGCGCGCTGCGTGCCGCTGATCGCCATCGCGCGCACCCGCCCGTCTTTGATGCCCGCCGCAGAACCGGCGGTCGATGCAAAAGTCATGTCCACTTGCTTGGCCACCACTTCATTGAAGGCCGGCCCAGCGCCTTTGTAGGGAATGTGCGTGATCTTGGTCTGCGCCAGGGTGTTGAACAACTCGCCGTTGAGGTGGTTCAAGTTGCCGTAGCCGGCCGAGCTAAAGCTCATGCGGTCGCCCTTGGCCTTGGCCAGTGCGATCAGCTCGTTCAGGTTTTGCGCGGGCACGTCGGGGTTGACCACCAGCACATTGCCGTAGGTGCGGTAGATCTGCGTCACAGGCGCAAAGTCTTTGAGTGGGTCAAAAGGCAGCTTTTTGTACAGCACGCTGTTGGCCGCAAACGAGCCGGTGGTGATCAGCACCGTATAGCCGTCTGGCGCGGCCTTGGCCACCGAGTCCACCCCGATGATGCCGTTGGCCCCTGCTCGGTTGTCGTAGACCATGGGCACGCCCAAGGCTTCGGTGAGCTTTTGCCCGAGCTGGCGGCCGACCACGTCGATCGGGCCACCGGCCGTGAAAGGAATGATCATGCGGATAGGGCGCGACGGCCATTTGTCAGCATTGGCCTGCGCTTGCGCCGCCACCGAAGTCAGCAGCCAGGGCAGGGCGATGGCAACAGGCTTGAGCCACTTCAAAATGCGTGGGTTCATTTTTTGTCTCCTCTCGGCTGTTTTCTTCTGGGGGCGCCACGCCGGCGTTGCAGCGGGCGTGGCAGGGTGGCTTTTAACGCGGTGCGCGCTTTTTCAGGCCCAGGATTTCACGGGCTTGCGCGGGCGTGGCAATTTGTGCGTCCATCTCGGTGAGCAGGCGCACGGCCTTTTGCACCAGCGCCGCGTTGTCGGGCGCCAGCACGCCTTTGCTCAGGTAGATGTTGTCTTCCAGGCCCACGCGCACATGGCCGCCCATCAGCCAGGCTTGCATCAGCATCGGGTATTCCCAGCGGCCGGTGCCAAAAGCGGCCCAGTTGGAGTTGGCGGGCATCAGCGACTTCAAGTAAGCCAGCGTTGCCGGGGTGGCGTTGGCGCCGTACTTCACGCCCAGCACGATCTGGAACAGCGAAGGCGAGGGCAGCGTGCCTTCGGCAATCAGGTCGTTGGCCAGGTGGATGTCGCCGCTGTCAAAGACTTCCAGCTCGGGCAGGGTGCCGGCTTCTTGCGCCAGGTTGGCCATGATGCGCACATTGCGCGGCGTGTTGATCACCACCGACGAGCCGGAGAACATGGTGTTCAGATCCAAGCTGCAAATTTCAGGGCGCAACGCCACCACGTGTTCCATGCGGCGCTCGGGCGTGGTCAGCGTGGTGCCGGGGGCAGCGATTTTCGGATCGTCTTCGCTCGGCACAAAACGCTGGCCGGGGCCGGTGGTCAGGTTGATGATCACGTCGGTGTCGCTGGCGCGAACGCGCTCCACCACTTCACGGTAGTGCTCCAGCTCCATGCTGGGGCGGCCGTCTGGAAAGCGCACATGGATGTGCGCAATCGCCGCGCCGGCTTGCGCGGCGCTGATGCAGGCGTTGGCAATCTGCTCAGGCGTGCAAGGCAGGCCGGGGTGTTGCTTGAGGTTGGTGATGTTGCCCGTGACGGCGCAGCTGATGATGGTCGGGTTGCTCATGTTGTTTTCCTTGAGGTGAAAGAGGCGGGGCTTTACTTGATGGCCAGCGGGTTGGCGGGCGAACCCACAGCGCCGGTCACGGGGAGAGCTGGGGCGACGAACATGAACTCGTACACATGGTCTTCATCGCAGTCCTTGGCGAGTTCTTTCAAGAAGAAAATCTCGCCCATGGTCAGGCCCAGGATCGGGATGCACAGCCAGTGCCAAGGCTGGTTCACGCCAGCGGCTTCGGACTGGTTGGGCCGCACTTCCACGCCCCAGGTGTCGGTGGCTACGGCTGCTACTTGGCGGGCATGCAGCCAGTCCAGCGTGTCAAAGGCCAGGCCCGGGGCGTCGCCGCCGGAGTAGAAGTCCCAGTTGCCTTCGGCCATCTTGGCTTCCATCTGGCCGGTGCGAATCAAGAGGTAGTCGCCGCGGCCGACCTTGACGCCTTGAGCCGCTTCGACTTCGTCCAGGATCGCGGCGGTGATGCCAAAGCCGTCGGGCAAGGTGTCGACCTTGTAGTGGCGGGCAATGTCCAGCAGCACACCGCGGCCGACCATTTTTTCGCGGGTTTTTTCAATGCCGCACTTGGCCGCACCGAAGGAACTCACCAGGCGGCAGTCGTAGCCGTTCCACATGTAGTTGTCAAAAAAGATGTGGCCCAGACCGTCCCACTGCGTGCCGCACTGCATGGGCATGATGACGATGTCATCGGCTGAGCGAATGCCGCGCTTGTCGAGTACGCCCGAATACGCGTCGGTGCCGGTGCGCAGCATCAGGTGAATCGGGTTGAAGCGGCCCACCGGCGGGAACTTGGTCTTGCCGCCTTGGGGGCCGGTGTTGTCAAACGCCAGGGCCAGCGACATGACCTTGCCCTTTTTCACCAGGCTCGCCGCCTTGACGATGTCGTCGGGCGAGGTGTAGTTCAAGGTGCCAATTTCATCGTCCGGTCCCCAGCGGCCCCAGTTCTTCAGGCGCTCGGCGGCGGCGTCTACATCGGCGCGAGTCACGGGGGGGAGTTTGCTGACGAGGGTCATGTCCATCTTTCTGTAAAGCGCTTGCGCAAACGCAAGGGGATAAAGGGGTAAAGGCAAGCGCCTGGCGGCAGGGCTGTGGCCCACCAAGCTACTCAGCTGGCCGGACTTTAGATCAGTCGTTTGATTAAATCAAGCGTTTGAATGAAAATAGCGATCAATCCATTTTTGGACAGCTTTCATGACCTCCACTGCCGCTCCTTCCCCGACCGTCGCTGCTGCCGCCGCACACACCGTCGCACCTGCCAGTACCCGCGAGCGCATCCTCGACGCAGCCGAACAACTGTTTGCCACCAAGGGCATAGACGGCGTGAGCCTGCGCGAAATCACCATGGTCGCGGGCGTGAACATCGCTGCCGTGCATTACCACTTCGGCTCCAAAGAGGCCGTGCTCGAAGAGTTGTTCACGCTGCGCGGCGGGCCGATTGCCCAGCAGCGCCTGGACCTGCTGGCGGCGATACCGCGCAACGGGCAAGGCAAGCCGCAACTCGAGGACGTGCTGCGCGCGTTTTTAAAACCCGCGCTTGAAGCGCCTAGCGCGCCGGGCGGCACCTCGTTTGTGCTGCTGCGCGCCCGGCTGGCCTTTGAAAAAGACGACGTGCGCCGCACGGTGTTGGGCAAAACCTTTGACGCGTCGAACCGCGAGTTCTTGCAGGCCTTGAGCCAAGCCTTGCCTGGGCTGAGTCAGGACGACATCTATTGGGGCTTTCACTTCCTGCTGGGTGCCATGGTCTACACCATGGCCGCGCCAGGACGCATTGAAGCCATCACGGCTGGCTCGCTCAATACCCAAGACAGCGAGGCAGCACTGAACAAGTTAGTGGCGTTTGCCGCTGCGGGTTTCAAGGCTGGCAAGCCTGCATCCAAGCGCGGTGCTTGAAGCCGTGCTGACCGCAAGCGCAGCATCGAACTGGAATTTGCGCTGTTTCCTCGAGCCAGTCGAAAGGCAGTGTTTAAAGTGGGCTATAATTTGAGATTCAGCGGCTGTAGCTCAGTTGGATAGAGTACTTGGCTACGAACCAAGGGGTCGTG
>JBBAPH010000037.1:0-22386 GCA_040400935.1 Polaromonas sp.
CTTCAGCGTGGCCGACTATGGGCTGGAGGCCGACTTATTTGCCGCCGTGCCTGAACTGGTGGCTGCACTCTGAGCCACTGTTGGTTGCAAAAAGGCATCCCCCGGGGTGCCTTTTTTTTGAATCCTTAACGCTCGCCTTTTTGAACTTTCTTTGAAATTCTTCTGGAGACACCGCCCATGAGCTACGCCGCCCCCCTCAAAGACATGCTGTTTGACATCAAGCACCTCGCCGACATCGACGAAGTGGCGAAGATTCCTGGCTTTGAGGACGCGGGTTTTGAAACCGCGCAGGCGGTACTCGAGGAATGCGCCAAGTTCAACGAAGGCGTGCTTGCGCCGCTCAATTGGGAGGGCGACAAGAACCCGTCCAGCCTCAAAAACGGCGTGGTCACCACCACGCCGGGTTTCAAAGAAGCCTTCAAGCAATACGCCGAAGGCGGCTGGCAAGGCTTGCAGCACCCGGTGGACTTTGGCGGCCAGGGCCTGCCCAAGACCATTGGCGCGGCTTGCGGCGAAATGCTCAATTCGGCCAACATGAGTTTCGCGCTGTGCCCCTTGCTGACCGACGGCGCGATTGAAGCGCTGCTGACGGCCGGCTCGGACGAACTCAAGGCGATATATCTCGAAAAAATGGTCAGCGGCCAATGGACCGGCACCATGAACCTGACCGAGCCCCAAGCCGGCTCGGACCTGGCCGCCGTGCGCAGCCGCGCCGAGCCCCAGCCTGACGGCACTTACAAGGTGTTCGGCACCAAGATCTACATCACCTACGGTGAGCACGACATGGCCGAGAACATCGTGCACCTGGTGCTGGCCCGCGTGAGTGGCGCGCCTGAAGGCGTGAAAGGCATCAGCCTCTTTGTGGTGCCTAAATTCATGGTCAACGCTGATGGCTCGCTGGGCGCGCGCAACGACGTGCATTGCGTGAGCATTGAACACAAGCTGGGTATCAAGGCCAGCCCGACCGCTGTTTTGCAATACGGCGACAACGGCGGCGCCATCGGTTACCTCGTCGGCCAGGAAAACCGCGGCCTGGAGTACATGTTCATCATGATGAACTCCGCCCGTTACGCCGTGGGCATGCAGGGCATTGCGATTGCCGAGCGCGCCTACCAAAAGGCCGTGCAGTTCGCCAAAGACCGGGTGCAGAGCCGGCCGGTGGACGGCTCGCTGCCCGGCAGCGGCCCGATCATTCACCACCCCGACGTCAAGCGCATGCTCATGACCATGCGCGCTTACACCGAAGGCTGCCGCGCCATGGCCGCCGTCGCCGCTGCCGCTTACGACGCGTCGCACCACCACCCCGATGCTGAGGTGCGCAAACAGAACCTGGCGTTTTATGAATTCATGGTGCCGCTGGTCAAGGGCTACAGCACCGAGATGAGCCAGGAAGTGGCCTCGCTGGGCGTGCAGGTCCATGGCGGCATGGGTTTTATTGAAGAAACCGGCGCCGCCCAGTACTACCGCGACGCCAAGATCTTGACGATTTACGAAGGCACCACCGCCATCCAGGCTAATGACCTGGTGGGCCGCAAAACCAGCCGCGACGGTGGCCAGACCGCCAAGGCGATTGCCGCGCAAATCGAGCAGACCGAAGCCGACTTGCGCCAGCAGGGCGGGGCGCAAGCCCTGGCCGTGGCCAAGCGCTTGCAGGCCGCCCGCCTGGCGCTGCTGGACGTGGTGAGCTTTATTGCCGCTGGCAGCAAGACCTCGCCCAACGCCGTCTTTGCAGGCAGCGTGCCCTACCTCATGCTGGCGGGCAATGTGATTGCCGGCTGGCAAATGGCGCGGGCCTTGCTGGTGGCCGAACACGCCCTGGCCAGCGGCAACGACGACGGCTTTGGCGCCGACTTCATGCGCGCCAAGGTCGTCACCGCCCGCTTTTACGCCGACCACTTGCTGAGCAAAGCGCCCGGCGTGCGCGACAGCATTGTGGAAGGCGCGGACAGCGTGACTGCGCTGGCCTTGGAAGCTTTCTAAGGCACTTTGAAATCTGGCTGGCGCTTGAGCGACAAGCGCCGCCAGTCGCTTGCTTCACAGTGCGATGCTGATCGCACTTCATAAAAACCAGAGAAAGAGACACATGTCCCAACTGCCCGGCGCACTTGCCCACTTACCCTTGCCCATCATCGGCTCGCCACTGTTCATCATCAGCAACCCCAAGCTCGTGATCGCCCAGTGCATCGCCGGCGTCGTGGGTTCCATGCCCGCGCTCAACGCCCGCCCGGCTTCGCAGCTCGACGAATGGCTGGCCGAAATCACCGAGACCCTGGCCGCCTACAACCGCGCCAACCCTGACAAACCCGCCGCGCCCTTCGCCATCAACCAGATCGTGCACAAGTCCAACGACCGGCTCGAGCACGACATGGAAATGTGCGTGAAGTACAAGGTGCCTATCTACATCACCTCGCTGGGCGCGCGCGAAGACATCAACGCCGCCGCGCACAGCTATGGCGGCGTGGTGCTGCACGACATCATCAACAACAAGTTCGCCCGCAAGGCGGTTGAAAAAGGCGCGGACGGCTTGGTGGCCGTGGCCGCAGGCGCGGGTGGCCACGCAGGCGTCAAAAGCCCGTTTGCCCTGATCCAGGAAATCCGCCAATGGTTTGACGGCCCGATTGCGCTGTCGGGCTCGATTGCCTCCGGCGGCGCCGTGTTGGCCGCCCAGGCCATGGGCGCTGACTTTGCGTACATTGGCTCGGCCTTCATCGCCACGCAAGAAGCCCGCGCCACCGACGAGTACAAGCAAGCCATCGTCGACTGCAACTCCGACGACATCGTCTACAGCAACCTCTTTACCGGCGTGCACGGCAACTACCTGGCCCCGTCGATTCGCAACGCCGGTTTGGACCCCGAGAACCTGCCCGAGAGCGACCCCAGCAAGATGAACTTCGGCGGCGACGCCAAGAAAGCCTGGAAAGACATCTGGGGCTGCGGCCAAGGCATTGGCGCCATCGACAAAGTGCAGAGCACGGCCGACTTTGTGGCGCAGCTCAAGCGCGAATACGAGACGGCGCGCCAGCGCATTTGCGCTTGAAGTGCAGTTGATCAGGCGTTGATGACTAGGCGCTAATGGAGGCCCATGTCATGATGGTTTTTTGAAAAGCCATCAAGCAAAAAGGGAGCGTCTGCCCATGACTTCCACCTTCGTCGGCAATGCCGACATCACCGCGCTGGACCCACGTTTCAAGCGCTTGGTTCTGCTCAACGTGCGGCTGGAAAAGCTGCATACCGGTTGCCGCTGGGCCGAAGGCCCGGCCTGGTTTGGCGCTGGTCGCTATTTGCTGTGGTCAGACATTCCCAACGACCGCGTTTTGCGCTGGGACGAGACTGACGGCTCAGTCTCGGTCTTTCGCTCAACCGCCCAGAACAGCAACGGCCACACCGTGGACCCGCAGGGCCGGCTGCTGTCGTGTGAACACCTGTCGCGCTCGGTCACCCGCACCGAGCACAGCGGTAAGCGCACGGTGTTGGCCAGTACCTGGAAAGGCCAGCGCTTTAACTCGCCCAACGACGTGGTTGTGCGCTCGGACGGCAGCGTCTGGTTCACCGACCCCACTTACGGCATTGACTCGGACTACGAAGGCGAGCGCGCCACCAGCGAGATTGGCGCCAGCCACGTCTACCGGCTCGACTCGGCCAGCGGCCACGTCACCGCGGTGGCCACGGATTTCTCCCAACCCAACGGCCTGGCGTTTTCGCCCGACGAGTCACTGCTCTACGTGTCTGACACCGGCCGCACCCACGGCCCGGGCGGGCCACGGCATATTCGCCGCTTCAAGGTCGAGCCCGACCTGAGCCTCAGCGACGCGGGCATTCTGGCGATTTGTAGCGCTGGCTTGTTCGACGGCTTTCGCGTGGACCAGTCCGGCCACATCTGGGCCTCGGCCGGCGACGGCGTGCACTGCTTCACTCAAGACGGCACGCTGATCGGCAAAATTCTGGTGCCCGAGCCGGTCGCCAACGTCTGCTTTGGAGGCGCCAAGCTCAATCGGCTGTTTATCTGCGCGACGACTTCGCTGTATGCGATTTATTTGAATACGGCGGGCTGTTCGTATGGGGCTGAGTGCTGATAACGCGAGCATGTGAAAAATGACATTGCATGGGCACATTGACCGTGCGTTTGACTGACCGCGAAGAACGCGACTTGCAGTTGGCCTGCGAGCAAAGCGGCAAAACCAAGAGCGAGGTGGTGCGCGAACTCCTGGCCGAGTCCTTGCGTGGCTACCGCCTGCGGCAGGCTTTTCAAGCAGCGCATTCGGCGCTCGGGGCACCTGCCAGGCGAGTTGGCTGGCTGACTGAAGAAGACATCTTGCAGGATGCGTCTTGACGGTCTTGCGGATTCTGCTTTTTTTCTGACTTACCGTCCGCCCGAACGCTGTGGCACTGACCTACGCCCAAGCTTCCGCTGAACCGTGAATCTTCTTTGCCAATTGGGTTTGACTGCTGTATATTTGTACAGTACTTTGAATGAAATTGGCCTTTCCCGCTTCGCCCCTTTTGGCGTAGCTCTGGGCCGCACAGCCCATGTTTGCCGCGACGCACAGCCCCTCTTTTGCACCCTTTGCCGCCCCTGCTGGCGGAGCGCCTGACTCTGCCTGGAGCGCGGCGGGGGTGTGGCGCGCCGGTGAGTTGGCCGGCAGCGTGGACCGCACGCTGGACACGGGTTACCCGGCTTTGAACGCTGCCCTGCCCGGCGGCGGCTGGCCAGTCGGCGCACTGACCGAGTTGTTGCAGCGCCGGCCGGGCCTGGGGGAGTGGGGTTTGCTGGCGCCAGCGCTGGCGCATTTGGATAAGTTGGACCCGTTGGGCGGCGCAGCCCGAGCCGGTGCTCAGACGGTGGCGCTGATCGGTTCGCCTTGCCCGCCCTTGGGGCCGGCCCTGGCAGCGCGGGCCTTGGCGCCCGCGGTGTGGTTGCGGGTGCAGGCCACGGCGGTGGCCGAGCGTTTGTGGTCGGCCGAACAGGCTTTGCGCTGCGCTCAGGTGGCGGCGGTGCTGCTGTGGTTGCCGCACGCGCCGGCAGCGCATTTGCGGCGCTTGCACTTGGCCGCTCAAACGCATGGCAAATTGCTGTTCGTGTTCCGGCCGCAAGACGCCGCACAGCATTCATCGCCCGCGCCGCTGCGCTTGCAACTGGCTTGGGCCGAGGCGGGACAGGGCGCCCGTGACGGGGCCGCGCCGGTTTTGGAATTGCGGGTGCTCAAGCGGCGTGGCCCGCCTTTGGCTCAACCGCTGCGCCTGGCCACCGCGACGCCCGATTTGCAGGCTTTGCTGCTGGCCAGCCGTGCGCAGTCGGCAGCGCGCCGCTTGCGTCAGCGTGGGGTGCGTGATTTGGAATCTCGCGAGCAAGAAAGCGTGGAGGCCCTAGCCGAGCCGACGGCCAGGAAGGAGGCTGGGCATGTTGTGGATCGCCTTGCAGCCTGGTCTTGAGCCAGACGTTGAGCCAGACCTTGAGTCAGGTTCTGAGCCAAATCTTGAGCCTGGTCCCATCGACCTGCAAACCCTGGCTTGGCACGCTCTGTCTTACACCCCTCGCGTCACCGCCTTGGAAGAAGCTGTGCTGATGGAAGTCTCGGCCAGCGTACGCCTCTTCGGCGGCTTGCAGGCCTTGTTGAAAAAGCTGGTGAGGGAGCATACGCAGCGTGACCAAGCTCCGCAACCCGTTTTGCGCGGCGCCCCCGGCCACACGGCCTTGGCGGCCCTGGGGCGTTTGCGCACCGGCTTGCCCTGGCGTGAGTCGTCCCGGCTGGCCGTGGGCGATCTGCCTTTGGCCTGCCTGAGCGCGGCGCGGCCGCATGCTGCCGTGTTGGAACGCCTGGGTTGCCGCACTTGGGACGACTTGCGCCAGCTGCCGCGTGACGGCGTGGCGCGGCGCTTTGGCCAGCCGCTCTTACTGGCGCTGGACCAGGCCTATGGCGAGCAAGCGCACAGCCTGGTTTGGCTGGAGTTGCCCGAGGTGTTTGACGACAGCCTGGAACTGCCGGCGTTGGTGGAACACGCGGGCGCGCTGATGTTTGGCGTCAACCATTTGCTGGGGCGTTTGCGGGTTTGGCTCTTGGGCCGCAGCCAGGGCCTGCTGGGCGTGCAACTGCGCTGGTCGCTCGATCCGCGCCGTGATGTAGCCCGCCAAGGCGAGCTGACGGTGCGGCTGAGCGAAGCCTCCCAAGACATGGCGCATGTGGCCCGCCTGCTGGCCGAGCACCTGGCCCAGGTGCAGCTGCCCGCGCCCGCACACACGCTAGGCCTGCGCACCCTGGACACCGCGCCCCTGAGCAGCGCCAGCCACAGCCTCTTGATGGACGAGCGCCAGAGGGGCGACAGCCTGGCCCAGTTGGTCGAACGCCTGAGCGCCCGGCTTGGCCCTGAGCGGGTGTTGCGCTGGCAGCCGCAAGCCCGGCATGTGCCCGAACGCATGCAGCGTTGGGTGGCGGCGCAAGCAGCGCAGGGCTCAGGCGGGTCAAAAGGCACATCAGGTGGCCAGACCAAAGGGGACAGGACGCAAGGAACACCAAGCCCCGGCCAACCCGCCGCCTTGATGCCCAGCTGGCTGCTCGACGAGCCCCTGCCTTTGCCCATGCAGGGCGAACGCCCTTGCTACGAAGGCGCGCTGACCTTGCTGGTCGGCCCGCAGCGGCAGGAAACCACTGGCTGGGCCGGGCGCGGCAAAGCGCAGCCGGGCTCCAGCACCGCCTTGGCAGAAGCGCCGGTCATGCGCGACTACTTCATTGCCCGCAGCCAGCAAGCCGGGCTGCTGTGGATTTTCCGGCAGCGGTCGGGCGGTGGCGACCACGGCCCCACGGGCTGGTATTTGCACGGCATTTTTGCCTGACGTGATCGCGGCCCGCCTGTCATGTCGCTTTTTTTGCCGGCCTACGCCGAGCTTCATGCTCTGAGTAACTTCAGTTTTCAGCGCGGCGCCTCGCACGCTGAAGAACTGGTCGAGCGCGCCAAGGCGCTGGGTTATTCGGCGATGGCCATCACCGACGAATGCTCGGTGGCCGGCGTGGTGCGCGCCCATGTGGCGGCCAAGGCGCAGGGCTTGCAACTCTTGCCGGGGGCCGAGTTTGCGGTGCATGGGGTCAAGGCCTATGCCGAGCCGTCTTTCAAGCTGGTGGTGTTGCCGCACAACGTCGAAGGCTGGGGTGCCTTGTGCCAGTTCATCACGGCGGCCAAGCACGCCGGTGAAGCCTTGTCACCGGGCAGCTATCGGGTGGCACGGGGTGAGACCAACTTTGCGCGGCTGCGCCATTGCGAGATATTGCTCTGCCCTTTGCCTCAATGCTTGAACGAAGACGCCTTGACCGAGCAACTGCAATGGGCCCGGGACTTGTGGGGTGAGCAGCTGTGGCTGGCCGTCGAGTTGCTGCAAGGGCTGGACGATGCGCTGCGCCTGGCGCAGTTGCAGCGTGCCGCCCAGCGTGCGGGCGTGCCCCTAGTGGCTGCGGGCGCGGTGCTCATGCATGTGCGTTCGCGTAAGCCGTTGCACGACGTTATGACTGCCGTTGCCCTGGGCTGCACCGTGCAAGAAGCCGGCGTGGCGCTGCAAGCCAATGCCGAAGCGCATCTGCGCCCGCGCATGCGCCTGGCCGACATTTACCCGCCCGAGCTGCTGGCCCACACGCTGACGGTGGCCGGGCGCTGCCACTTCAGCCTGGACGCCATCCGCGCGCTGTACCGCTACCCGCAACAAGACATCGTGCCCAGCGCCGAGTCGCCCGCCCAATGCCTGCGCCGCCTCACGCACGAAGGGGCAGGGCGGCGCTACGTAGGCGGCATGCCGACAAGCATTGCGCAGCAGGTTGAGCACGAGCTGGGCCTGATCGAAGAGCTGGGTTATGAGATGTACTTCATCACGGTGTACGACATCGTGCGTTTTGCGCGGGAGCAAAACATCTTGTGCCAAGGCCGCGGCTCGGCGGCCAACTCGGCCGTGTGTTTTTGCTTAGGGATAACGGCGATCAATCCGGCTGAAAGCAACTTGCTGTTTGAACGCTTCATCAGCCGCGAACGCCAGGAGCCGCCTGATATTGACGTGGACTTTGAACACCAGCGCCGCGAAGAAGTCATTCAATACATCTACGCCAAATACGGCCACGACCGCGCCGCCATTGCCGCCACCGTCATCCGTTACCAGCCGCGCAGCGCTTTGCGCGACGTGGGCAAGGCGCTGGGCTTGCCGGCCGATTTGATCGACCGCTTTGCCAAAGACTCTTACTGGTTTGACGGCCGCGACGCCTTAGCCCAAAAACTCATGGACGCTGGTTTTGCCGCCGAAGACGGCGCCTTGCAGCAATGGCTGGAACTCACGCAGCAACTCATCGGCACGCCGCGCCACCTGAGCCAGCACGTCGGCGGCTTTGTGCTCACGCAGGGGCTGCTTACGCGCCTGGTGCCGGTGCAGCCGGCCAGCATGGAGGCGCGTTACATCATCCAGTGGGACAAGGACGACCTGGACACCATGGGCCTTTTGAAGGTCGATGTGCTGGCGCTCGGCATGCTGTCCGCCATTCGCCGCTGCCTGGCGTTGATCGACCAGACGCGCGGCGGCGGATTGGAAATGCACCAGATCCCGGCCGACGACAGCGCCACCTACGACATGATTTGCCAGGCCGACACCGTGGGCGTGTTCCAGATCGAAAGCCGGGCGCAGATGGCCATGCTGCCGCGCCTGAAACCCCGCTGCTATTACGACCTGGTGGTGCAGGTCGCCATCGTGCGGCCTGGGCCAATCCAGGGCGGCATGGTGCACCCGTATTTGCAGCGGCGCGAGCTCATACGCATGGGCGGGCAGGTGTTGGCCGAATACCCGGCGCTTGATCCCGCCCTGGGCCGCACGCTGGGCGTGCCGATTTTTCAAGAGCAAGTCATGCAGATCGCCATGATCGCCGCCGACTTCAGCCCCGGCGAAGCCGACGATCTGCGCCGCTCCATGGCCGCCTGGAAACGCAAGGGCGGCGTGCAGCGCTTTCGCGAACGGCTGATTGGGCGCATGGTCGAAAAAAACTACAGCCTGGACTTTGCTGAACGCATCTTCAGCCAGATCGAAGGCTTTGGCGAATATGGTTTTCCGGAAAGCCATGCCGCCAGTTTTGCCAAGCTGGTCTACGTCAGCTGCTGGCTCAAATGCCACGAACCTGCCTGCTTTTTAGCGGCCATGCTCAACTCGCAACCGCTGGGGTTTTATGCGCCGTCGCAGCTGGTGCAAGACGCCCGGCGGCATGGTGTCGAGGTGCGTGCTGTGGACGTCACGCAAAGCCACTGGGAAAGCACTTTGGAGCCGGCTGAGGTCAACGTTGTATCCGCCAGCTACCCCGGCATTCACCCCGGCCAACCCGCCGTGCGCATGGGCTTGAATCTGGTCAGCAGCTTGTCGCAAGCCGGCGTGCACCGCCTCTTGCAAGCCCGCGCCCGGGCCCCCTTCACCAGCACCGAAGACCTGGCCCTGCGCGCCGAACTCGGCACCCGCGACCTGCAAGCCCTGGCCGCCGCCGACGCCCTGGCGCCCCTGGCCGGCCACCGCCGCCAGCAAGTCTGGGAAACCGCCGCCCTGCAAGCTGCACCGCGTCTGTTCAAGGCCGTGCCCACGCACGAAGCGCCTTTGCAGCTCGCGCCCACGCCCGAGGGCGAAAACATCTTGTTCGACTACCAGTCCACAGGCTTGACCCTGCGCCGCCATCCGCTGGCCCTGCTGCGGCCTCGCTTGGCGGCGCGCGGTCTGCAAAGCGCGAGCCAACTCAACGCACTGCCTGGCGGCCGGCGCGTCGCGGCCTGCGGCATCGTCACCGTGCGCCAACAACCTGGCACCGCCAAAGGCACGGTTTTTGTCACGCTGGAAGACGAAACCGGTCCGGTCAACGTCATCGTTGGCAAACCCCTCAGGCAAAAGCAGCGCCAGGAACTGCTGGGCGCCAGCCTGCTCGCGGTGTGGGGCGTCTGGCAACGCAACGAAGACCCGCAAGTGCGGCCCGGCTACGGCCCAGTTCGCAATCTGATCGCGCACCGCTTGGAAGATCTCAGCCCGCTCTTGGGGCGGCTGGGGGCGAAGAGCCGGGACTTTCATTGAATTGAGCTGTCGCCCCCGTTCGCCCTGAGCCTATTCAAAAACGGAAAACTGTTCGATCCAGCGCGTGTGATGACTTGACAGAAACCATAGAACCTCAGGGCGAACGGGGCGTGGTAATTTGGGAAGAACTCCTCGACGGGCTCAGGGTGAACGGACCCTGAACGGATAAGCCTCAAGCGCTTCCCCGATCCCAGATGTAGATCTCCCCAGCGGCTTTAACGCCGGTGTTTTGTCGATGGGCAGCAATCAGGCTGCTCACTTTTTGCCCCCGCTCTGGATGGCAGCGACGCGGTTGTGCTGCTTATGGCGTTGGTAGTCGCTGTGTTCCTGCCAGGCGCGCTGCAGCAGGGTTCGCACTTCCTCGTCGCTGGCCTGGGGGATGTGTTCGTACCAAAGGCTGACGGCGTAAAAAGGCTCGGGGGTGACAGGGCAAATCACCTCGTCCACTTCACCGGCCAGCTCCCGGCAGCTGCCCCGGGCGCCCACCGGCACGGCGGAGATCAAGCGGGCCGGATGTTGCTGGCGAACGGCGACAGCGGCGGCTCGCATGGTGGCACCGGTGGCCAAGCCATCATCCACCAAGATGACTGTGCGCCCGGTCAAGCTCAGTGACGGCAGCTCGTCGCGGTAAAGCTGCTCACGGCGAACCAGTTCCAACTCTTCCCGGGCCAGCACCGGTGCCAGTGCATCAGGTGACAAGGCCCAACCGGGGAGGGGGTTCATTACCCGCACGCCGCCGCTGGCAATGGCGCCCACGGCGTATTCCTCGTGACCGGGCATGCCGAGCTTGCGAACCACAAAAACGTCGAGCGGCGCGTGCAGGGCTCGTGCAATTTCGTACGCCACTGCTACCCCACCACGCGGCAGGCCCAACACCAAGACATTGGGCTGGTCGTGATAAGCCAGCAGCTTATTGGCCAGCTGCCTGCCCGCATCGTGCCGGTCTTTGAAGGCGGGTTTTTTGATCATGAGGCTGCGCTTTCAAGCGAAGCGGCGCGCGCCGCTGCACCCAGATGCAGGGAGAACCACGCTGTCGCCAGTGCCGCCACCTGCTCCAGAGCGCCCGGCTCTTCAAACAAATGGCTGGCGCCGGGCACGATGGCTAAGCGCCTGTCGCAGCGCAGGTGATGGCAGGCTTGTTCGTTCATCTCCACAACGGCGTGGTCAGCGCCGCCGACGATCAACAGCGTTGGCGCCGTGATGCTGGCCAGCGCCACCGGGCCCGCCAAGTCAGGCCGCCCGCCGCGCGACACCACGGCTGCTATCCGCCGGCCCAGCCGGGCTGCTGTGATCAGAGCTGCTGCGCTGCCGGTGCTGGCGCCAAAGTAGCCCAGGGGCAAGCGCTGCAAGTCGGCCTGGCTTTGCGCCCAACTGGTGGCAGCCTGCAGGCGCTGGGTGAGCAGGGCGATGTTGAAGCGGTGTTCCCGCGTGTGCAGGTCAGTCTGTTCTTCCTCAGCAGTCAGTAAGTCGAACAGCAAGGTGGCGATACCCGCCTGCTGCAAGGCCTGAGCCACTTGGCGATTGCGCGCACTGTGCCGGCCGCTGCCGCTGCCGTGGGCGAACAGCACCAATCCCAGCGCCTGGGGCGGCAACACCAAATCGCCCTGTAGCTTTGCGACGCCGCACGTAATGCGGACTTCTCGGCTGCTACTCAAAGCCCGGGGCTGGAGGGAAGGCTGTGAAGACGGGCGGTCAGCTGGCTTGGTCGGGGTCAACACCTGCACGGGATTTCCTCCTTGCAGGGCAATTTAAGACGAGGTCCCCTGGTGGGCTGTCAGCCAATACCCAAGCGGCTGTAGGCGGCGGGCGCCAATGGTTCAGCTTCCGAACGTGCATCACTTCCTCAGGGGATGTGCCGTGCGCTGACTTGGACAAGCTCAGTCCGAACGGACGGAGGAGTTTCCTCCGTTCACCCTGAGCCCGTCGAAGGGCTCAACCGCTCCTGGAGGCTAAGCCCAATCGCCTCAAGCCTTGACCGCTTCCCGCCCCAGCACCACGTCTTCATACGCATGCAACGACGGCAGGCCGCCGGTGTGCAAAAAGAGCACGTTTTCCTCAGGCTTGAAGAAGCCTTGCCGCGCCAGCCCGATCAGGCCGGCCATGATCTTGCCGGTGTAGACCGGGTCGAGCAAGATGGCCTCGGTGCGGGCCAGCATTTGCACGGCTTCGACCATGGTGGCGTTGGGCACCGAGTACTTGGGCTGCCAGAAGCCGCCTACGCTGTGCACAGATTCCCGGGGGATGGTCAAACCGACGTTGAGCAAGGCAGCCACGGCCTGTGCTTCTTTGAAGACCAGCGGTTCCTGATCAGCCGGGTCGCGGCTCACGCCAATGCCGACGATGGGAATATTGATGTGGTTGCCCAAAAAGCCCGCCAGCAAGCCGCCGTGCGTGCCCGAGCTGCCCGAGCCGACCACCACGCGGTCGATCTGCACGCCTTGCTCAAAGAACTGTTGCTGCAACTCTTGCGCGCAAGCCACATAGCCCAGGCCGCCCACGGCGTTCGAGCCGCCGCCGGGAATGATGTAGGGCTTGCGGCCCGCTGCACGCACTTCTTGCGCCATGCGTTCCATGGCGTCGGCCATGTTGCTGCCGCCGGGCACCACAGTGATGGCCTCGACGCCCATCAGCTCAAACATGAAGTTGTTACCGCTGGCTGTTGGGCTGTAGCTGCCGGGAACGCGCTCTTCAATCACAAAGCGGCATTTCAGGCCTTCGCGCACGGCAGCGGCCAAGGTGATGCGGCAGTGGTTGGATTGGGGAGCGCCGCAGGTGATCAGCGTGTCTGCGCCTTGGGCCAGTGCCTCGCCCATCAAAAATTCCAGCTTGCGGGTTTTGTTGCCACCGGGGAAGAGGCCGAGCATGTCGTCACGCTTGAGCCACACGCGCGGCCCCACACCGCCGGGGCAGGTCGCGGCGAGGGCGGCACTGAAGCGAGGTGCCAGCTCCAGCGGCGTGGCAAAGGAGGTGTAGATGCGGCGGGGAAAGCGTGAGAGGTCCATGGGCGCGGATTTTAGCGATGCGCCTACCCCCAAGCGCTGAGCCGTCCGACCGGCTCGCGTACCAGGGCTTGTAGGGTGAGTTGTCGGTCTTCGGCGCACCTCAACCCAACTGCTTTTCAGGAGATTTCATGGACAACTCACCTTTCCCCCAAAGCCCTGGCACCAGCGGAACCAGCAGCACCGGCGCCGGCAGTTCCGGCATGGGGTCGTCCTCGTCTGGCCTATCCGGTGGGTCGACGGGCGGCTCGATGCCTGGCTCTACATCGGCAAGCAGTTCGGGCACCTACACCCCAGGGCAGACGAGCACCAGTTCATCGGCCGACAGCATGCGTTCGGCCACGCAGTCGGCTGAAAACACCGCCCACCAGACGGTGGACCGCGTCAGCGCCAGCGCGCACGACACCGTGGACCGCCTGGCCACCAGCGCCAGCCGTTTGGCGGATCGCCTGGATGAGAAAACCCGGCGTTTCACGGACGCGCCCCTTCGCGCTTGGGACTACTCACGCAACTCGGTGCAGGAGCACCCCATGCAGGCCGTGGTCGCTGCTTTGTTCGTGGGTTATGTGATGGGCCGCCTCAGCGGTTCGCGCCGCCGAGGGTATGACTACGATTGATGCGCTCAGCCCTGCAACTGCTTGACCAGCACCTGGCTCTTGCGGTTGAGGTTGTACTTGCGTTTGCGCGCTTCGGGCAGCCACTCAATATCCACCTGTTTGAAGCCGCGCTTTAAAAACCAGTGCATGGTGCGCGTGGTCAGCACGAAGATGCTTTGCAGGCCCTGGGCTTTGGCGCGCTGCTCGATGCGCTTGAGCATGCGCTCGCCGTCGCCCTGGCTCTGGCTTTGCGGTGAGACGGTCAGCGCCGCCATTTCGCCGGTGCGCTGCTCGGGGTAAGGGTACAGCGCGGCGCAGCCAAAAATCACGCCGTCATGCTCGATCACTGTGTAGTGCCCAGCATCGCGTTCAATCTCGGTGCGGTCGCGTTTGACCAAGGTGCCGTCAGTTTCAAACGGCTCGATCAGTTGCAAGATCCCGCCCACGTCGTCCACCGTGGCTTCGCGCAAGCTTTCCAGCTTTTCGTCGATGACCATGGTGCCGATGCCGTCGTGCACATAAATTTCCAGCAGCAAGGAGCCGTCGGTGGCAAAGGGCAGGATGTGGCTGCGCTCCACGCCTTGGCGGCAAGCCTTGACGCAGTGCTGCAGATAAAAGCCCGTGTCGGTCGGCTGCTGCGCGGGGGGCAACTGAGCCAGCAATTGCTCGGCCGCGGCCAGCGGCAGCTCGGTGTCGATCGGGTTGTCTTCGCCTTCGGGCTCGCCGGGGAACTGGCGAATGCCGGGTACTTCGCTCAAAAAGATCAGCTTGTCCGCTTGCAGTTCAATGGCCACGCTGGTCGCCACTTCTTCCATGGTCAGGTTGAATGCTTCGCCGGTGGGCGAAAAACCAAAAGGCGAGAGCAGCACCATGGCGCCCATGTTCAGCGTCTGGCGAATGGCCGTGGTGTCAACCTTGCGGACCACGCCCGAATGCTTGAAGTCCACCCCGTCCACAATGCCGACCGGCCGCGCGGTGATGAAGTTACCCGATATCACCCGCACCGTGGAGCCGGCCATGGGCGTGTTGGGCAGGCCCTGGCTGAAGGCGGCTTCAATCTCGTAGCGGAGTTGGCCGGCGGCTTCTTGCGCGCAGTCGAGTGCCACGTTGTCGGTGATGCGCACGCCATGCGAGTAGTGCGCCTCGTGGCCTTTAGCGGCCAGTTGCTCGTTGACCTGGGGCCTAAAGCCATGCACCAGCACGATTTTCACGCCCATGCTCTGGATCAGCGCCAAGTCTTGCGCGATGTGCTGCAGCTTGCCCGCTGCAATCGCCTCGCCGGCCATGCCGACCACAAAGGTCTTGCCCCGGTGCAGGTGGATATAAGGCGCCACCGAGCGAAACCAGGGCACAAAGGTAAAATTAAAAACGGCTGACATGGTGGGCGGTACTCTTTCAGAGGCCGCAACGCGCAGCCCCTCCCGCCGATTTTCACCGAAGTTGTGTCGGCTCCTCCTTTCTGCTTCCCCGTCTCTCTTTTCCGTTTGTCCGCCATCTCTACGACCGCTCTGACCATCGAGTTCCCTGAATCGCTGCCCGTCTCGGGCAAGCGCGAGGAAATCACCGCCGCCATCGCCGCTCACCAGGTCGTCATCGTCTGCGGCGAAACGGGCTCGGGCAAAACCACGCAGCTGCCCAAGATCGCCCTGGCCATGGGGCGCGGCAAGCTCAATTACCCCGGTGGGCGCGGCCCGCTGATCGGCCACACGCAGCCCCGGCGCATCGCAGCTTCCAGCGTGGCCAAGCGCATTGCCGACGAACTCAAGACCCCGCTGGGCGACGTGGTCGGCTACAAGGTCCGCTTTCAGGACCGCCTGAGCCGGGATGCCTCGGTCAAGCTGATGACCGACGGCATCTTGCTGGCCGAGACGCAGACCGATCCGCTGCTCAAAGCCTACGACACCATCATCATTGACGAGGCGCATGAACGCAGCCTGAACATCGACTTTTTGCTCGGCTACCTGCGCCAGTTGCTGCCGCGCCGGCCCGACCTCAAAGTCATCATCACCTCGGCCACGATTGATGCGCAGCGCTTTGCGGATTACTTTGCTTCTAGCAAAGGTCCGGCGCCGGTGATCATGGTGTCGGGGCGGATGTTCCCCGTCGAACAAAGATATCGGCCTTTCGAAGAGTCCCGCGACTACGACCTGAACGACGCGATTGCCGACGGCGTGGACGAACTCTGGCAAAGCCCGCACAGCGCGGGCGACATTCTGATTTTTCTACCCGGCGAGCGCGAGATTCGCGAAGCCGCCGACCATTTGCGCAAGCACCTGGCGCACCAGCCGCTGCTGCGCAACGCAGAAGTGCTGCCGCTCTTCGCCCGCCTGAGCCAGGCCGAGCAAGACCGCATTTTTGAAGGCCACAGCGGCCGGCGCATCGTGCTGGCCACCAACGTGGCCGAGACTTCGCTCACCGTGCCCGGTATTCGCTATGTGATTGACGCCGGCACCGCGCGCGTGAAGCGCTACAGCTTTCGCAACAAAGTCGAGCAGCTCATGGTCGAGCCGATCTCGCAGGCGGCTGCCAACCAGCGCGCCGGCCGCTGCGGCCGCGTGGCTGACGGCATTTGCATTCGCCTGTACGACGAAGCCGATTTCAATGGCCGCCCGCGCTTTACCGACCCCGAAATCTTGCGCAGCTCTTTGGCCGCCGTGATTCTGCGCATGAAGTCACTGCGCCTGGGCGCGGTGGAAGACTTTGCCTTCATCGAGCCGCCGCTGCGCCGCGCCATTGCCGACGGCTACCAGCTGCTGGCCGAACTCGGCGCGGTCAACGACGACAACGAACTCACACCGGTCGGCCACACCTTGGCCAAACTCCCGCTGGACCCGCGCGTGGGTCGCATGATTTTGGAAGCCAAAGACCGAGGCGCTCTCGATGAAGTGCTGGTGATTGCCAGCGCGTTGAGCGTGCAAGACGTGCGCGACCGCCCCATGGACAAGCAGGCTCAGGCGGATCAGGCGCATGCCAAGTTTGATGATGAGAAGAGCGAGTTCAGCGGGTATTTGAAGTTGTGGAAGTGGTTGGGCGAGAGCAGGGGAGGGCCTTCGACAGGCTCACCTGCGCTTCGGCGGGGAGAGCCCCCACCCCAGCCCTCCCCCAAAGGGGGAGGGAGTCAAATCCGGTCTTCACTCCCTCTCCCCCTGGGAGAGGGCAGGGGTGAGGGCATCCCCGCCTCCGCCCCCAGCCACAAAATCTCCAACCGCCAGTACGAAAACCTGCTGCGGGAAAACTACGTCAACATCCGCCGCGTGCGCGAATGGCGCGACATCCATTCCCAACTGCACAGCGTCATTGGCGAACAAGGCTGGCACCTGAACGACAAGCCGGCCAGTTACGAACAACTGCACCTGTCCATGCTCTGCGGCCTGCTGGGCAACCTGGGCTACAAGCCCGAAGACGACGACGCCTACCTTGGCGCGCGGGGCATCAAGTTTTACCGCCATCCCGGCGCCAAACTCAGCAAAAAGCCCGGGCGCTGGATCGTCGCCGCCGAATTGGTGGAGACCACGCGCCTCTTTGGTCGGGGCATTGCCAACATCGAACCGCTGTGGGTCGAGCAAGTCGCCGGCCATTTGCTCAAAAAGCAATGGCTGGATCCGCACTGGGAAAAGAAGGCCGCGCAAGTCACCGCGCTCGAGCGCGCCACGCTGTACGGGCTGGTCATCTACAACGGCCGGCGCGCCAACTTTGGCCGGCTTGATCCGGTCGGCGCGCGTGAAATCTTCATCCGCGAAGCGCTGGTTGCCGGCCACTGGGACACCAAGCTGCCGTTTCTCGCCGCCAACCAAAAGCTGATTGCCCAGGTGCAGGACCTGGAACACAAAGCCCGCCGCCAAGACGTGCTGGTGGACGAAGAGCTGATCTACGCTTTTTACGACCAGCAACTGCCGGCCGATATTTGCACCGGCGCCAGCTGCGAGCGTTGGTACAAAGACGAAGTTCATAAGCAGCCCACGCTGCTCATGCTCACGCGCGAAGAGCTGATGCGGCACGAAGCCGCTGGCATCACCACCCAGTCTTTCCCCAAAACGCTGCGCATGGGCGGCGTGGATTGCTCGGCCACCTATTTGCACGAACCCGGCGACGCCAAGGACGGCGTCACCGTCGAGGTGCCGCTGTTTGCGCTGAATCAGGTCAACGAAGAGCGCTGTGAATGGCTGGTGCCCGGCATTCTCAAGGACAAGATCCAGGCGCTGATCAAAACCCTGCACCAGCGCCCCCGCTCGCGCTTGGTGCCGTTGCCCGACACCGCCACCCGCATGGCTGCCGACTTGCTCGCCCCTGAAAAGTGGGGCGCTGGCTCCCTCACAGACGCCGTGCTCAAGTGGGTGCGCGACGCCACCAGCCTGGACGTCAAGCGCAACGACTTCAAGCTGGAGATGCTGGCCCCGCACCTGTTCATGAACTTTCGGGTGGTCGACGAACACGGCCGCCAACTTGGCATGGGCCGCAACCTCGGCGCCCTCAAAGGTGATTTGGGCTCGCAAGCCCGCGGCGCCTTCCAGGCCCTGGCTGGCCTCAAGTCCCAGTTGCCTTCATCGGCTCCCGCTATTCAATTGGGGTCAGACCCCAATTTGGCGAAGCCGGCGAGTCGGGCGGCGAAATCGGACTCTGACCCCAATTCGGGTAAATTCCCCTCTCCCTCGGGGAGAGGGCAGGGTGAGGGCTCCCCGGCGTCTGCGTCGGCAGACCAGCGGTACACCGATTGGCGCTTTGGCGAGTTGCCGGAGCTGATGGAAATTCGCAAAGGCAAGCAGATCTTGATCGGGTTCCCGGCCCTGATGGACTTAGGCGATGCGGTGGCGATTGAGGTGTTTGACGAGCCGGATGTGGCCGCTGCCAAGCACCGGGCGGGGCTGCGCCGGCTGTTTGCCTTGCAGATCAAGGACGCGCTCAAGTACCTGGAAAAAAACCTGCCTGACCTGCAGAAGATGGCCACGTCTTTCATGATGGTCGGCCGCGGCGCAGACAACTCGGGCGGTGGCACGCTCGAAGAGTTGCGTGAGCAAATTCTTGAAGTGGCGCTGGACCGGGCCTTTTTGGTCGAGCCCTTGCCCACGAATGAAGGCGACTTTAAGAAGCGCGTGGATGAAGGGCGCGGGCGTTTGACGCTGATTGCCAATGAGGTCGCTCGCCTGGCAGGCGCCATCTTGGTGGAGTTTGTCGCGGCCCAGCGCAAGATCAAAGACACCAAAAATGCGGCCGATGCTGCCGCCGATTGCGCCCAGCAACTGGCGCGCCTGATGCCCAAGCGCTTCTTGACGCAAACGCCGTACCCCCAGCTGCAGCACTTCGCCCGCTACCTCAAAGCCATCACGCTGCGGCTGGACAAGTGGCGTGCCGACCCGGCCCGCGACACCGCCCGCCTGGCCGAGATCAAGCCGCAGGACCAGCGCTACTGGCGCCTGGTGGCTGAGCGCAAGGGTGCGACGGACGCACGCATGCAGGAATACCGCTGGCTGTTGGAAGAGCTGCGCGTGAGCTTCTTCGCGCAAGAGCTGCGCACCCCGCAGCCGGTCAGCGTCAAGCGCTTGGATAAAGCCTGGCAGCAGCTCAACCACTGACGCGCCCAGCTGACTTCTTGCTTTGAAGTTGTCCACCGACCCCCTCCTCGGGGTGGGTGGGGAGCACCCAACGGGTGCTCGTGTTTCTCATTCCCCCAGTATTAATTGATCGCTAGACCAGGGAATTCCCTTGGGCGCATCTCTTCTGCGGAGCCAGGACGCTGTGGGCCGCTCGGGTTAATCCACCTTTGAGTCTTCGATGTTCAGTGTCTCTATCAAAAAGACCGATTTAACATTATTTAATATTTAATAGAGCCTAATTTTTTTCGGCTCACCGGGCTTTTCAGACTGCTTATTGAATACCTTTGGTGGAAGTTACAAATACAATCTGGTACTGTTAAACGCCGTGTAAGCGTAGCCATTTTTGGGCCTTTTTAAATACTCGGCCCAGGCATTGCCAAATTTGAAGATTCTCAAGGAAGAACCGTGAGCCGTGAAAACATCAAGATTTCTGTCAAAAACAAAAATGAGGTGGTGGTTGTCGATGCGCCAGATGCTGCGGTCGGCGCCGGGGCGGTCAAGCTTCAGGTCAAGAAGGGCGATGTTTTTGCCATCGAAATACCACCGGCTACCCAGCCCGGGCCTGGCCAGACTCGGGGCGCTTCCAAGCCCAAGCTCGTCAAGCGCGGCAAGGACCTGATCGTTGAAGACGAGGCTGGCCAGGTTTTTGAATTGACGGGCTACTTCGATGCTGAAGGCGTGAGCTTGGATTTGTCCGGCGCCCCGGCGATGGACGCCGGCACCCTGTGGGGCCAGCCCGCTGCTGGCGGGGTTCCTTCTGCAGAGGCGTACTCCCTGGAGGTGCTGCCGGTTCCTGTGATCTCCGCCGCGGGTTCTGCATGGAGTGCTACGGGGTTTATGGTGGCCAGCGCGGCAGGATTTGCTGCGGTCAATGCGTCGCAGACCACGACAGCGTCCGTAGTGGTCAAAGGCGTTATCACTGCCGGAACGGTGTTGGCGGGAAATGATCTTTACGTAGTTGTCTACGCAGCCGATGGCAAGACAGAGCTGGGCCGAGATGACGTGGTGAACGCGGGCGGCACGTTCGAGATGCGCATGCCCAAGGGCTACGTGGGCGCGTTGGTGTTGAGGGTCTATTCCCGATCCGCTACGACCGCCGACCACATGGATGAAGCCACAGCCGCGCCAGCGGACTTGTCGGGCGTCATGGCGGCCGTGGCTTGGCTCACCGAAGATGCGGTCGTCAAGATCGTCAACATCAATGCGCTCACTGACCTGGCGGCACGTCTGTCCGGCGTGACATCGCTCACGACGGGTGTCGCGTCCACAGCCGGCGTCGTTGATATCAACCGTGCCATTGCCAAGTCCTTCGGGCTGGGCACAGATGAAATCATCAATTACCTGCCTGTCACGACGCTGGACGCTGCGGGCAAAGCCGACCCCAAAGCCAACTTGCTGGGGTACTTGCTGGAATGGGTTTCTAAACAAGCCCACGATAACTTCAGCGGTGATATGGAACAAACCCAGCAGCATTTGCTGGGCGGGTTGACATTGACCGGCGGCGGCAAAGAAGTTCTTGTGACCGGCGGTACAGGCACCGGTATTACTCAAGCTCAGAACGACCATAGCAAGGCCACCGACAGCACCATCCCAGGCATCTTGGGTGTGCAATTTGTCGACGCCAACAAGGCTCCTCTTGCCGGCCTCCTGAACCAGGGCGATTCCGTCACTGTGGCGGTGACCTTCAGCAAGAAGGTTTATGTCACGGGCAGCCCCCAGTTCGATCTGATGATCGGCGGGGTCAAGGTCCAAGCCGTTTACGTCTCGGGTTCGGGCTCTGGTGAGCTCTTGTTCAGCTATCAGGTGGAAGGCTCGACCGCCTGGCGTGGTGACGCCATCCGCCTTTTTGCCAACAGCTTGCAACTCAATGGCGGCACCATCCAGGATGCGCCTGAGCACTCAGCTGTACTGGCTCATTCGGCGCTGGTGTCTGCCGCCTCGGTGGACACCCAGGCGCCGAGCCTGGTGATCACGGACAGCATGGCGGGTACGGCCAACGCAGACGTGTTGTTCACCTTCAGCTTCAGCGAGCCGGTGACGGGCTTTGCGCTGAACAAGCTGGGCGTGACGGGCGGCTCCTTGCTGAGCTTTACCGCTCTGAGCAGCACGCAATACCAGGTGCTGGCGCGGCCTGCGGCCAACAGCAGCACGGACTTGGTGGTGAGTGCGGCGGCCAACGCCTTTGAAGACGCAGCGGGCAACCCGCTGGCGCAAGCGGTCAGCCAGAGCCAGGCGGTCAACACCGTCTGGGGTCCGACCAATCCGCAGCCGAGCGCAGACACCACGGCCCCGAGCTTGGTGATCACCAGCGACGCGCCGGGCACCGCCACGGCTCCGGTGCTGCTGACGCTGCGCTTTAGCGAAGCCGTCAAGGGCCTGACACTGAACAAACTCCAGCTCAGCGGCGGTCAGGCCAGCGACTTGCGCATGCTCGACAGCCAGGGCCTGCTGTACAGCGTGCTGGTCACGCCGCCTGCGTCAAGCAGCCAAGCGATTCAAGTGAGCGTAGCCACCACGGCCGTGACCGACTTGGCGGGCAACGCCCTGGCCCAGGCCGTCACCTACAACCAGAGCGTCAACACCCTGGCGGGTTCCGGTGGTGGCTCTGGCGGCGGTTCAGGCGGTTCCGGTGGCAGCAACGCCGCCCCCGTCTCGCTGCAGATCAGCGACGACGTGGTCTTTGGTGACGCGACGGGCGACGTCACCTTCAGCTTCAACTTCAGTCAATCCGTCAAAGACTTCGGCGCCGACAAGATCGCCATCACGGGCGGCACGCTCAAGTCATTGGGCATGGTCAACGCCGGCCAGTACACAGCCGTCATCACGCCGCTGGCCAACAGCAGGCAAGCCATCGACGTCAAAGTGTTGGCCGCGCAGGTGCACGACCTCACGGACCAGGCCTTGGCTGCCGACGCCCAGCACAGCCAGAGCGTGAACACCGTCTTTGGCCCCACCAACCCGCAGCCTGCGCTGGACACCACAGCGCCGAGCCTGCTCATCAGCACGGCCGATCCTCTGCACAAAGCGACCAGCCTGGTGCAGTTCACCTTCAGCTTCAGCGAGTCCGTTGCCGACTTCTCGTTGGCGCAGGTGCAAATCACTGGCGGCCAAGCTGCGTCTGCGCTCAACCAGATCAG
>JBBAPH010000038.1:0-15375 GCA_040400935.1 Polaromonas sp.
CCAAGTCGTTGGGAAACAGCAAATAGACCGCCTTGTTGTCCGACCCGGCCAAGGCCACATAAAGGTAGCCCGCGCGGTCGGACTGGACGGAAAAATCAAGCGTGTCCTGGCCGATCACCAATTTGTCTTTGGCCGTGGCCACCTTGACGCGCCGCTTGGCGTCGCGCTGGTCAAAGAGCTGGCGCAACGCCTGCTCGCCACTCAAACCCGATGGCTGGCTGGCGCTTGTCGCAGCAGCAGGTGCTGATGGCGACGTGTTGAACACGGCCGGTACGGCCATGGGCGTTTGGGCGAGCAGTGCGCTGGGTTGGCTGAACCAGGCGGGAACAAAAGCAGCGTTGCCATTCAAGACCAGGTTGTGCGGCTTGAAGTTGACGTCGTTGGCCATGCGGTTGTTGATCTTGGTCTGGGCGCATTGCTTGATCTCGTCCATGCTGATCGCGCCCGAATTGTCCAGGTCCTTGGCGTCGCGCAGCATGCAGTCGCGCATGAACTGAGTGGCCAAGCCGCCTTTGAGCTCGTCGTCAAAGCTGATCTCGTTGTCGCGCGAGGCGCTGACGTGAATGATGTCCTGTGGCAAGGTGCCGGCCGAGGTGGTCCCGACCACCAAGTTGCGGGTCTTGACGTTCACAGGCCGTCCGCACTCTTGCGAAATGCTGGCGAACTTGGGGCGCAGCAGGCCGTCGTCATTGGTGTTGCTGAAACCGCGCGTGCGCACCGAGGTAGCCGCTTGCGCCAGGCCGCCGGAGTGGCAGGCGTCGTACATCACAAAGAGCTTGTCGGTCTTGTTGGTGATGGTTTTGAGCAAGTCAGCCATCTCGCGGTTGGTGATGGTGCCGCTGCTGCCGCCGTCGTAGGCCAGCAAAGCTTCCACACAACCGCCCGCGGCCGGGTCGTTGTAGCGCGTGCCGTGGCCAGAGTAGTGAATGAACACCCGGTCGCCGTCTTGTACTTGGCGGGTGAGGTCCGCCAGGGCCGTGCGGATGTTGTCGCCCGTGGCTTGCTCGTCTTGAAGGTAGCGGATGTTGCTGCTCGGCACTTGCATGGCTTGGGCCATCTGGGTGGCGGACTCCTTGTCGATGCGCGCGCCGGGCAGCGGCGGTGTGGCCGCGTCGGCATAGCGGCTGATGCCGATGATCAAGGCATGGCGGTTGGAGCGCGGCGGTACGCTGCGCACCCCCAGGGTGAGCGCCGTGTTGCCTGCGGCTTCTCGGCCGCTGCTCATGGTGGACACGCGCGATGCACCGGCCGTCCAATTGAGGCTGCTGGCACGTACCCAGCCCTTGCTGCTGTTTTTGTCGGCCGTGGTTTCCACGTAGGCCCAGCCGCCTTCTGTGCTCAAGAGGTGCAACGCAGCGCCTGCGGCGACGTTGCTCAACACCGGCGCCGACGCCAGCTTGTCGCTGCGCAAATCGGTGCTGCGCACGGCGCTCAGCACTTGGCCCGGGACGCCGGTTTGCGCCTGCGCCGGCAGCACCGCACACAGGCTGGTGGCGGCACAAAGCAGCCAAGTCAAGGGGAGGGAGTTCAGGCGCTTTTTCATGGGATACCTCATGTTGTCAGTTGTTATTTCTGCGGGGTGCGGCGTCTGTGAGCGCCAGGCGCTGCCAAGCCGACAGAGCCGCTTGGGCCAACTGTTGACGGCTGGCGCCAGCAGCGAGCGGCTCTGGCTGACCACAGCGGTCGGCTAATTTGTTCAGCAAGGGTTCGAGTTGGACGCGTGCGGCCTGCAGGCTGGCCGCAGGACCGACGATGGCGACAAAGCGGGCCAATTCGGGCCAGCGCAGGTCAGAGGCAGCTTGCCGACTCACGTCGGCGCTGACCACCCGGCAGTCCGGGGCATGACGCTCCAAGGCGTCGATCAGCCGGTCCAGGGCGTCGTCCAGCCAGGCTTGCGGCCGGTGCCAGGACCACAGCGACAGGGGTTGGGTCAGGTCGGGCGGTGAACACCAGTATTGCCAGCGCAAGTTGGACCAAGCTCGCAACAGGGCCAGAAATACCAGGGCCAGGCCAGCGGCCAAATGAAGGTCAATAAAAACCGGCAGTCCATTGAGACTGAGGTAGCTCGCACCCAGCAGTGCCCCGGGCAACACCAGCAGCGCCGGCGCCAAGGAGCTGACACTCTTGAATTGCACCCACAAGGCAAGGGCCACACACAAGCCGATGGCCAGCGCAGCTTGCAGCCAGTTGGGCAGCTCAGCGGGGTGACGCTGGTTCAAACCGTTGTCCAGCGCTGTCGCCAACGAATCCACGCCGGCTTGCATGCTGTAAAGCGGTGTGGCGTGAATGTCGTGCAGGCTAGGCGCTGTGGCGCCAATCACCACGACTTTTCCCGCAAAGCTCGGCACAGGGGCGAGCGGTTTGTCCTTCTCGGCCTGGGCAAATACATCGGCAAAAGGAACATGCGGGTAGGCATGAATATCTCGGGGCCAGACCATCAGGGTGTCTGGGGGCGGCTTGGAGGATGCCGCATTCTTGGCCAGCATGGCGCTATAGGCCTTGGGCTCGATGGCGCGCAGCACGCTCATGGGCAGCGACTGAATGGTCGAGCCGTCGGGCAGTCGCTCAAGGTAGCGGTAGCGCCGCAGCACGCCGTCTGCGTCCACATAGCCGTTGTTGAACCCCAGGCGGCTGGCCGCAACGGCGGGCAAGGCCGGCGGGATCATGGCAACCGAAGACGCTTTGGCGGCAGAGCCCGGGGCGTCGGCTACCGTCGCGGTCCAAAAGTTGGGCAAGGCGGAGCGCGTGACGTCGCTGAATTTGTCGTTGAAGGCGGGCAGTCTGACCACGGAGAAGTGGCTGTACTTGCTACGGGCAACAGCCGCATTGAAGGCTGCGTCCCCGCCCGGGCTGATCCGATCGGCGTCCGAGAAAAGAATGTCCCACACCACGGCGGCGGGCTGCTGGGACTCAATGTGTTCAAGCACGGTGGCCAAGGTGTCTCGCGGCCAGGGCCAACGGCCAAACTCCTGCGTCATGCGCGCCAGCGATGCTTCATCGATATCAACCACCACGATGCGCGGGTCTGGCTGTGATGTGATGAGGCGGGCCCGCACCATGGCGTCATAGCTCGACTTGGCCAGGCCGCCGGTCAACTGCAGCACCAGCACGTCCAGCAAAACCCACAACGCAAAAACCGTCACCAAGCCCCAGGTCACCCGGCGAGCGGGCAAGGCGCCGATCGCAGCGCTCGCCCTTTGTTGCCACTGGCGGATTTTTTGAAGAGGCACAGCCTGCCTCAGTCCAGGTTGACGATGCGCACGCGTCGGTTTTCTGCTGCGAACGGATCGCCCGTGTTGGCCAACTCCGATGCGCCTTTGCCCACAGGTGCCAAGCGCGCAGCCACCACACCTTGCTTGGCCAGAAATTCGCTGACGGCCTGCGCACGCTGTTCACTGAGCTTTCGGTTGTAGTCCTCACGGCCCTTGGCGTCGGTATGGCCTTCAATCGCAAAACGCGATTCAAGCAGCTCTGAGGACTGCAGGGCCTGCGACAGATTGGCCAAGGCTTGTTGGCTTTCGGGGCGCACGCGTGCGGAGTTGAAATCGAACTGGATCAGCAGCGACAGCGAAGGACGAGCGGGCGCTGCCGCCGGGCTGGTTGCCCCTGTGGCGCTGGCGTCCGAGCCAGCCGCCGCTGCTGCGGCCGCGCCGGCTGCCGGCACGGATTCCACCGACAAATTGCGCAAGCCCCGGGTGCGCGGGGCCTTGAGCTGCTGGATCATCTGGTCAGCAGTCGGCGCGACGGGCTGCGCCCAGGAGGGCGACGCGATGAGGCATGCCAAGGCGAAAAGAATGGGAAACCGAGCTGACATGGGCCTGCCTTCGTGACTGTTTGAATTATTTTTTGGTGAAGATGACGCGGTCGACCAGGCTGTCGCCGCGGTCGTCGGCTTTGAGGATGATCTGCGCGTCAAATGCCTGAGCGACCAGATGGTGTTGCTGGGCAGACAGTGCCTTCACGGCTTCGGACGCCGTCCACAAGCTGCTGAGCAGGCTGAGCAACAAGAAAGGGTTTTTGGCCGTGACGGTGGATGCGGCCGGCACGACCTTGACCGTGCCGCCACCGGCCTGGACGGACGTCATCCATTGCTGCAGACGCTCGGGCAGGGCGCTGGGGGTGATGCGGTCATAAAACGCCACTTCGACTTTGGGAAGCGAGGCGGAGAGCGCCGCCCCCAGCTCTCTGTCAAAGCTTTGCAGATCCACAAAATCCAGCTGGGGCTTGGCCACAACAGGAGCGTGCGGGGGCGAGCTGGTGTTGGCAGGGGTGGCGCAGCCTGTTAAGCCGAGCAAAAAAGCCGAAATAAGCGCTGCAATGCCGTACTGAAGAGGTCGCATCAATCACCGTCCTGTTGATGGGGGTGGCTGTGTTTACCACTTGTTACAGTCTACAGTGAAACATTGTTAAACACCCTTTTGACAACTTCCCGGGTCTGTGCAGGGTCAGCGCAGCACCACCACGCCGTCAGCCGCGCGCACGCCGTGTGACTGGTCCAAAACAAACAGCGGGTTGATTTCGGCTTCCAGCAACCGGTCCCCGGCCTGGGCGACCAGGCTCGAGAAAGCAACGATGGCGTCGACCAGGGCTGGTACATCGGCCAATGGCCGGCCCCGGTAGCCGTTGAGCAGGGGCCAGGTTTTCAGGGATTGCGCCATGGCCAGGGCGTCCGAATGGCTCAGGCCGCCACGCTCGGGCAAGAGCCGCATGGTGGTGTCTTTCAGCAATTCGGCGGTGATGCCGCCCATGCCCAGCAAGATCGCGGTGCCCAGCGGGTCGCGGTGCATGCCCAGAATCAACTCGACACCGCCGCTCACCATCTCCTGCACCAAGTAATGGGTGGGGCGCTGCTGCGTTTTTTGCTGCACGTCGGTTGCCATTTGTTCCAGGCGCTGGCTGATCTGGTTGGCCTGCACGCCCACGGCCACGCCGCCCACATCGCTCTTGTGCGTGATGGTGTGAGACAACAGCTTGAGCACGACTTGGCCGCCCAGGGTTCTGGCGGCTTGCTCGGCTTGTGCGCCGGTCTGCACTTCGATTTCACGCACGATGGGCAGGCCGAACTCGGCAAAAAGTTGTTTGGCCTGCGCTTCGTTCAGCGAGCCTTGGTTGGATTGAGCTTTATAGCGGGCGAGGACTTCGTCACAGCTTTTGGTGGGTGCGATGTCGGGCGCCACTTCGGCACGGACTTGCCCTTGCAACTGCGTGGTTTGCCACATCCCGGCAAATGCCGCCGTGCAACCCTCTGCCGCCGCATAAGCTGGCACGCCGCGCTGGGTGAGCAGGGCCGCCACATCGGGTGCGTGCGGACTGACGAATGCCAGGATGGGTTTGCTCGACAGTGGGAGGCAGTCTTCAATGGCCCCCGCCATGAGTTCGGGCATGGCCAGGCTGGACGAGCCGACGATGATGGCCAGGGCGTCATAGCTCGGGCTGGCCAGCAGGGTTTTGATGGCGCTGCGCAGCAAGTCCGGTTGCAAGCCGGCCAGTGTCACGTCAATGGGGTTGCGGTCCAGCGCGGCATGGTCGCCGGTTTGCAGGGCGCGCAAGGCGGCGGCCGTGGCCTCGTCGGGCGGCGGCGTCTCAAAACCTGCCATGCCCAGGCTGTCTGACACCAAGGTGCCGGCGCCGCCGGTAGATGTCAGCACGGCCACGCGTTGGCCTTTGAGCACGCGGCCGGTGGCCAGCGCGGCGGGAATGTCGAGCAGGTCGGCAAAAGTTTGCGCCCGAATCACGCCGGTTTGTGCAAACAGCGCGTCGTACATGCGGTCCGAACCGGCGAGAGCCCCGGTGTGCGAGGCAGCAGCTTGCGCACCGGCTTCGGAACGGCCAATCTTGAAGGCGACGATGGGCTTGCCTGCCTGCGCGGCCCGGCGTGCAGCCGCCCTGAACTTGGCCGGGTCGCGCACCGTCTCGACGTACAGCGCAATGACTTGCGTGGCCTCGTCGTCCACCAAGGCGTTGACCATATCGGCCAGTTCCAGGTCCACCTCGTTGCTGGTGGAAATGAGCTTGGACAGGCCAATGCCGCGCGCCGCAGCGCGCGAGAGCAGGGCGCCCAGAATGCCGCCGCTTTGCGACACCACGCCGATCTTGCCCACGGGAAAGTGGTCCATGGCCAAGGCGCCACTGGCCGAGAGCACGATGGCGTCGGTCAAATTGACCAAGCCAATGGTGTTGGGTCCGAGCAGGCGCATGTTTCCTGCCGCCTGCAGCAACTGGGCTTGCCGCTCTGCGCCCACCGCACCGGTCTCGGTGTAGCCGCTGGCCAGCACGATCGCGGCTGCCGTGCCGCGCTCGGCCAGTTCGCGCACAGCCGTATGGGCGCGCTCGGCGCCCAGCAGCACGATGGCGACGTCGGGCACTTCGGGCAGGGCGGCGATGTTGGGGTAGCAGGGCAAATCACCGATTTGCGTGAGCTTGGGATTGACGGGGTAGATGTCCCCCGCAAAACCGTGTTTGCGCAAATAGGCGATGGGCCTGCCAGCGGTTTTGCTCGGGTCGCCTGAGGCGCCGATCACCGCCACGCGGCTGGGTTTGAACAGACTGCTGATGACGTGGCTGGCGTTGGCAATGCTCATGCCGCACTACCCGACTTGGCCAAAAACGCCATGACCGAGGCCCGGTGTTCGGCGCTGGTGTAGCAAATGCCTTGGGCCTGGCTGCCTTGCGCAAACACCTGCTGGGCGGGCAATTCAAAGCTTTGGTTCAAGATGGTCTTGCTCAGCGCCAAGGCCGTGGCCGAGCCATGGCTCAGCTCGGCCGCCCAGGCTTGAGCATCGGCCAGCAAGCGGGCAGCGGTGGTCTGGCGGTCGGCAATGCCCAGGGTCAGGGCTTCGGCAACGTCGACCTTGCGGCCGGTGAAGATCAATTCCTTGGCCTTGACCAGGCCAATGCGGCGCGGCAAAAAGTACATGCCGCCGCCGTCGGCAATGATGCCGCGATGAATATAAGACCAGGCAAAGCTCGCCCATTCGCTGGCGATCACGAAATCGCAGGCCATGGCCGTGTCGGCACCCAGGCCGGAGGCCGCACCGTTGACGGCGGCAATCACCGGCTTGGGCATGGTGTGCAGCAGCATTTGCGTGTGGTGCACGCCTTGCTGGCGGTGCCAGCCGTTGAAAGCAATCTCGCCGGTGGGCGCGTTCATGCGCTTTTCCATGCCCGAGATATCACCGCCCGCGCAAAAGCCCTTGCCTGCGCCAGTCAGCACCAGGGCGCGAATGGCCTTGTCGGCCGCCACGTGTTCCAACGCGTGGATGAATTCGGCGCGCATGGCGTCGCTCATGGCGTTGCGCTTGTCGGGGCGATTCAGGGTGATGGTGGCAATGCCGTTCGTGACGGCCAAGTCGATCAGGGTGTAGTTCATTTTTAGTTCTTCAAAAAAGAGGAAGTCGCAGCGGCGGCTCAGTCGGGTTTGATGTTGTTTTCGCGGACGATCTTGCGCCAGCGGGCTTCTTCGCCGCGCACATAGGCGTCGAGTTCTTCGGGCTTGCCAGCGCTGATCACCAGGCCTTCTTGCTCGACCTTGGCGCGAAATTCAGGGGACTGGGATGCCTGCTTGGCAGCGGTGTTGAGCTTGGCTATTACGTCGGCCGGTGTGCCAGCGGGGGCGTAAATGCCGTACCAGCTTTCCACTGCAAAGCCAGGCACGCTTTCGCCCACGGCGGGCACGCCAGCCAGCGCGGGGGAGCGCTCGGGCGTGGTCACGCCAATGGCCCGCAGCTTGCCCGCGTCAATGAAGCTGCCGACGGCCGACGCGGTGGCGAACATCATGCTGACCTGGCCGCCCAGCAAATCAGTCAGGGCTGGGCCGGCGCCGCGGTAGGGAATGTGCGTCATGCGCACCTTGGCCAGGTTGGTGAACATCTCGCCAGCCAAGTGGGCGGAGGTGCCGTTGCCTTGCGAGGCATAGGACAGTTTCTCGGGGTTGGCGCTGGCGGCTTGCACCACGTCTTTGACGGTTTTGTAGGGGCTGTCGGGGCGCACCACCAAGACGTTGGGGCCACGGCCGACCAGCATCACGGAGGTGAAGGCTTTGTCGCTGGCGTAGGGCAGGCGCGGCAACAGGCTGGGGTTCACCGCATGGGCAAAAGACGCCATCACCAACGTGTAGCCGTCTGGTGCGGCCTTGGCCACGGCATCGGTGCCGATCACTGTGCCCGCGCCAGGCTTGTTCTCCACGATGACCGACTGCCCGAGCGCCCGACTCATGCCGGCGCCCAGGGTGCGGGCGATCAAGTCCGTGCCGCCGCCTGGCGCAAAAGGCACGACCAGCTTGACGGGCTTGTCCGGGTAAGCCGCCAGGGCCGACCCCAAGGCCAAGCCAAACAGGGCTGCGGCTTGGCTGATGCGGAAAAGAAGATGCGTGATGGTCATGAAAGGGTTTCCTGTGAGCCTTCGGTTGGGGTGTTGAACAGCGGGGTTGCTGGTCTGGATCAGCCGGGCTTGGAGTGCCTGAAGCTTAGATTCTTTGGGTTGAAAAAAGTACCGAGTGATTCCGCCCAGTGGAAGTGAGTCGACCCGGATGGACGCTTCGGAACGGCTGTTTAGGGGCCAGATTTCCCTATTTGGAAGGGCCCTTAATCGGTGCGGACTCAAGCCCTGGCACTCGCTGTCGATGCTCTTGTGTAACATTAGTTAACTACTCCTTTACAAACGCAAAAAGCCAGAGCCCTCAAGCGCTTCCAACCACACCCAGCATGCGGCAAGCCCCCGTCAGCCCCCATTTGCAGGCCCCCGCCAAGGCCAAAAAACGCAAGTCGAAAAGTCGACCGGCGGGGAAGCGCGCGCCGTCTGCGGTCGTGGAGGCAATTGACGCGACTGATGTGGCGAAGCCTGCACCGATTGAGGGGTCGCTGCAGGAATTGGCTGTGGTGTCGGCCTCCTCGCAAGCCCGAGCCGCCGCTCTACTGCCCACTCAAGACGACATCGATTGCCCGACTTGCTCGCGGCGCCTGCCCGGCTGGGCCAAGTTTTGCCGGGCTTGCGGCGCCAGCCAGGCCGCCACCCGTTCTGTGATTGCGCAGGAGCCCAGCCCGCCCGCCTTAGAGATCACCCCGGTGTTGGCCAGTGGACTGCTGAGCAGCGATCTCAATGCCTCGCCTGGGGCTGTACCCCTTGCTCCTGTGCGTGAGGAAGCGGTCCCGGCCATAGAAGCGATGGTTATTGAGGGGCAGGCCTGTGCACAGCTTGAGCCGCCCGCCACTGAACCGTTGGCTGAGGGCCCGGCCGAATCGGAGCAGAAGGCGGAGGTGCCTGATGCACCGGCGGCTGATGTGCCGCCACTGGCGTCTCCCGAAGTGCTGGCGCCTGAGGCCCAGCCTGACTTTGCGGAGGCGCCGCGACTGGTGCCCTTGTTAGGCGCGGTTGACAGCCCTGCGGTGGCCGACGCTGCCCAGACCCCCATTACGCCGTCAGAAGGCAACGCTCTTGCAGCGGCCGTCCCGGACGACCTGGCCTGCATCGCTTGCGAGGGCCGCATTCCTCGCCACGCTCGTTTTTGCTTGCACTGCGGCGCCTCGCAAACGGCTCAAGCAGCCAGCCTGGCCGAAGCGCCGGTGCCTGCGTCAGTCCCAGCGCCCGAGCTTGCGACTGCCGCCGTGCCAGCGCCAGCGCAACCAGAGCCAGAGCCGGTCACGGCTGCGCCTGCCCAGGTCTTCACGTCCATGGCGGCTGCGCACTTGCACCAGGCTTTTTCTTTTGCGGGGGCACCAGCCCCAGTTCAAACTGAGCCTGCTCCATCCGCCGAAGACCTCATGCTCGAGCGCTTTCACAAGGTGTTGCTGACCAACGCCAACGTGCGCAAGAAAATCGACAAACTCATGCCGAGGCGACACGCATGAGGGCTGCTTTCGACAAACTCCTCCCGTTGTGGCAGCGCCTGCAGGACTTGGCAGGGCAAGCCCGGCACAAGCTGCAGCCCAGCGCCAAGATGGCCGCGCCCACCCCCCAGCAAGTGGCGCTGGCTGAGCGCCAAGCCGCCAGCACGCAACTGCTGGCCAGCAAGGTGCCCGAGTGGTACGAGAAAGAAGGCCAGGACTGGGTTGCCCGCAATTACTACCGGATCTACCTTGCTTTTGCCGAAGAGGTTACGCCCGGCACCGATCTGCATGCCTTGCTGAGCCCAACTGCTGGCAGCCCGCTGTCTGAAGACAACCAAGCCCTGGTGCAGGCCTATAAAAACTTGATGGCAGCCGCGCAAGCAGACGCACGCCGACCGGTTGAAGAGCGGCTGGACGCGTGGCGTGTCGTTGGGCTTAAACGCATCAACCCGATCTTTGCAGCAGCGGCTGGCCTGGTGGCTTTGCAGCTGCTCGGTGTGTGCGTGCTGCTGTGGCGCTCCAACGGGCTGCCCTTGGCGGTCAAGGTGGTTTTGAGCTTGCTGCTCTGGGGTGGTGCTTTGGCGGGTGCCTGGAAGCTGTGGCAAGGCCGGGGCCGTTTCAATCCGAACCGCCAAGCCATGGCGGAGCTGCAAGCGCGCTACGACGAACTGGAGACGGCGAGCCTGCAGCGCATTCGCGACCACGCGAAAGACGCCGCGCTGGAGCTGTACTACGCCGTGATGTCGGGCAAGAGCTGGGTGTTCAGCCGCCTGTCCAACGAATGGGCAACTGAAAAATACGTCTTCCTGGGCGATGCCTTTTATGAGGCGGCCTGCATCACAGAAGTGACCGACACCCTGAGGGCCCAGGCTCAATACCTGGCGCAAGGATTACCGGTGGTAATCAAGCCGATTGAAAACCTGCTGGACTTCAGTGCGCCCCAATTGGGCCTGGGCACGCAGTGCCCGCGCTGCCGCACCGCCTTTGAGACGGGCGATCATTTCTGCATGGCCTGCGGCCTGCGATTGACAGCGGTGACGCGACCTGAAGCGGTGGCGGTTTAGGTCAAAATCCGCCTGCTGTGGTGCGCTGCATCGGAAGTTTGCAGCGACTCCCTCATTCCCCCAACAAGAAAGAGACACATGACCAAAATCCTTTGGCCCACCAGATTTCCCCTGTCCGCTGCTTTGGTGAGCGCACTGCTGTTGCCTTTGTTGCACGCGCCCGCGCAGGCCCAGGACAGGCCGGCTTACCCGAGTCGCACGGTCAAGATCGTCAGTCCCTTTGCACCCGGCGGCGCCACGGACATCCTGGCGCGCTTGCTGGCGCAAAAGTTGGGCGAGGCCTGGGGCCAGAGCGTGATCGTCGAAAACAAAGCGGGCGCTGGCGGTGCGATTGCCGCCACCTTTGTGGCCCGGGCCGAGCGTGATGGCTACACCTTGCTGCTGGGATCAGTCGGCCCGATGGAGGTGCTGCCGAGTCTGGTGAAAAAGCTGCCTTACGACCCCGAGCGGGATTTCGCGCCCATCGACATGCTGGTCAACGTCGAGAACGTGTTGGTGGTCAATGACAAGTTGGGCGTCAAGACCTTGCCCGAGCTGATTGCGTACGGCAAGGCCAACCCCGGCAAGCTCAAGTTTGGCTCTTCGGGCATTGCCACCACCGGCCACTTGGCGGGCGAAGTCTTCAAGCAGCAAACCGGCGTGGACATGTTCCACGTGCCCTACAAAGGCGGCGCGCCGGCAGCCACCGCCTTGCTGGCGGGCGATATCGACATGATTTTCTCCACTGTGCCTTCGGTGGTGCAGTTCATCAAGGCCGGCCGCATGCGGGCTTTGGCCGTTACTGGCGAGAAGCCCTTGGACGCTTTGCCCGGCGTGCGACCGATCCGCGACCTGGGCGTGCCGGGTTACCGCATTGGCTCTTGGTACGGCTTGCTGGCGCCGGCTGGCACGCCCACTCCGGTGATCGAAAAAATCCACGCCGAACTCGGCCGTATTCTGGCCATGCCCGAAGTCAAAGCCACCTTGTTAGAGCAAGGCTGGACCACGGCCCACGCGCCCACGGCGGTGATGGCCACGCAAATTCAAAACGGCATTCGCCAATGGCGCGTGGTGATTGAAAAAGCCGGCATCACTGCCGAGTGACGGGCGGGACGCATGAACGTTAATTTGCAAGACCTGAGCGAGCGCGCACGCTACAGCCTGCTCATGGGCAGCGTGGTGCCGCGGCCTATTGCGCTCATCACGACGATGGACGACGCCGGCCGCGTCAACGCCGCGCCTTTCAGTTGCTTTAATTTGATGGGCACGACCCCGCCTACGGTGGTGATCGGCATCGACTCGCGCAGCCCCGGTGTGGCCAAAGACACGGTGCGCAACATCCATTTGACGGGGCAATTCGTGATCAACCTCGTGTCCGAGGCGATAGCCACGCCGATGAGTCAGTGCGCTTCGCCACTGCCGCCGGGCGAGGACGAGTTGGCTTATTCAGGGTTGACGTCCGCGCCTTCGGTGCAGGTGGCGCCGCCGCGCATTGCCGAGTCGCCGATCAACCTGGAATGCCAGCGCACCACCGCACTCGACATTGGCCACGGCCGCACCCTGGTGGTGGCCAACATCCTGCACTACCACGTGAAAGACGAGTTCTACGACGCGGCTACTGGCTATGTGCGCAGCGAGCAGCTCGGGCTGATCGCCCGCATGCACGGCAAGTCTTGGTACGCGCGCACCACGGACTTGTTTGAGGTGCACCGCCCGCCGGGATCGTCCACGGCGGGTTGACTGTTTGGCAGAGCCTCAGTTCACCATCACCAGCTTGCCCTTGACCCCGCGCGAACCCATGTGGGCGTAAGCCGCCTTGAGTTCGGCCATGGGCATGGTGCGGTCGATCACCGGTTTGATCTTGCCTTGGGCGTACCACTGGGCTAGCTCGGCCATCATGGCGGCTTGGGCCTGGGGTTCGCGCCGCGCAAATTCGCCCCAGAACACGCCGACCAATGACGCCCCTTTGAGCAGCGGAAGGTTCAGCGGCAGGCTGGGAATCGGCCCGCCCGCAAAGCCCACCACCAAATAGCGGCCGCGCCAGGCGATGGAGCGAAAAGCCGGCTCGGCCAAGTCGCCACCCACCGGGTCGTAAATCACGTCCGGGCCTTTGCCATCGGTCAGGGCCTTGATGGCCTCGCGCAGGTTTTGCGTGCTGTAGTTGATGGTCGCGTCTGCCCCCAGTGAGGTGCAGAGCGCGCATTTTTCGTCGGTAGAAGCCGCCGCAATCACGCGGGCGCCGGCCAACTTGGCGATCTGAATGGCCGCCGTGCCCACGCCGCCTGCAGCGCCCAGAATCAGCACTGTGTCACCGGCCTTGAGCTGGCCCCGGTCCATCAAGGCGTGGTGCGAAGTGGCGTAAATCATGATGAAGGCCGCTGCATCCACATGGCTAAAACCCTCGGGCAAGGGCATGCACAGCTTGGCAGGGGCCAGGGTGTGCGTACCAAAGCCGCCGGTGCCGGACAGGCAAGCTACGTTTTGCCCAACCTTCAGATGCGTGACGCCTTCGCCCACGGCGGCCACGACGCCTGCGTACTCGGAGCCCGGCACAAAGGGCAGGGGCGGCTTCATTTGGTATTTGTTCTGGACGATCAAGAGATCGGGAAAGTTCAGGCTGGCGGCTTTGATCTCGATCAGCACCTCGCCAGCGCCCGGCGTGGGGGTGGGCAAGGTGGTCCAGGTCAGGGCGTCAACGCCCACGGGGTTTTCACAAAGCCAGGCTTGCATGGTGTTCTTTCGAGTGTTTGAGACGAGGAATCAAGGCCGAGTTGTTGCCTGCTGTCCATCATAGGCAAGGCAGTTGCCCGGCTCCCGCTGATCCGGGCAGGGAAGTCCCTGGGGCAGGGGCCTTTTTGTCACAGGGGTGACCGTAAAATCGCGGCCATGAAAATACTCATCTGTAACGACGACGGCTACCAAGCCCCCGGCATCGTGGCCCTTTATGAGGCGCTTCGTGAGGTTGCAGATGTGGAGGTCGTAGCACCCGAGCAGAACAACAGCGCCAAGTCCAACGCGCTGACCCTGCATTCGCCCATGTACGTGCACACGGCGGCCAATGGCTTTCGCTACGTGAACGGAACGCCGGCCGACTGCGTGCACATTGCGCTGACGGGTTTGCTGGGCTACCGGCCCGATTTGGTGGTCTCGGGCATCAACAACGGCGCCAACATGGGCGACGACACGATTTACTCGGGGACCGTTGGCGCGGCCATGGAAGGCTATTTGTTCGGCATTCCGGCGATTGCTTTTTCCCAAACCGAAAAGGGCTGGGCGCACATTGACGTGGCCGCTCAACGCGCCCGCGAACTGGTGCTGCACATGGCGCCATCGCTGGAAGTGCTGGCCCACGGCGAGTTGCCCACCATCGCCCCCTGGCTCCTCAACGTCAACGTGCCCAACTTGCCGGACGCGCAGATTAAGGGCGCTAAGGTGGCGCGCCTGGGCCGCCGCCATGCGGCCGAGCGTGTCATCACGCAAACCAGCCCGCGTGGTGAAACCATGTACTGGATAGGCGGCGCCGGTCCGGCCAAGGACGAAGGCGAGGGCACCGACTTTCACGTCACCAAGCAGGGCTATGTCTCCATCACGCCGCTGCAGGTAGACCTCACCGACCACGAGCGCCTGCCTTATTGGGGCCAAATGGCGGCTCGTCTGGGCCGGGCCAGCGCGTGACATTGCCTGGCAAACCGGCCAAGCCTGCGTCGGGCGCTGCGCCGCGGCGGCCCGGGTTTCCGGCCAGCCTGGGTGGCCAGGCCCCGGTTGCAGCGCGACCGCTGGCGGTGAGCCCGGCCAAGCTCAAATCGGCCCCGGCACCCAGCCTGAGCTCCGGCGTGGGCATGGACTCGCAAGCCGTGCGCAGCCGCATGGTGCAAAAGCTGGCGCAGCAAGGCATCAGCGATGCGCTGGTGCTGGCCGCCATGGGCCGGGTGGAGCGGCATCGTTTTGTCGACTCCGCTTTGGCTAACCAAGCTTATGAAGACACCAGCTTGCCGATTGGCCTGGGCCAAACGATTTCAAAGCCCAATGTGGTGGCCCGCATGCTCGAACTCCTGATGCGCGGCAGCAGCGAGCCCATGGGGCGCGTGCTGGAAATTGGCACCGGCTGTGGCTACCAGGCCGCCGTGCTGGCTCAGTTGGCGCGCGAGGTGTACAGCATGGAGCGCTTGCGAGGTCTGCACGACAAGGCCCGTGAAAACCTGCGCACCCTGCGCGTACCCAACCTGCATTTGCTGTTCGGCGACGGCATGCTGGGTTACCCCAAGGGCGCGCCTTACGCGGCCATCATTGCCGCGGCCGGTGGCCAGGCCATTCCGCAAGCCTGGACCGACCAGTTGGCGGTGGGCGGCAGGCTGGTGGCCCCCATGGAAATGCCCGGCGGAGCCCAGGCCCTGGTGGTGGTGGACAAGACCCGGCTGGGCCTGAGCCAAAGCGTGCTGGAGCCAGTTCATTTCGTGCCCTTAAAATCGGGCGTGGTCTGAAATAAGAATACAAAATGTTTCGTTTTT
>JBBAPH010000038.1:15475-19373 GCA_040400935.1 Polaromonas sp.
GATGTTGACTTCCCGACTGAACTGCTTTTTTGAGGAACTACCTGCCATGCAAACACGGCGCCTGAATCTGACCACCGGCTTGACTGCGCTGGCACTGGTATTGGCCCTGGCGGCCTGCTCCTCGCGCCCGCTCACCAAAGCCCCCGTGGAAGACCGCGGCACAGCGGCGCGCTCTGGTGCCATCAGTGCTGCTGGCCCGTCCAGTGCCCAGCCCGCGAGCAACAAGCCCTTGCCCGGCGCCGAAAACGCTGGCAAGCCCGGCTTTTACAGCGTCAAGCCTGGCGACACCCTGATCCGCATTGGCCTGGACTCCGGCCAGAACTGGCGCGACATCGTGCGCTGGAACGGCCTGGACAACCCAAACGTGATCGAGGTCGGCCAGGTCTTGCGCGTCACGCCGCCCGGCTCAGCCGGTGGCGACGGCGTGGTAGCCCGGCCCATCACCAGCGCACCGGCTGTGACGGCCAATCCGCTGTCGCCGCAGGGCATGGCCAGCGCCAAACCAATAGAGCCCGCTCCGACCCAGCCCGCCAGCAAGCCGCCCGCAGGCGAAGACGACATCGTGTGGATCTGGCCCGCACAAGGCAGCCCCGTGGCAGGTTTTGATGAAGTCAAGAACAAAGGTCTGGACATTGCCGGTAAGGCGGGCGAGGCCGTGTTGGCCGCAGCCGATGGGCGCGTGGTGTACTCAGGCTCAGGCCTGCGCGGCTACGGCAACCTGATCATCTTGAAGCACAACAACACCTTCTTGACGGCCTACGCCCACAACCAGACGCTGCTGGTCAAGGAAGACCAGAACGTCAAGCAAGGCCAAAAAATTGCAGAGATGGGCAGCACCGACGCAGACCGCGTGAAGCTGCACTTTGAAATTCGCCGCCAGGGCAAGCCCGTGGACCCGGCCAAGTACCTGCCGCCGCGCTGAAAACCTTCAGGCTCACTACCAACCCCCGCTGCTGCGGGGGTTGTCGTTTCAGGCGCTGACGCTTTCGAGCTCGGTGCTCACTTCCAGCCAGCGCTCTTCCAGTTGGCCGGCCTCTTCTTCAATCGCTTTGAGCCGCTTGCCGGCCTGGGCGATCTCGGCCGGTGCCTGGCTCTTGGTCAGCAGTGCTTGGAGCGCGTTTTTTTCTTCCGTCAAGGCAGCCAAGCGTGTGTCGAGCTTTTCAAGCTCTTGCCGCAAAGACTTGGTTTGCACGGGTGACTTGCGCGCAGGCGCGGCCTGGGGGGCAGGCGCTGCGGCTTTGGTCTTCGGTGCGCTGTCTTTCTTGGCTTCTTCGCGCTGGCGCTTGGCTTCGTCCAGCAAGTAGCGCTGGTAGTCGTCCAGGTCGCCGTCAAAGGGCGACACACCGCCGCGCGAGACCATCCAAAACTCGTCGCACACGGCACGCAGCAGGGCGCGGTCGTGGCTGACCAGCATCACAGTGCCTTCAAACTCGTTGAGCGCCATGGACAGCGCTTCGCGGGTGGCCAAGTCCAGGTGGTTGGTCGGCTCGTCCAGCAGCAAGAGGTTGGGGCGTTGCCAAACAATCATGCAAAGCACAAGACGCGCTTTTTCGCCGCCGCTCATGCTGCCCACGGCCTGCTTGACCATGTCGCCACCGAAGTTGAACTGGCCCAAAAAGCTGCGCAGGTCTTGCTCACGCGTGGCTTGACCGCTGAGTTTGCCGGCGGCTGTGAGTTCCTTGGCCAGGTGGATCATGTGCTCCAGCGGGTTGTCGGCGGGGCGCAGCACGTCGAGTTCTTGCTGGGCGAAGTAGCCGATGTTCAGGCCCTTGCCTTCGAGCATCTCGCCGGTGATGGGCTTGAGCGCACGCGCCACGGTTTTGACCAGGGTCGATTTACCTTGGCCGTTGGCGCCCAAAATGCCGATGCGCTGGCCTGCCAACACTGATTTGTTGACGTTTTGCACGATGACCGTGGGCGGCGTTCCCTCAGCGGCCTCTTCAGGTGGCGGATAACCAAACGATGCGTCCTGCATGGACAGCATGGGGTTGGGCAGGTTGGCGGGCTCTTTGAATTCAAAGGTGAAGTCGGCTTCGGCCAGCAGCGGCGCGATTTTCTCCATGCGGTCCAGGGCCTTGACCCGGCTTTGCGCCTGCTTGGCCTTGCTGGCCTGCGCCTTGAAGCGCGAAATGAACTTTTGCAGGTGGGCAATCTTGTCTTGCTGCTTGGCGAAGGCGCCGGCTTGCAAAGCCATTTGCTCGGCGCGCAGGTCTTCAAACTTGGTGTAGTTGCCGCCGTAGCGGGTCAGCTTGGCGACTTCGATGTGCACCGTCACATCCGTCACGGCATCCAAAAATTCGCGGTCATGGCTGATGACCAGCATGGTGCCCTGGTAGCGCTTGAGCCAGGCTTCCAGCCACACCAAGGCGTCCAAGTCCAGGTGGTTGGTGGGTTCGTCCAGCAGCAGCAAGTCAGAGGGGCACATCAGCGCCCGGGCCAGTTGCAAGCGCATGCGCCAGCCGCCCGAGAAGCTGTTGACGGGGTTGTCCAACTCGCTCACCTTGAAACCCAGGCCCAGGATCAAGGCTTGCGCGCGGGCTTGCGCGTCATGCGCGCCGCAGTCGTACAGCGCCATGTAGGCGTTGGCCATGCGGTCACCGTCGCCACTGGCGTCGGCGGCGTCCACCTCAGCTTGCGCGGCCAGCAGCACCACGTCGCCTTCAACCACGTAGCTGGTGGCACTTTGCTCGGTCTCAGGCATGTCCTGCGCGACCTGCGACATGCGCCACTGCGCGGGAATATAGAACTCGCCGCCGTCTTCATGCAGCGAGCCGTTGAGCATGGCGAACAGCGACGACTTGCCCGCACCATTGCGGCCGACCAGGCCGACTTTTTCGCCAGGGTTCAGGTTGACGGACGCGCTGTCCAGAACCACTTTGGCGCCACGGCGCAGCACCACATTTTTGAGGGTAATCATTGAGAAAAAAACAGACGGAAAACAAAGGACGCCCCAAAGACGGAGCGTCAGGGCATTTCAGCCGGGGGATTCAAGACCAGGAAAGCAGCTGCTGGCGGGTGATCAGCATCAACTGATCGCTGCCAGCGCTGGTGTCAAACCAGAGCGGCTCCAGCGCCGGGAAGGCGCGTTCAAAGTGCTCGCGCTCGTTGCCGATTTCCAGCACCAAGACCGCATTTTCGCTCATATGCTGCACTGCATCACGGAAAAGGTCGCGAATGAAGTCCATGCCGTCTTCGCCACCGGCCAAGGCCAGTGCTGGCTCGGCCTTGAATTCAGCGGGCAGGGCGGCCATGCGGCCAGCACTCACATAAGGCGGGTTGCACAAAATCAAGTCGTAAGGGCCAGCGCAGGCGGCCAGGCCATTCGATTCGATCAGGGCAATGCGGTCTTGCAATTCATGCTTATCCACGTTCATGCGGGCTACGGCCAGAGCGTCCGTGCTGATGTCGGCCGCGTCCACCTGCACCTCGGGGTAGGTGAGGGCGGCCAGCACGGCCAAGCTGCCGTTGCCGGTGCACAGGTCCAGCACGCGCTGGGTGTCTTCGCTCAGCCAGGAGTCAATGCTCTCATCGGCCAGCAACTCAGCGATGAAACTGCGCGGAATGATGACCCGCTCGTCCACGTAAAAAGGCACGCCTTGCAGCCAAGCCTCGCGCGTCAGGTAAGCAGCGGGCTGGCGCGTGCTGATGCGCTGGCTGATGAGGTCTTGGACCGCTTGGGCTTGTTCGCTTGAAATGGGCTGCGCTGCCAACTCATCCAAGTCGCTGTCCAGCGCGATGTTGAGCTTCCACAATGTCAACCAGACCGCTTCGTCAAAAGCCGTCAGCGTGCCCTGGCCCAAGCCGTCGTTCAGGCTGATGCCGGCGGCTTCGAGCCGCTCGGTCATTTGCGCGATCAGCTCGCTCAGGGAAAGCGTGCTCATGACTAACTCCCTCTCCC
>JBBAPH010000039.1:0-2819 GCA_040400935.1 Polaromonas sp.
CACACACACACACACACACACCCCACCCCACCCCCCCACCCCATCAGTCTTTATACGCTTTTCTTTGTTCACTCCGGCAGGCCTTAAGGCCTCTCGCCATGCCTGCAGTCAGGCCCCGCGCATCATAAGATGGTGCTTTAGTTTATTGCTCCCGGGCGGTGGGGCCTGCGTCATTCCCGCTTCCTGATTGTTCTTGCCGGCGACCACGCGTCGCCGTCTGCGCTATAAAAGTGCCCCTGGCACTGAGTCAGGCGCCGCCTTGACCGTAAGGCCATCATGCTGCCACACGGTATCACAGTCTGCCACCTTACGCGTCTGAATCAGCTCCACGTGGAACTGATCATGATATAAGCTGCAAGCGCCGCCAACTGGGCCACCCGAGCCCGCCTGGCATCTTCAAGTTAGCGTTCATTGCTTCTCGTTCAACGAGTGACGAGTCTGGAGTCGTCTGCGCTATAAAAGCGCCCCTGGCACTGAGTCAGGCGCCGCCTTGACCGTAAGGCCATCATACTGCCACACAGTATCACTGTCTGCCACCTTATGCGTCTGAATCAGCTCCACGTGGAACTGATCATGATATAAGCTGCAAGCGCCGCCAACGGAGCCACCCGAGCCCGCCTGGCATCTTCAAGTTAGCGTTCATTGCTTCTCGTTCAATGAGTGACGAGTCGGGAGTCGTCTGCGCGTTTGATGCTCGTTTGTCAAGGCCCATGGCCATCCAGGGCTGCGTGCCCCGTGTCGCGACTTCGCGAGAGAAAAGTTGAACGAAAGTTCGTGTGAGCTTCAACTTGAAGTTGAAAGCTAGCTAGTCTGTGTGACTCTGCACCTAGGCCTAGCTAGGCCTGCTACTAGAAAGGCTTAGGGACGTACCGACATCATGATGGTCACGGGAAATGGGTGCACGTGTGTTATATATTCCATAGAGAAGTTGAACGAAAGCTTTAAGTACGCGCCGGCGTATCAGGGCCGACACGTGCACGGCCGTGAAAGTTCGTGTCACGTGCCATGGCGCCAGTGCACGGTGAATGGCGCCTGCCAGTGATCATGAGAATGGCCCGGGCCACCGGCGGCGGGGGCCCGGGCCCGGGTCCGGCGCCGGCGGGCCGCTGCCGCGGCATCCATTCTGTAGTAGCATGTGCTGCAGCTGCAGCCTGCAGCCGCAGCGAGCTCGAGCAAAACACGTACGTCGACGGATCCGGCGGCCCTGGGCCACACTAGGTATCCGCCGGGAGTGACACACAAACTTTCACACGAACTTTCGTTCAACTTCTCTGACGGCCCGGCGGCCCGGGAGTCACGTGACTCACGCCGGCGTCACGGTGGCGCGGTACTACCTGTCCGGCCCGGATATATACGTCATTTACTACTCGCCCAAGTAATTTCTGTTATCTGATCGTCGTCAATCAATACTCTTGGATAATGGCGCGTTTGCTCATGGTGGTTGCCTTCTAGACGTTCCATGGCTAGGGGACACCTGAAAGTTTGCGTCTCGAGTCTCGCGGTTTCCCTTTTCGTCTTGCACTTTCTGGCCGTCCCGGGTGCCTCTTCTTCCGTTGATATATCTAAGGGCTATCCGTATCAACAGGACAGAGGGGCGAGGAATGATTACGACCGGGAGACATTGCGAGCCATCCATCCCGATGAAAAACTGCCTGGATCAACTGCCCCCGCATTTCCGCATCTGGATGAGAGCCGATTCCTACCGTTGACTCTGCGGGTGTCGGCGAATTCCCTGACCGATTTTATTACTTATTTTGAGCCACCTTGGGGCACTGGTTCAGCGTCGGCTTCCATGACGAGTTCTTCGTCGCCCTCGAGCACTGGTTCAGCGTCGGCGTCAGTTACCGGATCTTCTTCGGCGTCAATGACAGGTTCTAGCTCTGCTTCAATAACATCATCTCCTTCTGCGTCGGTTACAGGGTCAGCGTCTGCTTCGAACACGGGGTCGGCTTCGGGGTCGATGACTGGCTCCCCATCTTCATCTGTGTCAACTTCAACTTTGGGCACTCCTTTTTTTTCTATCGCATCCCCAGCAACTCCTGTCGGATCAGCTTTCCCCGCACAGTCTGGCGTATGTTCATCTGCAAGCTATTCATCTATGTATCAGACGCCAGCCCCGGCGATACCCACCGTCGCGACGGCTGTCGATTCGACGAGGCCGGCTGCGTCCAGTGCTTCGCCCACGTTCACTAGCAGTGAAGGCTCAGCTGGGGTGTCTCTTAATGCCAGTGTCAGTCCGGCCCCGCCGCATGTTGTCATTTGCGGCGGCGGTACGGCGAGTACGGCACCGAGGGACTCGGGCAGCTCATCCGCGAGTGGGACGGGCTCTCCATCGCCGAGCTCCTCTGGGTCTCACTCTCCCAGCGTGGCAGGGTCGACGTTGGTCTCCCAGACGCGGAGTCCGAGTGCATCCCAGTCAGCCGATGCTGCCCACTCGTTCGGTGCCAGTAATACACACTGCCCTCGGGCAGGCGTTTCTGATGAGCCAGTATTTTCTAATGCTGGAGCGGGCACTGCTAGCAACAGCCACTCTGCGTCTGCAAGCGTGTCGCAGACTAGCACTAACAGTCCATCGTCAACGGGTAGTAACAGTGCATCGCAAACCAGCAGTCATAGCCCATCGTCAACGGGTAGCAACAGTGCATCGCAAACTAGCAGTCAGAGTCCTTCGTCGACGGGTAGCAACAGTGCATCGCAAACCAGCAGTCAAAGCGCTTCGGAAACAAGTGCGCAAAGAGCGATGCCACCTGTGTTAACGACATCATTGAGCAGCAGCGCCAGCGTGAGCGGCACGCCAACCACCACGATGACGCCCTCCG
>JBBAPH010000039.1:2919-6721 GCA_040400935.1 Polaromonas sp.
CGTAGCGGCTCTGGCACGTCCACTGCATCGTTGAGCAGCAGCGCCAGCGTGAGCGGCACGCCAACCACCACGATGACGCCCTCCGGCAGCGCCACTGACAGTGTGACGCCCAGCGGCACCGCGGCGGCCACGCAGACGGGCACCGCGGATCCCAGTCACACCGGTACGGAGACCGCCGCGCCTACCGCATCGTCCAGTCTGAGTGTTGCCCCGACAACGTCTGGGACGCCGTCGAGCTCTGACAGTGGCACGCCGTCGTCGTCAGCGACGGGCTCACCGTCGGCAAGCAGCAGCGGGACAGCCAGTGCGTCTGCCACGATCACGCGCTCTCTGTCCGCTGGCGCCTCACCGTCCACCAGCGCGTCTGGCACGGGCTCCAGCAGCGGCACGCCGTCGTCATCGTCCACGGGCAGTGGCTCGTCCTCCCGTAGCGGCTCTGGCACGTCCACTGCATCGTTGAGCAGCAGCGCCAGCGTGAGCGCCACGTCATTCGTTTATGCGACTTCAACGGGAAGCAGCTATGGTTTTGAGTCAATGACATTAACCGCTTCGAACACTCCGAGTCGCTCATACGTTCCCTCTAAGACTCCGACCAGGAGCCGTTCGTCAAACTCGTCATCCACTTCCTCGGGCTCGGCCACTCTCAGTGTTGGGGCCCTGCCATCCGTGTCTGGAACGCATACGGGCAGTGCCTCCGGGTCCCACACACCGTCCAAGACCCCAGCCGCCACGCTGTCGCGCACCCTCACTCGCACCGGCACTCGTACGGGCAGTCCAACAACGTCGCCCACGGGGTCAGGCTCTGGCTCGCCCAGTGGCACCGGGAGAGCCACGGCCTCTGCGTCCGAGGGCGCGCCGCCCAGCGGTACGGGCACCTCCAGCCCTAGTGGTTCACCGTCCGAGTCTGGGACGCCATCGCCGTCTTCCACGGGGACGGGAACGGCCACTGGCAGCAAGAGTGGGCGGCCGTCGCCCACGCCCACCAAGACTTCGCGGCCTACAGGGCCACAAACTCGGAGCGGCACGGGCAGCCCCGCCCCCAGCCCTTCCCCCAGCGGCAGTGGCAGCGACTCGCCGAGTTACTCAGCCAGTGCTACCTCCAGCCTGTCCGATGGCGCTTCCCCCAGCGTCACGGCCTCAGGCACTGCCACGCCGCCCTTAACGCCAAGCAGTAGCGCTACTCCGTCGGGCACCGCCACGCCCTCGTCCTCGCAGACGGGCACGTCCTCCATGTCACTGTCTCGGAGCCCCGCGCGCACGCGATCGCCGACTGGGAGCCCCTCTCAGTCGCCCCACCCAACCGCAACTGGCAGCACCACCGGCACGCCCTCGCGTGTGGCCGGCGTGTCGCCCACATCCACTGCCACGGCATCGCTTTCCCCCTCGGGCACCCCTGCCGTGCTTGAGCCCGCAGCCGTGCTGTTCGGCATGGCGATGCCCATCCCCGACGCTGGCGCGTTCGTTGGGTCGCCCGGCATCACGCGGGGCCTGCGGTGCGGCCTGGCTGCGTCCATTGGCAAGCCTCTTCACGAGGTCCAGCTGAACGCGACTACAGATGGGCGGGGGCGCACGCTGCTACTTGACGAGCTGGACAACCCCGGCGTGGGCAATTGCGATGGGGTACTGCAGACAGGTGCCGCACGGCGCCTGGGCGCTAGTAACCGTAGCGGCGGCGTGGATTGGGACGCGCCGTCCCCGTACCCCATGCGCAAGCTTGAGTGGGTGGCCACACTGGCCGAGCTGGGCCCGGGGCGCGCCATCTGGTACGAAGACGCGGTTGCTCAGCTGGAATTCACATCCGAGACGCCGGGCAACGCTGCTACGCTGCGCGCGCTGCGGTCGCTGCGCGTGGGCCCGGTGCACGCCCGCCGCCTGCAGTCCGGCGACGAGTCCGGAGTGTCCGTGCGGGTGGTCATCCCTCCCGTGGTAACCGCCGGCGCCGACGTCACTGAGGTAACCTCGGCTCAGCAGGACTCCGCCTCGGGCGTCGTGAGCTCCTTGTCCGACGCGCAGGCCTCTGAGACGCTGGGTGGCTCCTCGCCGCTGCTGGACTCACTGTCCACGTCCGGCTTCTTTAACGCGTACTCAGCTACAACGGGCGTGAACCCCGTTGACCTGGCCGCGCGGATGAGCCTGTCTGAGCCGCAGGTGGTGGTACCATCCCTGACACCCACAGCCTCTCTGACGCCCTCCCTCACGCCAACTGGAAGCGGCTCGCCCTCCGTCTCCGTGTCGGCCAGCCCCTCGCCCTCCGCCACCTTCACGCCCGGCGCGTGCGACTACTTCGGCTTCGAGAGCGGCACCTTCGAACCCGACGACGCGGAGACCAACGCGGGCGCGGGCCCGTGGGTGCCGCAGCCGCCTGAGCTGGCGTCGGTAGTGTGGGAGCACTGGGACCTCGGGCCGTCTGACGACTTCGAATACAGGTCCTTCCCTTTCTACCCCGAGAGCGGGTTGTGGATGGCGCGGCTGGAGGCGCCCGCGGCCACGGACGGTGAGGCTGCGCTGGTCAAGAACATCACTGGCGCTGGCGGCGCCACGCTGAGCTTCACCGTGCTGTTTGACAACGGCGACATGTTCCTCGACACGCACCCCCAGTTCAATGACGAGGCGACCGTGGTGGCCGTCGCGCTCTCCTCCGACGGACAGCGCAGCTGGAACGAGCTGTTCAGGCTCACCACCGCGGACGTGGTGGCGTACGCCGCCTCAGAATGGGTCACCATGCACCACACCCTGCCGTTCGACGGGCTGCTGGGCGGGGGGCCGCACGTGTACACGCTGCGGTTCTCGGTGCGCAACGTAGGGGACGAGCTGCTGCCGTCCGCACTGCTCATTGACAACGTGCGCGTGTGCGCGTGGGCCTTCACGGCCACCCCGTCACCCACCGCCAGCGGCTCCCGCACGCCCTCCCGCAGCGGCACGTCCTCTCGCACACCCAACGGCACGCAAACCGGCTCCAGCACCGGGACGGCCTCGCCCTCGGCCACGGGCACGCAGACACCTACCGAAAGCGCCACGGCGACGTCCACTGTCTCCTCGGGTGCCTCGTCGTCCACGACCGCCACGGGCACGGTTTCTGGCAGCGCCACCGCCAGTGCGACGGCGCCTTCTACTGGTAGCGCAACGGCAAGCCAGACTGGCAGCGCGAGCGGCACGCCGTCTGTATCCGAGTCGGGGAGCGGCACGCCCTCGGTCAGCCTCACGCCACCGCCGTCGGCGTCAACTACAGCCACGCCGCCTGCGACGTCATCTTCGACCGGCACTCCTTCCCTGACCGCAACGGACACACCGTTGCTCACGCTCACCGCTTCCGTTGATCCGTCAGCCACGGGCACACCGTTGCTGTCGCCCATTGGTTCAGTTGGAGCGTCACCGTCCGGGAGTGCCACTGCGAGTGTGTCATCAACGCTATCGCAAACGGCAGCAGCCACAATGAGTGTGCCTGTGCCGCCGTCTGGCGCCGGCACTCAAAGCGTCAGCGGGACAGCACTAGGTACCTCCACCGTCTCTGGCTCAGTTCCCCCGTCGCTCCTTCGGACCGTCAGCACGACAGAACTGGCGACAGCTACCGCGCCTGTCTCTAGCTCCGTCTTTCCATCCACCAGTGCCCACCCTAGTGATAGCGGCGCCGCATTAGCTACGGTGACCTCCACTGTTTCTGGCACAGTCTCTCCTCCTGTGGAGACCACATCTTCGTCAACGCAGTCCCATACCGGACGTCCATCGGCTCTTGTGACTCCGTCGACGTCTGCATCACCCACGATAACATCAGTGGTCGCCCCTGTCTCAGGCGCCTCGACGG
>JBBAPH010000039.1:6821-12409 GCA_040400935.1 Polaromonas sp.
CATCGGCTTCCTTGTCCTCCACCGCCGCGCCCTCTGTCTCAGGCGCCTCGACGGCATCGGCTTCCTTGTCCTCCACCGCCGCGCCCTCTGTCTCAGGCGCCTCGACGGCGTCGGCTCCAGTGTCCTCCACCGCCGCGCCCTCTGTCTCAGGCGCCTCGACGGCATCGGCTCCAGTGTCCTCCACCGCCGCGCCCTCCGCCGATGGCACCGGCACTGCATCGCAGCCCACGTCTGAATCGTTGACAGGGACGCCGTCAATGTCGCCGAGTGCATCGCCGTCGGAGTTGCACACCGGCACGCTCACGAGCACGGCGTCTGGCAGTCTGACGGGGTCTCCCAGTGGCACGGGCACTGCTACTGCCACTGGGTCACCCTCGCAGACACCCACGCCGACGCAGACGCCATCCAACACCCCTTCAGGCACGGGCTCCGCGTCATGGACCCGCACGCCGCCCCGCACACGCACGCCCGCACCAACTGACACGGCGTCTCAGTCTGCGTCTCTGAGCCCCGGCGCTTCCGTGTCTTCTTCTGCTTCGCCGTCAGCGACGCCTGAAGTCGTTGTGGACGCCGCCGTGACCTTCTCGGTGGGATTTGCGGGCCTCAGTCTCTCTGCTGTCTCTGACCACAGCGTTGCCATCTCGCTACGCGTCGCCCTGGCGTGCACCGCGGGGTGGCCCGCTGACCTTGTGAGGCTGGACTCCGCGACCTCCCTGGATGACCCTGCGCTCGTGGTCACCTTCAGTGAAGGCGTAAACAACGCCAGCATCTCGTGCGAGGGGCTGGGGGTGGCAGCGCCTCTGCTCTCAGCGGCGCGCCTCGGTGCGGCACGCGCTGCGAGGCTTGGGGTGATCCGAGACGGGCGCGCAGCGCAAGCAGCAGCGAGAGGAGTATCAGCGGAGGATCCCCGCGCGGCAGCACGTCTGCTGCAGGGCAGAGGTCTGGTCGGCAGCGGCAGCTCCGGCATGACCGTCGGTTTCTCATTTGTGGTGCCTGCGTCTGCGGGCGGTCAGGTGACGGGCGGCGCCATCGTTGACGTGCTCACTGCGATGCGGGAGGACGCCACTGCGTCGCTGGGAGACGCACTGGTCACCTCCGGCTTTTACGACTTCGTGGCCTCCGCGGACCGCTCAATTGAGCTCGCTTCACTGAGTGTGGCGGCCATCGCTGAGCCCGTCAGCCAGCCCACACCGCCTCCTACCGCCACGCCCAGCGCGTCTACCAGCGGCTCCGCTACCGCCACTGGCACGCCAGAGGGCACGCCTTCTCCCACTGCGACTCTGAGCCCAGGGGCGTCGCCCACGGGCACCCCGCAGGGCACTGGCTCGTCCAGCGGCACGCGAAGCGTAGCGCCTTCAGCGTCGCCCTCTTCGTCCCCGCCTGCCTCCCGCAGTGGATCTGGCACCCGGTCGGGCACTCCGACTGGCTCTCTATCAGCCGGTGCCTCCGTGTCAACTTCTGGCACGCGTACGGCGTCTCGCAGCCTCACGCCCGCACGCACGGGCACGGCTAGCGGCACACGCTCTGCGTCCGCCACGGCCACCGTGACGGCTACCCTGTCCAGCGGCGCTAGTGCGTCTGGTACCGCCACTGGAACGCCCAGCGGCACCGGCACAGCCTCGACTAGCGCAACTGCGTCAGTAACCCCCTCAGTGACTCGAAGCCGGTCTGGGAGCAGGCCAGCATCAGTCGCGGTTTCTTCTACCGTGGAGCCCTCCCGGCCGTCATCGTCCTTGCCCTTACCGCCAGCGACCCCAACGGCTGTAGAGCCCTCCCTGTCTGGGAGCAGGTCAGAGTCAGTCGCGGTTTCGTCTACCGTGGAGCCCTCCCCGTCGTCCACGCGCACGCCTTACCGCACGCGCTCTCCCTCGGGCTCTAGCGGTACATCCCCCTCTCGATCGCCAGCTGTGGTAGCGTCCTCTGCCTCATTTTCGGTATCGGTACAGTTGCGCCTTGGCGGCGTGCCCGTGGCTGCACTGCGCTCCACAGACGTTAATGTGGCCCTCCGCAACGGCATCGCCTGTGCCGCTCGGCTGTCCCTGACATCCGTGACTGTGACGCAGGCATGCGACTCGCTGGACTGTGCGCAAAATCCCGCGGCGGACGCCGCGGGCGTCGTAGTGAGAGGCACGGAGTTTGCAGAGGCGAACAGGGACAACGGTTCGTCCTGTGCGGGCAGCCAGCCGCGCTCGCTTGGCGCTGGCCGCTTTTCTCGCGACTCGGACGCTCGCTTGCTGCAGCAGCGGCAGATTGCGTCGCCTGTGTACGTTCTTTTCACCGTGACCAATGCCACGTTGGCCGTCACTGCAGCCTTGACCGGCCTGAGCAGCGACGGCGGTGCGGCGCTGTCTGACGCCCTGATCGGTGCAGGGCTCTTGCAGGCGCTTGCAGCGACCGATGCGACGCTGGACCTGGCTGCCGTCGCCGTGTCAGTGCAGTCCGTGGCTGCGATTGCGGCAGTCCCATCGCCAGCCCCGTCGCCAGCTTCCCGCGCTGGCTCGGGCAGGGGCTCATCAGCAGGAGGGGAAGACCGCGGCGTGATCGGAGCGTCCATCGCGGGTGCCCTGGCTTTCGCGGCCGTCGTCGTCGCATTCATCCTTGCGACCCGCAGGCGCCGGGACCGCCGAAAGGGCGCGAGGGAGGAGGCGCGGCCTCGGGAGGCGCCGTCGCGAACCCAGCGTGCGTCCACGGCGGTGGCTGTGGATGTCCCCATTATTGCATATCCTCTCGCGCCTGGCGGTAGCGGCAGCGGCGTTGCGGGCTTACCCGTGCTTTCGGCTGCGTCCTTGCACATTAGCCGGGGTGGGTCCGTACCGCAGGCCGCACCGGCGTCCCCTCCCTCGCCTGGAATGGCCGCTGCTAACCTCACCCGGCGCAACCTGCAACCGCCGCATTCATTTGGAGTGCCCGTGGCGGCGGCACCCGATGGGGTGGTAGCCGAGCCCAATGTTGCGGTGGCGGGTGTGCTGGGCCTCCCAGCGGCCTCAGTTCAGCATCCCCCCGGGCCGAAGGCAGGTCGCAGCGGTGGCGACGCCAGCGTCGGGCAGCGTTCGCCATCGCAGCCTGCAGTGGGTACGTTCAGCGGATTTTTGCAGTCCGTGCGCTCAGGCAGACCTCCGCCTTACCAGTCCGCGGTGCATCCGGGCTCGGTCCTTACGGTAACGAGGGGCGCCCGGGCCGGTGTGAACAGTAGTGGCAGTGCAGTCCCCACGCGACCTGCCGCATCCGCAATTGGAAGCGGGTCCCAGCCGCCTCATGTGTCGCTCGGGCCTGCTGCGTCAGACCCCCTCGCGGTCGCGGCCGCTCACGCTCTGCTGGAGGGACCCGGGGGACGTGGTGCCTCAGCATCTCGCGCAGGCGCGGCGGTGATCATGATGCATGCGTCGCCGAAGCTCACTATTACCCGGCGGAACCTCCCTTCAGGCAGTCCAAGCTCGGATGCGCTGCCGCCGCACTTGCGCGAGACCGGGCGGTCCCCCCCGCCCACTGCACGCAGCCGCGCGAGGAGCCCGCTTCAAGAGGCTGACGACGTTGAGTCTGCGCCGCCGTCACCTGCGAGACTGGTGGCAGGCCAACGGTGAATCTGAGCGGTGCCCACGCCCCGCGCATCCTTTCGACACGACCTTTTTCAACAACGCTTTGTCTCCCCAACGGTAGCAATCTTCATCGTTCACGGTGGAGCCGCCCCACGCCCTGCATGGTTGGGGCCAGCCCAGCCAGAGGCGAGTTTGTCAGATGGCCTCTGCAGCTGTGAGAGTTGGCATGTAGTGTATGTGGTACGACCGGGCTGGACCCGAGCACCGCGACCATGCCTCGCAGTCTCTTTACTTGGACAGTACTACAGTAGCATCATCATCGTGATTTCCTTGTGCACCTGCGCGCATGCGTCGTTGTGGTTTTTCCTATCGATTGAGCCCATGTGAATGTCCGACCGCGGCCGTTCACACTTTGGTACTGGAAAAGGGTGCACAATTGCAATGGGGTCACGGTACTTCCGGACCGTCGGCACCCCCCGACTTTGAATCGCTCACACCCAAGGTCCGGATCCACCCAACGCGTACGGTCGACGTCCATCTTTCGCGCGCGCGCCTCAGGCTTCTCTCCGCGCTCGAGCTCCACCAACGCGTACGGACATCTTTCTCGGGCCCACCCACGTATTCGTGAGCTGACTTCCGAGCTTCCGGTACAAAACATGATCATTGGGCCAGATCCTCTAATACCATAGCACTAGCAGCCAACTTGAACACATAAAAAACACGTACGCGTACACGTGCCAGTGTTCCCTGTCGATATATATATCTACCCCCGCACGTCCTCGAGGACTTCGTGCCAGTGGTGGCCGGCGGGCCCGGGTCGCGTGTGCCAGTGGCTGTCGACTACAGGAAACCCTGTAGACCGGGGGCCCGGGTGCTGACGGCATGCGACTAGTACCGGGAAGCCCGGGCCTGAGATTCGCAGGGCCACGTATACTGCTCCTGTCCTGTACCCCCAAATGGGTATCGGTGCGACTCAGTCCCAATCCACTAGCCTAAGTGGTCCGAACCACGTTGGCAACGACGATGCGAAACTCGACGACGTGCTGCGCTCTGTTGCATCCCTTAGGGAATTCGTGAATGCCCTACAGGCTGCAAACTCAGCTGCCCGTCTCCAGGACACGGCCGCGAGTCAAGAGACTACGAAGAAAATGTCCGCGGACTTAGCCCGACTTGAGTCAATGGTCGCGTCGCTGCTAATAGCTTCTGCTGACCAGCAGGCCTTGCTCTCGAAAGCGTGTGCGGACCATCTGGCAGCCGACAAAGCTCACACGGAGGCCATCGCGCTGCTAACTGCATCGATCGTAAAGCCTGCCTCAGCCGCGTCCACAAGGCCCTCAGCGCCGCTGGCGCCCACTGAGCGTCCGGACGTCCCTCGGCCGTCCCTGCCCATAGCCTCCGCGTCGACTACCAGTGCGCCCCCCCTGCCTCTCGGCCCGCGCCCCGGCGCGGCGTTGGGCTCCGCTGCCCCGCGCCCACCGGCTGTGAGCGCCCGTGACGCGGAATGGGCCGACATGAACTTCCATGGATTCTGTCCCCCCAAACCCCCGCCGTATGCTTCCAAGAATCTCCTGTCCGCGCACAGCGCTATCTGCACCTCTGCTCGCCTTGTGATGCGCTCTGACGGCACACCGGACATCGTGTTCCTCGACCCCACTTCGGCACGCCACCGCATGAGACCGGAGGCGCTCGATAGGCTGCTCCACTCGATGTGCAAGGTTGGCTCTGGCCACTGCCCCGCCTGCAAGTCGTTCGAGCACATCAGCCCCAACCACGCGTCCTGCAGCGGCTGGCGCTCACCCGCGAAGCCGCCCAGCTCAATCCTGCAGCGCGCCCGGTATGTCGCCACCACTGCGGCAGCGAAGGCGGCGCCCGCCAAGGCCGCCGCGGCAGCGAAGGCGGCGCCTACCAAGGCCGCCGCGGCTGCGGAGGGTGCCTCCGTCGCCGCGCCCGCTAAGCCTGTGGGGGCGGCGCCCGCCAAGGCCGCCGAGGCAGCAAAGGCGGCGCCTACCAAGGCCGCCGCGGCTGCGGAGGGTGCCTCCGTCGCTGCGCCCG
>JBBAPH010000039.1:12509-16036 GCA_040400935.1 Polaromonas sp.
TGCCTCCGTCGCTGCGCCCGTTAAGCCTGTTGAGGCGGCGCCCGCCGAGGCCGCCGCGGTAGCTAAGGCGGCGCCCCCTGAGGAGGCACCTGCCACTGCGACAGCGGATCTGTCGCCCGCCAAGGCCGCCGCGGCATCGCTCCCGTCCACCCCTTCGCGCACCTCCCTTGATTCCACCCCTGTGCCCCCGTTCTCTGGTACCAGCTCTGTACCAGCCAACTCAGACTTCGGCGCTGGCCTATCGTTCACTACCGACGGCTCGTCTGATTCAGGGTCAAACACGGAATCCGGCTCCCACAGCTCGGGGTCGCCGTCCTCCGCCCACACAGCGGACTCCAGCGACTCGCCTATATCCAGCACGGGCACCCCGGATATTGGGCGCAAGCTAGGGCTCTTGCCCCTGGATCAGGTCCTACAGCGGCTGGGTCGCAAGGTCCGTGCCATCACCTCCGCCTCTCCTATCGCGCTGGCCCCGCTGGATTTGTACACCTCGGAGACACTGCTAGGTAGCCCCGGCAGCCCCCGCATCCGGCTGTTGCCTGCCAGCCCTGGCGCGGGCGTGCTCGGTACGCAGTCGCCGGCCACCCCCGTCATGTCACTGAGCAGCGGCTCGCAGTCGCCTGCTCCCTCACCGATCGACCTATGCGAATCGCAGTCTCCCGCCGGCACCGCCATCTCGCTGCCGAGCAGCGGCCCGCTATCGCCTGCCCCCTCACCGATCGACCTATGCGACTCGCAGCCTTCCGCCGGCACCACCATCCCGCTGCTGAGCAGCGGCCCGCCGTCGCCTGCCCCCTCACTGGTCGACCTATGCGACTCCTCGCAGTCCTCATTTGCCAGATCCAACGTGCCTCTGCTGAGCGGCGACCCACAGTCGCCCGCATCGACGGCCTCCACGGTGCAAGTCTACACCGTGCACGGCACAGCCCCACTTGTACTTCTCGATGGCGCTGTGAGCTCAGATGCTTCCTTCCCGCCGGGTAAAGTGCACACGGCGACTGGTGGCCTCCCCTACGCTGGCATAGTCATGCGCGGCACCGAAACCTGCCCTGCCAGTGGCGCAGTAGTGAACGCCCCTGGGACTGGCAACTAGTGCCTCTTCTCCGCCATCAGCATCGCTACCAATGACAAGCACCCGGAGCCGCAGGTCGACAGGCTGCAAGGCGGTGTCCTGCGGTCGCTAGAGGTGGCTCTCCGTGAGTACCTCCATGGTAACCTCAGGGTCGCTCGACGCCTAGACAAAGGCCCAGTGGGCATGCAGCGTGCCCTTGTCGGTCAGGCCACGTTCGGCTCCAACCACCAGGAGATCGCACGGGAGCTCCACAATGTCAAGAACAACCTGGGCGCCGGCCTGCTCTCCCTGCACATGGCGGCCACCTTCGTCATGACCGATGGACTGCGTGTTGTTGCGCATGCCTGCGCCCAGGGCGCTGCGCTGCCCCACATCATCTACGACTCACTGCCCGATGCGCTGCCCTCTGTGAAATCCATCCACCTCAGGCTGCTCTACTCTGGGCCTATTGATGACGCTGTCTCCGGCATCGCCCAAGAGGTCCCCCTGTCTCATTGGCAGGTGATCACGCGGCTTTGGGAGAATATCACGGACCCTGGCACCAGGCGCGTGTTCTCCGTCATCCCTGCCATCCCGCACGCCGCCATGGGTATCGCAAGCGACAAGCAGATCGAGGCGTCCATCACCAGCCGCGCATCAGTGGCCAAGCAACAGTATTGCGACATCCGGCAAGCTCTCGGCGGCACATGGGAGGAGACCCACAACTTTATCACTCACATCGACAGCGGCCCTGCTAAGCCCAATAGCGACGTCTGCTTCCATGGGCCCGATGCGATGAAGCGCCTTGCGCTGGCACACAGCCGTACCTTGCCCGTGATGGCCCCGCCGGTCCCCGCCCGGCTGGCCGCTGCAGGTGCGGTAGCGCCCGCCCCTGTGGCCGCAGCTGCGGCACCGGCCCCGCGGAAGGCTGCGCCCGCGACGGTGGCCCCTGCCGCATCGGCTGCTGCTTCGCCTCCCGCTCCCGAACCAGCATTGGATTCGCAGGAGGCACCTGGAGACCAGACCCCTGCCACGGGCCTGCCCCCCCCGTGGCCGCCTACAGCCTGAGCGCAAAGGTGTCCAACGCTTTCCCTCGTTAAATGAGAACCTCCTCGGCCGCGGCAGTGTCCCTGCCCGCGCTAGCATCCCTCCCACACGCGGCGCCAGCGTCTCGCGTACCGGCAGCGCCGGCGTAGGACCGCAGCACGCTGTCACTGCTTGCTCCCTCAGCGCTGGTGCGCCCCGCCCTGCGCCTGAGTCTACCTCGCACACCGCTGCGCCGCATGCTGCGTCTCCCCCCGCCCAGCCCTCAACGGCAGTGCAGGGGGGAAAATCACAGTAGGCTGCTGGAATGCGGGCAGCATCCGTGAGTTCCACGGGCCCGCTATGAGTCTTGCACGGCTGGTCGGCGCCGATTTTGTCGCCTTCCCTGAGCCACGCTGCAACGACCACAGCGCTCTCGTGTACTACATCCGGGCGCACACCGGGGCCCGCATCCTAGCAGCCATACGCCAGGTCAGCTATAACAAGCACGGCCTACGCAAGCCGTCCCATGGCGGCGCACTCTGTATGAACATTACCAGCAAGCAGCGGGGCTCTATCATGCGCCTCTCACGCACCGACAGCCGGGGCTTTGTGTCGCACACGATGGAGCTCCCCGGTTACAAACCCGCTGCACTTATCACAGCTTACTTCCCCGGCAAGCACTCTCCGCAAGCCCACTGGGCGGAGAGCCTTGTCACAGCGATCATCAGGGAACACGCAGTCCTTGCCGCGCGCCACGGCGCGGACAACGTGTTTATCGCGCTCGATGCCAACAGAAGGCTGCTGGACTTCGGGGGCCGGTTCTCTCACGATCGCCCGGACTCTGCAGTCCCGCTCCCTGACTCTCTCATGGCACGGCTCTGTACCGCGCTTAATGTCAGCCCGTTGCATGGGCGGACCGCTGACGCACGCGCACATGTGACTAGCCGCAGCCCCGACCATGCCTCCCAGCGCCACGACGAGCACGGCTTTGAGGTGGACTACATCCTCGGCTCCAACTCCCTTCCGCCGGACCGCTTCAGCATCCTTCCAACCGTGCCATTCCCGTCCAATGGCAAGATCACCCACCGCTTCATCGGTGCCTCCATCCACCTCGAGCCGCTGCCAGCGCGCCCAATGGCTGCGGCCCGCATTGGTGCACTCTCTACCGGCCTGGTACCACCTGTCGCTGGCGAGAGTCCTGGTGGCGCTTCCATCAAGGGCAAGGCTCCACCTGCGCCGCGCCCACCCCGTCCGCCCGACTACGACGACATCACACGCTACCACAAGACGAATGCCCTCATCCTATCCGGCATCAGGAGCCCTGTGTTCGAGGCCCTCCTGTCCGACCCGCACAGGCCGCCTGGCTCCCTTGAGGGCGCTCTCGTGAGCATACTCTCTGCGGCGCAGGCCGCGGGCTTTGCGCCATCGAATGCGGCGGAGGCCGCCAGTG
>JBBAPH010000040.1:0-14301 GCA_040400935.1 Polaromonas sp.
ATGATTGGCGCGGTGCGCGGCATCGACCCGCAGACCGGCCACTACTACGACGACACCAAGCGCTACATCGAGGCGTCCAAAATTTTGAGCGACGCCGACCGCCACCAGATCTACGAAGGCAATGCCCGCCGCGTGTTCCCCCGGCTCGACGCCGCCCTCAAAAACAAAGGCCTGTAATGACGACTTCTTTGAACCAACTCGGCGTGGTCAAACGCCACATCGTGCGCGCCGACCCCGCTGCCGTGGCCAAGCTCTCGCGCTTTGGCGTGGCCACCATCCACGAAGCCATGGGCCGCGTCGGCCTGATGAAGCCCTACATGCGCCCCGCCTACAACGGCGCCAAGGTGTGCGGCACAGCCGTGACCATCTTGCTGCAGCCCGGCGACAACTGGATGCTGCACGTGGCGGCTGAGCAGCTGCAACCGGGCGATGTCGCCGTGGCCGCTTGCACCACCGACAACGACGACGGGTTTTTTGGCGATTTGCTGGCCACGTCTTTTCGCGCACGCGGCGCGCTGGGCCTGATCATTGACGGCGGCGTGCGCGACGTGGCCGACCTGCAGGCCATGGACTTCCCGGTGTTCAGCCGCGCCATTCACAGCAAGGGCACGATCAAGTCCACCCTGGGCTCGGTGAACATCCCGGTGGTCTGCGCCGGTGCCTTGGTCAATCCGGGCGACGTGGTGGTGGCTGACGTGGACGGCGTGGTGGTGGTGCCCGCGGCCATCGTCATGGCCGTGGCCGACGCGGCTGAAAAACGCGAGTCGCTCGAAGCCGACAAACGCGCCCAGTTGGCTGCGGGTGTGTTGGGGTTGGACATGTACAAGATGCGCGAACCGCTTGAAAAAGCCGGCCTGCGTTACATCGACTGAGCACCTCAAAAAACAAGAGAGACAAGCCATGAGCAACTTGCGCCGAAAAATCCTTCTCAGCCTGAGTGCTGGCCTGCTGGCCCTGGCGGCCGGTTGCGCCTCCACCCCCGCGGTGGACCCCGCCATCGTCAAGACCCTGGCGCCCACCGGCGTGTTGCGCGTCGGCGTGTATGCCGGCAGCCCCACCTCGCTGGTCAAAAACGCGGCGGGCGACAAAGCCGGCGTGGCCTTTGAGCTGGGCACGGCGCTCGCCCGCCAGCTCGGCGTGCCAGTCGAAGTCAAAGAGTTCACGCGCTTGGCCGACGTGCTGGTGTCCGTCAAAGCCGGTACCACCGACTTCACTTTCACCAATGCCACCGAGGCGCGCGCCAAAGACATGGACTTCACCGCGCCGCTGGTGCGGCTGGAGTTGGGCTATCTGGTGATGGGCAACTCGCCCTTGAAAAACGTGGCCGATGTGGACCGCGCAGGCGTGCGCGTGGGCGTGGCCCAGGGCAGCAGCTCGCAAGGCGTGCTGGGCACGATGTTCAAGAACGCCAAGGTCGTGCCTGCGCCTTCCATCGCGCAGGCGCAGACCCTGCTGCGCGACGGTCAGCTCGACGCTTTTGCCACCAACAAGGGCATCTTGAATGAGATGGCTGACGGCCTGCCGGGCTCGCGCATCGTGGACGGCCGCTGGGGCGTGGAAAACCTGGCGATTGCCATTCCGCAGCAGCGCGCTGCCGCTCTGCCGCACCTGCGCCAGTTCGCTGACGAGGCCCGCCGCTCGGGCTTGCTCGCGGGCATCATCCAGCGCGCGGGCTTGCGCGGCGCCGCGCAAGACTGATCGCCAGCGCTTCGCTTCTTGCTTTATCTGAAAGATTCCCCATGACCTTCAAGCTGTCCCTGATCTCCCGCCGCCTCGGCCTGCTCACACTCGCTCTCGGTGCTTTGAGCCTGTCGACGCTCGCCAGCGCTCAGACCTACCCTGCCAAGCCCGTCAAGATCGTGGTCGGCTATGCCGCTGGTGGCGCGGTCGACATCGTGGCGCGCACGGTCGGCCAAACCTTGTCGGCCAGCATGGGTCAGTCCTTTGTGGTGGAGAACAAGCCCGGCGCTGGCACCAACATCGCGGTCAAGGCCGTCATCGACAGCCCGGCCGACGGCTACACCCTGATGTTGGCGGCCAACGCACTGGCCGCCAACATGTCGCTGTACCAGCCCATGCCGTTTGACGCGGAAAAAGACCTGGCCCCTATCGCCCTGATCGGCCGTGTGCCGGTGGTGCTGGCGGTGAATGCGGCTACGGGCCCCGCTACGCTGGCCAAGCTGATCGAGCAAGCCAAGGCCAAGCCCGGCAGCTTCAATTACGCCAGCCCCGGCAACGGTTCCACACCGCACATGGCGGTCGAGCTGTTCCAGGTCACGGCCGGCATTGACTTGGTGCACGTGCCCTACAAAGGCGGCACGCCAGCCATCACCGACGTGATTGGCGGCCAGCTGCCCATGGTGGCGGTCAACGCATTGGAAGTGCTGCCGCACGTCAAGAGCGGCCGTCTGCGCGTGCTGGCCGTGCTCAGCCCCACGCGCGCCGCCACCTTGCCCGATGTACCGACCATGGCCGAAAGCGGCTTTCCTGGTTTTGAAGCCTCGGTCTGGTACGGCCTGGTGGCGCCTGCGGCTACGCCCAAGGCCATCATCACGCGCCTGCACGCCGAAGTGCAAAAGGCCTTGCAGACGCCAGAAGTGCGCGAGCGCATGGCGGCCGTGGGCGGCATCGTGTTGCCCGGCAGCACCGAGCAGTTCGCCGCGCTGATCCGCTCGGACCGCGCCCGCTATGCCAAGGTCGTGCGCGACGCCAACATCAAGCCCGATTGAGCCCACACGCATGGAATTTGCCAAGACCCCCGGCTGGCTGGACTGGTACGCCGGCCCCAGCCGCCCCCGCTTTGCCTTGCCGCCTGGCGCAGTAGACGCGCACTGCCACGTGTTCGGCCCTGGCGACCAGTTCCCCTTTGCGCCGGAGCGCAAGTACACGCCCTGCGACGCCTCGGCTGAGCAGCTCTTTGCCCTGCGCGACCACCTGGGCTTTGACAAAAACGTCATCGTGCAAGCCACCTGCCACGGCGCGGACAACCGTGCCTTGGTCGACGCGCTGCGGCGCTCGCAAGGCCGGGCGCGCGGCATCGCCACGGTGCGCCGCGACATCAGCGACAGCGCTTTGGCCGACTTGCACGCGGCGGGTGTGCGCGGTGTGCGCTTTAACTTCGTCAAGCGCCTGGTGGACTTCACACCCCGCGACGAGCTGATGGAGATCGCCGCCCGCATCGCCCCGCTGGGCTGGCAGGTGGTGATTTATTTTGAAGCCGTGGACCTGCCCGAACTCTGGGAGTTTTTCACCGCGCTGCCGACCACGGTGGTGGTGGACCACATGGGCCGCCCCGACGTGCGCCAGCCCGTAGACGGACCGGAGTTCTCGCTCTTCACCCGCTTCATGCGCGAGCACCCGAACGTGTGGAGCAAAGTCAGCTGCCCCGAGCGCCTGAGCGTGAGTGGCCCGCCGGCTTTGAATGGCGAGCAAAACGCTTACCGCGACGTGGTGCCCTTCGCCCGCCACTTGGTCGAAACTTTCCCCGACCGCGTGCTGTGGGGCACCGACTGGCCCCACCCCAACCTCAAGGACCACATGCCCGACGACGGCCTGCTGGTCGACTTTATTCCGCACATCGCGCCCACGGCGGAACTGCAATACAAGCTGTTGGTGAGTAACCCTACGCGCTTGTATTGGCCGGAGTTGCGAACAGCCTGACGGTTACTGGCGCGTACGTGGCTCGCCCTGCCAGAAGAACGGAGAGCTGCGTTTCTCACTCCTTCGCCCCTGTTGCAAGAACGGAGAGCGCCGTTTCTTATTCCCTCGTCCTTGTTGCAAGAACAGAAGGCGGCGTTTCTTACTCCCTCGCCCCTTTGGGGAGAGGGCAGGGGTGAGGGGCACGCGCGAGGTAACTTGCTTCATCGACAAGCCACTGCTGAACAAGTCTCTTTGACACCGCTCTTCTCGTGCACACCGCCATGTCATAGTGCGGGCCGGCTCATGCTGGGGTACCAGAAATCGCCAGCCCGCGCTATGCCTCGCCGGTGTGTTCTGGCGGGCACAGGTCGCGGAATTCGGGATCGGGTTCCGGGCCCCACTCTTCGCGTGCCTCAACGCTTCGAAAGCATCCAGGTGGGCTCAGGGTCGGCGCCCGATTTCTGGGTACTCCCAGCATGAGGGCGCTGGCCCTGGGGCCGCCTGGGTGCAAAGCGCGCTGAACGTGGCGCGAAAGGCTTCTTCGGATCCCGCCAACACCGAAGCAGTCAGCGCTTACGCAAGCCCAGCCACACCACTGCTGCCACCACCAGCAAACCACCCGCCACTTGAACGGGTGCCACCACTTGACCGAGGATCAACCACGCCAAGGCGAGCGCGAAGACGGGTTCTACGTTCATGATGGCCGAGTTACCGACCACGCCCAGTTTGGGCAGCACGGTGAACAAAATCGTGAAGGCCGTGCCGTACAAAAACGTCAGCGCCGCCAAGCCCCACCAGCCCGGTCCGACTTGTGGCCAATGAAATCCGCCCTGGCTGGCCACGGTGGCCAGGCCCACGGCACCAGCCAGCGTCATGGTGATGGCCGTGCGCACGCGGCCATCGACCTCGGCGACCTGATGTTGCGTGAGCACCAGCGCCAGACCAAAGGTTGCTGCGGCCGACAACGCAAAGGCCACGCCCGCGCCAATGCGCTGCCACTGCCCGGCGGCGCCCAGGCCTGACGCAGCGCCCAGCACATCGAGCGCCAGCGCGAGACCCAGCAAGATCACCGGCATGGCCATGACCAAGGAGCGCTCGGGCCGCTGGCGGTGCAGCAGCCAGGCCCAGAGCGCCGTCCAGATCGGGTAAGTGTTGAAAGCCAACAGCGCCAGCGCCACGGGCAAGCGCGCGACTGATGAATACAGGCACAGGCTCTGCACGCCAATCAACAGGCCTATGCCCAGCACCACGACTTGTTGGCGGCGACTCATGCGCCAGTTCACGCCCTGCTTGAGCACGATCACCGCTACCACCAAGGCCGTCACCAGGCTGCGGCAAACCACGGCGGTGGCCACGTCCACGCCGTCGTTGAACGCAATGCGCGCGGCCACGTGGTTGGCGCCCATCATCAGCGCGATCAGCAGCAAGGTGGCGAAGGCGGCGCCGCTCAAGGCTTTGAGGGGGGCGGGCGTGGCGCTGGACATCAGTGGTCGGCTGCGTACAAGCCCTTGCCCCGCGCCTGCAGCCGCGCCAGGCCGAGCAGTGCATCCGTCATGGGTGTCGCAATGCCGGTGAGCTGCGCCAGTTCGCGCACGGCGCTGACCAGGGCGTCGAGCTCCACCGGCTTGCCGGCTTCTACGTCTTGCAGCATGGAGGTCTTGAAGGCGCCGAGCTTGCGCGTGACGGCGTGCCGGTCCTCAGGTTCCTGGGCAATCGGAATGCCGATGCGGGCCCCGACTTCGCGGGCTTCGAGCATCACGGCCGAGATGAAGCCGCGCACCAGGTCGTCGTCCAAGATCTTGTCGGTCGTTGCGCCGGTCAGGGCGCTGATGGGGTTGACCGTCATGTTGCCCCAGAGCTTGTACCAAATGTCTTTTTGGATTTGTTCGGAGAGCACAGCCTCAAAGCCAGCGCGTCCCAGCAGCGCGACCAATGCTTCAACGCGCGGCGTCGCCGTGCCCGACGGCTCGCCCACGATCAGCTTGTTGCCAAAGTGGTGGCGCACTTGGCCGGGACCGTCCAGCGCGCAGCTGGCGTGCACCACGGCGCCAATCAGGTGCTGCGCGGGAATGGCCTGGGCCAGCGCGCCGTCGGGGTCGACGGAGCGCAGGTGCGTGCCGGCCACGGCGCCGCCAAAGCCTTGCAAGAACCACCAGGGCACGCCGTTCATGGCGGTCATCACGACGGTGTTCGGCCCGAGCAGTGGGGCAATGCGCGCGGCAATGTCGGGCAAGGCGGGGGCTTTCACCGCGATTACCACCAGGTCTTGCACGCCCAGCGCCGCTAGCTGGTCGCTGGCTTGCACGGCCGCTGTGGTGGTTTTGCCGCCGCTGGTCAGTCGTAAGCCGTTTTCACGCAGAGCAGCCAGCGTCTGGCCGCGTGCCACCACGCTGACTTGGCAACCGGCCTGGGCCAGGCCCGCGCCTATCCAGCCGCCAATCGCGCCAGCGCCGTAAATACAGACTTTTTGAAAAGGCGTGTTGTTCATGTGTGGAAACTCAAAAATAAATGCGATCAGCTGCGCAAGCCGTCGAGGATGCGTTTACCCAGTGCCAGCAAGGGCCCACTGAGTTCTTCGCAAACGCTCTCGGCGCTGGCGGCCCCTGTGACGCTCATGTTCAGCACATGCACCGGCTGGCCGGGCAGCACCAGCGGCATGGCCAAGGCCACCACTTCGGGTTGCCAGGCGGCGGCGCAAAAGCCTTGGGTGTTGACGTCGTGCACGGACTGGGCAATTTGCTGGGCCAGCGGCTGCCAGGTGGCGGCGCTGCGGCGTGCGGCAAACACGGCCAGCAGCGCGTCGCGTTGCGCGGCTGGGGCCACGGCCAGCCAGGCGCGGCCTAGCGAGGTCAACTCCATCGGCACGCGCTGGCCGGCCACCACGCTGCGCAGCGAGACGCGGCGGTTGTAGCGGATGGATTCGAGGTAGACCATTTCGTCGCGATCGGCAGTTGCCAAGCCGACGTTGATGTGGCGGGCTAGGGCTTCGTCTTGCATCAGCGGCGCGGCCACTTGCAGCCAGCGCGAGCCGGTGCGCATGGCGTGACCCAGGCTGATCACGGCGGTGGCCAGCCGGTAGCTGCGGGTCTGCGCGTCGTGCTGCAGCCAGCCGGCGTCGACCAGGGTTTGCGTGAGGCGGCTGACGGTGGACGGGGACAGGCCTACGCGCTCGGCGATCTCGCTGTTGCCCAGGCTTTGCACGCCGGGCCGAAATGCGCGCAAGACTTCCATGCCGCGTTCCAGCGAGCGGTTGGCCGCTGAGCGGCCCATGCGGGGAGGCAGGTACGCCGCGCGTTCAGCGGCAGGTGATGGCGGAGCGGTAGGCAAGGCGGCGGGTTCCAGCAAGCGCTTCAAAATAGGGCCGGCAACTTTCCATCAAATGGAAGGCTTGCCAGTGCGCCGGCAGTATGTCACATAGACTGGCGCGCGCCAGCGCCTGCCGGGCAAGCGCGCCCCTCAGGCCGCCGCAAACATCTAAAAACGGAAGAGACAACGCCATGCCTTCAACCCCCTGGACGTCCCCACAGCTCATCTTCCCCGCCGGGCCGCCGCGCCGTCGCCTGCACCAGTGGCTGGCTGGCGCGCTGGCACTCATTGCTTTGGCCAGCGCGGCCTTGATCAGCAACCCTGCCCATGCGCAAGCCGCTGACTTTCCGAGCAAGCCTGTGCGCCTGGTGGTGCCCTTCGCCCCCGGCGGGCCGACCGACTTGATGGCTCGCGCCATCAGCAAAAGCATGGCCGCGTCCTTGGGCCAGCCCGTGATTGTGGACAACAAGCCGGGCGCCGGTGGCGTGATCGGCTTTGGCGAAACTGTCCGCCAGCCAGCCGACGGCCACACCCTGGTGTTCCCCTCCATCCTGGCCGTGACCAACCCGGCGCTGATGGCCAACTACCCCTATGACATCAACCGCGACTTCAGCGGCGTGACGGTGGTCGGCTTCATCCCGCATGCGCTGGTGGTCAAGCCCGACTTTCCGGCCAAAGACCTGGCCGGCTTGGTGGCCCTGGCCAAGGCCAAGCCCGGCACCATGGCCTATGCCTCGTCGGGCAACGGCACCTCGGCGCATTTGGCGGGCGCCATGTTCGCGTCGCGCGCAGACATCAAGGTCACGCATGTGCCTTACCGAGGCGCGGGCCCGGCCATGCAGGACCTGCTGGGCGGCCAAGTCCAGTTCATGTTCCTGGACATGAGCTCAGCCCTGGCGCAAATTCAGGCTGGCAAGCTGCGCGCGCTGGCCGTCGCGCCTGCACGCCGCTTTGAAGGCTTGCCCGATGTGCCCACCATTGCCGAGCAGGGCTACCCGGGTTTTGACATCCGCGCTTGGTACGGCCTGATGGCCAAGGCTGGCACGCCAGCGGCGACGCTGGACCGATTGCATGCCGAGGTCAAGGCCGCGCTGGCCAGCCGCGAAGTGCGCGATCTGTTCAAGGCCCAGGGCATTGAGCCGGGCGGCATGACGCCCGCCGAGTTCCAACAAATCATCCGCGCCGATCTGGCCCAGTGGAAACGCACGGTGGACCAGCTCGGCATCAAGCTCGAATAAACAAGGACATCGCCATGCGCGTCACCATTCCCGACGATTACCAACACTGCGTGCGCCAGCTCGACTGCTTTGCCTCTCTCGCTGGGCACGAGGTCATGGTGTTTCATGACACACCCCAAGACGAGGCCGCTTTGGCCGAGCGCTTACAAGGCTTTGACGCGTTGGTGCTCACCCGTGAGCGCACGCCAATCACCGCCAGCTTGCTGGACCGCTTGCCGCAGCTGCGACTGATCAGCCAGACCGGCAAGCTCTCCAGCCATGTGGACCTGGCCGCCTGCACCGCGCGCGGCGTCGCGGTGGCTGACGGCCAAGGCTCGGGCGCAGCCACCGCCGAGCTGACCTGGGCGCTGGTGCTGGCCAGTCGCCGGCACTTGGTCAGTGAGGTAAACCGTCTGCACGCGGGCCTGTGGCAAGGGCACCTCGGGCAGCAGCTTTTGGGCCAGCGCCTGGGCGTGTGGAGCTACGGCCGCATTGGCAAGCAAGTGGCCGCTTATGGCCGTGCCTTTGGTATGCAGGTCTGGGTCTGGGGCCGTGAAGGGTCAGTCGCTGACGCGCGCGCCGATGGGTTTGAGGTCGCCCCTTCTCGCGAGGCATTTTTTGCGCAGAGCGATGTGATCAGCCTGCATGTACGGCTGAACGCGCAAACTCGCGGTTTGGTGACGGCCGACGATTTGGCCGCCATGAAAACCGATGCCTTGCTGGTCAACACCAGCCGCGCCGAGTTGCTGGCCGAAGGCGCCTTGGTGCAGGCATTGCAGCGCGGCCGGCCTGGTTTTGCGGCGGTGGATGTGTACGAGTCCGAGCCGATTTACGCCGAAGGCCATCCGCTGTTGAAGCTGCCCAACGCGCTGTGCACGCCGCACATTGGCTACGTGGAAAAAGACAACTACGAGCGCTACTTCGGCATGGCCTTTGACCACATCAATGCCTTTGCCCAAGGCCAGCCCAAGAACATTGTCAATCCCGAGGTGCTGCAGCGCCGGGCTTGAGGCGTCTCTTTAGAGCACGCGCAGCTGGTTGTCGGCTTCGAGTTGGGTCAGCACATTGTTCAGGGTGAGCAAGCCACTCAAGCCGCTGGCCGTGGCGTTCACCTGGGCCCCATTGATCACCAACTCATTGGCCGTGTTCACGCTGATATTGTTGAAGACCAAGGTGGCGTCTGGCACAAAACTGACGCCGCCGTCGTGGTCGATGTTCAGCACCAGCTTGCCGTCGCCGTTTTTGCCGACCTGCAAGAACTGGCTCTTGTTGACGGCGCTGTAACCGGTCAGCAAGGCGCGCAAATCCAGCACGTCCGCTTCGAGGCTGCCCTGCAGCGCGCCTGAGCCGCCCTTGAGGCCAAAGTCAGCGATCGTCTGGTTCCAGCCGCCGGGGCTGGCCTGCGCTGGCCAGGCGAAGTAGTCGGCGCCGCCGCCACCCGTCAGCGCGTCATTGCCCAGGCTGCCCAAGAAGTAGTCTTGACCGCTGGTTCCGGTCTGGGTGTTGGCAGCGCTGGTGCCCGAGCGCACAAAGCCCAGGCTGCTGCCGCTGAAACTGGCCACCGCATTGCCATCGCTGTCGCTCAAGGCACCCGTGTCCGGCTTGGTGTAGCCCACGGTGGCAGCACCTGTGCCTATGAGCCCGCTGGCCAGGTTGAGGGTCACGACCTTGCCGCTCACCGACAAGTTGCTGACCGTTGTCGCTGCTGTGTCCACCTTCACGCTGAAGGCGCCTGCGGGCGGGGTGCTGGTGAGGTTTTCGTTGAACTCCAGTACCACCTGGTTCAGGCCGGCAGCGCTGTCATAGATGAGCGATTGCTTGACCAGCAGGGGCGCTATTTTGTTGCTGACGGTCATGGGGGTGGTGGAACCCAAGCTGGGCAGGTCATTGCCCGCCAAGTCTTGCAGTGCCAGGTTGCCGGTGGCAATGTCCACCGCCGGTGCGGTGTAGCTCAGCGACACGGTCTCCGTCGGCAACAAGGCACTGGCCAGAGTCAGGGTCACTTGGCGGCCCGAGGTCGCTACGGTGCTGACATTGATTCTTCCCGACTGGCTGCCCAGCACTTGAAAGGCGCTGCCCGCCGGGTAGCTGCTGGCCAGCATGGGGCTGTCAAAGTTAAGCAAAATCTGGTTGCCCAGGCTGCCGGTCACTGCCCCCGCCGTGGTGGCCAGGGCAGGCGCTGTGGTGTCCACGCTGTAGGCGTTGATGCTGGCGGCGTCATTGCCTGCGCTGTCTTGCAGTGCTGCATTGGTGGTGGTGGCGTTGTCGGCCGTGGGTGCGGTGTAGCTGACCTGTGTGGATTGCCCAGATGCCACGGCGTTGGCCAGGCTCAGCTCCAACGTGCTGCCGCTGACCTTGACCGCCGTGACGCTGTTCGCAGCCCCTGCGGTGGTCACGTTGAAAGCATTGGCGGCGGCTGTCGTGGCTGACAAAGCTTCCGAGAAAGTCAGCACCAGCGTTTTGCCGTCCTTGAAGCTGGCCGCCGCCAGCGTGGGGGCTGCGGTGTCCATGTTGTTGACCACCGTGGCGCCGATCAGGTTGGCGACCTTGTTGCCGGCCAGGTCCTGCAGGCTGGCGCCGTCCCCTGACGCGGGGCTGGCGTAGCTCAGCTGCAGGCCTGCGGTGGTGCTCGTCAAGCGCTCGGCCAGCATCAGGGTGACCACACCGCCCGAGGCGCTGGCGGAGGTTACCGGCACGCTGCGCGTGGCGCCGCCCTCTGTCAGTTGCACAAAGAAGGCGCTGGCTGGCGCGAGCTTGGCGGCGTCCACCGCCTCGCTCAAAGTCAGGCTGACCGTTTTGCCGGTGGCGTCGATGCTGGCGCTTTGCAGTGTGGGTGCGGTAGCGTCAAAAGTGATGCCGCTGATGAGGTACGGCGTGCTGATGCTGGGGGCGTCATTGCCGGTGATGTCTTGCACGGCCGCATTGCTCGGGCTCGCGTCGCTGCTGGGGCTGGTGTAAGCCACCGTGATGTTGTTGGCCAAGCCGGTGCCGCTGGCGATCTTGTTCTGCAGCTTGAGGTAGACCCGACTGCCGGCCACTTCAACCGCCGTGACGGGCTCGCTCACGTTGTTCACGGTCACCACATAGTTGCTGGCAGCGGGCTTCTGGCTGGTGAGCAGCGGTTCCGAATAAGTCAGGACCACGGTGGTGGTGTCGGCAGAGGTGTAGGCGATACCGCTGGACAGCGTAGGCGCGACCGCATCCGTCACCGTCACGGCTTGGGCCGAGAAATTCGCAGCGCGGTTGCCGGCCGCATCCTTGGTGGCAGACGACGCGTCGGCCCCGCTGATCACCAAGGCGGCAGGCGCGGTGTAGCCCACCTGGACCGCCTTGAGCGAGGTGATCGCCGTCGCCAAGGTCAGCTCCACGGTGTGGGTGTTGGCGGTGCCGCGCGCTGCAGCGCTCACGGTCACAGCCGTGCCATCGGCCGTGACTGTGAAGGCGTTTTTTTCCAGCGCCGCTGCGCCCAGCGCTTCGTTGTAAGTCAGGATCAGCTTGCTGCCGTCGCTGTTGGTAGCGGCGCTCAACAGCACCGGCGCGCTGGTGTCGGCTGCGGTGCCGCCGCCTTTACCGCCGCCGCCCACTGCCAGGCCGAGCAGTACCGCGCCGCCCGCCACTGCGCCCAGGGGGGCCGGCCCCATCCAGTTGCTGAGGTACTCCGGCCCCGGCATGACGCTGCTGGCGCGGGTCATAGGGCCGATCTCTGCTGCCTGGCTGGCCGCGGCGGCGCTGGCAGTCGAGGTGCTGACCGACGGGCTGGTTGCAGCCTTTGCTGCAGTCTTAGGGGTGGGCTGTACCGGGTCGAGCTGCGCGACCAACACGGCCGCGTCTGTGTCAAGGAGTGCGGAGTCCGCTTCGCTGCGTAAGCGGCCGGTCTGCTCAGCCGCCTCTGCGTCCTCCACGGCGGCCTCAGGCGCGCGCTTTTTGCCGGTCAGCGCCTTGGCCCAGGGTGTGCCGGATTTGGCGGGCTGCGACGCTGCGTTCAGGCCCGGTGTGCTGGCGGCCCCCGGCGTTGCAACAGGGATAGCCGGGGTTTTAGGAGAAGCTGAAGACATGGCGGAGTCCGATGGCAGAAGTGTTGGTCAGTGCAGGGGCTGGGCAGGCGCGGCTTACTTAATTTGATAAGCCCATTGCAGGGCCAGCGGTGTCACGGGCCGGCTCACCTCGCCGTTGCCGTTGTTTTCCACGGGCACGCCGGCCAGCAGAGCCAAGGTGCTGCTGCCTTGACCGTAGATCGCGCGGCCAAATACAGCGTAGCTATTGGCGGGGCTGTCAAAGGCGCTGTTAGCCGTGACGTTGATGAAAAAGCCACTGGTGGCTGAGTTCTCTACGGCGGTCCGGGCCATGGCGATCGTGCCGCCCAGGTTGGTCAAGCCGGTGGTCGCTGGTTTTTCCAGATCAATAGCGCTGTAACTCGGTGTTTTGAATTGGAGGGGGCAGGTGTAGCCGCCGCCCTGCACCACGCTGAAGCCGCCGCTGGTGACCCGATGAAAGCAGGTGTTGTTGTAGAAGCCTTCGTTCACGTAGCGCAGGAAGTTGGTCACGGTCGCTTTGGGGGCAGCAGCAGCGCCGTTTCCCAGCAACAGCACCATCTCGCCTTTGTCGGTGATCAGGCAAACCGTGGGCAGCACGGCGGTGGTGGGCGTGGTCGTGAGCAAGCTCGTTGCAGTGCTTGAAGCGGTGTATGCCGCAGCGCTGCAGCTCTTGCCCGGCGCGGCCAGTTGCTGGTGAAAAGCCACGGCGGCGCTGGCGCCGGTGCCGCTGCGTGTCCAGGCGCGAATGGCCGTGCCCAGCGTGCTGCTGCCGCTGGTGGCCACGGTCTGCGCGGTTTGGTCGGTGAAGCAGACGTCGCTCGCTGCAGGAGTCACGCTGTCGGTGCGTACGCAAAAAGCCGTGGCAGCGTTGGTGCCGCTGAAGACCACCTGAATGCGGTTGTCCGCCAGCATTTGACTGCTGAGCCCGGCGGCAACCAGCACGATCGGCTCAGGCTTGGTTTCGGTCACCACAGCCGCTGGCGTGCCACCACCTCCGCCACAAGCAATTAGCACGCTGAGAAGAATAACTAGCGGAATGTTTTGGAGCAGCATGGCGGGTCGCATCTTTTGTAAGCAAAACTGGCATTTTAGTGAGTTCTTTAGTTTTTACCTGCTTGGGTGGGCTGACCCGGTCCTTGGGCTGGCTGCTGACCACCCCCTAAACTCGGCCGCATGGCCAAAGACAAAACCATCTTCAGCTGCAGCGAATGCGGCGGCACCAGCCCCAAATGGCTGGGCAAATGCCCGCACTGCAATGCCTGGAACACGCTGATCGAGTCGGTGGCCGAAGCCCCGGGCGCGGCCAAAAACCGCTACAGCGGCCGGGCCGGTCTGGCCCCGGCGTCCGAGGTGCTGACGCTCAGCGCCATTGACGCCGTGGACATGGCCCGCACCCCCACCGGGCACGACGAGCTGGACCGCGTGCTGGGCGGCGGCTTGGTCGAAGGCGGTGTGGTGCTCATTGGCGGCGACCCCGGCATTGGCAAGTCCACGCTGCTCTTGCAAGCGCTGGACTCTTTGCAGCGCTCTGGCCAAAAAACGCTGTACGTCACGGGCGAGGAAAGCGGTGCCCAAGTCGCCCTGCGCGCCCGCCGTCTGGGCCTGGATGGCTCGGCCGTGCAAGTGCTGGCCGAAACCCAGCTTGAAAAAATCCTCGCCACACTTGAATCGATTGGCCCGGCGATTGCCGTGATCGACTCCATCCAGACCGTCTATTCGGACCAGCTCACCTCGGCCCCCGGCTCGGTGGCGCAGGTGCGCGAATGCGCGGCGCACCTGACCCGCGCGGCCAAGTCCAGCGGCGTGTGCATCGTGCTGGTCGGCCATGTCACCAAAGAAGGCGCGCTGGCCGGCCCGCGCGTGCTCGAACACATGGTCGACACCGTGCTGTACTTTGAAGGCGACACGCATTCGAGTTTCAGGCTGGTGCGCGCCATCAAGAACCGCTTTGGCGCGGTCAACGAGATTGGCGTGTTCGCCATGACCGAAAAAGGCCTGAAAGGCGTGAGCAACCCGAGCGCGATCTTTTTGAGCCAGCACAGCGAGCCGGTGCCCGGCAGCTGCGTCATGGTCACGCTGGAAGGCACGCGCCCGCTGCTGGTCGA
>JBBAPH010000041.1:0-12736 GCA_040400935.1 Polaromonas sp.
CTTCAGCGTGGCCGACTATGGGCTGGAGGCCGACTTATTTGCCGCCGTGCCTGAATTGATGGCCGCCATTTAAGGGGGGCCTCGCCCGCCGCTAGTTCCCCTGAGCTCAATCATGGCCACTCCATCCGACAGCCCCACCATGAAAGCCGCCTTCATCACCGGACACGGCGGCAATGAAGTGGTCAGCGTCGGCTTGCGGCCCAAGCCGCAACGCCAAGCTGGTCACGTGCTGGTGCGCCTGAAGGCCGCGACCTTGAACCGGGTGGACCTGTACATGCGGGACAGCGGTGCGGGCATTACCCACCAGCTGCCGCAAATCATGGGCCTGGACGGCGCTGGCGTGGTGGAAGAAGTCGATGCGCAAGAAGCCCGGCTCACCGTCGGTCAGTCGGTGGTTTTACACCCCGGCGTGAGTTGCGGGCGATGTGAGTTTTGCCTGCGCGGCGATGTGGTCCTGTGCAGCGCTATTTCCCTCTTGGGCGAGCACCGCGATGGCACGTTTGCGCCATGGATCAGCCTGCCCGCACAAAATGTTTTCCCCATGCCTGCCTCGCTGTCCTTCACCGAAGCGGCAGCCTTGGGCGTGAATCACCTGACCGCTTGGCGCATGCTGTTCACCAAAGCCCAACTCAAGCCATGGGACACCGTGCTGGTCTTTGGCATTGGCGGCGACGTATCGCTGGCAGCCTTGCAGCTGGCCAAACTTGCCGGGGCCCGAGTCATCGTCACCTCGCGCAGCCCAGCCAAACTGGAAAGAGCCCGCCTGGCAGGCGCGGATGAGGTCATCGACAGCAGCAGCGAAGACGTGGCCAAGGCCGTGATGCGGCACACCCAGGGGCGTGGCGTGGACGTGGTGATTGAAAACGTGGGCGCCGCCGCCTGGTCGTCGGCCATGAAATCCTTGGTGCGCGGCGGCCGGCTGGTGACGTGCGGGGCCACGACAGGCGATCAACCCCCTGCCGATCTCAGGCGCATCTTCATTCGCCAGTTGCAAATACTGGGCTCTACCCTGGGTAACTTTGACGAGTTCGGTGACTTGCTCGGGCTGGTGGAGCGCAGCGGCTTGCGACCGCTGATTGACAGCGAATTTTCCCTGGACGAAGCACACGCCGCCTTGGACCGGCTGGCCTCAGGCGAACAGTTCGGAAAATCGCGCTAAGCATTGAGAGCGCCTGACGCCGAAAATCGCGCCAGCGCTGAGGGCCAAGCCCATAAAAAAAGCCCGCCGTCGATGACAGCAGGCCTTCGCTCGGTCTTGGGTAGTCGAAACTAGAAAACGCTTGGTCTCAGACGTTCCAGCGGGGTAGCAAGCGCAGCGCATTGCCACGCTCAATAGCGCGCAGATCGGCGGCTGAAAAACCATACTCGGCCAAGCCCTTGACATGGTCGATACCCGTGCGGTACGGGTAGTCCGAGCCAAACAGGATTTGCGCCACATTGACCAGCTTGGTCAATGACGCCAACGCGCCCGGATGGGCCGACCAGGCGGTGTCGTAATAAAAACGCTGCAACTCGGTCAGCACACCACGGGGCACGCGAGGCGCGAGCTTGGGGTCCAGGATCGGCATCTTGATCAAGCGCTCTGTCAAGAAAGGCAGGGTGCCGCCCGCATGGGAGAAGATGAACTGAATGTCCGGGCAGCGCGCCGCCGTGCCGGAAAACACGATGTCGGTGATCGTGCGCGTGGTGTCGGTGCCGAACTCGATCACGGTGGGCGGCACGTCTTCTTGCAGGTTGCGGCAGCAGTTGGCGGCGGTGGGGTGCGTGTACAAGATCGCTTTGCGGCGATTGAGCTCGTTCATCACTGGCGCAAAAGACGGATGGCCCAGCCACTTGTCGCCGTAGCTGGTCAACAGGCCAATGCCATCGGCTTTCAAAACGTCCAAGGCATAAGTCAATTCAGCCAACGCGCTGTCGGTGTCCTGCATCGGCAGCATGGCAAACGAGCCAAAGCGGCCTGGGTTGTCCTTGGCCAGCTTGGCCACCCATTCGTTGCTCTCGCGGGCAATGCGGCGAGCGTTGGCCGCGTCGGTAAAACTCACCTGCGGCGTGGTCACGGACAGCATGGCGGTTTTGACACCGGCTTTGTCCATGTCGTCCAGCGTGCGCGCCACCGACCAGCCCCGCACGATGGGTGGGGCCTGGTTGGCCTTGGCCAATTCAGCCACATAAGCGGGGGAAAACAGATGGTGGTGGATGTCGATCCGGTCTTTCACGGCGGCGCTCGTGGGCGACGCACAACCTGGCAGCACGATGCCCGCACCGGCGGCCAGCAAGCCCCCGAGGAAGCCACGCCTGGGCGCATCGCAGCCGCAAGTGGGCTTCAGTCGGCTGCCCGAATCTTGATTCGGCTGTGAGGCCAGGGCTTGTCCGTCCAGTGAAAGCATGGGGTCTCCTGTGCACCGCACAGCAAGACCGAACGACTCGATCGTTACCTAGCGCGGCATTTTTTTGCAGTTTAGGGGGCAGACCCCAGGGCGGGCACAGGGTAAGCACTAAAAGGCACAGGACAGGGTGAGCCCAAAACACCGGACGAAAAAAAACCACCCCTGCGAACACGGGTGGTTTTTCTCTAATAGGGTGGTGGGACGTGCGGGGGTCGAACCCACGACAAACGGATTAAAAGTCCGCTGCTCTACCAACTGAGCTAACGTCCCACTGTCTTTCGACTTGTCACTGCTTTTTTCTCAGCGGCTCAAGTAGCTTTTGGCTGCTGGAACCTCGTTGAATCGCATTCAGTGAAGTGGCGTTTGCTGAAGATCAGTGTCATTCAGCAAGCCTCAAATTATAGCGTGATTTTTGGGGGTTCAGCAATCAGGCCGCAATTTTGTCGAGTACCCAGCCTGCTGCACACAAACCAAAGGTGGACGTGACGCTGACCACCGAGCCATAGCCGTGGCAATTGAGGTTGCTGTCTGGTACCGCACCTGGCTCGCCATCGGCCGCAGCAGGTTGCATCACCGCTTCTTTGCTGAAGACACAGGCCACGCCCATCTTCTTGGTGCGCGCCGCGCCATGCTCCTTGCGCAAGCGATAACGCAGTTGCGCCAGCAATGGATCATGCGTGGTGTTGGCCAGATCATCAATGTCCACCCGATGCGCATGACGCTTGCCCCCCGCCGCTCCTACGCTGATAAATGAAACCCCTGAACGCATGGCCCATGCGGCCATGGCGACTTTGGCGCGGACTTGGTCGCAGGCGTCGATCACCGCCAAGGGCTTTTCAAAATCGCCGGGCTGCAAGTTGGCGATAGCTGGCCAATTGAGCGCGTCCACAAATTCTTCAATGCCCGCGACTTCGCAGTCCGGGTGGATGTGGCTGATGCGCTCGCGCATGGCCTGGACCTTGGCCTGGCCGACGGTGCTGTCTAGGGCGTGGATTTGGCGGTTGATGTTGGACTCGGCGATGTGGTCCAGGTCGATCAGCGTGAGCCGGGCAACGCCGCTGCGTGCCAGGGCCTCGGCGGCCCAGGAGCCCACGCCGCCCAAGCCGACCACGACCACGTGGGCATCGCGAATTTTTTGCGCACCAACTTGGCCATAGAGCCGGGCCAAACCGCCAAAGCGGCGGTCGTTGTCAGCAGTGCAGGACAGGCCCTGTTGCTGCAAGGCATTGGGCGACCCAGCCAAGGGCATCGCCGCAGCCAGCAAGCCAGCCATTACAGGCTTTGCTCAAGGCGCCACATCTGGTAGCGCAGGCCGCCATAAGCCCCAGCCAAAATACCGGCGACGGCGACAAAGCTGGTCAGGCTCAGCGTCGAAATACCCGACAAGCCCTGGCCAATGGTGCAACCCATGGCAGTGACGCCACCCACACCCATCAGCACCGCACCCAGCAGGTGGCTGGCCGTGTCGCTGGTGTCGCGAAAACCTTCCCACCGAAAACTGCGGGAAGCCAGTGCATAAACCGCAGACCCGGCCACCATGCCCAGCACCGACACAATGCCCAGCGTGAGCACCTTGGTCTTGTCGCTGAAGAACAAAAGCCAGTCCAGCGTGTAAGCCACGGGGGCCACAAAACTCAGCGCCTCGGCGCGGCCGGAGTTGCTGGCGAGAAAGGTAGATTCCAGCGTCTCTGGGTGCTCGGCCACAAAGCCCAGGTGGCCACTGACCCACCACATACCGACCACCACTGCGCCAATGCCGACGCCGCCGAGCAAGTTGTCGAACTGCCAAAACGAACGGCTGGACAAGGCCCACACCACCAGCGCCAGACCCAAGGCCACCCCCAGCCAAACGCCCAACTGCGGCAAGGACACGCCAGCGGCTTGCAGCAAAGCGGTCAAGGTGGCCGGGCCTTTGAACTCCACGGCGACTTTGTCCACCGTGGCAACGCGCGCCACAGCCGTGATGCCTTTGAGCGTGGCAAAGGCCGCCAGGCCCATGACCACGAACACCACCAGGGACTTGAGGTTGCCGCCGCCAATGCGAATCAAGGTCTTGCTACCGCAACCGGAACCCAGCACCATGCCCACACCAAACAAAGCGCCGCCCACCAAGGCCGACAGCCAGATGAAGCGGTTGGACGCATACAGCGTTTTGCTCGGGTCAATCAAGCCAGCGGCCACCAAGCCGGCAAAGCCCAGCATGCCCACGCCGACGGCGAGCGCCCACATGCGCATGCGCCCCCAGTCGCCCATGGCAAGGATGTCGCTGACGGCGCCCATGGTGCAAAAGTGGGTGCGACTGGCCACCGCGCCAAACACGGCCGACAAAAGAAAAGATGCCCAAAGAACTTGGGTGTTGAGAGCTTGAATCTGGGAAATATCCATGCCCTGGATTTTAGGAGGAATGCACGAGCTGCGAATCAGCCGCTCGGCCCGCCCTGCCAGGACCGAAGGACAAAGGACGGACAAGGCAGAGACAAGGCATCAGACCCTGCCCTGGCCTGCCTTATTTCAACTTGGCGAGGCGTTCCTTGGCCACCGTCGCCGCTTCTGATTGCGGGTAGGCTTTGACCAAGTCGTCCAAGGTTTTGCGAACTGCCGGGCGCGGCTCTTTGAGTTCGAGCTGGCAATTGGCGATCGACAAGACCGCCTCAGGCGCACGCACGTGGTCTGGCGCGGCTGTCAGCATGGCTCGAAAATTGGCGATCGAGTCGCGGTAGTTGCGCACCGCATATTGCGCATTGCCCAGCCAAAAAAGTGCCGACGGCTTGTAACCGCTGTTGGGATAGCGCCTTAGAAATTCGCTGAAAACAGTCTGGGCTTGCGCGAAATCACCACCGCGCATGGTCGCCAGGGCTGCCTCAAACTCACGTGCTTCTCCCGGCTCAGCCACAAACTCACGCCCATCCACCGACACCTTGGCAGGCTCAAATTTCTTCAGTCTGTCGTCCACACCGATGGAGACGTCCTTCAGACGCCTTTGAACTTCTGCGACTTCACGGCTCAATTGCTCGTCCTGGCCGCGCAGGCGGGAGAGCTCGGCGCGCAACTGCTCGATCTGGTTGCCCAAGTCCAAAATGCTGCGGCGAAGCTGGCCGTTTTCCTCAGCCAATTTGCTCTGCACGCTGTCGGCAGACTTTTTGGTTTCATCGGCCTGACGGAGCTGGAAAGCCTCCAGCTTTTGCCGCAAATCAATGATGGCCCGGCGGGCGTCGTCGTCTTCAAACAGGGCCGCTTGTGACGCGCTGGCCATGGCCGCCAATAACAAAACAGTGGCGCAGCGGCCCAGGTGACCGGTCAATGCAAGCATGGCGATCAACGGTAGTTGATTTCAGCGCGGCGATTCTTGGCAAAAGCCTCTTCACTCGCGCCCGTGGCCGCAGGCTTTTCCTTGCCCAGGCTGACGGCTTCGACTTGGCTGTCTGTCACACCCAAGAGGCCCAGTGCGCGGCGAACCGCCTCGGCGCGTTTTTGGCCGAGTGCGAGGTTGTACTCACGCCCGCCACGCTCGTCGGTGTGGCCTTCGACCATGACCTTGCGGTTCTTGTTGGCCGTCAAAAAGCGGGCGTGGGTTTCAATCGCGCCCTGGAACTCGGGCTTGATCACAAAGCTGTCGTAGTCAAAGTAGATGACTTTGGCAGCGCCCACGGGGCCAGCGCTGGCGCTGTCGGCCGGGTTGACCTGCACCGGTGCCACGCCGCGCCCGGTTGCACCCGAGCCCTCGCCCTTACCCGGCGTACCGATTGCACTCCCGGTCGAGCTGCCCGAGCGGTCTTCAACAGGGACATCGCTGAGCTTGACGCTGGAGCCGCAAGCGACCAACGCCAGGGAAACCGCCACCATGGAAACCAGCGAAACAAATGAGCGCTTCATCAAGACCTACTTTCGAAAAACAACAGCCCGAAGAATAGCAGCGTGCGAAGGCGAATAAAGCTCATCAACGCTGAAAGGGGCCCCAATCCGGCTCACGGATATCGCCTCCGGCACCGGTCAGCCGAGCCTTGATCTTGCCGTCCAGCGTGGTGGTCATCAGGGCTTCGCGGCCTTGCTGCTGCGTGGCGTAAAGAATCAGCCGGCTGTTGGGTGCGAAGCTCGGATTTTCGTCCGCACCCGTGTCGGTGATGGCACTGGCATTGCCGCTGGCCAAGTCCATCACATGCAGCTTGAACAAGCCACCCACACGAGAGATGTAGGCCAGCCACTTGCCGTCGGGGCTGAGCGCAGGCGAGATGTTGTAGTTGCCCGAAAAAGTCACGCGCTCGGGGTTGCCGCCCGAAGGCGCCATGCGGTAGATCTGCGGTGCGCCGCCCCGGTCGCTCACAAAATAAATGAACTTGCCGTCGGATGTGAAAGTCGGCTCGGTGTCGATGCTGTTGGACTGGGTCAGGCGCCGGGGCTCACCGCCGTTGACGTCCAGTGCGAAAAGCTGCGAGCCGCCTTCGCGGCTCAAGGTCGCCACCAACTGTCGGCCATCGGGCGACCAGGCGGGCGCGCTGTTGGAGCCCCTGAAGTTGGCCAGCAAGCGGCGCTTGCCCGAGGCCAGTTCATGCGCGTAAATCACCGGCTTGCGCGACTCAAACGACACATAGGCCAGTTGAGCACCTGTGGGTGACCAAGACGGGGAAATGATGGGCTCAGGGCTGGTCAGCGCCGACTGGGCGTTTTCGCCATCAGAGTCGGCCACCCATAAATTAAAGCGCTGCGCGGCGCGGGTAACGTAGGCAATGCGGGTGGCAAACACGCCCTTCTCGCCGGTGAGCTTTTCGTACACAAAGTCGGCAATGCGGTGCGCTGCCAAGCGCAAATCACCCGCCGGCACGGCGTAGCTTTGCCCGCCGAGGTCTTGACCTCTGACCACATCCCATAAGCGCACACGAATATCGAAACGGCCATCTGCCAGTGGGGTCACGCTGCCAGTGACCAGCGAGTCAGCGCCACGCTGGCGCCAGGTGCTGGCCTCTAAGCGCGTGCTTTCGTCAGCCACCGCGCCGGCTGTATCAACGGCGCGGAACATGCCGCTGCGCTCCAGATCGGCCCGCACAATGGCGCCAATTTTTTGGGGCGCACCGGCTTCACCCTTGAACGTGGCCACGGCAATCGGCAGCTGCGTAAGGCCCACGCCCGACACATCGACCCTGAACTGCGCCAAGGCCGGCGCACCGAAACCGCTCACAGCGGCCAAGCCAATCACTTGGGCGCCGAAATGGCGGCGACCTAGACTCAACATTTCATTTTTCACGAGGACGACCCATGCAATACAACTCGAAATATTTCCCAAATGCCGACTGAGCTTGCATGGTACACACGACAAAGCCCACGGCCCCGTCCATAAAGCCCAGCCGAAACACATAGCTGCGCACAAAGGCCACCAAGCCCGAGAGCGCGGCCCGCGTGATGGTGGTAGTTTGCCCCCGGGCATGACGCTGCAGGGCCCAGTCATGGCTGTAGCGCTGAAGCTTGCGCCAGTACTGTTCAGGGGTGGGGTAACTGAAATGCTGCAAGGGACTTTTCAATTTGACGATGCGAATACCGTCGCGCTGCAACTGCAGTGACTCATGCACCAGGTCTAGGCTAAAGCGTGCATCGCCTCGGCGAAACAGCCGCAACACCCGGTCCGGGGTCCAGCCGCAGTGGTGAATCCACTGACCGCAAAACTGAGTCAGGCGCGGCACCTCAAATGCCACAGCTTCAGCCGAGCCCGCGTGCAAGGCCAACTGCGCCATCATTTCTTGCTGCAGCTCGGGGGAAACTCGCTCGTCAGCGTCTAGCGACAACACCCAATCCTGTGTGGCCAAGTCAAGTGCGCGGTTTTTTTGAATGCCAAATCCCTGCCAGTCGGCCTGGACAGACACTTCGGCGCCAAGGGATTGGGCCAACTCCACCGTGCCATCGGTGCTGCCCGAGTCCACGACCACCACCTGGTCGGCAAAGCCGACAGATGCCAAGCAAGCGGCCATGTTGTCGCGCTCGTTCTGGGTGATGATGGTGACAGACAAACTCAAGGCGTACTCTTTGGACGGATGACCCGTTGAGGCTGCGGCCGGGCCGGGAAAACGGGCAGCATAGCAGAGCAAGTTGCCTCTTCAGCATGCTCGCTCAGCCGGAAAAACCGCCGAGCTGATGGCCGATAATGCCAGAGCGCTCACCGCTGCCCCACCGACATTTCTGAAGGTCCGCCTCAGCACCCCAACCCTTGTGAATCCAGAAGAAACCTCCGCCTCCCTTGCGCCGAAAGTCGCCACAGGGCCGCGCACCTTCAAAGAAAGCGCCAAACGTTTGTGGCCCTACTTCAGTGCGTCGCGCTGGGGTTGGGCGGCGGCGATTTTGGGCACAGTAGTGGCGGCGGCTACCGAGCCCATGGTGCCAGCGCTACTCAAGCCCTTGCTGGACCGCGGTTTTCAGGGCAGCAGCGCGCTCAGACCGTGGTTGGTTCCCGTCTTTCTTATTTTGCTGTTCGGCGTCAGAGGCTTGGCAGGTTTTTTAGCGCAGGTCGGCTTGGCGAGAGTCAGTGACACCGGGTTGCAAAAAATGCGCGACGCCATGTTTGGCAAATTGCTGAGCGCACGCTTTAGTTTGTTTGCCGACCAAACCTCCAGCGCCATTGCCAATACCGTGGTGTACGAAGTGCAAAACGGCGCCAACCTGCTGATCAACGCCGTCTTGCGGCTGGCCAGAGACGTCTTGAGCCTGGCTGCCCTGGTGGCTTACTTGCTGTACCTCAACTGGAAACTCACGCTAGTCGTCGCATTGGTGTTGCCCGCAGTGGTGGCCGTCGTCAAGGTCTTATCCAAACGGCTTTACCGGCTGACCAAAGAAAGCCAGGCCGCCACTGACGCCTTGGCTTACGTGGTAGAAGAAAACGTCTTGGCGCATCGCGATGTGCGCTTGTACGCCGCTCAAGCCCAACAAGCAGCCCGCTTTAGCAAGCTCAGCGCCGACCTTAGGCACCTGTCATTCAAATCTATCGTCGCGTATGCGGGGATGAGCGCCATCACCCAGTTGCTGGCGGCAGTGGCGCTGTCGGCCGTGATTTCGGTCGCTCTCTTTCAAAGCGCTGGCGGCGCGACGACGGTGGGCAGCTTTGTGGCTTTTATCACCGCCATGCTGCTGCTGATTGCACCCATCAAGAGTCTGGCTGATGCCGCTACACCCATCACGCGCGGTTTGGCTGCGCTGGAGCGCGGACTGAATTTATTGGACAGGATCGAAGACGAGTCCGGCGGGGCTTTTACCAAAGACCGGGCAGAAGGCGCCGTTCGTTTTGACAACGTGACGGTTCGCTACAACACCGAAACTGGGCCAGCTGTCCAGCAACTGAGCCTGACCATTCAGCCCGGCGAAACCGTGGCGCTGGTCGGCAGTTCCGGTTCGGGCAAAACCACCTTGGTGAATTTGCTGGCCCGGTTCAGCGACGTCTCGTCCGGTGGTGTCTACCTGGATGGTGTAGCACTGCAAGACTGGCAGTTGCCCAGTTTGCGCGCGCAATTTGCCTATGTGAGCCAGCACGTGGTCATGCTCAACGGCTCCATTGCATTTAACGTGGCGCTGGGCCAAGACATTGACCGAGCCCGCGTGTTAGAGAGCCTGCAAGCGGCCAATCTGGGCAAGCTGGTCAGCGAACTGCCTGGTGGCATAGACGCCCTGCTAGGCCACAACGCCACCCAGCTGTCTGGCGGGCAGCGGCAACGCTTAGCCATCGCCCGCGCTTTGTATAAAAATGCGCCAGTTCTGGTGTTGGACGAAGCGACGTCTGCGCTGGATGCAGAATCAGAACAAGCCGTGCAGCAAGCCATCGAGCGGCTGACAGTGGGCCGTACTTCCCTGGTGATTGCGCACCGCCTGTCGACCATCCGCCATGCGCATCGGATTGTGGTGCTGGAAACTGGCCGGATTGTGGAGCAAGGCACGCATGAAGAATTGATAGCCAAGCAGCAGGTTTACGCCGGCTATTTCAACAAACTCAACGCCGCCGAGCCTGCGTAAAAAAGACCGCCAATAAGCCATGCCCACCGATTACTGCGTAACCTTTGCTTGCTACAACCAGCTGGCCTACACGCAAGAGTTCATCGCCAGCCTGGACCGGGAGGAAGTGGACTTTTCCAAAATCATTGCCGTCGACAACGGCTCCACCGATGGCACCCGTGAATGGCTGCAAACCCAGGGGTTTGGCGGTGTGATCTTGAACCGCCAAAACCTCGGCTGCGGCGCCGCCTGGAACCAAGGTGCCCTGGCCCTGCAAGCCGAATGGACCATCGTCATGAACAACGACGTGGTCTGCGGCAAAGGCTGGCTGCGGGGGCTTTTGGAACAAGCACAACTGCAAAAATTGGACATTGCCAGCCCTGGCATGGTGGAAGGCAATCTGGACTATGACTTGGCTCAATTTCAAGCGAATGCCGAAGCGCAAATGAACGGCTACTGCCGGCAAGGCACGGCCCATGCCGTCTGCATGACCATCCATCGCAGCGTATGGGACCGCATTGGCTACTTCCTGCCGATTCCCAAATTGCTGGGTTACGAGGACGCGGTGTTTTTCAGGCAAGCCCAAATGCACGGCCTCAAGCTGGGCATCACCTCAGCCTCTTGGCTGCACCATTACGGCATGACCACGCAAAAAGCGCTGAAGCTGGAAATGAATCTTCAGCAAAAAGACAGCCTTGGGAACAGGAACTTGATGAAGTTCTTCATGAATCAGTCTTGGCTGGAGAGGAAACAGACCATTCATGCGCGCCGCAAACTGCTCGCCAAAGCGAAAGAAGACGAACTGTCGCAGTACGGTCTGACGGTACATGCCGCCAAGCTGGGGCCAGAACTCGATTGGCTGTGAATGACCAAGCTACTTGTTCTTTCAACAGATCTTGATTTTTTTGCCGAGCAGTTGCTGTGTGGACTGCACGATATCGGCTATGAGGTCTGGCTGGCGCTGGACCCGCGCCGCAGCAGTCCGCCAAAGCGGTGGAGCAGCAAGCTGCGGATGGCCAGTGAAGTCCAACTCAGAGGACGATTCGACCGCGATGCGAGTCGGCAGTATGCCCAACTGATGGACAGCGTAAAACCCGACCTGTGCCTTAGCTTCACCAGCCGAGCCCTTTCAGTCGCGCTGCGCGCACGCAATGCCGCGAACCACAAAACGCCGATTGTCGGAACGCGCGGAGCCATCGGCGGCGTCAGCAGTTGGTACGTACAGGATTGGTTCAGCTACCTTCATCCGCAGCTTGACTGCGTGGTCTGCTTTTCGGGCGCCATCCGCGATCGGCTCCAGCACGAAGCGACCCGGCTGTGGAAGAACCACCCCGGGGACTTCCAGACGATCTACCAAGGCTACTCGTCCCTCGTTGATACAGCCACCAAACGCGACCACGTGAGCAGGGCGAATAACGCAACAAAGGTCATGATGACCATTGCCAACGAGCGGCCCATCAAGGGACTCAAGTTGCTTTTGGACGCCTTGGAAAATCACGTCAGCGCTAAGGATTGGCAGCTGATGTTGGTGGGACAAGTGAGCGATGCCACCCGGAGGCGAATTGAGGCATCTAACCAACTCAAAGACCGCGTGGTTTGCACCGGATTCAGGGCCGATGCACGAACCCTGCTTGCACAGGCAGACCTGTACATACAACCCACCCTATCGCCGGGTGAAGGTATAGGCAACGCCATTGCCGAAGCGATGGCAGCCGAACTGCCGGTGATTACCTCTGATGTGGGCGGCGCCTTGGAACTAGTCCAAACTATCGGCTCTGAATTGCTCTTTAAAGCGGATGATCCAAGCTCACTTGGTAAAACACTGGATCTCGCATTGAGCGACGCAGCCCACCATGAGGAGTTTGGGCGTCGCGGCAGCCAAATTCTCTTGAGTCAGTTTGCAGTCCAAACAGAAGTGGAAAATTACAACCACCTCTTTGACCGACTGCTCGCGCGCTCCCCCAAAAACCAAAAGAAATCAAGGTCAGCATGAAAGACTTCACCCACGTCAGCAACTTCACAGGCTATATGCGGGTGGTGGCGGACTTCATCATTGAAAACGGCAAAGCGGGGCAAACAGTTTTAGACATCCCCGCAGGAAACGGGCTGATGGCAGAAGAACTCCGGAGCAAGGGCTTCGCAGTCACATGCGCTGACATCAACTCCGAAAAACCAGACTACATATACGCCAATATGGAACAGGCTTTGCCCTTCCCAGATCAGCACTTCGATTTTGTGATCTGCATAGAAGGGATTGAGCACGTCATTAACCCCGACGACCTGGTGAGCGAGTTGTGCCGCATCACCAAGCCAGCGGGTTCGGTGATCATTTCCGGCTCTATGCTGTTTAGTGTGGAATTTGACATTACAGGCACCGATGGATTAGC
>JBBAPH010000042.1:0-12053 GCA_040400935.1 Polaromonas sp.
GCACCCAGGATGTGCATGGCAAAAATGCCGGCGTCCATGGAGGGGCCCATCTGCAGGGTCAGCGGTGCATACAGCGTCCAGCCGGCTGCGGGTGCGCCGCCAGGCATGAAGAACGAGCCCGCCAGCATCAGGCCGGCCGGGATCATCAGCCAGAAGCTGAAGTTGTTCATGCGGGCAAAAGCCATGTCGGATGCGCCGATTTGCAGCGGAATCATCCAGTTCGCAAAGCCGACAAAGGCCGGCATGATGGCGCCGAACACCATGATCAGGCCGTGCATGGTGGTGAGCTGGTTAAAGAGCTCAGGGTTGACGAGCTGCAAGCCCGGCTGGAACAGCTCAGCACGTATGCCCAGAGCCAACACGCCACCGATCATCAGCATGGCAAAACTGAACAGCAGGTACAGCGTACCGATGTCCTTGTGGTTGGTCGCAAAGACCCAACGGCGCCAGCCCGTCGGGGCATGGTGATCGTGGTCGTGGGCGTGATCGTGATGGTCTAGAACGGCACTCATCTGATTTCCTTTGGTAGCTTATCTCGGGCGCTGGTTCAAAATGTCGAATTACTTGCGGGCGGCCAGCACTTCAGCGGGCTGCACCACCTGACCGGTCTGGTTGGACCAGTTGTTCTTGGTGTAGGTGGCCACGGCGGCCAGTTCGGTATCGCTGAGCTGCTTCCACGAGGGCATGGCACCGCCAGCCGCACCGTTGAGCAAGATGCTGATCTGCTTGAGGTGGTCCTTGTCCGTCACGATGGCCGAGCCGTCCAGCGGCTTGATCGGGCCAGCACCCTTGCCGCTGGCCTGGTGGCAGGCGGCGCAGTTGGCCGCGTAGACTTTTTCACCGCGGGCGATCAAATCGGGACCGGTCCAGACTTTGCTCGGATCATCTGCCTTGGCAGCAGCTTCCTTGAGCTTGCCCTTGGCCCACTCTGAATACTGCTCAGCCGTGACGACCTTGACGTGGATGGGCATGTAGGCGTGCTCTTTGCCGCACAACTCTTGGCACTGGCCGTAAAAATCGCCGGTTTTTTCAGCACGGAACCAGGTGTCGCGCACAAAGCCAGGGATGGCGTCTTGCTTGATGCCGAAGGCTGGCACGGCAAAGGCGTGAATCACGTCGTTGGCGGTGGTGATGATGCGGATTTTTTGGTTGACCGGCACGACCAGCGGGTTGTCGACCTTGAGCAGGTAGTCGTTGACGATCTGGCCTGGCTTGGGGCCGCCAGCGTCTGACATGGCACGGTGGCTGGAGTCCAGGGTGGAGACAAAGCCAATGCCTTCGCCTTCGCCCTTGATGTAGTCGTAGCCCCATTTCCACTGGGCGCCGGTGGCCTTGATGGTCAGGTCGGCGTTGGTGGTGTCTTTACCAGCCACCAGCACTTTGGTGGCAGGCAGCGCCATGCCGATGACGATGAGGAAGGGAATGACGGTCCAAGCGATTTCGACCGCGGTGGATTCGTGGAAGTTAGCCGCCTTGTGGCCGACCGACTTGCGGTGCTTCCAGATGGAATAGAACATCACGCCGAAAACGGCCACAAAGATCACCACGCAGATGATCATCATGAACCAGTGCAGCCAGATCTGCTCTGCGGCAATCCGCGTGACGGGCTCGGGCAGGTTCAATTGATTGACCTTGGGACCGCCAGGCAGGTCGGAGACGCCACCCGCGGCAAAAGCTGCCGACGTGAAGCCAGCGGCCAACACGGCCCCTGCCGTGCAGGCTTTGCGGAACGCTGCCAGCGCGGCGCTTTGCGCCGACTCAAAAATCGCACTTGCGTACGTCATGCCAAGCCCCATGTTTTTGCTTACGTTCATCGTCATCACTTCTAAGGAATCAATTACCGACCAAATTAACCTGCTGATTATAAAGTTAGCCGGGGCCCGCCCTTTTGCGGCGCACGGATAACGCCCAACTTTCAAAAGCCGCGCAATGCAAAACGGATCTCGCGAGCCAAAGCGGGGCGCAGATCGGGACGCAAATGCCGCCCCACCACGACTGAGCGGCCCTGGCCGGAGACTTCGATCAAAGAGCCGTCACCGCTGCGCGGCTCCACGCGCACCCACTCCCGGGCGAACTCGGCACGCTCGGTGCGGCCGCCGTTCTCCAGCTCCACCACCAGCTGGCTGCCTTGCAAAACAATGTTTTCGCCGTCGCGGGCGTGGCGGGCGTAGACCAGAAAAGCAGTGCCCACGGCGATCAGTTCCAGCCAGGCAAATGGCATGACCAAATGAGCGCCTTGCACCCAGAAAAACGACGCTATGCCCAGGGACACCACGCACAGGGACAGATAAAGGCGGCCGAGCTGGGCCGGCGTGACTGAGCAATTGCGCCTCAGCAGCCACTGAATGACGGGCACAGCGTCCTCACCATTGGCGCGCAAGGTCGCCAGACGAAAAGAAGATGTTGAAAAAGCCACGGCTTGAACGTTTCAGTCAAAGTCAAGGCAGTTCGGGCCCGTAAACGCGGATGGCCATGAAGCCAGCCGCGGGGACAGCGAATTGCGCGTGCGTGGGAACATACCCAAACCAACCAAACGTCAGTGTAGACGCCTGCTCAGCGGCCTCACCTCGCTTGGTACGAAAACCCACCCTTTTTACGGGGTTAGCGGCTTGTTTCAGCCGGGGGTTTCGCCGCGAGGACTGTGCAGCATGCTGCGCATGTCTTGCACCGACACAGCACTCATGGCACTGACCTTGACCTTGGGCACCGGCTTGATGGCGTGGCCGTAGATCACCTCAAAAGTCAAGGACAGCCGGCCGTCACTCTGCCGGGGCAGGCGCTCGGCCAGCAGCGCTTCCAGCCGTGCCCGCCATCCGCGGCCGCGCAAACCTTGAAAACGCTGGGGGTGGAAATTACGGCCCAGCTCCACCAACTCTTGCAGCAAGCGCGCCGGGCTGTCGTAGGTGAGCGTGATGCGCTCCATGTCCATCACGGGCTCGGCAAAACCGGTGTGCACCAGCATGTCGCCCCAATCGTGCATGTCGGTCAGGTCATGGCCTGCTGGCGGCCAGCCCAGGGCCTGATAGAGCTCGCGCAACTCACGCGCGGTGTCCGGCCCTAGGCAAGAAAACATCACGAAACCATCGACCCGCAGCAGCTGGTGCCATTGCGCCAGCAGCGCTTGAGGCTGCACCGACTCATGCAAGGCCATCGAAGCCCAGAGCATGTCTTGGCTACCCGGCTCGGGCTGCGTGAACTTGGGTTGCGGCGCCAACCAGTGCGCAGGGCGCCACCAGGGCGCAACCAATTGCTGGGCAGTGGCCAGGCGTTGCGGCTCGGTTTCAATCACGTGGCAGAGCGCCCGGGGGTAGCGCTGCGCCAGCTCGGCATGCGCTTGCAAGCCGCCGCGTACCGCACCCCAATGCGCCCATTGCGCGGGCTGGAGCTTGATCCACTCCAGCCGGTCGAGCATGCGCCGAGACACCTCTTCGTGCAGCCACGGCGATGCAGCAGGCGCGATGCGCTGCCAACGCGCCACGGCAATGGGGTCGAGAGGTGGAGCGGATTCGGAAGTCATTGAAAAGTAAGGAAGGCTGGCCGCGACATCAGCCCAACAGCACTAAAAGTGAGGCTGATCAGCAGCAGAGCTGCCGAGTATATTGAGCCCATGTTGCCACGCCGTTTGTTCAGCCGCTGGTGCGAAGCGCCCGGGCGGCTGTTCGGGCCGCTGGTCAGCCAATGCGCCGTGTGTCACGCCTGGCCAGCCGAGGCGGTGTGCCAGCCCTGCCTGTCGCGCTTTGGCCAGCAGCGACCCCGCTGCCAGCACTGCGCGCTGGAACTGCCCGCCGCCTGGCTGGCCGAGCCGGACAGCCGGCTGTCCTGCCCCGACTGCCAGCGCCAACCCTTTGCCCTGGACCACTGCTTGGCCGCCCTGCCCTATGCCTTTCCCTGGTCCGGTCTTATCGGGCGCTACAAGTTCGCCCGGCAAAACGGTTGGGCCGACTTCATGGCCGGCTTGCTGCTGCGCCAGCCAGCCGCAGTAGCGCTGCTGCAGGGCTTGCAAGCCGATGACTGGCTGATGCCCATGCCCCTGTCTAGCCAGCGCCTGGGCGAGCGCGGCTTCAACCAGTCCTGGGAGCTGGCCAAAGCCTTGTACCAACGCAGCGGCAGCCGGGCCGGGCTGAGCGCGCAACTGCTGCTGCGCGTGCGCCACACCCAGCCGCAAAGCCAGCTCAAGCGCAGCGAGCGCCTGTCCAACGTGGCCGGCGCTTTTGCGGTGGAGCCCTTGCACGCCGCGTTGCTGCGCGGCCGGCAGGTGGTGCTGGTGGACGATGTGATGACCAGCGGTGCTTCGCTGCTGGCGGCGGCGAAGACCTTGCGCGCCGCAGGCGCCAGCCAAGTCAGCGCCTTGGTGCTGGCGCGAACAGCCCCGACATAATCCCGGGCATGTTCCATATTGTTCTGGTCTGCCCTGAAATACCCCCCAACACCGGCAACGTGATCCGCTTGGCGGCCAACACGGGCGCGGCCCTGCACTTGGTTGAACCGCTGGGTTTTTTGATGGACGACAAGCACCTCAAGCGCGCCGGCCTGGACTACCACGAGTACACCCGGGTGCTGCGCCATGCCAGCTGGGAGGCCTTGCTGGAGAGTCAAAAGCCTGACACCGCGCGCATGTTCGCCATGACCACGCGCGGCTCGGGCAGCTTGCACGACGCGCGCTTTCAGGCGGGCGATTGGTTGGTGTTTGGCTCGGAAACCCAGGGTTTGCCGCCGGCCTTGCGCGATTCATTCCCGCTGGCTCAGCGCCTGCGCCTGCCGATGCTGGCTGGCCAGCGCAGCTTGAATCTGTCCAACGCCGTCGCAGTGACGGTGTACGAGGCCTGGCGCCAGTGCGGTTTTGCCGGGGCTGCGCCCCTACCGGCCAGTCCAGCTAGTCCAGCAACTTAGGGATAACGTCGGACCAAGGCCTCGGCCACACACACGGGTTTGGCCGAGCCTTCGCGCTCCACGCTGACTTCCCAAGTCATTTGCAGCCCGTCATGCTCGATCGGTGTGCAGTCGAGCAACTTCATGTGCGCGCGCAAGCGGCTGCCCACCGGCACGGGCGCCGTGAAGCGCACGCGGTTCAGCCCGTAGTTCACGCCCATGCCGGATTTGGCCACCTCGAAAGACGAGGCGAAAAACGCCGGGATCAATGACAGCGTCAAAAACCCATGGGCAATCGGTGCGCCAAACGGGCCTTGCTTGGCGCGCTCGGGGTCCACGTGAATCCACTGGTGGTCGCCTGTAGCGTCAGCGAACAAATTGACTTGGGCCTGCGTGACCGTGATCCAGTCGCTGAGCAAAGGCTCTTGGCCCTGCTGGGCCGCCAGGTCGGCCAAGGTTTGGAAGGTTTTCATCAACCCACTGTAGCGCTGGCCCGGCTGCTTGGTTGTCGGTTCAGAGACACGCCCTGTCACTGCGCCTTGGCCGAAGGCACCAGCCTGAAGTCGTAATGCGCCACGTGATAGGGCTTGTCCATCACCCGGCCGTCGGGCGCCGTGCCTGCAGGTTGCGGCTGGAAATTGACGATGAGGCTGTTGCGCACGCCGAACACGGCGTCCGAGTCCAGAAAGGAACTGTCCGAAACAAACAGATGCGTGATCAATCCCTCGTGGCCGGGCGCGCTGAGCATGGTGTGCATGTGACCGGGCCGGTTCGGGTGGCGACCCATGCGGCGCAGCATCTTGCCCACGGGGCCGTCGTCTGGCACCGGGTAGTAGGCTGGCCTGATGGACCAAAAGCGGTAACAGCCTTCGGCGTCGGTGTGAAAGCGCGCGCGCAACTCCATCGGTGCGTCGGGGCCTTTTTGCAGGTCGTAAAAACCATCGCCATCCCCAGACCAAACGTCCATGGTGCAGTTGGGGATCGGCTTGCCCGCCGTGTCGGTTACGCGCCCGTGGTAGTAAGCCGGTGTGCCCGAGCTGGTGCCGGTGATATCGGTTCCCAAGGCGAGTTCCGGCGCGCCCTCCCAGAAGAAGGGTCCGAGCACCGTGGCCTCGGTGGGCTTGAAGGTGGAAGGGTTGGCTTTGAGCGCGGCCGCGCCCTTGGCCTGCGCAATGCCCACCACAGCCATGGACACGCCCAAGGTGTCGGACAGCAAGATGAACTCTTGGCGCTTTTCGTCGCACATCTTGCCGGTGGCCGTGAGGAAATCGATGGTGCCCATCCACTCCTCGGGCGTGAGTTGCACGTCTTCAATGAAGGCATGCAGATGCGTGACCAACGAGCTCATGACCGCCTTGAAACGCTCTTCCTTGCAATCGGCCATGCGGTCAATGACAGCCTGGACCAGGTCTTCTACTTCGAGATTTTTTGCCATTGCTTGTCTCCGATTTTTTTACCCGACGGCCCTTGTGCAAATGGGTTGGCGTGCTGCGTTTACAGCACGCTACAAGCTTGCTCGAAGCTCAGGCGCGGGTTGCGCTTGAACAGCTTGCTCTCGTCGCCATAGCCCAGGTTGATAAGGAAGTTGGCTTGGCAGCGCCCGTCCGGGAAGAACTCGGCATTGACCTTGGCCAGATCCACACCACTCATGGGGCCGCAGTCCAGGCCCAGCGCGCGGGCCGCCATCATGAAATAAGCGCCGCTCAAGGTGCTGTTGCGCACGGCGGTGCCGTCGGCCATGGGCTTGTTGCCTTCAAACATTTCTTTGGCGCCAGGGTTGTGCCAGATCACGGGCATGTGCTCGTAGAACTTCATGTCCGACGCCACGATCACCGTGACTGGGGCTTGCTTGGTTTTTTCCAGGTTGCCGGGCGACAGGGCAGGCAGCAGGCGGGCGCGGGATTCGGCCGAGGCCAGGATCACGTAGCGCGCTGGCTGGGAGTTCATGGAGGTGGCGCCCATCTTGGCGATTTCATACACCTCTTGCAGCAGCGAAGCAGGCACAGGCTTATCGATGAAGCCATTGGCTGTGCGGGCGTTGAAAAACAATTGCTCAAGGCAGGCGTCAGAAACTCGCATGGGAAAACTCTCTTTTTTGAACAGGAAGAAAAATCGGGAAACGGGTGGAGCTTAAAACAACTGGCGTTTCAGTCCGGCTTGATGTCGAGGTCACGTGTCAGTTTGGTCCAACGCTCCACGTCGCGGCGCACCAGGGCGCGGGTGTCCGCGCTGCTCAAGGCCAACGGCTTGCCGCCAGCCTTTTTGAAGATGTCCACCACGTCTGTAGCGATCACCACTTTGGCCAACTCACTGCGCAAGCGCTCCAAGGCGTCGGCTGGCGTCTTGGCCGGTGCGAACAGGCCGAACCACGACTCCAGTTCCAAGGTGCTGACGCCCGTTTCGGTGATGGTCGGCACATCCGGATGGAAAGGCAAGCGACTGCTGCCCGACACCACCAGCGGCTTGACCGTGCCGCCGTCGACCTGACCGCGCGCCGTGGGCGAGAGGTCAAAAAACACATCGACGCGGCCGCCCAGCAAGTCTTGGTAAGCCGCTTGTGCGCCACGGTAAGGCACATGCACCAACTCCACGCCGGCCAACTGCCAGAGCGCCGCTGCCAGCACATGCTGGCCCGAGCCGTTGCCGCCCGAGGCGTAGGTCAGCTTGCGCGGATTGGCCTTGGCATAAGCCACCAGCTCTTTCAGAGAATTGAACGGCAAGTCTTTGCGCCCGACCAGCGTGTAGCTGTAGGCGACGGCCAGGCCCACCGGTTCAAAGTCACGCAAGCTGTCATAAGGCAGGTTGCGGTAGAGGCCAGGGTTGATGGCCAAGTTGGAGACCGAGCCAACCAGCAAGGTGTAGCCGTCGGGTGCGGCATTGGCCACGGCGTCGGTGCCGACCAAGGTGCCGGAGCCGGGCCGGTTCTCAGCCACCACCGGTTGGCCCAGCGACTTGGACAAGCGGTCCGACAACAAGCGGCCCACGAAGTCAAAACCGCCACCGGGTGGCTGCGGGATCACGACCTTGACGGCTTTGCTGGGATAAGCCTGGGCCAAGGCAGCGCCCTGGAACCCGGCCCAAGCAAAGGCCGCGGCCAACGCAAAGGGAATCAGTTTTTTCATGGTCTTGTCTCTCTTCGTTCTTGTCTTTTTTACTTGGCTCAACGCTCCAGCGACCCACCGGCCAGCCAGCGCGCACCCCGCTCGTACAAGGCTTGCACCTGTGGGCCCTTGAGCATGGGCATGTCCATCTTGACCTGGTAGCCAATGCGCGTCTGGATATAAGCCAGGTGGCGGTAGCCTTCAGGGAAGCCCGCCAGGGCAGCTTGGTCCAGCTTGAGCGTGGCCGAGGAATCGACCGGGTCAATTCGGTCTTTTTCATAGATTGGTTGGCGGTGCAGCAGTTTCCACTGGCCATCATGGCGGGTCACGAAGTCGTAAAAACGGCCAGTACACACCACGTCGCACAGCACCGGGCCGTCCGCGCCTTCGACCATGCCGCGCTGGGAAATCGTCATCTTGGTTTGCGCAATCGCGCGGTCACCCGCCACCTCGACCGCCGAGCCACCCAAGAAATGCAGGATGCTCACACCCTTGGCCCAGCCTTCTTGCGTGACGCGGATGAAGTCGGCAAACGGGCCTTGGAACCAAGTGGCCATCATCACGCCCTCGGGGTGCCAGACCGTCGCAAACCTGTCCCAGTCGCCGGCGTCGCGCCAGACCGCCCAGCGCTCCACCATCTGGCGAATTTCCAACTCGTTCTTCATGTCGTCGCTCATTTTTTTCCTCAGGTTTCGAAATCGACTTGGTGACGCGCGGTGCGCAGGTCACCCAATTCAGTTTTCACGCGCAGGTGCTCCGGATGCACGGCATAGCCGTCCAGCGCTGCTTGCGACTCAAATTCGGAGTACAGCACCACGTCGCAGGCGTAGTCCACGCGACTGCTGTCCACGCCAATTTCAAGGTGCAGCAGACCCGGGATGCGTCCGCGCAACGACGCAAAGCTCGCTTGCAGCCGCGCAATGCCAGCCGCTTTGTCGGCCGGCGTATCGCCGCGCACGTTCCACATGACGATGTGCTTGATCAATGCGCGGCTCCCACAAAACCGGCTTTCTGCGGCCAGAGGTTGACGAAGGCATGCACCGTGCTGCTGGCGTACACGCCAGCGCGGGTGAAGGGCTCGTTGGCCAGCCAGGCGTGGGCGGCGTCACGCGAGTCAAAGTCAACCGCCAGCAAGCTGCCCAGCATGGTCTGGCCATCGTCGGCGACCAGCGGGCCGGCAAAAGCGATACGCTCGGCAACTCCCGCCAGATAAGCCTTGTGCTCAGGGCGCATGCGCTGGCGCAATTCGCCACTGCCCGGTTTGTCGAGCAACATGAAGGTAAAAATCATGCCATCGCCTTGTTGAGAATGAAGTCGTAATTCAGGGCCAAGCTGCCATCAGCCTGGGCCTGCCAATATGCCACCAGCGCGGGGCGGACACCAAAAGCAGCATCGCCTTCCAAATAAGGGTCGCCTTCAGCAAATATCTCGGTGTGCAGGGCCTCATAGCCCCGTGCGCGCACGGTGACGCGCACGTGCGCAGGGCGCCAAGCCGGGCAAGCGGTGGCCGCCAAAAACTGGCCTACGGGGCCGTCAGTGGGCAGGGCTCTCGCTTCGGCCAAGGCCGCGTCAAGCGAAAACTCACCCTGTGACCCGGACAGGGCGTGCACCCACTCAGCCCCCCGCCCTGGCGAGACGCTGATCTCGGCACCACCAATCGCCTGCCCCTGCAGATCGCGGACCTGACCCCGCAGCTGGCACGCCGGGCCGTCTTGATCGCTCGCCAGGCCTGGCAAGGCGGGCAACACGGCGGCTTCGGTGCAGCCAGCGGGTTTGCCGTTGTTCATGGCCACGGTCAGCGTGGACAGGCCGAGCACGTCGCTGAGCAGCGCAAATTCCTGGCGCTGGCCTTGGGACTGCTGGCCGGTATTGGTCAGGAATTCAAGGCCGTGCCGCCACTCGGCCTCCGTCAACCGGGTCTCTCGGGCAAAGGCATGCAGGTGCTGCACCAAGCTGGTCATCAGCTCTTTGAGCCGTGTATCGGGCGTGTGGGCCAGGCGCGCCAACACCGCCTGGGTGATGGTGTCTTGATTGAGCTGGCGCACGGTGGACTTTGATGCTGGTGTGAAAAGGGGTTGAGGAAATATAAGGTGGGCACGCGCGAGACGAAAGGCGCGGCGCGCAAATGACTTTTTCGCAGCGCGCAACAAAGCCGGCGCCCCGAGCGGGCCAACGGCTAACATGCAGCCTGGTTAAACATTGCAACACCGCCGCGCGGGGAGACACCAGGCTTTGGATCGCTGGACCGAAATACAACTGTTTGTGCAAGTCGCGGAAACCGGCAGCTTGAGCCGCGCAGCCGAAGCGCTGGAGTTGTCCAACGCCGCCGCCAGCCGCCACTTGTCGGCACTGGAAGAGCGCCTGGGCGCCCGCCTGGTGGAGCGCAATACAAGGCGCCTGTACCTCACTGACACCGGTCGCGAGTTCTTCAGCCGGGCCAAAGCCATCGTGGCCGACCTGAAAGATGCCGAGTCCGCCGTGAACGCCACGGCCCTCAAGCCGACCGGGGTGCTGCGCATCAGCGCGTCGCTGTCTTTTGCCATGCACCATGTAGCGCCCTTGCTGCGGGAATACACGCAGCGCTATCCCGAGGTGCAAGTCAGCGTGGAAGCGGCCAACCGCTACCTGGACATCATCGACAACAACATCGACGTGGCGATTCGCACCCGCGAGTCAGAGCCCGACTCCAACATCACGATTCGCCGCGTGGCCGAAACCCGGCGCCTGATGGCGGCTTCACCGCGCTACCTGGCCCAGCATGGCGTGCCGCAAAGCCTGGACGATCTGGCACGGCACAAACTGCTGATCTACACCTACGCCAACAACCCCAACGAATTGCGATTTACCAAAGATGGCCAAGCCCGGGTGATCACGGTCAAAGGCCTGCTCGAGTCGAACGACGGCCAGGTCTTGCGCGCCGCTGCCCTGGACGGCATGGGCATCTTGGTGCAACCCACCTACATTCTTTACGACGACATCGTCGCCGGCCGTCTGGTGCCGGTGCTGGACGACTGGGACCTGCCGCGCCTGAACATCAACCTGGCCTACCCCAGCCGCAAGCACCTGTCAGCCAAGGTGCGCACCTTCATCGACTTCATGGTCGAGCATTTCGACAAGATGGACTACGAGCGCAAGTGGACCAGCCGCTTCGGGCTGTGAAAGTAGCCTGAAAAGCAAAAAGGCTTCAAAACCGAAGTCTTGAAGCCTTTTAAAGCTGGGGCTGAGACTCAGCTTACGCTGAGTCAGCCGGATGCCGGGGTCTAGGGCTTAGTAGCCGCCGCGACCGCCGCCACCGCCGCCGTAGCCGCCGCCACCGGAGCGGTCACCACCACCGTAGCCGCCACCGCCGGAGCGATCGCCACCACCGTAGCCGCCGCCACCACCACCGCCGCCGTAGCCGCCGGTACGTGGAGGACGAGCTTCCATCGGACGGGCTTCGTTCACGGTGATAGCACGGCCGCCCAGGGACTGGCCGTTCATGCCGGCGATTGCGGCTTGTGCTTCTGCGTCGTTGCCCATTTCCACAAAGCCGAAGCCTTTGGAACGGCCGGTGTCACGCTCCATCATGACCTTGGCGCTGCTGACCGAGCCGAATTGGCCGAAGGACTGCTGCAGATCTTCGTCGCGGACCGAGTACGGCAGATTGCCGACATAAAGTTTGTTGCCCATGAGGACTCCTCAAAAATACATAAAAAACAAAAAGCGATGGAGTCCCGAAAGCACAACAAATTCTAGAAGTACCGCCGTAGCGCGCGAAACTGACCGATCACCAGACATGTGCAAATTAAGACTTGCACCACCGGATTATGCGCCATAAGACCGACTGGCCGTTTTTGACGCTAAATCCGTATTTTTTCGCCCCCCGCTTCAGGCCGGCCGCACCCCCTCAAAGGCGTTCTGCAGCAAGGACCGTAAAGCAGGGCGCTCCAGGGGCCGAGGGTTCGGGTATTGGTTCTGCACGGCGATGTCGCAGGCCTTGTCCAGATCGCTTGCTTTCATGCCGAGGTCGCGCAGGGCCACCGCCGCCCCGTTGCGCTGGGCCAGGTCAAACACCGCCGCAGCGGCGCTGGGCTGGCCCAGGGC
>JBBAPH010000043.1:0-11946 GCA_040400935.1 Polaromonas sp.
TGTATGGCGAGTTGCAAGCCGGCTCCTACTTGTTCATGGACCGCGACTACGCCGCCAACCAGGCCGACTCGCGCCAGCCGCAGTTCGAGCACGCGCTCTTCCTCAAGTCCCAGGTCATGAGCGTCAGCGCTGCACACGTGGTGGTCGACGCCGGCCATAAAAGCCACGCCATTGATTCCGGCCTGCCGGCCGTGCACGGCCAGCCTTTGGTTTATGCCAACGGCGGCGACGAACACGGCATCTTACGAATCGACGCGGACGCTGCTCCGGATACCCGCCTGCCCGCCTTGGGCGACACCGTCTGGCTGATCCCCGGCCATTGCGACCCCACGGTCAACCTGCACAACGTGCTGGTCGGCGTGCGCGGCGGCTTGCAAAACGGTGTGGTGGAGCAACTGATCCCGGTGGATGCACGCGGGGCGTTGACCTAGCCAACCCGTTCGCCCTGAGCTTGTCGAAGGGCTTCGACAAGCTCAGCCCGAACGGAGGAGTAAGGGTCCGGTGCAAACGAACCCACGCTTGATCAAAACAAGCCTCAGTACATACCCCTCGGCTCCACCCGTCGCCTGCTCTGCAGCAGCGCAATGTTCTGCTCCCCCGTCACCGTGCTGGCGTAGTGTTTGTTGATCACGTCCACGCTGTTGCGGGCGTTGCGCGCCAGCGTCAGCAAGTCAATGCCTTGGCCATACAGCAATCGAAAAGTGATGGACGAATGCCGCAGGCTGTGCAGGCTGCGCGGCTGGCCGTGCGGGCCTTGCTTCAAGCCCGTTTGTGCCAGCACCCAGTTGAAGTGAAAGTTCAGCACCCAGTGCGCGTAGTTGCGGTCCTGGAGCTGCGGTAAAAACAAATAGTCGTCCGGGTCAGCCATGCCCAACGGCTGCTGGTGCTTGCTGATCTGCTCGTAAATGCGCACCGCCGGCCGCAGCGTCACGATGGGTTTGCCGTGGCTTTTGGTCTCGGGCAGCGTCAGGCGCAAATAGGTGTGCTGGGCACGCACGATCTCCACGTGGCGGTGCTTCAAGGTCTTCAAGGCACTCGGGCGAATGAAGCTGTTGAGCATGAAGCCGATCGCCCAAGCCAGGTCTTGCGGCAGGGTCTGCTCGGCCAGGCGGATCTTGTAATTCGTGCGAATTTCCTGGGTCGAATCGGGGTGCGGCGCCCCGCGCAAGGCGCGGGCGCAGCGGATGATCTTCCAGTACTCACTGGGCGTGAATGCCCCGCGCGAGGTGGTGCGGATCTTGATCTTGGGAAACTCCGGCAGTTTGTCCAGCACGCCCGTGGCCACGGCATACAGCAGCACCTTACGCACCGCCACCAAATACTGGCTCACGGTGGTGCTGCTGAACCGCTCGCTCAAGCTCTGCGTGAAATCCACCAAAGCCAAGTAATTGATGGCCGCCGGCGCATGCTCGCCCCAACGCGGCAAGAGCAGGGCGTCCAGCCGATTCTTCAGCACCTGCCAACTGCCCAGGCTGTACTCACCGCGCCGCGTGCGGGCTTTTTCGCTGAGCAAGACTTGCGCGGCCAGGGCGCCAAAGGTGACTTCGGTTTTGCCGTTGTCATGGGGCGTTCGGGGCTGGTTCTCGACAAGCTGATCGCGCTGGGTCGCCCCAGTCCGCTCGCCCTGAGCCTGTCGAAGGCCTTCCCCCTCCCGTTCACCCTGAGCTGATCGAAGGGCCCCTCCTCATCCCCCAAACCGTCCAAATTCAGCTTCATCTGCTGCGCATACCGCTGCGCCATCAACTGCTCGTAAAACCGGCGCGCAAAGCTCTGCGCCAGGCGCAGCGACTGGGTCTGGGTGCTGCGCCGCACCGTCCGCCCATCCACCCAGCAACGCACCTGCCAAAACCGGCTGGCTGCCATTTTGAAAACGACCAGCTTCTGCGGATAACCCGGCACCGGCGTCAATGTTTCCGGGATGGGTACGGTGCGCTCACGGGTATTTCCCGGCCTAGCCGACGGCTGGTCCGCCGGCCCCTCCAGCCCGGCGTCGTTAGCCGCTTCGCGATGAAGAAGCGAGCAAAAAGCTCTGGATTCGTCCAACATGGCCCGAGCCTAATTCAGCTCCGTCGCCTAAGCAAACCCATCGGTAAATACTACTTTAGTACCCGTAAAACCTTAAAAGTATTCATTAAAAAGGGGTCTTTCATGCGGGTGTTAGACGTCGCCCCTATCTCGGGCCAGGGCCGTGAGAGTTGTACACCCCCTTTGCAGAGGCTCAAGCCGCTTTTATTGACGCCACTGACTCTTAAAATCTCATGCTTTTCAAGCACTTAGAAAAAAAAGAGCCTTGAGAATGTCGGTCTGCTTTGGCTGCTCTGGCCGCCACCGGCGCTTTCGCTCAATCCTCCGTCACCATTTCCGGTAACCTGGACTTTGCTGCTGGTAAAGTTTCTGGTACTCAAGTTGGCCAAAACGGCACCACCGTGTCCACCGCTTCTGGCCTGGTGTCCTCGACTTCCGTGCTGCGTTTCATCGCTGTGGAAGACCTGGGCGGCGGCATGAAAGCCACGGCTCAGTACAACTTTGACCCCCGTTCGCTGGCCAACGACTCTTTGGCAAACACGCTGAACTCCGCTACTGCACCTACCGCCAACACCACCACCGGCCTGGCCCGTGATGAGTTGTTCGTTGGTTTGAGCGGTGGTTTCGGTAACGTTCGCCTCGGCTCGCCCAACTCGCTCGGTCTGGCTGCGCACAGCACCTCTTCCCCACTGGGCACTGGCATTGGTTCCGGTTACAGCGGCGGCGGCACTGCTGGCACCATGACCAACTCCTACGTTCAAACGCGTTACAGCCGCTCGGTGCGCTATGACACCCCGAACATCGCTGGCTTCACCGCATCCCTGGTGTACGCACCTGGTAACGACCAAGTTCCAGCTGCTGCCACGACGGCGCTGAGCATTCCAAACAACCGCAAAGCGACCGAATTCGGTCTGTCTTACTCGGCTGGTCCTTTGAACGCCAGCTTCGCTAACGTTCGCCAAGCTGCGCAAACCAACCCAACTGGCTGGTACAGCGTCGCTTATCCAAACGCTGCAGCGCCCGCTGACAATCCAGCCAAGACTTCGGTCAACGTTCTGGGTGTTAACTACAACCTCGGCGCCACCACCCTGTACGCTGGTTGGAACAAGGGCGACCGTTTGGCCGTCACTTCCGCTCTCGACGGCACGGCAGTCAAAACCAAGGGTATGCGCATTGCTGCCAAGCACACCATTGGCGCTGTTGACCTGATCGCTCAGTACACCACGCAAACTTCTGGCACGGGCACTGCTGAGCTCAAGGCCAAGGTCACCGGCCTGCGCGCTGACTACAACCTGAGCAAAACGGCTGCCGTGTACGCTGGCTACGAGAAGTACGACACCGGCAACGCTACCGCTAACGATCGCAAGATCGCTTCGCTGGGTCTGCGCAAGTCCTTCTAATTCCCTGCTGGCGTATGCCAGCTGAGCGTTAAAAGCTAAAAACCCCGCCGTGGCAACACGGCGGGGTTTTTTACGTTGAAGTCGCAGGTACGGGCGAGTGGACTTGTTGTAGAGCTAGAAATCGATGATGAGGGCGTGCGAGCTTGAGGCAGACCTCGGTCGGCTTTTTATGCTGGACCAGCCTTAACCCAGTTTGGCTGCATGAGAGTAATTAAAAAGTAATATCTGCCGACTCGATGGCATCCAAAAAATTTTTATTCACTCAGATACGACGAGTGGGCACAGTGGTGGTTTTTCGGCAAGGATGTAACAAAGCTCACCCCTGGCGCCGTCGGTCAAGCTGAATGTCAGAGACCTTTGTGATTAAGTCTCTGCGGACAGCAGACAAGCCCAGCTTGCAGCGCTGATTGACCGCTCATCTGGCCGATGGACTGATCAACTGGCAGGACCAGACCGTGCAACAAAGAACAGGCTGGATTCTTGGCCTTACCCCATAAAAAAACCCCGCCGTGTTGCCACAGCGGGGTTTTTCGACTTTTAACTCTCAGCTGGCGTAAGCCAGCGGGGAATTAGAAGGACTTGCGCAGACCAACAGAAGCGATCTTGCGGTCGCCAGTGGTGGTGTTGGAAGAATAAGCAGCACCCGTGTCCCACTTCTCGTAGCCGGCGTACACAGCAGCGGTCTTGCTCAGGTTGTAGTCAGCGCGCAGGCCAGTCACCTTGGCCTTAACGCCATTGGTTTCTTGCTGGGTGTACTGAGCCATCAGGTCAATTGCGCCCATGGTTTGCTTGACAGCGACGCGGGAACCTTTGGTGGCTACAACGGCAGTGGTAGAAGCCAAAGCGTCGCCCTTGTTAACCAAGGCGTACACGGTGGTGCTACCCAAGCTGTAGTTGGCAGCCAGCACGTTGGCAGAGGTTTTCACCAGCACTGCTGCGGCACCTGAATAGAAACCCACTTTGTTATCGGACTTAGCTTGCCCAATGTTGGCAAAAGCAACATTCAAAGGACCTGCTGCATAGCTCAGGCCGAATTCCGTTGCTTGACGAGCGTTAGGAATAACCAAAGCCACCGGGACCGATTGAGCAGTGGCGGTGCCGGTGCTGGAAGTCAGAGTTTGATCATTACCAGGTGCGTACTGAACAGATGCGGTGAAACCACCGATAGTTGGGCTATCGTAGCGAGCCGAACGGCTGTAACGAGTCTGGACATAAGCGTTAGTCACTGTACCCGTGGTAGGGGCGTAGCCAGAGCCAATGCCGGTGCCCAAAGGAGAAGAAACGCCGTGAACGCCCAGACCGATGGAGTTAGGAGCGCCAAGACGCAGATTGCCGAAACCGCCGCTCAGACCAACAAACACTTCGTCACGGGCCAAACCTGTCACGGTGTTGCCTTGCGCCAAGGCAGAACCAGGGGTAGCCGCGGCGCCGCCGGTAACAGCAGCGGTGGCGGCTGTGACGCTGGTGGAGTTATTGTTTGTCACGCCCAAGCTGTCGTTGCTGAGAGTACGTGGGTCAAAGTTGTACTGAGCTGTGGCTTTCATGCCGCCGCCGAGGTCTTCCACAGCAATGAAACGCAGCACGGAAGTGCTGGATGTGCCTACCGTCGTGCTGACAGTGCTACCTTTACCGACCAGTTGAGTACCGGTGACGCTAGCACCAGCAAAGTCCATGTTGCCGGAAATGGTCACGGAGGATTGAGCGAAAGCGCCGGTGGCGGCCAGAGCAGCCAAAGCAATCAGGGATTTTTTCATTGAGAGTTTCTCCAAGGTTAAACATAGGGCTCCAAGGTTTTGGGCCCCGGGCCAACCTCCTTTACGGAAGTTAGGGTTATTGAACCAGAGCGGCTGGGCTTAGGCAAAGAAATCACCCTGGAAACAGCTCCGGATGCCGAGTTTCGTTGCAGAGGTGCAACAAACTCAGTGGATTCCCGTACGTTAAAAACTGTTTAAGCCAGGCTTCTGCCCAATTTGGTTCTCGGTCAGCTACCCTACGGCTGGCTAAACTGCCCGCTTAGGTTTTTTACTTTTTCGCCTGTTTTTGTCCGAGCCCAACTTCCCCTGGGCCGGTTATGTGGAATGCCATGACCCGACTGCTTGATTCCGCCCTAATGGCCGCCGACAGCGCCCTGCGCACCCTCTTTGCCCAGCCACGTGCCCAAAAAGCTTGCCCGACCTTGCCCGGCCAGCCGACCGAGCTGACGGCGGCCGACAAAGCCGAGTCGGGCGCTTTGATGCGGGTGAACCACGTGGGGGAGGTGTGTGCCCAGGCGCTTTACGCGGCACAGGCGCTCAGCACCAGCGACCCAGCGCTGCGCGCGCACTTTTTGGCTGCTAGCCAGGAAGAAAGCAACCACTTGGCGTGGACGCATGAGCGCTTGGCGGAACTGGGCGCCCGCCCGTCGCTGCTCAACCCGTTGTGGTACGCCGGTGCTTTCGGGTTGGGTTTGTTGGCGGGCAAGCTGGGGGACCGGGTCAGCCTGGGCTTTGTGCAGGAAACCGAACGCCAGGTCGAAGCCCATTTGGCCAGTCACCTGGACCATTTGCCGGCGGGGGACCATGCCTCACGCGCCCTGGTATCGCAAATGAAAGCCGATGAAGCCCGCCATGCGCAGGACGCTGAGCAGGCGGGCGCCATGGAACTTCCCGCGCCAATCAAGGCGCTGATGCGCGCCTCGGCCAAGGTCATGACGACGACGGCGCACTATATTTAGTGTTTGGCAAATCAGCCTGAATGATTTCTAGCCCGGGTATCGCTGTCGGGCGTGCACGACGTTCAAGATTTCAATCTGCTCAAGTGTGTATCGGTACACCAAAAGGTAGTTGGGATGCGACACAAACTCATGGGTTCCTGCGACACGTCCGCGCCGGAGCTGTGCGGGCAAAAGGGCCAACGCATCGGCGTCGTCGATCAATCGTCCGACAAGGCGGCGCACTGCATTTGGATCACGTTCAGCAATAAATTCGGCAATGGCCTGAAGGTCTTCTAAAGCGGATTCAAGCCAAGCGACGTTTCGCATGCTTTAGCTCTGCAGACCTGATCACGCTGTCCATTTCTCGCAGAACCTCATCGCCAGTGTGGCGCGGCTCGGCGCCGTCGTCTGCGCGCTTTAAGGATGTCTGCACTTTGTTGCGGAACCAAGCGTCATAGCTCTCCGCGTCCTCTTGGGTGGCGAACTCGGAAACAAGGGGATCAAGACGGGCGACCATAAATCCAGCGTAGCACACAGTCCGTTCAGGCGCAAAGCTGTCGGCTCAAGCCTCCACCACCTCAAAACTGGTGGTGATCTCGGCCGTTTTGCCCAGCATGATGGTGGCTGAGCAGTATTTGTCGTGGCTCATGGCAATGGCGCGCTCGACCGCACCGGCTTGCAGGCCCTTGCCCGTGACGACGAAGTGCATGTGGATCTTGGTGAAGACCTTGGGGTCGGCTTCTGCCCGCCCAGAAGTCAGCTTGACGATGCAGCCACGCACGTCGTGCCGGCCGCGTTTGAGGATGAGCACCACGTCATAAGCGGTGCAGCCGCCGGTGCCGGCCAGCACGGTTTCCATGGGGCGTGGTGCGGTGTTGGCGCCACCGTTCTCGGGCTTGGCGGCGTCGGGTGCGCCGTCCATCACCAAGGTGTGACCGCTGCCGGTGTGCGCCACAAAGGACATGGCTGAACCGTTGCCGGGGATGGCCTGGGGACCGCCCCAGCTGACTATGCATTCCATGAATTGCCGTCTTTCAAAATAGTGATGAGCTTGAAAAAGTGACGCTTGAAGCGGTGCTGGCATCCGCAAGTTATTGCAGTGCAACATAGCTCAGCTTATAATTTCAAAAATCGTATCAATAAGCTGATGCGCCCCTCAGCACCGCTGAGCCAAGGCCTCAAGACACTTATTGTTGCACTGGTTGTCTCCTCCACTCCTTCTGAAAAGGGTGGATTTACAGGCCCAGACCGCAAGGTCTGGGCCTTTTTTCTTGGGGGCGACGGAATTGCGCCAGGGCAGGCGGGCCCGGCGGCAGCGGCCTGGGCCACTTCCCACTTTTCATTTCTCATTTCTCACTTCTTTATGATCATCAAGCTCTGAGAAACACCATGCCTACTAAGCCTGCCTCCCCCCCCTCCCGCACCCAGCCGAGCAAGCCCGGAAAATCCCGCCCGCTCCAGCCGGCTGACTACCTGAAGAAAATTTTGACTGCCCGCGTGTATGACGTGGCGGTGGAGTCGGCCCTGGAGCCTGCCAAAAACCTGAGCGCGCGCCTGGGCAACACGGTCTTGCTCAAGCGTGAAGACCAGCAGCCGGTGTTCAGCTTCAAGCTGCGCGGGGCTTACAACAAGATGGCGCACCTCACGCCGGCCCAGCTGAAAAAAGGGGTGATCTGCGCATCGGCCGGCAACCATGCCCAAGGCGTGGCGCTGAGTGCGCGCAAGCTGGGCACCAAGGCCTTTGTGGTCATGCCCGCCACCACGCCGCAGCTCAAGGTTGACGCGGTGCGCGGCTTGGGCGGTGAGGTCGTGCTGCATGGCGAGAGTTATTCCGACGCGTATGAGCACGCTGTGCTGCTGGAGAAAAAGAAGGGCCTGACCTTCGTCCACCCTTTTGACGACCCGGACGTGATTGCCGGACAGGGCACGATCGCCATGGAAGTGCTGCGGCAAATCCAGAGCATGGGTCAGGGCCAGCTCGATGCGGTGTTTGTGGCCATTGGCGGCGGTGGCCTGATTTCTGGCGTGGCCAACTACATCAAGGCGGTGCGGCCCGAGATCAAGGTCATCGGCGTGCAGATGAATGACTCGGACGCCATGATGCGTTCTGTTCAGGCGCACAAGCGGGTGACGCTGCAAGACGTGGGTCTTTTTTCAGATGGCACGGCGGTGAAACTGGTGGGCGAAGAAACCTTCCGCATCAGCCGCGAACTGGTCGACGAGTTCATGACCGTGGACACCGACGCGGTGTGCGCCGCCATCAAAGACGTGTTTGTGGACACGCGCAGCATCGTCGAGCCGGCTGGCGCTTTGGCCGTGGCGGCCATCAAGCAGTACGTCGCCTTGCACAAGACCAAGGGCCAGACTTATGCCGCGATTTTGTGCGGCGCCAACATGAACTTTGACCGCCTGCGCTTTGTCGCTGAGCGGGCCGAAGTGGGTGAAGAGCGCGAAGCCCTGTTCGCCGTGACCATTCCCGAAGAGCGCGGCAGCTTTCGGCAGTTTTGCGAGCTGATCGGTGACTTGCCGGGCGGTTCGCGCAGCGTCACGGAGTTCAACTACCGCATCAACGATTCTCAGCAAGCCCATGTGTTCGTAGGCCTGACCACGCACGGCAAGGGCGAGAGCACCAAGATCGCCAATACGTTTACGCGCCACGGCTTCAAGGCACTGGACCTCACGCATGACGAGCTGGCCAAAGAGCATGTGCGCCACATGGTGGGCGGGCACAGCGCACTGTCTAAAGACGAGCGGCTGCTGCGCTTTGTGTTCCCCGAGCGGCCGGGCGCGCTGCTGAAGTTTTTGGCCCTCATGCGGCCGGGCTGGAACATCAGCCTCTTTCACTACCGCAACCAGGGCGCCGACTACGGTCGGATTTTGGTGGGCTTGCAAGTGCCCAAGGCCGACAACGCCGCATTCAAAGCTTTCTTGAGCACGCTGGGTTATCCCTTCGTGGAAGAGACCGACAACCCGGTGTACAAATTGTTTTTGAAAAGCTGAAGGCGCAAGGTCATTCGCTTGCTGTCGTTGCACACCCTTCATGACCGCTTCAATCCCCTCGACTTGCCCGCAATGTGGCGCTGCTTTTGAATGCAGCCCGGGGCCTGATCAGCGCTGCTGGTGCTTGGCGCTGCCGGCTTTGCCGCTTGAGCAGTTGGCGCAGGGGACGTCTTGCTATTGCCCGAGTTGTTTGCAGGCCAAGACCGCGTGCCCTCACCCCTGCCCTCTCCCAGGGGGAGAGGGAGTAAAGACAAAAGCCGGAGCCCCCGTCACTCCTAGTTCAGTACCCCCTCTACCTCTGGGAGAGGGCAGGGGTGAGGGCAGCAGCCGTCCAAGGAGCCAGCCATGAGCGTCAACCTCGACGGCAAACTCGTCGTCGCCATTTCCTCCCGCGCGCTCTTCGACTTTGAAGAGGAAAACCGCGTCTTTGAAGACGGCTTGGCCCAGGCCACCCAGCCCGGTGCCAAGGCGGATGCAGCCTATATGCAGCTGCAGCTGGATAGGCTCGACGTGCCCGCCAAACCCGGCGTGGCTTTTTCGCTGGTGAAAAAGCTGCTGGCTTTCAACGAAGCGCCCGAGAGCCTGGACGAAGCGCTCACCCCAGGCAAACCCGCTCAGCGCGTGGAAGTGGTGATCTTGTCGCGCAACGATCCGGTCTCGGGCATGCGCGTGTTCCGTTCGGCCCAGCATTACGGCTTGAATATTCAGCGCGGCACCTTCAACCGGGGCGAGCCGCCCTGGCGCTACCTCAAGCCGCTGCATGCCAACTTGTTTTTGTCCACCCACCTGAGCGATGTGCGCGCAGCCTTGGAAGCCGGCGTGCCTGCCGCGCAGGTGTATCCGCAGTCGGCCCACGCCAGCCAGGAACATCCGCATGAAGTGCGGATTGCCTTTGACGGCGACGCGGTGCTGTTTTCTGACGAAGCCGAGCGCGTGTTCCAGGCCCAGGGGCTCAATGCCTTTCAAGAGCATGAGCGCGACAAGGCCGCGCAGCCCCTGCTGGCCGGGCCGTTCAAGCCGCTCCTGGAAGCGCTGCACCGCCTGCAGCAAGCGGGCACCTCTCGCATGCGCATTCGCACCGCCCTGGTCACTGCCCGCAGCGCGCCAGCGCACGAGCGCGCCATCCGCACGCTGATGAACTGGAACATCGAGGTCGACGAGGCCATGTTCCTGGGCGGCTTGGCCAAGGGCGAGTTTTTGCGTGAGTTTGAGCCGGACTTCTTCTTTGACGACCAAACCGGCCACGTCAATTCCGCCGCGTTGCACGTGCCTTCGGGCCATGTGGCCAGCGGCGTGTCGAACCTGCTCCCCTGACCACCTGATCGGGTTTGCTCCCTCTCCCTCTGGGAGAGGGCGGGGGTGAGGGCAGCGGTCTGGCCAACTCAGCCATTTGCCCCTAAATCCCCTTACCCTGCCGGGTTAAAGGCTCAATCGCCGCTAATTTATTGACAGCCCGGATTTTTCCGAGAAAATAGCACGGTCGTTCTTTTTTTGTGACCGTTTCATGACTGTTTCCAAGTTAGCCCTCATCGCTACCCCGCCGCCGCGCAGCCAGCACAAGGGCCAACAAACCAAGCTCGCCATCATTGAGGCGGCGCTGGGCTTGGCCACGCAAATCGGCCTGGAAGGTCTGAGCATTGGCGCCGTGGCCGAGGTCATGAAGATGAGCAAGTCGGGCGTGTTCTCGCACTTTGGCTCGCGCGAAGAATTGCAGATTTCCGTGGTTCGCGAGTACTTTCACCGCTTTGAAGAAGAAGTTTTCATTCCCGCCCTGAACGCGCCCAAGGGCTTGCCTCGCGTTCGCGCCCTGTTTGAAAACTGGATGAAGCGCGTGGCCGTTGAGCTGCAGTCGGGCTGTATTTTTATCAGCGGGGCGGTGGAGTTTGACGACCGCTCCGGCCCCGTGCGTGACGCCCTGGTGAGCTCCATGCAGACCTGGCTGGACGCTTTCAGCCGCGCTGTGGTGATGGCGCGCGAGATGGGCCATATCCAAGCTGGCGCCGACGAACGGCAGATCGCTTTTGAAGTGCATGCGCTGATCCTCGGCCTGCACTATGAAAGCCGTTTCTTGCGCACACCAGGCTCCATCGCGCGCGGCCAGCTGGCCTTTGAAAGCATCGTGCAGCGCTACGCCGAGCCTTCGGCGCTGGCCTGACCCCTCTTTTTATTTCTGTCTTCACCGCCTCATTTCTAAGAAAGAAAAACCATGCCTCAGTACAACCCACCCCTGCGCGACATGCAGTTCGTTCTGCACGAAGTCTTGAACGTGACCGAAGACTTCAAGGCCATTCCCCGCCATGCCGACACCGACGCGGACACCATCAACGCGGTGCTGGAAGAGGCTGGCAAGTTCGCCGCCGAAGTGGCTTTTCCGCTCAACATCAGCGGCGACAGTGAAGGCTGCCAGCTCGATAAAACCACGCACGAGGTGAAAACCCCCACGGGTTTCAAAGCCGCTTACGAGCAGTATGTAGAAGGCGGTTGGGCCGCTTTGTCTTGCGACCCGGCCTATGGTGGCCAGGGCCTGCCGGTGGTGGTCAACCAGTGCCTGTATGAAATGCTCAACTCCGCCAACCAGGCTTGGACCATGTACCCCGGCCTGTCGCACGGCGCTTATGAAGCGCTGCACGCTCACGGCACCGAGGCGCAGAAAAAACTGTACTTGCCCAAGCTCACCAGCGGCGAATGGACCGGCACCATGTGCCTGACCGAGCCGCATTGCGGCACCGACCTGGGCCTCTTGCGCACCAAGGCCGAACCGCAGCCCGACGGCACGTACAAACTCACGGGCAACAAGATTTTCATCAGCGCGGGCGAGCACGACATGGC
>JBBAPH010000044.1:0-11498 GCA_040400935.1 Polaromonas sp.
CGGTTTGCGACGGTAAAGTCTTTGTACATGTAGACGCTTGCAATTGCCAATTGCTCTTTTTGATGAATGATTTTCTGTAGATTGTTATCTAGCCTTGCCTTTGATAATGCCATAAAGCATCAATGACCGGGCGAAGCAGCAACGACGATGTCCGCCTCCAAGCTCAGTCACCCGCATCAGAATGCTGCGCGCGTGAGCGGGCTGGCTGCAGCGCTCGCATATGCAGCGACGTCGACAGTAATGGCACTACTCAACAAAGCCTTGCTCTCAAGCTATGCCTTCAAGGGCTATTTTACTCTTCTGCTAATCCAGCTAACTATCTCAATCATCTTCTGCTACGCGACCCGGGAATGGTTGGGAAACCCGTTAGGCATAACTAAGGTTGAAACTAATCATCTGCGACAGGCCATACCCATGGCTGTCGCGTACGTATCAAACGTTGCGGTTGGGCTGTTTGGACTTCAGTCCGTAAATCTGCCGGTGTTTTTTGCGCTGCGGCGTCTTTGTCCTGCTTTTATTATGGTGTTTGAGTATTACAGCGCCGGCAAAGCTCCGTCGACTCAACACCGTCGCGCAGTACTGATGATGGCATTCGGCGCTTTGCTGGCTGCGTGGGACACTTTCGACTCGAATGCACTTGGCTACGCGATCACCCTTGTGAATAATGTCATTACGGCTGCCTCCTACGCTTTGCAAAAGGGCTATTCCGCATCTACGGGGCTAAGTACCTGGGACCTTATGTATGCGAACAGCCTTTGTGCTACGCCGATAGTGGTTGTACTTCTGATTTTGACCGGGGAGCCGGCGCGCGTGGCCGAGTTCCCTGCGCTGTGGCAGCCCGGTTTCATCGCTGGCGTGCTAACGGCATCGTCGATGGGGATCCTGCTGACATATACGTCCGTGCAATGCACCTTGCTCACGTCACCTTTGACCACGAGCGTAACGGGTAATGCCAAAGACCTGGTGACCACAAGCGTCGGATGGCTGCTCTTTGGCAATTTTGCCGCCACCGGCAAGGCGCTCTTGGGCCTAGCGATGTCTTTCACGGGGGCAGCCCTCTACTCGGTGGCAGGGCTCTCTGCGTCACGGCAAAGCAGGGCAGGAGCGGGTGCGGCAGCCAGCGGCCTACCCCCTAGCACCACGGATGTCGGCGCCCCCACTAGCAGCTATGCAGAAGCGGGCAAGGGCGGCTCGCCGCACCATAGCATTGTAGGGCGCGTCGGCCCTCCAGGCCGACTTTTTAAGATCTCAATGCCTAACAGTCTGCTCACCAGCGGCATCAGAGTGGACAGCGCACGAATCGAATCCGCACGCGACTCCATCGCAGCGTTCGGGCCGCTACCGTCGCTGGGATTCGTCGTCGGATCCAGCAAAGCAACCGTCTTGCCGTACGCTCACGGCAAGGAGAGCCCACGAGTCAGCACCCCACAGTCGGTCGGGGGTGACCTGGCCAACTAGGATAGTTGCGCCAATCGAGCCGCGGGCCATCGCTGTCCTTACCTTAGCACGGGTAATACGAAACAGAGACGAGGACCGCCTCTGCGCTGCCGGCATGCAGTCGAGCGCAGCGGGATATCATCCAGCGCTCACCGCACCATGACTCTATGAGAAGACGGTGCCATGCAGCTCTAACATCATACAGAGATCGCTGATTCAATACTCAGACACAGAGGCGCAAGCAACTGCTAGCCTCTCGCTTACGCGGCCACCCTAGCCGTTGCGGTTTTACACCGAGGCGGTCGCGGGCGAAAATCCATGAACCGGCAGGTTAGCGTTTGCGTTGAGATTTCACTCTGCGACGGCCACACTGGGCGGGACGAATCATTGTACGGCGCCGGCGGTAGCTGTGACTGACTCGGGTCATCCGAATGGGCGCTGCTCGGCGAGCTGTCGCTCTCATGAGAAGCACGCTGCTTCGGCGACTTTCTTCCGTCCGGTGCCACGTCGCGTGCGCTCATCGTTTGCCGTCGCGCAACGGTTACCTCGCGCACTGATGACATATACACGCTGGCATAAAAGCCCTCGGACGAGTTTGTCTCTCAAGGCACTACTTCTGGGCATTGCCACTAAGTAGATAAACGGTGAGAAAACAAAACTGTACTACCGACACAGCCTTCCTGTCAAGAAAGGGCGGACTGGCATCGACAAAGGTCGCCAGCTGTACCATTGAATAAAGCGTTGTTGTAACTTCAAGTTCACAGATTTCAAGTTGGGGACCAGATCGTACTCGTTCCAAGCTTGGGAGTTACCGAACCACCGAAACCAAATGTAAACTGACCTTCGCCCGTTGTCCATCCCTTGTTCTTCTCTCTTTGTTACTCCCATAGAGTAAGTTCAACTTGAGCGGACTTTACGTGCATGCTCGCTCATGATCGTTAAATATACCTCAAACTTTTGGTGCTACAGCTAGTAGCTAAGGATAGCTGAAGCGCAGAGTGTTTGCCCGTACTCTATCTTCACCATTGCGACTTGAGTGCTTGCTTCCTGTCGGTAGGCGACATCTCCACCACCAAGTCACAAAATGCCACCTTCAACAATTTCAACCATTCTGGCCACTGCGGCGATTTCCTCCGCTGTCCATGCACGCACCGCTGCACAGAACATCTGTGGCTCGAATGCGACGATCGGAACAGCTGTAGTCCGCGCCCTCAATCTGACCTACCCGGGGCTGGAAGCTGTGGCTGCCGCCGCTTCAGCCGGGGACCTAAATACTGCTTGTGAAGCACTAGCTTCGTACTACAAAACTTCCAACACGTCCACATGGCTGCGAATTCCGGCATTGGCTCCTGGTAGTGGGCTAGCTGGTGGAGCTGCAGATCTGATCGTCTTCAACGACACATTCTACTTCAGCGGGGTCGCGACACAAGCGCGGATTCCGCGGAACCCTGACGGCGGCCTTGACTGGCTCAACAAGGGGCCGCACAATGATGTCGAATTCATGAACTGCCTCAACCGCATGACGGACGGCTGGCCCGAGCTGCTGGGCGCCTGGGTGGCGACAGGCAATCCAGTCTACCCCCGCTATTTCGACGCCATGGTCCGTGACTGGGTCGAGCATCTCCCCTGCCCCGACGCGCTGTCCCACGCGCCCACATGCGTGCCCCTGGGGCTCCCCGGCACGCCGTGCAGCTGGGCGGCGCCCGTGGGCAGCCAGCGCTGCGCGACCGGCACCATGGAGAGCCCGTGGCGGTCGCTGGAGATGGGCATCCGTACGGGATCCTCGTGGCCGCAGGCGTTCTTCGCATTCCAGGACTCCGACGCCTTCTCCACCGACGCGCGCGTGCTGACGGTGCTGGGGATGGCGCAGCACAACGCGGCGCTGGCGGCGGACGGGGGGCACGCGGGGCACGGGACCCCCAACTGGGAGATGACCCAGTGGCAGGGCCTGGTGGTGAGTCAAGCAGATGGCCGGAGTGGCATGAAGCCCACGGTCCGCGGCAAGAGAAGCGATCGCCTGTTATTTTGTCACTAATGCAAGAGAGAGAATGGCCGTCCCTTTCACGCGTACCACCGTGCCGCCCAGGGATGAGGCCGATCCGGACTTTTGCCCAGCCCCGCGCTCCAGCCCGGCCTCATCTCTCCGCCCTTCCGCCGTCTGCTTCCCCTCCCTTCCCCTGCACTCTTCCCTCCCGCATCCTCGCTTGCAGACCTCCTGCGTGGCCTTCCCCGAGCTCGCCAACACCTCGGCTCTGCTGGCGACGGCCGTGGGCTACCTCTCGACCCTGCTGGACGGCGGCGTGTACCCCGACGGCGTGGAGACGGAGCAGGCGAGTGGCTACGACATGGGCACCGCAGGGGACTTCTTCGGCACGCTGTCCCTGCTGGCGGACGCGGGGCTACCCCGCCCCGACGCGGCCTTCGTGAGCCGCGTGGAGGCCATGTGGGCGTACGGGGCGTTGATCAGCGACCCGGTGGGGTGCCTGCCCCGCAACGGCGACTCGGACCTGTGCGGCAACGGCTACGACCCCGCCGTCACCGCGTACTTCGGCCGCGGCGATTGGACGTACGTGCACACAAACGGCGCGCAGGGCACGCTGCCGCCCTCGTACGCGCAGTCCGGGCCGTCCACCGTGTTCCCCTGGGCGGGGCAGGTGGCCATGCGCAGCGGGTACGATGTGAACGCGACGTGGCTGTTCTTCGACATCGGACCGTACGGCTCCTCCGGGCACGGCCACCGGGACGCGCTGCACGTGAACCTGCACTCCCGCGGCTCCATGCTGCTGGTGGACTCTGGCCGCTTCTCGTACTCGGGGGACGACCTCTCCGCCGCGCTGCACGAGGCCTACTCCCACAACACCTCCGCGCACAACACGCTCACCATCGACGGGTGCGACCAGCTGCCTCTGCCTCCCGTGGCGGCCGCGCCCATCGCCAACGGTACCGTCGTGTTCGCCCGTGACGTCGACACCGCCTTCGGCTCCATGGCGCACTACAACGGGCTCGCCGGCTCCGCGACGCACACGCGGGGCGTGTTCTTCCAGCGCAGCGCGGCGCAGGCGGCCAGCGCGGACGGCCTGGCGGGCGGCGACGGCGACTTCGCCGTGGTGGTGGACGTCATCACCAGCGACCGCCCCCGCGCGGTTACCGCCACGTGGCACGCGCACCCCAACAGCTCCATCGTGCAGATCCAGCCCGGCACGGGCGTGGCGGTGGTGGGCGGGGTGGACCACGCCAGCGGGCAGCCCACGAGTGCGCAGGTGTGCGTGGTGCCCGCGCGCGCCTCCTCCGGCAACACGCCCGGCTGGGCCAACGCGAGCATCGTGCGGGGCGTGCAGGCGGACCCCGCCACCGGCGTGGAGTGGCAGGGCTGGTACTCGCAGACCTACGACGATGCGTGGCCCGCGAGTGTGCTCATATACGACGGCACCGCCCCCGCCGCCGGTAAGTCCGGCGCGGGCGCGGTGTTCGCATGGCTGCTGGTGCCCTCATCTGCGCGCAACAGCTGCGACGGGCTGGATGTCGCTGTCATGGCCGCCACAGCTACCGACGTCAAGGTCCTGGTGACGGTGCCCGGCCAGGCGCCGTTCGCAGTGTCTGTTCCCCTGAACTAATTCGTATCGGTGGAAGAGCGCCGCGGGCGTCCCGTCGACGTCGAGCTCTGGAGGTGCGCATGCTCTTCAACGCCCCAGAGCCAATCGCGAGCATAAGCATGGCCGGCGCCATGGCGCAAGCGCTGATGCAGCAACTTAATTAGTAGTTAGTACCTTATGGCGTTTCGCATAATTATGACTGAGTGACTAGTACAGTAAATATCGCGAGTCGCTTTGCGCATGCCGCTGGCCAGCGACCAGCCGGAGTAGACGTCGATTGTTATAAGGACGACGAGTAGAAGTCGAAAGATAACCGGAAACTGTGTGGAAGTGTGGAGCGATTATTCTCCATACAAAGATTTGGGGGAGCGCACGCGTCCGCCGCGGCGCCGCCCGTTGCACGATTCGTCCAGTTATTTCTTTGACTAAAATATTTGGCCTGCTTCTGCTTTTTCATAAGCTCTTTTATCTGGTTTTCAGAATGGCGAAGAAGTTCTCTCTCACGCAGTCCTCGAAGGTTTGTGCCCTTTTCCCACCTATCGAACCATGGGCGCCGTACCTCCGTACAAGACACAAACAAAGTTGACAGGCATGGCTTCGCCAAGATCCGCATTATTTTGCAGGCCATCAATGCCGACACGCTAGCGAACTTTATGGCTGGCCAAATTGAGGAGGATGTGCAGACCGTCCCCGGCGTCGGTGCGTTATCTTCTTGCTGGTAAAAGAACGCTGCATAAAACAGGGAATTGCAGCTCGCTATTGCGACACAGACAATGCATTAAATTCATACTTTGCATGCTGGCAAACCACATGTTGCAGGCCCGAAGGCGAAGGAGCTCCTTGAGGCGGCCAACGTCCACACGACGCATGCCCTCATTGGACTGTTCCTGACGCTACGCACGCAAGGCATGGGCGTGGCAGATCACTGCCAAACTTTTTACCAGTTCCTGGCGGATGCTGGCATCGTCTCTCACCGGTCGTGTAAGTAAAAAGGAACCGTGTCGCCGAGACGCAGGTGGCCCCAAACGCCATCGGCCACTTTTACCACCCCTTTCTTACCCCCCGTTGTTCTTGGACACGATCTGCAGCTATTGTGCGAGCCATCGCAGAGAAAGGTGCGTTGTTAGGGCTGCGGTGGTGAATAAGTCGCATCAGAAGCCAGCGAAAAGGCTCGTCTCTTCACTCATAGCAATGACACGATCTTACGCACTCTTACCTTTGCAGTTAATACCTTTATCCCTGGCACGTTTGACGAGGCGGCCTTTACCGAATAATGGTGGTGGCGGTGTTGAGTGCGCCTCGATTGTGTGCGATCCAAACGTTGGTAACTTGATCGATATCATACCGAATGTTGAACTTGCCCTGATGCGCATGCCAGCTAGCGCTGCAGTGCACGTGCACTATAGTGTATACACGTACATGTCTTCACGCATATCAATGGCACGACCGTTATAACGTTACGCAGGCGTTAAAGGCACGTGACTCCGGAGGTTCCGGCATATGCAACAGTACTACTGTAGTAGCCTGCGCGACAAGCAACCCTGTGGTGATCATGAATGGCGTCAACGCGCGCGTACGTTGCCGTCTTTCGTCGGCCCGGAATGCGGGCTGGGCTGGCCATGGCGCACAGGCGGCGGTGACCACACAATCATCCCAGGACGACGGTGCACGCACGCGCGCACGCGTCATCCTGGAGGATGCATGGTGCGGCTCTGCAGCCCGTGCTTCACACTCCACGGCCAGCGGCGGACCCCGTCTCCTGCTCACACCATTGCCGCCTGCAGCAGCGCGACGGAGTAGGGCACCCGGGGGCTCTTGTCGGCACCCATCTCGGCGGTGCCGTTGACCAGCAGCGCGGGGATGGCGCGCACGGCGTCCACAAAGGCGGCGACGTCGGGGGTGCCCGCCAGGTACGCCAGCGCCTCGCCCGTGGAGGCCAGCACGGAGGTGTAGGAGGGCATCACGGTGTTGGCGCCGGGGCTGCAGTGGAGTGGAGGGAGGGTGAGTGCGGTGCGTGCTTGGGTGAGTGATGAGTGCAGTAAGTCAAATGGGCCCGGGTAGCGGGTGACGCACATTTGAGGCGCTGGGCACTCGCGCCTCCCCCCCATCCCCCCCCATCCCCCCCCCACCGCAGTAACCATCTACTCACGTGGTGCGGTCGATGTCCAGATTGTACTTGGCGGCGATGGCGTGCGTCACGGCGCCGTACGCGCCGTCCATGTCAGCGGACGTGAGGCCCGTCTTGGAGGGGGCCAGGGTGATGGTGAAGGGCGCGCCCGTGGGCACGCCCACCAGGTCGATGACGGGGCCCATGCCGTCCTCGTCCGTGTGGAAGTACCACTGGCTGGAGGGCGGGGACGTGCGCTTGGAGGCCAGCGCGCCGTACCGCACAAAGGGCACGGAGGACGCGCCGAGGGAGACGGAGGCGGGGGGCGGCACGTTGAAGAGGCGCAGCTGGTACGCGCGGGAGGCGGGGAAGGAGGCGTAGGGCGTCCCCGTGGACGCGATCGTGACCGTCACGCTGCCGTCGGAGCCCACAGTGTACGCGCAGGTGGTGTTGACCCACGCCCCGGACAGGTACGCAGTGGTCTGCCCGTCGTCCTCGTACGCGTAGCCCGCCCCCGATGTTGCGCCGGGGTAGACTCGGAAGCCCAGGTAGGAGTACTGCTTGCCGCCGTTACCGACGGTGGTGGGCAGCGAGCGCAGGGGGATATATGGCACCACGGCGCCCGCGCGGATGAACAGGGGCACCTCGTTCAGGCGGTAGCCGCGCGTGTGCATGGTGTTGCCACCAGTCGCGGTGACCAGCTTGCCGCCGATCGCGTCATACCAAGTGCCTGCACGCATGAGGTGTGCAATGAGGTGGAGAAACAGTGAGCGGTCAGGCGGTGATGATGGTGCGTCACGCGCGGTGCGCGAGGGTGGGAAGTAAACGATCGTATGCGCAAATCAGGCGTGTTAAGGCAGCTGGCTACCGCCGTGCACGCACCGTCCGGCAGCCACACTGTCTTGGGGGCCAGGTTGGCGGTGGCGTCGCCGTTGGGTGCGGGCGCCACGATGGGCGCCACGATCATGTGGTCGCCGAAGTAGTACTGCTTGTTGTCTACCGGCGACAGGTCCATGCGGTACGCCGCGTCGTCAGTGGGGTGCTCGATGTACATGGAGCGGATGAGGCCCAGGCCGGTGTCGTACAGGGAGCGGTGGCTGCGGTGGGGGAGTGGCCGCGGGGAGGAGGAGGGCAACAGGGGACAGATGTTAGCGCGCTGGAAATGACACAGCGCGGTTCCACTTCCGGCAGGCGGCTCAAGCGCGCCAGTCAGCTGGGGCGCTGCACACTCGCACACTCACGTGTTGTAGATGTAGGGCAGCAGGCTCTCTCGGGCGCGCAGGGCGAGGCGGATGGCCTCGAACGCGACGGGACCCACGTTCCACGGCTCCACCACGGAGCAGTCGCCAGCGATGGGGCCCCACAGGGTGCCTGCGGCGGGGACAGGCGCGGAGGCGGAGTTGGCGCAGCCGCCGCCCGACATGCCGCGGTCGTGCGAGCGCGTGACGCCCGCCCAGGAGCCCACCTGCATCCAGCGCACGTACATCTCGATGTCTTTGGCGGGGCCCTCCAGGTCGTGGCTCCAGAAGGGGTGCAGCACGTTGGCGGAGGTGGCGGAGAAGTAGGGCTGGTACGCCAGGTTGGCCCAGGTCAGGTCGCCCACGTCCCCGGAGAAGCCCACCTGGTACCGGTGGTGCCCCATGCCGCCCCACCGGGACAGCACCATCGCGCGGTTGGCGTCGCCCGCGCGGTGGCGGTCCGTACAGCGCAGGTGCGCCAGCATGAAAGTTGGGTTCTGCTTGTGGCCGCCCTGCATCCCGCCGTTGGTGCCGCCCTGCTGCCAGTCAATCCACCTGCGGGAGGGAGGAATCGAGGGAGGGAGGGCGCTTAGAAGGGATACGCAGATGGGTGGCGAGTGGCGGAGTACTTGGGCGATGCGGGTGGTTGGGTGCAAAGTGGGGACAAGGCTGCCCGGGGGATGCCGCTGCCGTCATGGAGGCCACCCAGTTGTACTCACATGAAGTCCACGAGCTGCTTGTACAGGAGGTCGCCCACGACGATGTCCTCAACTGCAGGGGAGAGGAAGAGTGGGGAGAGAGGGAGAGGAACGTGAAATGGGAACGCTGGCAGTCTGCCGGTGATGGGGGTCGGTGGCGACGGCTGACACCGGACGCGGACTACCGCACAGCTTCTCCATCCCCCCTCTTCTCCACCCCCGCACTCACCCGCGTACGCGACGGAGGCATTGACCAAGTTCATGGGCACAACCGTGGTGTTGGAGGGCAGGCCCAGCGCCGCCACCAGGGCGGGGAACTGGCCCTCCCAGTAGTTGATGCCCGACGCGTCGTGCACGTTCACGGTGATGGCGAGCCCCTGCGCCTTGAGCCAGCCCATGGTGTCCGCTGGGAAGGGGTACAGGTGCGAGTCGAACGTGAAGCCGCTCCAGTCGTACTTGGCGTGCCAATTCATGTCGATGACGTACGTGGAGACGGGCAGGTCGCGCGACTCGTAGTCCCCGATGATCTTCACCGTGTCCGCGTTGTTGATGTCGAGCCACCGGCTCCACCACACGCCGGACGCCTGCTTCAGCACCATGGGCGTGCGCCCGCCGATGGACAGGTACTCCCGCAGGGACGCCTTGAAGTCGGTGCCGTGGAAGAAGCCGTAAAGGTCTGCAGAAGACAGATGGGGGAGAGAGGACTCGGGTTCGGTCAGATTGGCGTGGGAGTGCCGGTCGATACAGCCCAGATGCGTCCCTGCCCGGCCGTCCCACGCTCGTACCGTGCTTGGCGACGTTGAATTGGGGCCCCAAAGGGCCGGGTGACGCGTCCATCACGCCCAGCACGCGGTTGTTTGAGTTGGGGGTGGTGCCGCCCGTAGCTGCCAGGGGCCAACAGTTGGGGTTGTCCCCCGAGATCGTGTCGAACACCCCTGCAGCAGGAAACACGGAGGACACGGTGAGGAATGAGCGTGAGCACGCGTGTGATCTAGATCGCGCAGCATGACGAAGCTAAACTCCAATCGGGCATGGCCACTCACACGCGAAGCACGTGGAGTCCACCTGGCACGCGGCGCAGCACTCCGCCTGGGATCCCACCTGCAGACCGTCCGGGTACATGGCGGAGCGCTGGGGCGCGGCGGCGTCTGTGGTAGCATACGTGGCCCCGCACGTGCGATTGGGCGCGGGCAGGCCCGCCGTGCTCCACCAGCCGTTGGCGTCGTAGAAGGCGTTGTCAGAGTCGTCGTAGATTGCCCACCCGTCGCGTGACACGAGCCCCCACTCGCAGTGGTTGTTCTCGCCGTTGTCCAGCACAATCGCGTTCAACGTGCAGTTGAGCGTTGTGGCGTCCTGCTCATCCAATCCGCGGATAGTTCCGTACAGGTTGCCAGGGAACGCCTGCCCGAACGACCAGCCGGGGAAGCCGTACGTGGTGTCCACGGGGGCCACCTGTAGCGTGGATGCGCTGAAGTTGGCCGCGCCCACCTGGTACGTCAGCTGCACCGCGGACGTCTTGATGGTGAGCACGCCGCCCGCCTCGGAGGAGGTGAACGCGGGCACCGTGAGGTTGCGGTTCAGCACCGCCTGCGACGGGCGGTCCTCGTACAAGCCCTTCTGCCAGGCGTACTCCATGCGGATGAGGCGAGGCGTCAGCACGGTGAACCGGGCGAAGCCATCGGATGCGGTTACAACGGCCGCAGCGTTGGCCACAGGGTCGTACGGGAGCAGCTGCAAGATGGCGCAATCGGAAGCAGTGTACATCATTTCGATAAGTGCGGGGCAGTTTTGGTTCCAGCGATCGCTTCATTTGACAATGACTCGTTTGCAGCTATTCGTAGAGTTTTTGTTTAGCATCTCTTGTGTTGCGGGATGGCAGCCATATCAGGGGGTATCGCCGCCGGGTTTAAGCCCACAGCGGACATCGAGGGTTGAAGTCGAGCCCGTCGTTCATCTACGACGAGTGCAGTCGACATGAGGTCAAACCACGCGTAAGAAAACGTTACGGGGCTCACCTCGGGCAGAGTGCTCAACGGGGCACCAGAGTCGTAGTCGGCGATGCCCTTTGCCACTGTGAACGGGCGTCCGGTTGGGTTCGGCGTTGCTGGGCGCGCAAACGCGCCAGCGGCTAAAGCAGCCACTGCCACACTGCGCATCCTAACGGGGACAAAATCAGCGGGTGAGGCAATATTATACTCGTCTATAAGCGCTCGCTTTTCGCGACCCTGAAGATCCAATAGTCAAAACGCTCCCTCCACTCCGCACTATTGACGCGTAATATATATTCAACATCATTGGTTCAATCCTCGAGCATTGAAAAGATGTATAGAGCTGTCCGTATTGCGCAGGCGGGACCGCCAAGTGAGTGAATCCGCTGGTAAACATTGTGAACGGGCGTCTAGCGCATCAACAACAACAACAAACG
>JBBAPH010000045.1:0-10119 GCA_040400935.1 Polaromonas sp.
AAGATGAGTTTGTAGTCCTTGTTGTACTTGCGGATGATGTCCCAGGTGGCGAATTTTTCGCTGAAGCGGCGCTTGTTGTTCTTCCACATGAAGTCGTACACGCAGTTGTGAAAGTAATAAAACTCCAGGTGCTTGAATTCGGTCTTGGTGGCTGAAAACAGCTCTTCCACACGGGCAATGTGGTCGTCCATGGTGCCGCCCACGTCCATCAGCAGCAGCACTTTGACGTTGTTGTGGCGCTCGGGCACCATCTTGATGTCCAGCCAGCCCGCGTTGGCAGCAGTCGAGCGGATGGTGTCGTCCAGGTCCAGCTCTTCCTGGCTGCCTTGCCGGGCGAATTTGCGCAGGCGCCGCAGCGCCACCTTGATGTTGCGCGTGCCCAGCTCCTGCGTGTCGTCGTAGTCTTTGTAAGCGCGCTGGTCCCAGACTTTCACGGCGCTGCGGTTGCGGCTTTTCTCTTGCCCAATGCGAATGCCTTGCGGGTTAAAACCATTGGCGCCAAAGGGCGAGGTGCCGCCCGTGCCAATCCATTTGCTGCCGCCTTCGTGGCGCTCTTTCTGTTCTTCAAAACGCTTTTTCAGCGTCTCCATGAGCTCGTCCCAGCCCATTTTTTCGATCTTGGCTTTGTCCTCGGCGCTGAGTTCGAGCTCCAGGTTTTTGCGCAGCCATTCGAGGGGAATGTCCTTGGTGAAGTCGGCCACCATCTCCACGCCCTTGAAGTAAGAGGCAAAGGCGCGGTCAAACTTGTCGTAATGCTTTTCGTCTTTCACCAGCACCGTGCGGCTGAGAAAGTAGAAGTCGTCGATGCGGTAGGCGCCTTCACCGATCTCGCCGTCCGGCCCGGATTGCCCGCTGTTCGGGCCGACCACGCCAGCCTGCAAGGCTTCCAGCAGGTTCAAGAACTCCTTGACCGAGACCGGCAACTTGGCCGAGCGGAGGGTGTAGAAAAAGTCGATCAGCATGGGTTTCTCTAAAGGCGCTGCAAAGCGTCAGCGCGGTTTGTCAAGCAGGTACAGCAGCTGGGCCTTGGCCTCGGGCCATTCGCCAGCGGTCATGCTGTACATCACGGTGTCACGCACGGTGCCGTCGCGCCGCAGCGCATGGCCGCGGATCACGCCGTCCCGCTTGGCGCCCAGCCGTTCAATGGCCCGTTGCGAGGCAAAGTTGAAATTGTCCGTGCGCCAGCCCACCGTCTGGCAAGCCCATGTTTCAAAGGCGTGGGTGAGCAGCAGCAGTTTGCAAGTGGTGTTGACGTGCGTGCGCTGGCAGCGGCGGGCATACCAGGTGTAGCCAATTTCTACGCGCTTTAACGCGGGCAACACGTCGTGGTAACTGGTGCTGCCCAGCACCGTACCCGTCGCTTGCTCGACCACGGCAAAGGCCAGGCGATGGCCGGCTTGGCGGGCGGTCAGCGCCGTTTGAATGTACTCACGGGTTTGCGCCGGTTCGGGCACAGAGGTCACGCGCAAGCGCCACAGCTCGCCGTCAGCCGCTGCCAGCGCCAAGCCGGCTTCATCGGCCAGGGTCAGCGGCCGCAGCGCCATGCCGCGGGCCGACAGCGTGAGCTCATCGAGCAGCTGCACAGGGGTCAGGCTTGGGTGTCGGACTCAGCCGCCTTGGCCGCCCGCCGGGCTTGCCAGTGGCGCGACAGTTGCAAGCCGCCACCACCGCCCAGGCCCGCCAGCACAATGCCCGCAATGGCGCTGTTGGTGTAGCCCTCGGCAAAAATATCCAGCCCCAACAAGCGGCCGAGCCCAAAGCCCAGCAGGGCGCCGCCCACGAAGCCGACAGCGTCGGCCAGACCTTGAAACCACAAAGAATTTCCCATGACGGCGTCCTATCAGCGGTTGTGGCGTTGCATGAACACCAGCTTTTCAAACAGTGTCACGTCTTGCTCGTTCTTGAGCAGCGCGCCCACCAGCGGCGGCACGGCTACCTTGTCGTCCTTGCTTTGCAGGGCGTCCAGTGAAATGTCTTCGGCGACCAGGAGTTTCAGCCAGTCCAGCAGTTCACTGGTGGATGGTTTCTTTTTCAAGCCTGGCAGGTTGCGCACGTCGTAAAAGGTTTTCATGGCGGCTGCCAAGAGTTCTTTCTTGAGGCCCGGGAAATGCACGTCCACGATTTGCTTCATGGTCTCGGCGTCGGGGAACTTGATGTAGTGGAAAAAGCAGCGGCGCAAAAAGGCGTCCGGCAGCTCTTTCTCGTTGTTCGACGTGATGAACACCAGCGGCCGGTGCTTGGCGCGAATCAATTCGCGGGTTTCGTAGCAATAAAACTCCATGCGGTCGATTTCGCGCAGCAAGTCGTTGGGAAACTCAATATCGGCCTTGTCAATCTCGTCAATCAGCAGGGCCACCGGCTCGTCCGCCGTGAAGGCCTGCCACAACACGCCCTTGACGATGTAGTTGTGAATGTCCTTGACCTTTTCGTCGCCCAGTTGCGAGTCGCGCAGGCGCGACACCGCGTCGTATTCATACAGGCCTTGCTGGGCCTTGGTGGTGGACTTGATGTGCCACTGCAGCAGGGGCAGCTTCAGGGCCTGGGCGACTTCTTCGGCCAGCATGGTCTTGCCGGTGCCGGGCTCGCCCTTGACGAGCAAAGGCTTTTTGAGCACCGCCGAGGCGTTGACGGCCAGCATCAGGTCTTCGGTGGCAACGTAGTTGTCAGATCCTTGGAATTTCATGGGTATGAATCAAAAAGAAGTGGCCTGGCCCGGGCATGGGCTGGGCACGGTGGGGGTGGCTGAGCACCTAGCTATAATCCGCGCTGGTTTTATAGACGAATCTCACGGATTGTGCGCGCAAAATGATCAAGTTGTTTTCCACGGTTTTTGCTCTGGCTGTCTCGATGGCGACCTTCTCGGCTCAGGCCGAAGAGATCAAAGGCGATGCCAAAGCCGGACAGGGCATCAATGCCATGTGCATCGGTTGCCACGGCATCAAAGGCTACCAGGCCAGCTTCCCCGAAGTCTACAAAGTCCCCATGATCTCGGGCCAGAGCGCCAAGTACATCGTGTCTGCTCTGAACGCCTACAAAAAGGGCGAGCGCAAGCACCCCAGCATGCGCGGTATTTCTGAGTCTTTGACCGACCAGAATATGGCTGACTTGGCCGCTTACTACAGCCAGCATGGCGTGGTCGACGGTCAGGCCGCTCCCAAGGAAGCCAAGGCGCCTAGCCCGCAAGTGGCCGCGCTGCTAGGCAAGGCCAATTGCGCCTCTTGCCACGGCGCTAACTTCAGCACGCCGATTGACCCGTCTTACCCCAAGCTGGCCGGCCAACACGCTGACTACTTGTATGTGGCTCTGAAAGCCTACAAAACCGACAACAACCCCAAGGTCGGCCGCGGCAACGCCATCATGGCCGGCATGGCCAAGCAGTACACCAACGCTGAACTCAAGACGCTGGCCAACTACTTGGCGTCTGTGGAAGGCGACTTGAAAGTCGTGCCGCAGAACAAGTTCCGCTGAACTGACCTCTTCTAGAAAATAGCCGCACTTGTGCGGCTATTTTTTTGCCTGCCTGCCAGGCAAGGCTTTGAAACCGGGTGGATTCAGTCCCGCGTAGCGTGCCGTTGCACGCAGTCAATATAGGCCGCGCCGTCGGGCGGGCGGCCCGCGCGCTGGCTTTCCCACACCATCTGCCCCAGGCAGTCCATGGTCTGGTGGTGCGCCTCGTGCAAGGAGTCGCGGCGAGCAGTCAGCAGTTCCACTGCTTGCCGAATGCCCTGGGGCTGGTCGATCGAGCATTGCTCGCTGATCGACAGGTGCATGGACAGGTGCAAGAACGGATTGGTCTGGCCGTTTTCCACCTCGTACATCCTGTCCAGGGCGGTGGCCTCGTCGGCAAAGTCGGCGTGGTATTCCGGGTGTTCCTCGATCCACTGGCTGGCGAGTGTCTCGATGGCTTCCATGGGCGAGCCGGAGCGACTCTTGGCGTAGACAGAACAGAAAAAACGGCGAGCGTCGGCTTGAGAAGGCGTGAACATTTCAGAAGCGTAGCACGCGGCTCTTGCCCGTGAACCCAGTGTCAGCTGCGCTTGGCTGCGAGCAAGCCGGAGATGGTTTGGGCCGAAGCCAGCAGCGCCGGCAACATGCTGTCTTGCATCGCTTTGGCACTGGTGCGGTTGGCTTGCCCGCTGATGTTGAGTGCCGCCACGGTGCGGCCGCTGCGGTCGGTGACGGGAGCGGCCAGTGAGATCAGCCCTTCTTCGAGTTCCTGGTTCACCAGGCACCAGCCCTGCTTGCGCGCGCTGCGCACCTTGGCCAGCAACTCGTCCGGGTCCACCACGGTGTGACGTGTCAGGGCTTGGGGCTGGGCGGTCTGCAGGCGCTTGAGCACTTCCTCGTCGGGCAGGCCAGCCAGCAAGATGCGACCCATCGACGTGCAATAAGCCGGCAAGCGCGAGCCAACGCCCAGGCTGATGCTCATGATCTTGTGGGTGGACACGCGCAGCACATAAACAATGTCGACGCCTTCCAGCACCGCCGCCGAGCAAGACTCGCCCACTTGCTGGGCCAGCGCCTCCATCACCGGATCGGCCAGGTTCCAGATCGGCATGGACGACAAATAGGCAAAGCCCAGGTCCAGGATGCGCGGTGTCAGCGCGAACAGCTTGCCGTCGCTGCTGACGTAACCCAGCGTCTGCAGCGTGAGCAAGATGCGCCGGGCGCCGGCCCGCGTCAAGCCGCTGCGGGCCGCCACTTCGCTCAGGGTTTGCTGCGGCGCCTCGGCGCTGAAAGAACGGATCACCTGCAGGCCACGCGCAAAGGACTGCACATAGCTGTCGCCGGGGGCCGGGCCTGGCTCAGCCGTGACCGATTGGCCGGAAATGGGGGGCGAGCGCAGAGTTGCCATGGGCTGGTGAATCTCCTAGAATTCATTATACGAACATTTGTTCTTTAGGCGAACAAATTTCAGCCTGACCAGGCCTTCGGCTTTTTACGTTTTATGGAGCACACATGATTGACAAGATAGCCCCGTCGATTGCCGACGCGATGGCCGGCCTTCAGGACGGCTCGACCGTGCTGATCGGCGGCTTCGGCACGGCCGGTATTCCCAATGAACTGATCGACGGCTTGATCGCCCAGGGCGCCAAAGACTTGGTGGTGGTCAACAACAACGCAGGCAACGCCGACACCGGCTTGGCGGCGCTGCTCAAGACTGGCCGCGTGCGCAAGATCATTTGCAGCTTCCCGCGCCAGGCCGACAGCTATGTGTTTGACGAGCTGTACCGCAGCGGCAAGCTCGAATTGGAACTCGTGCCGCAAGGCAATCTGGCCGAGCGCATTCGCGCCGCTGGTGCGGGTGTGGGCGCTTTTTTCTCGCCCACCGGCTACGGCACGGACTTGGCCAAGGGCAAGGAAACCCGCGAGATCAACGGCAAGCACTACGTGCTGGAAATGCCGATTTATGGCGATGTGGCCCTGATCAAGGCCGAGGCTGGCGACCGCTGGGGCAACCTGATTTACCGCAAGGCGGCCCGTAACTTTGGCCCGGTCATGGCCACGGCCGCCAAGAAAACCATTGCCACCGTGCACGAGATCGTGGAACTCGGCACGCTGAACCCCGAGCACATCGTCACTCCCGGTATCTTCGTCAAGAAGATCGTCAAGATCGAGCGCGTCGCCACCGAGGCGGGCGGCTTCAAGAAAGCGGCATGAGCATGACTTACCAAAAACGCAGCAAAGACCAACTCGCGCAGCGCGTGGCACGCGACATTCACGACGGCGCCTACGTCAACCTGGGCATCGGCATGCCGACCCTGGTGGCCAACCACCTGCCCGCTGGCGTGGAAGTGATCTTGCACAGCGAAAACGGCATCCTGGGCATGGGCCCGGCGCCAGTTGCAGGGCAAGAAGACTACGACCTGATCAACGCTGGCAAGCAGCCCGTCACCTTGCTGCAAGGAGGCGCGTACTTTCACCATGCCGACAGCTTTGGCATGATGCGCGGCGGCCACCTGGACATCTGCGTGCTGGGTGCCTTCCAGGTCAGCGCCACGGGCGATCTGGCCAACTGGCACACCGGTGAAAAAGACGCGATTCCCGCCGTGGGCGGCGCAATGGACCTAGCCATCGGCGCCAAGGAAACCTGGGTCATGATGGACTTGCTGACCAAAAAAGGCGACAGCAAAGTGGTGGCCCAGTGCAGCTACCCGGTCACCGGGCTGGCCTGCGTCAAGCGTATTTATTCCGAACTGGCCACGCTGGAATGCAGTCCGCAAGGCCTCAAGCTGGTCGACATGGTCGACGGCTTGAGCCTGGCAGAACTCGAAAAAATGGTGGGTTTGCCGATCGCGCCCGCTGCCTGAGATTTGATTTTTTAAATTGAGAAAGACAACAACACCATGAGCACACAAGCCTTTATTTGCGACGCCATCCGCACCCCCTTCGGCCGTTATGGCGGCTCGCTGTCCAGCGTTCGCACCGACGACCTGGGCGCCATTCCCCTGCGCGCCCTGATGGCCCGCAACCCCAACGTGGACTGGCAAGCCATCACCGACGTGATTTACGGCAACGCCAACCAAGCCGGCGAAGACAACCGCAATGTGGCCCACATGGCCAGCCTCTTGGCCGGCTTGCCGATCGAAGTACCCGGCGCCACCATCAACCGCTTGTGCGGCTCCGGCCTGGACGCGCTGGGCACGGCGGCACGCGCCATCAAATCGGGCGAAGCCCGCATGATGATTGCTGGTGGCGTGGAAAGCATGAGCCGCGCGCCCTTCGTGATGCCCAAGGCCGAGACCGCTTTTTCCCGCTCGAATGCGGTGTATGACACCACCATCGGCTGGCGCTTCATCAACAAACTGATGAAGGAAAAGTACGGCGTGGATTCCATGCCCGAAACCGCCGAGAACGTCGCCACCGACTACAAGATCGAGCGCGAAGCACAAGACCGCATGGCCATGAACAGCCAGCTGCGCGCCGTGGCAGCCCAAAAAGCCGGCCACCTGGCCCGCGAGATTGTGGCTGTGACGATTCCCCAGAAAAAGGGCGATGCGCTGGTGGTGGACAAAGACGAGCACCCCCGTGAAACCAGCTTGGAAGCGCTGGCCAAGCTCAAAGGCGTGGTCCGCCCTGACGGCACGGTGACGGCAGGCAATGCCAGCGGCGTGAACGATGGCGCTTGCGCCTTGCTGCTGGCCGACGAAGCCACTGCTGCCAAGAACGGCCTGACCCCCCGCGCTCGCGTGGTCGGCATGGCCACGGCTGGTGTGGCACCGCGCATCATGGGCATGGGCCCAGCGCCTGCCACGCGCAAGGTGCTGGAATTGACCGGCTTGAGTCTGGCGCAGCTCGACGTGATTGAGCTGAACGAAGCCTTTGCCGCACAAGGCCTGGCCGTGCTGCGCGACTTGGGCCTGCAAGACGATGACGCTCGTGTGAACGCCTGGGGCGGCGCGATTGCCCTGGGCCATCCGCTGGGCGCATCGGGTGCTCGTCTGGCCACCACGGCGGTCAACCGCCTGCATGCCACGGGCGGGCGTTACGCGCTGTGCACCATGTGCATTGGTGTGGGCCAGGGCATTGCCCTGATTCTTGAGCGCGTTTGATGGTTTGAAACAGGCCAGCGGCGGCCAGAAAGTTTTTGTATGACGACTTCTCTTTTTGACCGCCGCACGGCTTTGGCCGCTGCCAGCGCCTGGGCGCTGTCCAGCATGGCCGGTTCCGCCTTGGCGCAAGCGCCGGGGCAGGCCAAGCCGATTCGCATCGTCGTGCCCTTCGCGCCTGGCGGCGGCAATGATGTGTTTGCCCGGCAAATCGCCAAGAGCCTGGCCGAGCTGCGCGGCCACAGCGTGCTGGTCGAGAACAAGCCCGGTGCGGGCGGCAATGTCGGCACCGAGTTGGTGGTGCGCAGCCCGGCTGATGCCACGACCTTTTTGTTGGGCCACACCGGCACGGTGTCTATCAACCCGGCGCTGTACAAACAACTCAAATACGACACGCAAAAAGACCTGTCCCCGGTGGCCATGTTCGCCTCGTCGGCCCTGGTGCTGGTCGTGCCGGCCTCGTCACGCATCAAGACCGTGGCCGACCTGTTGGCGCAAGCCAAGGCCGACTTGGGCGGCTTGACCTTCGGCTCCAGCGGGAATGGCACGGGTGGCCATCTGTCGGGCGAGTTGCTGGAACAAAAAACCGGCGCCAAGCTGCGCCACGTGCCTTACCGCGGCACTGCGCCAGCCTTGACCGATGTGGCCGGCGGCCAAGTGCAGCTGATGTTCAGCGTGATCCCTCCTGCCATGGCCTTGGTGCAAAGCGGGCGCCTGCGCGCCATTGCGGTGACCAGTCCGCAGCGCAACCCGTCCATGCCCGACGTGCCGACCATGGCCGAAGCCGGCGTGGCCGGTTTTCAGAGCACCTTGACTTACGGGCTCTTGGCGCCACGCGGCACGCCCGAGGCGGCGCTGCGCGAGCTGTCTGCACAAGTCATCAAGATCGCGCAGTCCGCCGAATTCCAGGCGCGTTTGGGCGTGGAAGGCGCAGTGCCTTTGATTGGCGGGCCGGCGGAGTATGCGGCCCTGATCAAACGGGAAAGTACCCAGTGGGCCGAGTTGGTGAAGGTCTCGGGCGCCACGGCAGACTGAGCCAGCGGCGCCGCCGGGAAGCCTCAGGGTTTTCCCCTTTCTTTTGTCTCGTCACCCATGTTTTTCCGTGAATGGAAAAACTGATTTCCGCTGCATTTCTTGTCTTGCTCATCCCGCTGCGACACACTAGCCGCAGTTAAAACTTAGCAACAAGGATGCAGAGATGGCCAAGCAAATCGGATGGATCGGACTGGGGCGCATGGGTGAAGCCATGGCCAAGCGCTTGCTCAAAGCAGGCCATCCGGTCAGCGTCTGGAACCGCACCGCGTCCAAGGCCCAGCCTTTGGTCGAGTACGGCGCCACCGTCGTCGCCAACAAGCAAGACCTGGCAGGCTGCGACATCGTCTACACCATGGTCTCGACCACCGACGATTTGAAAGAAGTGTTGTTTGGCGAAGGCGGCTTGGTAGCAGGCAGCACCAAGCCGCGCGTGGTGGTGGACAGCTCGTCCATCTCCCAGGAAGGCTCGGCTGAAATTCGCCAACGCCTGGAAGCCATGGGCGTGGGCTACTTGTGCAGCCCCGTCTCCGGCAATGCCAAAGTGGCCAAGGCTGGCAAGTTGCTGCAAGTAGCCTCCGGCCCCCGGGCTTTGTACGACGAAGTTGAGCCCAGCTTGCAAGCCATGGCGCGCAAGGTCATGTGGGTGGGCGAGGGCGAGTTAGCCCGTATCTGGAAGATCGCGCACAACACCATGTTTGGCGTGGTCATCCAGAACCTGTGCGAGATCACGGTGCTGGCTGAAAAAGCTGGCATTCCCCGCCACATCTTCCTGGAAAGCATCAACGACTCGGTGCTCGGCTCCATGTACACCCGCTACAAGACGCCGGTGCTGACCAACCTCACGTTTGAAAACGTCACCTTCACGCCGCAGCTGCTGCTCAAGGACATGGACCTGGGCTTGAGCGCTGCCAAGGCGCACGGCGTGGCCATGCCAGCCGCTGCCGCCACCCGCGAGTCGGTGGCGCGCATGGTCGGCCGGGGTTACGGCGACATCGACTTTTCTGTCTTGCTGGTCGAAACCGCTGCCGACGCGGGCCTGAAGCTGGTGCCAGAAGACGTCAAGATGAGCGACGGCCTGGAGTCCTGAGGCCATGGCCCACGCAGCGTCCCGAACTTTGATCCGTGGCGCCAGCGTGGTGACCATGGACGCGCAGGGTGACCTGCCCTGCGCGGATATTTTGATCACCGGTGACACCATCACCGCGATTGCGCCGGTGATTGAGGTGGACGATGCCCAAGTCATTGACGCGGCCGGCCATATCGTCATCCCGGGCTTGGTCAATGCCCACATGCACACCTGGCAAACCGCCTTGCGGGGGCTGGCTGCGAATTGGACGCTGCTGGAGTACTTCAAGAAAATGCACGCGGGGCTGGCCACCGTGTTCCAGCCGGACGACCTGCACATTGCCACCTACGCCGGTGCGCTGAACCAGCTCAACTGCGGCACCACCACGCTGGGCGACTGGTGCCACAACAACCCCACCCCCGCGCACAACGACGCGGCGATTGACGCGCTGCTGCAGTCCGGCATTCG
>JBBAPH010000046.1:0-2903 GCA_040400935.1 Polaromonas sp.
GTCACGCCTTTTTCAAAGTCATGAATGCCAATGTTGGCATTCACCTCGTGGCGGCGAATGAACAAACGACGGCACGTGCGCAGCAAGTTGTCTTGGGTAGAGGAGTTCATCAGGTTTTTTTCTTCAGCCAGTCGTCCACCACGAACATGACGTCATTGGACAGGGGCACCAGGTGCTGGCCGTTGTCTACGCACACAGTCACGCCGGTGATCGACGGGGTTTCCGCCAGGAACAGGCAGGTCTTGGCCACGTCCAGCGGGTCGGTGGCTTGGCGGCGCAGGTTGATTTGGCTGGCGAGTTTGAAGTTTTCAGGCTCTTGCGGCCCGCTCAGGTACATCAACCCCGGTGCCACGCCACAAACCCGCACGCCGGGCGCCAGGGCCTGGGCTTGCAAGGCGACTGCTTTTTCCAGCGCCAGTTTGGACAGGGTGTACGAAAAATAATCGGGGTTGAGGTTGAACACCTTTTGGTCTAGCAGGTGGATCACACAAGCGTCGGCGTTGCTGACGCCGGCTTGCTGGCGCGCCAGCAGCTTGCCCAGCAACATGGGCGCGATCAGGTTCACGTCGAGCTGCAGGCGGGCCGCGTCGGGCGAAAAGTCCAGGCCGCCGTCGGGCTCAAAGAGCGAGGCGTTGTTGACCACGGCCGTCAACGCACCGGACTGCTCAAAGATGCTGCCCATCATGGCTTCGATCTGGGCTTGGTCCGCCAGATCGGCCTTCACCAATTGAACCGACAGGCCAGCGGCCTGTAGTTCGGCCTGCAAGGCCAGTGCCTGCTCGCTGGAGCGCTGGTAGTGGCACCAGACGGCCCAGCCGGCGCGGGCAAAACGGCGCACCAACTCGGCGCCCAGGCGCTGGGCGCCGCCAGTGATCAAAACGCTCTTGGCCATCGTGTTGTGACTCATGTGAATGGGAGGTTGCGGCTTGGTGAGTGGCAAAACGGATAATCGCGGCCACCGGGCACTTTGCCCACGACGGAAAAATCCTTGTTACCGACCCCTAAGACCCGCTTGGCCGACATTATCCGGCAGGCCATCGCCCAGGCAGGCGGCTGGCTGGCGTTTGACGACTTCATGGCGCTGGCCCTGTACGAGCCCCACGGCGGCTACTACACCGGCGATCTGCGCAAATTTGGCGCCATGCCCCAGTCGGGCAGCGACTTTGTGACCGCGCCCGAACTCTCGCCCCACTTTGGCCGGGCCTTGGCGCGCCAAGTTGGCCAGGCTTTGCAGGCCACCGGCACGAGCGAGGTGTGGGAGTTTGGCGCGGGCTCCGGCGCCTTGGCCGAGCAGTTGCTGCGCACGCTAGAGGCCCAGGGCCAGTTGCCCGAGCGCTATGTGATTGTGGATTTGTCGGGCAGCTTGCGGGCGCGCCAACAAGAACGCTTAGCCGCCTTTGGCGAGCGCGTGCAGTGGATCAGCGCCTTGCCCTCCGAGCTGCACGCCGTGGTGGTGGGCAACGAAGTGCTGGACGCGATGCCTGTGAAGTTGCTGGCTCGCGTGAATGGTGTGTGGCATGAACGCGGCGTGGCTGACGTTGAGGATTCGTTCCAATGGGCTGATCGCCCGACCGGCTTGCGCCCGCCCGTGTTGCCGGAAGGCCCGCACGACTACCTGACAGAAATTCACCCGCAAGCCGACGGCTTTGTGCGCACCTTGGCAGACCGGCTGGTGCGCGGCGCGGCCTTCTTCATCGACTATGGCTTTCCCGAGGGCGAGTACTACCACCCGCAGCGCAGCATGGGCACAGTGATGTGCCACCAGGCGCACCTGGCCGACGCCGACCCGCTGGCGGATGTGGGGCAAAAAGACATCACGGCGCACGTCAACTTCACCGGCACGGCCTTGGCTGGGCAGGGCGCCGGCTTGCAGGTGCTGGGCTACACCAACCACGCGCGGTTTTTACTCAATTGCGGCTTGCTGGACGGCATGGAAACCGCCAGCCTGCCCGAGCGCGCCGCGCTGCAAAAGCTGATCAACGAGCATGAGATGGGCGAGCTGTTCAAGGTCATCGGCTTTGCGGCTGACAACCCGGCCCACCCCTACAGCGGCTGGGACGCGCTGGGTTTTGCGGCGGGCGACCGCTCACACACGCTGTGAAAGCCTTGACATGATCCGCTGGATGATCGTGATCTTCTTGGCACTCGTCGTGCTGAGCTGGCTCACGCCGTGGATGAACAAGCTCGGCTTTGGCAAGCTGCCCGGCGATCTGCGCTTCAAGCTTTTTGGCCGGCCTTGGTACATCCCCCTGACCAGCACGATTTTGCTGAGCTTGATGGCCAGCGTGATCTCCCAGCTGTTTTAAACCTCAGGCCAAGGGCGTGTCGCCCAACGCTTTCAAAAACGTTTCGCGCCACCAGTGCACGTCGTGCTCGAGAATGCGGGCTAGCAATTTTTGGTGGCGTTGTTGCTGCTCTTGCAAAGGCATTTGCAGGGCCAACTCCATGCGTTCTGACGTGCCGTCGGTGTCGTAGGGATTGACCAGCAGCGCTTCCTTGAGCTGCTCGGCCGCGCCGGCAAAGCGTGACAGCACCAGCACGCCGGGGTCGGCTGGGTCTTGTGCGGCAATGAACTCCTTGGCCACCAGGTTCATACCGTCGCGCAGCGGCGTGACCAGGGCCACCCGCGCCGCGCGGTACAGGCCGGGCAAGCGCCGACGCGCGACGTTGCGGTGGATGTAGCGCACCGGTATCCTGTCGAGCTCGCCAAAGTCACCGTTGATGGCGCCGCACAGGCTTTCGAGTTCCTGGCGCAGGCCGGTATAGGTATCCAATGCCTCGCGGCTGGGCGCGACGATCTGAATCAGTGTGGCGCTGCTCAGGTTGTGCGGATGATTTTCAAACAACTTGCGAAAAGCCCGCAGCCGCTGCGGCAGGCCCTTGGAATAGTCCAGCCGCTCCAC
>JBBAPH010000046.1:3003-9621 GCA_040400935.1 Polaromonas sp.
ACCCAAATCACGTCGTCCGGGCGCAGCAGGCGCTGCAAGTGCCTTGCAAAGCGCTGGTTCACGCGGCGGTAGCCGCTGATGTAGCCGGCGTCAAAGTTGGCCAGGTCCAGCCGGTAATGAAACACCGGCCACAGCACACCGTTGGCATAACCCAGGTAATAGCTGTCGTGCTCGCTCTGGCTCAGGTCCAGCGTGGCCAGCGTGACCTTGCCCGCGTGGTGCAGGTGCAGCGTGTCTTGTGCCTGCTCGCCGTTGCCGTTTTCCAGTACCGTGCCGCTCCAGCCAAACCACAGGCCGCCGCTTTCGCTGAGGGCGTCGCCCAGGGCCACCGCCAGCCCGCCAGCCGAGGCTTTGCGTGGGTCGGCCAGGCGGTTGGACACCACCACCAGCCGGCTCATGCGCTGGCCCCTTCGGTGTCACTCATATCGCGGCGTCCCACTGGGCCGACAAGCGCACCGCCGCGTTGATGATGCCGACCATCGAATACGTCTGCGGAAAGTTGCCCCACATCTCGCCCGTCACGGGGTGGGTGTCTTCAGACAGCAAGCCCAGGTGGTTGCGGGCGGCGAGCATGGTTTCAAAAATCGCGCGGGCCTCGGCCTTGCGGCCGATACGGGCCAGGGCGTCGATGCGCCAGAAGGTGCAGATGTTGAAGGCGGTCTCGGGCTTGCCAAAGTCGTCCGGTGCTTCGTAGCGGCGCATGTAGGGGCCGTCACACAAACTCTTTTCGAGTTGCTCCAGCGTGGAGACAAAGCGCGGGTCTTTGGGGTCGATGAAGCCGACCTCGATCATCAACAAGGCGCTGGCGTCCAGGTCGCGCCCGCCAAAGCTTTCGGCGAAGGCTTGGCGTTCTTCACACCAGGCGGCTTGCAAGATGTGTTCGCGCATGGTCTGCGCGTGACCGGCCCAGTAAGTGCTCCGTTCCCCTAAATTCAAAGACGCTGCGATCTTTCCCAGCCGGTCGCAAGCCGCCCAGCACATGAGCGAGGACGAGGTGTGCACCCGCGCCCGCGTGCGCAGCTCCCACATGCCGGCGTCGGCTTGGTCGTAGGTCTGGCGGGCGCGTTCGCCCACGGCTTCCAGCAATGAAAACTCCGCCAAACCGCCGGGGCGCAGCATGCGCTTGTCGTGAAATACCTGGGCCGCACCCAGCACCACGTTGCCATACACATTGTGCTGAAAATGCTCTTGCGCCTGGTTGCCCACGCGCACGGGCCCCATGCCCCGGTAGCCGTCCATGTGCGTCATCAGACTCTCAGGCAGTTCTTGCTCCAGCCCAATGCCGTACAGCGGCTGAATATGCCCGCCGCGCGCCTGCACCACGACGTTGAATAACCAGCGCACGTACTCTTCCATGGTGCCCACTTCCGACAGGCTGTTGAGCGCGCGCACTACAAAAAACGCGTCGCGCAGCCAGCAAAAGCGGTAGTCCCAGTTGCGGCTGCTGCCCGGCGCTTCCGGGATGCTGGTGGTCATGGCCGCCACGATGGCGCCGGTGTCTTCGTACAGCGAGAGCTTGAGCGTGATGGCGGCGCGAATCACCGCGTCTTGCCACTCCAGCGGAATGTGCAGGCGCTGGCTCCAGCGCCGCCAGTGGCTGAGCGTTTCTTGCTCGAAGTAGCGGGCGGTGTCGGCAATGCCGTCGTTCAGGGTCTCGTCGGGGCCGAGCACGAAGTTGTAGTCGCGGGTCAGCAAAAACGGCTGGCGCGCCAGGATGTGCGCAATCGGCGCGTCGCTGTACAGCCGCAGCGTCATGTCAGGCCCAACATAACGCACATGGTTGCTGCCGCGCGTGATGTGCGGCTCCACCCGGCCCCAGTCGTAGCGCAAGTCCACCGACACACGAATGCGCGGTGCACCTTGGAGCACGCGCACCCGCCGCACGATGGTCGTCGGCCGGAACAAGCGAGCACGAGCGTAAAAGCGGGGCGCCAGATCAGTGATCTCCAGGCTCTGCCCGCGCTTGTCGATCAACACCGTGCGCAGCACGGCCGTGTTGGGCTCGTACCACTGGCGAGATTCGGCAAAGTCTTCGATCTCAATGGCAAAGGCGCGCTGGCCCGCGTCTTGGCCGTCGCCGGGTTGCAGCAAGGCGCTGAACACCGGGTCGCCGTCAAAGCGCGGCAGACAGGCCCACACCAGCCGGCCGCGCTGGTCAATCAGGGCGGTGTAACTGCAGTTGCCAATCACCCCGACGGAGAGCGAAGCAGGCGCCGCTGCGCCGAAATTACCGGCAGAGGCCTGGCTCATGCGCGGGCTCCTTGGGGCTGATTTTCCCCAGCAGCAAGCGCCCTGTCACGCGTGAGCAAGCCCGCCAGCCAAGCGCGCAACTGCGCGGGCGAATCGCAATGGTGCTGGGCCACGGTGGCGCCCTCGCCCACCTTGACGGTGTAGCCACCTTGGGCCTGCACCCAGTCAAAGCCGGCTTCGTCGGTCAGGTCGTCACCCGCGAACCACGGTGTGCGGCCGGCAAACGGCGGCTCGGCCATGAAGGCAGCAATCGCCCGCCCTTTGCTGACCTGCGCGGGCTTGAGTTCGAGCACGCATTTGCCTTGAAGCAACTCAGCCCCTGGTGTGTGGTCGGCCAAGTCGCGCATGAGGGCTTGGCACGGCCCTTCCAGCTCGGGCGCCTGGCGGTAATGCAAGGCCAAAGCGCTGGACTTGCGCTCCAGCAACAGGCCCGAGTGCCGGTTGACCAACTCCTGCAGGGCTTGCTGCGCTGCCGACAATTCTGGGGGCTGAACACTGAGCACGTCACCCCGAGCGCGTCGTCGCCAAGCGCCATGCTCAGCCGCGGTGGGCAACTTCAAAGGGGCCAGGAAAGCGTCAAGGTCGGCCAGTCGGCGGCCCGACACCAGGGCCAGCGCACCGTTCAATCGCTCTGCAAGGGCAAGCAACACGCCGACCAAGTCCGGCGGAACCTGCACCGCCTCTGGATGCGCCGCCAAGTCGGCCAAGGTGCCGTCAAAGTCCAGAAACAGCGCGGTGCGCTCCCAGCCAAGCGGCGGCAAAGCAGAAAGGGATGGCAGCGGGCCCGTCATAGATCCCTGCACCTTATCGGTGCCCGAGGTGGGCCGCTGTAGGCCAACGCCGCTTTGAAGCTCAGCTTACCCTGGGCGGGCTCAAGGGGGCTTGCGCTGGGTCAGCCCTGCAACCACGCGGCCAGCGCTTGGGTACGGGCCGTCTGCACGGCCTGGCCGATCTTCTCGCCACTCAGCCCTGCCGCTTGCGCCTGGGCTGCAATGTCGGCGGTAGAGACCGACTGGGCCACGGCCAAAGCCTCTAGCAAGCGGGGGCGCTGCGGATAGGCTTGCTCTTGCAGGCCCAGGCGGCCGCGGGCGTCGCATTCGCAGGCCAGCAAAATCTCGTCCAGCCGCTGGGGTTTGCGAAAGGCGTCGCAACGCTCTAACAGCCGCACCAGGGCAGCGGCGCTCAGGCCTTGGCTGCGGTGGATGTTGCCGTGCTCGCGGGCCACCACGTCGGCCAGCTCGCGGCAATCAACCGGCACACGCAGGCGCTGGCACACGTTTTTGAGCAAGCGGGCGCTGCGCTCTTCATGGCCGATGTGGCGGGGCAATACATCGGCCGGGGTGGTGCCCTTGCCCAGGTCGTGGCCCAAACAAGCAAAGCGCACGCTCAGTGGCGCATTCAGGCGGGCGGCCATGTCCAGCACCATCATCAGGTGCACACCGGTGTCAATCTCGGGGTGGTACTCGGCGCGTTGCGGCACGCCCCACAGGCGGTCGACTTCAGGCAGCAGCCGGGCCAGGGCGCCGCAGCCGCGCAGCACCTCGAACAGGCGAGACGGTTGGGCCTGCATCAGCCCACGCGAGAGTTCTTGCCACACGCGTTCGGGCACCAGGGCGTCGACCTCACCTGCTTCGACCATGTCACGCATCAGGGCCAAGGTGTCTGGGGCTACGCTGAAGTCGGTGAAGCGCGCGGCAAAGCGGGCCACACGCAGAATCCGCACCGGGTCTTCGGCAAAGGCCTCGGTCACATGACGCAGCACACGCGCTTGCAAATCACGCTGGCCGCCGTAGGGGTCGGTGATGTGACCGGCCTCGTCTTGCGCCATGGCATTGATGGTCAAGTCGCGCCGGGCCAGGTCTTCTTCGAGCGTGACGCTGGGCGCCGCATGCACGGCAAAGCCGCGGTAGCCCTGGGCGGTCTTGCGCTCGGTGCGGGCCAGGGCGTATTCCTCCCGCGTGTGCGAGTGCAGAAACACCGGAAAGTCCTTGCCCACCGGCACATAACCCTGGCCGGCCAGTTGCTCGGGCGTGGCGCCCACCACCACCCAGTCGCGGTCCTGCACAGGCAAGCCCAGCAAGGCGTCGCGCACCGCGCCCCCGACCATGAAAATTTTCATGCGGGCAGTTTAGCGGGCGGGGTTGGGCTCAAACGTCGTGCCGAGCGAAGAGCCCCCATCCCTGCCTTCCCCCAGCGGGGGAAGGGGTCGAGACAAATCAAGCCCGCCCGCTGCGCCTATTTGGCAGCCATCCGGCTGGCGCCCGAACTTCACCTTCCCCCGCTGGGGGAAGGCTGGGATGGGGACTCCCCGAAGCGCGAGCGCCGCGCGTGGACCAGCCCATCAACGACTCAAACGATAAGGCTCCTCAAACGCCCGAAAGTCCTGCTCGGCCAGCGCGCCCTGCACCCAGGCTTGTACGCCGGGCAAGGCACACACGCGCTCCATGTAAGCGCTGATGTCGGCGGGCACTGGCAGGGCATAGGTTGTCAGGCGCATGCAGACCGGGGCGAAATAAGCGTCGGCCACTGAAAAGTCGCCAAACAACATCGGCCCACCATGCGCAGCGAGCAAGTCCGACCACATGGCGCACAAACGCGCCACATCAGCGCGCACAGCGGGCTTGTCGCGCCAGACCAGCTGGCCGATCTCGGGCAAGCTCGCTTCGATGTTCATGGGGCAGGCCGAACGCAGGCCCGTGAAGCCGCTGTGCATTTCCGCGCAGACGCTGCGGGCGCGGGCACGGGCGCGCACATCGCGGGGCCACAGCGCCTGCTCGGAGAATTTTTCGGCTACATATTCCGCAACGGCCAGCGAGTCCCACACCACCAGATCGCCATCGACCAGACAAGGCACTTTGCCCACCGGGTTGACCGGGTCGATGATCTGGCGAAATTCGGAGCCCGGCTCGAAAGAGTCAAAGCGGACTATGACTTCGTCAAAAGCAATACCGGCCTGCTTGAGCAGCACCCAGGGGCGCATGGACCAGGACGAATAGTTCTTGCTACCAACGTAGAGCTTGAGCATGGGGAGTTCCTTGGTGATGAGCGAGCCGCCATGCTAGTGCTGAGGACGCGTGCGATTGATGAGAAAACGCCGCGCCACTGATGCGCTGACAGCGCCTGAGCCCAATATTTAATTGGACTCTGACCCCAATTAACCCTGACCCCAATTAACCAATTAACCAATTAACTGGTCAGCCCCTTCCAGCCAATCGACGTTTGTCGATCAGGTTGCTGCGCAGGCCCTTGTGGCCCAGGTAGGTGGGCGCAATCGCGGCCAGCGCGGCCGGGGAGATACCCAGCGCGTCCAGGCCGGGGAAATGCCCGGTGGCGATGTTGGGCACTTTCATGGAGTCCAGGTTGTCGCGGCTGAGCACGGGCACGCCGGGCAGCTGCTCCATCACCCAGGCTTGCACTCGGGCCAAGGCCTCGGGCATGGCCAGCACGGGCCGACCGCGGCCTTCGTTGGCGCCGCCGAGCTGGCCGGCCACTTGCACCAACTGCTTGAGGGTGTAGACCTCGGGGCCGCAGGCTTCGTACGTGTGGTGGGCCGTGGCGTGGGCGTGCTCGGGCAGCGCGCAATGCACCACGGCTGCGGCCACGTCTTCGACCCAGACCGGCTGAAACACCGCGTGCGCGCCGGCCAGCGGCACCAGCGGCAGCACCTGCTGCATGTCGGCAAAGACGTTGAGGAATTTGTCTTCGGCGCCAAAAATCACACTGGGCCGCAAGATGGTCCAGTCCAGTGACGATGCGCGCAGCAGCTGCTCGCCGCGAGACTTGCTGCGCAGGTAGTGGGACGGCAATCCGTCAGGGTTGCGCGCATCTGCACCCAGCGCACTCACATGCACCACGCGGCGGACGCCAGCCGCGGTGCAAGCGCGCACCAGCTTGTCCATGAGCTGCACATGGGCCCGTTCAAAAGCTTGCTCGCTACCTTGCAAGATGGCCACCAGGTTGATGACCACGTCGTGGCCAGCGACGAGTTGCTGCAGCACGGCTTCGTCGTGGATGTCTGCCTGCACCGGGTAAACCAGGGGCAGCATGCCGGCACTGGACGTATGCCGCAGCTGGCGCGTGGGCAAGGTCACAGAGCACAGGGCGCGGACGAGTTTTTCGCAGACGTGGCGGCCGACAAAGCCGGTGCCGCCGAGGATGAGCACTTTTTGGGACATGGGCTGATTTTGCCTGGGCTGCTTTGGCCGCGCAGAGCTCGGCTTTAGGGGCGGGTGTGAGGTTTATCCACGGCCGCTTGCCCTCACCCCAACCCTCTCCCAGGGGGAGAGGGAGTGAAGTCGGGGGAAGCGGCAGGAGAGCAGGAGCAGGAGCAGGAGCAGGAGCAGGAGCAGGAGCAGGAGCAGGAGCAGG
>JBBAPH010000047.1:0-3483 GCA_040400935.1 Polaromonas sp.
CGTGGCTGGCCATGCGCGTCGCCTGCAGGTGTCTTCGACGCCATCGGCCTCTCCCGCTAGTAATACGTGCGCTGCGGCGCCGCCCGCCAACGGCACGGCCCTCGGTAACACTACCGTCGGGCTGCAGATTGACCTGCCGCTATCGTATAGCCCTAGCCAGTCCGCAGCGGTGATGGCCGCACTAGCGGCGGCCCTGTCCAACCCAGCTGCCTTTGATGCGTTCACCCTGGGCTGGCTCAACTGCACGAAGGTGCTGGGTAATATCAACGCGACCACCAACGTGACCGCCCTGCTGGCCACCATGATCACTGCGGCGCCCGTGACGGTGCTTCTGGCGCCTTCTGCGTACCCGACGCCTGCGGCCTCGCCTGCGCCCACACCGATCCCCGGCACGCCCTCTGGCAGCAGCAGCGGCCTAACCGAGAGCCAGCGCCTTGGTCTCGGCTTTGGCATCGTGGCCGGCGTGGCCTTCGTCGCGATGGTGGGCGTGTTCTTCTACCGCCGGGGCCGCGCGATGGATGCTGCATTGGCTGCGCGGGAGGAGGGCTACGCGGAGGCACCCGCCGGCCCGGCCGACGTTCGTCTGGCCATGGAAGCTACCGGAACTGCCGCGGAAGGCGTTGCGGCGGCCAAGGCGTCAGGCAAGGTTGGCGAGCCCGGAGACCCGAGTGCGCCGGCGATTATTTAGGCGGCAGACGGCCCAATGCGGTTGCCGATTGCGACAGCATAAGCGCGACAGAGCAATTGCAAAAGGCAGCCATGGTAGCTGGAAACAGAGGTTTCGCGGAGGGCGATAGTTGGCGGTACTACGGTTGCCGAGCACCAGCAGAGATGGTTACTATGCACTCATGATCAGACAAACAGCAGTGCAGCGAGGTTTCCGGTAGAATGAGAGCATCGGACTAGCTGAAAACTAGAGATGACCCGAATGGCCGTGATCCAGCAAGTGCAAATTCGGACTCGGATAGACGTCGGTAACGTCACTGTTAAATATTATAACGGTCCGCACGAATTGCACTACACTATAGATCTAGAACTGTCGGAGCGAATATTGCGGAACGCGTAGTACTCGATCGCATGTACTAGTACCGGCCCGGGCTAGTACCGGTACCGCGTGCCGTGACGTGCGCATGCAGCGCTAGCGCTGTATATGTACAGCTGTACCATGGCCACTCGAGCTCAATCACCAACAAACAAGTACGCGCACGCGGACACTTGTAGTTCGCAAATCTGAGTTCAAGCGGGCTCGACGAACTGAGACAAGTAAGTCCTCATTCGAAAGCGCTTCCGGTAGGCCGCTCAAGGAGCGGTGTCTCGGGCGTGGCGGACAGCGCTCGATGCCCTCGACCGGGCACCCAGTTGGGTCCATCAAGGTCAGCGTCCGGGCTGCCACCGGTCGGCAGGTTCGTGCCGCGAGTCTTCAGGTCAGCGAGCGGCACCTCACCAGCGCCCGCCACGTCAGCTTTCCTCTGCGTAGTTGTTCCCGTCCGGCCACCGTAAGACGGTTCGGAGGCCGCTGCACCATGGCCTTGCGAATCGGCAGCTGCAGATTGCTCGTCAGCAGCCACTGTGCGAGCAGCTAGCATTACTATCAGACCCGATGCCACCCACCCGCATGCGGCTGCGGTGAACGCGCGCACGCGCTCGCCACCAGAGCGTGATACCACCGCTCCCACCAGCGTGGGCGCAATGCCCTTCGCCACGCTATCAGCGATGAAAGCCAGTGTGATGGCGCCGCCGCGCGAGCGAGGCTCGTTGGTGTTGAGCATGACAGCGCGCAAGTTGGGCCCTGCCATGCTCGCGAGAAAGCCCGACACGACCGCGATAGCCAAGACCGCTGGCACAGGCCACGCCCCTTTCGAACTGACGGCCGGCATGTGAAGAAGTGTGATTACCGGCGCAGCGGTGATCGCCTGAACCACGCCGACCACCACCAGCTGCGAGGCTGGGCCGTACCGTCGGTACAGCCATGAGCCTCCTGCGCCGCCTCCGAGACCCCCAAGGATGGCGCCAACCCCGAATGCCAGTACCGTCAGCGACGCGCGACCGGTAGTCATGCCCTTCTCACTGGTGAGATAATCTGTGAGAAAAACTGTCGCCACGGCCCACCCCACCGTGCCGAACAGGGACTGGGCATAGATGACGCGGTTTGTGGGGACCCGCAGTACGTTGCGCATTTCCCTAACGCACCACAAGGCGCCCGCGCGTAGCCTTTCGGGTACGGTGCGGCGGTGGCTGTGTGGGTGGTGGATGGGAGGGCGCGCCCTGACTTGCGCCGGAGGGCCGACAGCAAGGGGAGGCAGACGCTGCTGCTCGCTCTCGACAGCCGGCGCTGGGTTTGCGCCAACAGACGAGGGGGACGCTGACGGGACGCGACGAGCATGCAGCGATTTTGTTGTCGTGGTAGTCATCTGGACTCCGCTGACGGACTGCGATGTGTGCGACTCGACGGCGACGTTACCAGCCGTACCCGCTGCATTGAGGTCCGCCGCGCACGGCGAATTCTTGCCTGCGTCTTGCCCGCACAGCCGCCCCTCCGCTGTGGTGGTAGCTATGCCGTCGTGTGTATCATGCCAATCACACCGTGCGGGCTCCAGTGCGAAGCGCCAGAGCACTAGGGCGCTGACGACACAGAGACCCGCGCACATGGCGTACGGGGCACGCCAGTCTGTCCCTGCGACCACCGCGCCCGCGACAAGCTGCCCCACCGCTATGCCACCACCGATAGACAGGCCGACGTAGGACGACACTGTCGGACGTCTAGAAGGGGGATACAGGTCACCCAATATCGAAAATGACAGGGGCTGCAGCGTGCCGAATAGGACCCCATGCGCGGCCCGAAGGGCAAGCAGCTGGGGGACGGTCTCAACCAACGCATGGCCAAGCATGACCAACGCGCAGACCAATGCAACAGCCAGGCCGAGTTTGCGCCTGCTGACAGCATCCGTGAGAACACCGGAGGCCAGTGACAGGGGGGCGCCAACCAGCCAGAAGAACGTAGAGGCAAGGCCTCCAAGCACGTAATCTCTCAGAGACGGATCCACGCCCAGCGCGGTGGCGATTCTGCTGAGGCTGGGCGCAAGCAGATTCGACCCGGCCGCAACAGCGAAACCAAGGCAGAGGAATGCAGCCATCGTTTGAGTGGCTGCACTCGGCGCGCTGCATTGCAGCTTCTTGAAAATGCGACCTGAAAGCATGGTCAAACAGGTCACCCCGATCGTGTCCGATTTGATGGAGTTCTATTCACGTTGCAGCAGTATGGCGACCACAGCTTCAAATTATGTCGACATGTCTCGATGACTAATAGTGCACGCGTGTTGGCCGACGCAGTTTTGAGCGGCGGCGCCACTCGCGATCGGCACTGGCCCGGGAGCGGTCACGGTGCAGCCACGGCCGTGGCCATGGCCAAGGCATGGCACCGTGATGTGTGATTCGATAGAGAAGTTGAACGAAAGTTCGTGTGAAAGTTCGTGTGTGATCATG
>JBBAPH010000047.1:3583-8686 GCA_040400935.1 Polaromonas sp.
ATGCCTATGCGAAAACTAGCCCATGAAGTCCTCCAGGTAGCGCACGGCGGCGGAGCCCGCGCTCGCAACCGCCGCCGCCAGCGGTGAGTCGGCCGACGCGTCGCCCGACACGGCGATGCGCACCTGCACGCTGCCCAGCCCGGGCGCGGTCGCGGACAGGACGATGTCCTCCGCCGTGGGGCAAGGCGCCCCCGGTGGCAGCACGGCCGTGCGCCCGCCGCCGTCGGTGTCGACGGCGATCACGAGGTCGCGGTGGGGGGACACGCAGTCGACGCTGACCTGCACCACCGCGCGCGCCAGCCCGCCAAAGGTGGCGACAACCGCCCCATTGGGCTGCTCGTGCGCCGCGGGGTTGCCCGACCCCACGCCCACCAGCCGTCCCGGCCCCGACACGATGGCGAAGGTGACGTTGACGGGAAACGTGGAGACGAGCACGCCGAGTGCGTCCACGGAGGCCACGCGCACGAGCGCCGCGTCCTCGCCGTCCAGCAGCAGGCGCGATCCCGTGCCCGTGGCGAGGGAGGGGGCGTCCAGGGTGAGCGCGAGCGCGGCGGGTGAGCCCCCAGCGCCCTCCGGCAGCGACGGCGCCAGGACGGTGTGCGTGGCCACGACGGCACCGGTGGCGTCGCGGGCCACAAGTGTCGCATTGCGCACGGTGATCACGGGCGGCACCACCCGCGCCCCACCCACCCGGGGTTTCTCCCCAGGCGGGTTGGGGGCGCACGGCTGCTGCACAGGGGTGCCCACCCAGCAGCCTAGTGTCTTGCCCCACTGCCACACGTCAGCGCCAGCGTCGCAGCCCGCCGCCTCGCACGCGGATGCGCTGGCGCTGCCTGACGGCGTGTGCGTCAGCCCCGAGCACACTAGGCCATCCACTGACGTGGGCCATGAGCATGAGGTGGCATTGTCAGCGCCCGCGGGCTCGGGCGGCAGCGTGACGTTGATCGCCCACGCCACGGAGGTGCCGTCTGAGGGCATCGGGTGGCCGACCAGCTTCCCGTCAACAACCAGCTCCGCAGTGGCGGCGCTGGTGATGCCGTTGATGGTGGTGACCCGATGCGGGCCGGTGCCGGCGTAGGTGAGCTGGTCAAGGAGGCTGGTGACGCGAGCCACGGGCGCTGGCGGCAGGGGCACGCGGCTGGGATCACCGGGTGCCACGCCCTCGCGCCAGCCGCACGCGTACCAGTACGCGTGCGGCTTGGGCAGCCCCGCCAGGTCCAGCTGCCCGAAGGAGGACGACACGAACGGCCAGTTGCCGGGGGGCTCCCCAAAATAGTCCATCAGCGTCCACACACCCAGGGAGCCCGCCACGTACGGCAGCGCCATCGGCGCGTTCTCGGACGCCATGCACGCGTCGTCCACGGGCTCACGCGGCAGCCGCTGGGTGGAGCAGGAGCAGCACTCGCTCAGCACGAGTGGCTGCTCCGGGCGCTCCGCGTGCAGCGCCGCAAACGTGCTCACATTGCGGTGGCTCATGCCCTGCACATCAACGACCGCAAACAGCCCGTCCGGCCCGATGCTGTTGGCGGTGGTGGGGCGGGAGGGGTCCACCGCCCGCGACGCCGCAACGGATGCGGCGCCCGCCTCGGGGGGCCCGTCACACTCGACCTCGTTGCTGCACCACGCGCGGGGAGAGTGTGACGGATGAGGCGGACCAAGAGGGTGAGCGACCGGCCGGGTGGGTGCAAAGTCCTTTCTTCCCAAGCTGCTGCGTTGACCCCGCCGCCGCCCCGACGCACCACAGGGAGTTGATGATGACGGATGCGTGGTTGCGGTCGCGCTTGGCCATGTCGTGCATCTGGAAGGCGTACTCGGAGCCAAAGTCGCGCGCCTCATTCCACACCTGCGGCGCACCAGGGATGGGCGAGGGAGGGCTTGAATCCCATGTGTCAGTCATTACGAGGAGACGTGAAAGAGTGAGAGAGAGGCAGTGTACATATCAAAATCACGCACCATGATGCCCAGCGCGTCGAGGGCGTCGTACAGCGAGCTGCGGTAGGGGTTGTGTGACATGCGCCACGTGTTGGCGCCCAGGGCCCTCGCCACCTGTGCGCGGAATACGTCCAGCCGCGGGGGCATCGCGACACCCACGCCCGCAAAGGAGTTGTGGTTGCTGAACCCGCGCTGCCGCACGGGCGCGTCGTTGAGATAGAAGCCCGTCGCTGGATCCCACCGCGTGGTCCGGTAGCCCACAGTCACCAGCGCACCGTCCACGGCTTCCTGCCCGCCGCCGTTCGGTAGCAGCAGCAGTGTGACGTTCAGGGTGTACAGAGTGGGTGCCTGGATGGACCATAGGTGAGCCAACACGGAGGGTGGCAGAGGGAGCTGCGCGGTTGCTGTGGTGGCGATTCCGTCGCTCGGCGGCAGCGTGGCCGGCGGCGTCGTCACGTTTGACAACACCTCCCCTGTGCTCGCGTTCTGCAGCTGAAAGAGCACAGCGCACGTGATGCTGCCGCCCGCGGCGCCGCCGCTGTTCTGCCACTCTGCGGAGACGAACGCTGACGTTGCGCCTGTGGCGAGCTCTGCAGGGGCGAACACGCCATCCTCCACGATGTTTGCGGCGGCCGTGCGCACCAGCCATACGGGGCGATCGATGCCGCCACCACTATACCAGTGAGCAGATCCCCAGCTGGCGTCGGCTCGCAGGGCGAGCACGTTGGGACCGCCCCACACCGCGGCGCTGATATTGTCTAGCCGCACTGTGAACCCGCCGTATTCGGAGTTGTGCGTCAGAAGGTATTCTCCATTGAGCCAAACCTGCGCCACATGGCCGACACCTTCAAACCGCAGCAGCACATGGCTGCCCGCCCAGTTCCCGGGCAGCTGGAAGTGCTTGCGGTACCACACGACCTGGCGCACGCGGTAACCGTGGCTGGCGTCGCCGCCGGTCTCGGAGAAGCTGTTGTTGAGGCTCATGAGCGCGTCGTGGGGCGCGTCCACCAGCGGCCAACCCGCATCCTCCGGCAGCAACGCAGCGGCGAAGGCGTAGCTCGTCTGCAGCGGCGTGACGGTCGTGCGCAGCGCGCCGTTGGCAGTCGCGTTGCTCACCGCGGGCACGCACGTCGCGTTGCCGTCACCGTGCGCGCACGAGCGCGAGTTGTTCACGTGGATCCACACCATGCAGGACGGGTTGTACGCGCACGCGACTGAGCAGTCAAGCGACGTTATCCTGTTGGGATTGGGCCACGTCCCGGTGCAGTTTGAGATGAGCTGTGGGAAAGCCCAGCCGTTGCCGGGGCCCGGCCCGTCGTCGGGGCCCGGCCCCAGATGGAAGCGCCACGCATATGAGAAGGGTACCTCCACACGCTCCGCGGCGGCCGCTGCCGCGATCAGCGCGCCGAGCGCTACGTGCTTGGCGCGCATTCGCATAGTAGTAAGTTGAAGTCTCTTGAAGACGCCCTCCTTGTGCTCGAAATATGGGCTGTCACGCAGGAGCTGGCCGTGCCCGAAAGTACTGGAAGACGTAGGAGTATACACACGCAGACGTGATGGCACTCAATCACAAAACGAAGTTTTGGTGCGCGATACTCAGGGGCTGCCAAACTTGGTGCGCACGTGTCAAGGGCACAAGTTTACGAACTTGAAAGTTGCTCCACAAATCGGTAACTTCGTCCCTATGTCAAGGTAAAGCAAGCACCGGCTTAAGGCACATAACAGAGTTTTTCATATGAATTGTCACCACGTGCACTCCGCCGGGGAGCGATAGCCTCGAGCTCAGTACTAGTCGCGGACTCGCGGTTGCAGGACCCCCCCCCGGAACTAAACGCCCCCGGAGCATCGCGGCGAGACGTGGTAGCGTCCACCCCATGCTGACCATCAGCCCCGCAGGCGGCGACCACACCGACCTCTGCCGGCCTGAGTGCAGCGGCCTCAACCTTCGTTAGTTCGCCGCCGTGGTCTCCGCATCCGCCATACCTAGCCCAGCGCCTGCAGAAGCGGGCGCCGACTCTATTCGCAGCTCAGCGACAGCATCAGCGGCTGTAGCGGGTGCCCCGGCGCTCTCGGTAGCCAGCGGTTCGGTAACGGAGCGTGTTACCGCGGCCTCAGCGGCAGATATCTCGGTAACGGACCGGACCGCCGAGATGAGCGGCTCGTCTGCAGAGGAGCCACCGCCGTGCTGCTGCGTGTGCAGGGCGGACTGCGAGGTCGATGCGGCTGAGTCCCCGCCGCCACTGCCGCCGTCATCGCCCTGGGGGGTCTCGGAAGAGAGTGAGGTAGTGGCAATACCCGTGTCGCCGTTGCCGTGCTCACCCACCGGCAGCTCCCCGGCAGCCTGCGCAGCTTCGGGAGATGCTTCTACCACTGGGCCCTCCGCGGGCGCCTGCGCAGCTGCGATCGGGCCGCCGTTGGTGTCAGCAGGGGTGACGTCGATGGCCCCCTCAGCCGCGTGGCTCGAGACACGGGAGGCCTCAGAGTGCTCCACCCGTGATGGTGGTAGCGGGGGCATGGGCGCAGCAGCCTCCTGCAGGCCTCGCTCCCCGGCTGCGGGTGAGTCGGACTCCCCCGCCTCAGACTCCGCTCCCGATGCCTCCTCCTCAGCGATGACGGGCACTCCAAACGGCTCCGGTAGCGTGTCTCCTAGCGAGTCGCGGGACACTGGCAGCGGCGGGACATCCGTGAGCGCACGAGCTGCGGACAGCGTCGAATCAGGGTCCCCCGTCGTTAACGCGCCCGTACCGGTGGTGGCTGCAATGCCGCTAGCGGCGGCTGCGTGCGTCATGCGCGGCGCGGACTGCTTCTTGAGGATGCTCACGGGACGCCCGTCGGCATGGAAGTGCTGGCTAGCCGTCAGCTTGCCCACGCTTAGGGCCCGCTTGGCAGCGCCTGGGGGACCGGAGGCGGCGGTAGCGTCGCCTGCAGGCGTGGCGGCGCCTCCGCCAGTGGAGAACAGAGATCGCAGCGACTGCCCGAGGATGGCGCGGAAGCTGCCGGAAGAGGCAGCGGCTGCAGGGTGAGCCGGCGCGTGCACCGCTGCGGCTACTGCATGCCCTGGCGGCTGCTCGCGCTCCGACTCGGATGGAGGCAGCAACGCCCCGGGCGTATCCCTCGTTGCGGGCAGCGCATCCGCGCTCTCGTGCTTCTGTAGCACAGCCACGAGCGCCG
>JBBAPH010000048.1:0-6079 GCA_040400935.1 Polaromonas sp.
GACGCTGCAGGAATTCGAACGCGGTCTATGTATATATCAACGCGTGCGGTGTTTGTCTCATGCGCATGCGCAGCTCAGGCTGCCACTGGCAGTGCGGCCCTGCGGCGGGGGGACGCAATCAATGAAAATGCAACGTGCCAACTCACGCGTGAGAAGAAATGACATCAGTAGGACAAAGATCTTGTGATAGGGTGCTCCAATGTAAAATTCATATCAGAATAAGTTGAAAAATGCCAGTGGAAGTCAAGTTGAACTACATAATCATGATCATGATCATGATCGTCACGGTCACGGTGATCATTGAACGTGCACGTGATTGCGAGCTGGGTTATAACTTATAATGGCCATGGCTACCCGCGCGCCCATGGACATGATGCGGGCTTGGTATGAGTCGCACGCCGCGGCGTACCTGCCACTCGGTAGTCTGCGCCTGGACTCCTGGAAAAGGCTCGGAGAGCCCAGGCCGCACAGGTGCAGCGGCCCGCTGCGGCCGGCCAGTGGGGCATCGCCGCGCACTACAGCCTCAGCTGAGCGGCAGCCAGTCAGATGCCTCCTCGCTCCATGGTAAGCCAGTGGCGAGGTGCAGCGACCGTCCGATGTACATGTAGTAGTCGCCGTTCAGCTTAACGGCTGTCTCCCGCGGCCGGCTGCGGTTGTAGCGCGAGCGAGGCATGATGTGCGCCTGCCTGTGCACGTCGCCACCTCGCAGGAAGTCGACGACACGGAACCCGCCTGTGTCAGTAGGGACGCTGCCCGAGGCCACGTCCTGCGCATCCGCCTCTCGCAGCGGCAGCATGACGAAAGCGGCGTCACGGCAGAACACAGCCTCGCTGCGGTCGTCTGCACGAGGGCTGGTGGTGGTGCACGTCACGTAGTCCTGGCAGAAGGCCAGCTGCCGGCGGGAACCCCCCACGTTGGCCTCAATGAAGGCCAGCACGCGTGAGGCTCTGAGCTCACGCAGCTTGAAGGCGCCGGCGCCCACGCCTGCGGCATCCGGGCCGAGGATGACGCTGAACGCCTTGCCTGTAGGCCCAGCGCCGCCACCGAACTTGATGCTGACAGCGCCACGGGACAGCCTGCCTGGTATGTACAACTCGGCAGTGCCGAATAGCTTGACGGACTGCGGCGCCCACGTGAAGGACTCACCCAGCGGTGCCAGCGGGTACGTGCTGCTGGCATAGCCCCTCAGAGCACGGCGCAGCCGTGTTTTCCACTCAGGGGACCACCCGTCAACCGTGCCGTAGCTGCCACGCAAGGAGCAGTGGCGCGTGCGCACCACTGCGGGCGGCACACTGACTGCCGCGCCCACTGGATTGTGGACTCCGACGTCACAGCCGTCCCCACCCGCTGCGCGCTCCTGCTTGACCGCAGCGGCCACAGGCAGCGCTAAGCTTACCAGGGCTGCAGCTGCGCGGTCAGACGCGGAGGCCACCACCCCTGCCAGCGACTGCTTGTTACTGGCGTCATAGTCGCCGCCGAGCTGCTTGTTGCGCGCCTCTGCGTGCTGCTCCGTGCGTGCCGCGGGGGCGCCGGCCTGTTGCAGCTCGTAAGCGCGGTGCACGAGCTGGGCGTGCACTTTGGGGCAGCTGCCCTCTGAGCCGTCGAGTCCGCTGAACGTCGCCATGTACGCCTCGCCCAGCTGCGCGTGCACTGCCAGATAAACGTCCAGCTGGCGCTGGGTGAACGCGAATGCACGGCCCACCTCCCACGCCGCGAGCGCTAAGCTTATCGCGCGGCATACGGGGCGGCGGACCGCGGCGGACTGAATTATGAAGCTGTCACTGCCGATCGACACCAGCAACGGCACCAGCAGGTGCTTGCGCTTGTCGCCGCTGAGTTTGGCTGTGCGCTGCAGCTCCGTGTAGCTGGTGATGGCTCCCGTCACGCCGTCGTCAAATGCTGCTTGCGCGTTCTCAGCCCGCTTCACAAGGCCGCGTACCAAGATGGGCCTGTCCTTGGTTGCCACAGCGGGGGACCGGTCGCAGATGTCGCTTATAATCAACGCGAGGGTGTGGCGATGGATCTTCTCAAGCAGCCCGAGCTCGAACTGGTGCATAGGCGCACGGAAAGCACACAGCACAGAGGTCGTTGACCCGCGCCACAGCTCCACGCTAGCGGGTGAGCCGTCAGCATTGGAGCCAGTCGTGGTCAAGCCGTATGTCCAATGAAGCTCGTAGTGAGCTCCATGCGTCTCGCGCAGCCGCTTGATGGCGTCGGCGCGCTGCGCTGGCGTACCGTGGGCGGCCAGCAGACGAAAGTTCCTAATTGCGACGCCATCCCGCAGGGCCGCGGAGGCACGTGCCTCCGACACCGGTGCCAGCTTGTCATACGGAAGCGTACAAAGCTGGCAGCGGTTGGCCAGATTTAGTAGTTCCGATGCCTGCGCTTGGTGATCCTGCATCCGCAGACCAGGCGCAAAAAAAACCTGATACTTGTCGTTGGAGCCCGCAAGCCCATCCAGCGGCAGACCGCCCCTCTCTATGGTTCTCTTGATGAGCGGCAGCAGCACAGCCGCCCAAACCTTCTGTACCGCATCCCGCTTGAGGTGCATAGCGTACTCGTCCGTCATCCCAGCGCCGGTGCTGATGTCAAGCGCGCCGACGATGCCCAGGTCCACCAGCGCTTCGACTTTGCGCGCGAACGGGCCCACATAGTTCATCGGCTGCACCAGCAGCACCGCCGCGCTCTTACGCTCGCTGATGAGGGCGTAGTCGAGGCACAGGAATAACGGGATCACCAGCAGCTTGCGGCCAGGTTCGATCTTACCCACGACAGATTCACGCAGCGCCTGCACAGTGGTGCGGCACGCTTGTGCGCGGAACGGCGCCCCTACAACCACAGGCTCGGCCACGCCGTTGGCCAGCACCTGCTGCCCTAGGTAGTGCTCATACTGCGGCTCTGCGTGGTCCGGGTCCACCAGGAAGTTGACCCCGACGTGTGCATACTGCGAGATGTGGTGTAAAATTTCCTCGGAAGCGTCTTTGCTGATGTAGAAGGTGAACCGGCGCTTGGCGGAGTCCAGATACAACTTGTAGTCGTCAAGCTCCACTGTTACCGCCTCCATCGCAGCCAAGAAGGGTACACTTCGTGACACAGGTACCCGCACTCGAGCACGCAGAGCTTCCCCTGAGGTAACGCGGATGTTGCTGTCATTATTGGGGATAACGTCCGTGTCCTGAAAGAGACTAGCGATGCGGGTCTGTGATGCGAGCGGCGCATTGATGTCCGCCAGGGCCACAGCGAGCTTAGTCTCGCCGATCGTAGCGTACCGCTGTTTACCATGCACAAGCGCCTGTTCGTCATTCACTACAAGCTGACGGGCAATGTCCAGCACTGCTTTTGCTGCGGTGTTCATGGCCATCCCACTGGAAACAGCAGGTCCCTCATAGTCCGCAGCGCCAACTGGCTCCGGGAGGGGCTGGTAGCCCTCATCGTAGCCTGCGCCCTCAAAGTCACCAGAATCGGAGTCGCATTCGTCAGTCCTGCCGCCCGCGGCGGCGGCTTCAGGTAAATCCGGGGCAAGCAAAGAGAGAACGTCATCGTGCAAGTCGTCTGAAGATACAGGATTGAACTCCTGTAAGCGTGCAGCCTGCCTGACGTCAAACGAGCTACCTCCGCCCTCATCATAATCAGGGGAGGGCTGAGCGTCCTGGGCAGGATTCAAAGCGTCTCTGCTATCCGCGCCGCCGCCTTGCAGGGCCTCATCTTCAGCTTCATCGACTTGTCCGTCGCCAAAGTCGAAACCTCCAACAATCGAGCCATCATAAGGCGAGGGAGGTCCATAGCCGAAATCATATTCCATTCCATCATCCTCCCCGCCGCGATCGTTGCCTGCGGAAGCGCGAGGAGGCGTCCGACTTGCGACTTCCGAAGCACCGGGCGGTGAATCGACCGCAGCACTGTTACGTCCTTGAGGGCGACCATCCCCGTAACTCTCACCACTCCCAGCGGTAGGAGAGTCCGAAATTGACGCGTTCATCGCTTGCAGATCTGAGCGTGCACGCTTTACCTCGCGATCAGCGGCAATAGATGGCTCATCGGGGCGGGAGCGAACCCCACCGCCAGTTGAATCGGCCGAATGCGCAGCACCTGCGCCGGCGCCGGAAGAATCATTGTCCCCTAACAAAGGTGCGGCAGGGTGAGCAGTCAAATCGTTTAACGAACTCGAGTCAACAAGATGGGTCGGTTGACGGGGAGCAAAGTCTTTCGGGTGAGCCGAAAGGAAATGTCTGGTAAGCCCACCGCTACCGCGACAAACCAAAGAACAATGAGAGCATGGATACATTCTTGTTCAGATGGATTAGTGCGCATCTTGTAGACATATCAAAGCAGCTTTGCGAGTCTGATTCAGCTGATATCCTTCCGACCAATTGCAAAACCTATCGAACCATTGGATTCATATAAGATCATCCATTTCAGGTTGAGACTGTTACATGTAACATATTTTTACGGCTTGAGAGGCATTTGGTATCGAATAAAAGCACATCCGACCCACTTCGTCTTGTCCCAACGGGAGTCGTTGGTGACCAGCTCATTATGTCAGGAAACGGTGCAGGAGGCTCAAAAAAGGAGATGCCGCGTACATCTGGTCCTGTAAACTTGGACGTAACCAGCAGGATGCCCAGTAAGTGATCTTTATGGCCTCACTTCTCTTTCTGCTGCGCCGATTCCTATCTCCTCTAAAGCGAACATGCGAAAGCGCTAAAAGATCATTATGATCTCACCGAAACGATGTGTTTGTCAAGTTTGTTCAATTGGGTTCTTCTGTTTGTTCCGGTTCGCCCATTCTCCCTCTCAAACCGCAGAGCCGGCGATGCCACCGCGAGACGGCAAGACCACCGCGCTTTCGAGTAGAGATGAGAGACTCCATCAGCAGCAAGGCACGCTGGCAGAGGCTCAAGAAATACTAGCGTCAAACATGCGTATCCAGCAGGATCGCGTGCAGCTCAAGCATCTCGGTAAAGGCAAGAGCAATGTTACGCTCGCTAGCGGTGCCCCCCTCAAGCCTTCGGCTGCTTCAGCCGTTGACGCCCTGCGGGATGCCGCTGATCGTACTGCCAAGTCCATCGGCTTCCCCGAATCAGGCTGGGGCGGCGTCGGCACGCAGCTACCGTCTCCTCACTCTCCCGCGAGCTCAGATTCACAGGGTCGTGGCACTTTATCGCCAACTGCGACGCCTCTCATCGGCGGCGCCAGAGCTGCTACCGCACTGCTGCAGCCCAGGTGAGCAAACCTCGTGCGGGCTTGTGCTTTCAGTTGCTCACATGACGACCAGAGTACTTACCAAGCACGCTTGCCCTCCCGTCCCTATACATCCGTCCTCTCACTCGCGTTTTTTTGCTTTCGCAGAGCCGCTGATAGGTTCGCCCCCAAGTACACGGCGACTGGTACAATGATGCCGATCGAATCGTCGGATCCGGGCGACGACGAGGACAACACACACCTGGAGTTGCTTGAGTCCGCGCAAGTGAAGCGCCTGTCCAAGTGCGTCTATAGCGGTCAGCACAAGTCCAAGTTGTGCGGGCTTGTGCTTTGCGTGTGCGTTTTCATGCGCAGTGCACGGCACTTTAGCTTTACCGCTTCTTTGCCTTTCCCCCGGTCTGTCCCTGCAGCAAGGACACGGCGCGGGTGCGACGTGCTGATGAGGATTACGCGGCTGTGCGACGTGGCAAAATGCAGAGCCGCGGTGACTCTGCGGCCCCTGCGGCCCCCACCTCGGCCCGTCCTGGCAATCAGTGAGTGATCGATCAAGCAACGTGCAGATAGTCCCACTCGGTCTGCCCACACTTTCCTCACTGTCGATATTTACCATGCTCCTCTCATCTCATTTACCGCAGGGGCCACAGAGACACCCGCAGCAGCTCAAACCACAGCGACGGACTTTCTGAGCTCGGGTACCCGCCGCAGTACACGCAGCCAAGTGAGCCCGTCACTTCGTCATCCTCCGGCGACCGCCCGGCCATCAGCGGTCGGACCGGGCCCACCGGCGCCTCTGGATCCTACCGGCCTGCCGCTGGCAAGGCCTCATCCTCCGGCGACCGCCCGGCCATCAGCGGTCGGACCGGGCCCACCGGCGCCT
>JBBAPH010000048.1:6179-8072 GCA_040400935.1 Polaromonas sp.
CTGGATCCTACCGGCCTGCCGCTGGCAAGGCCTCATCCTCCGGCGACCGCCCGGTCATCAGCGGTTTTGGTGAAACGCGGTGAGTTCACATTCCCGCTCAGTCTGAAAGACTCGGATCTCTTACCGCGCTACGAATTTCATCCAGTCGACCTCCCATCAATTTGTCACTCACGTTCGTATTGCAGGGACGACTCAGACGAGGAACGTGGCGCCAGCGAAAGCTCATCTTACGGCGGGGCGGGTGCGTCATCGTCTGCGTTCGCTAGCATTGGCGGGGCGGGTGGCATCGCTCGTACCCAGGCAAAGCGCGACCTTGCGAAAGGCCTAATGCGCCGTGCAGCCACAGCGGCTGCACTGGTCGCAAGCGCTGAGGGCACGTTACCCGTGCCCGACACAGCTCTAGGGCTGTTCCAGCCCCCGTACGACAAGTTCATCCGCCCTGTGGTAATCGCCGCTGCGCTGCAAGAGGGCGTGTACCACATCAACAAGACCACGCCCGTGCTCGGCAAGGTCGTGCGCAACATCCTGGCCGCCCTCTGGGGGGATGCGGCGGTGGCGGTGGGCGGGAAGCTCAACCACCTGGTGGCACTCTGGTCGGACCCCCCTGAAGACTCGGAGTACGTCGCCGACCACAAGACTTTCATCCATGAGCTGTCAGAGTGAGTTTCCGCCACGTCGCCCTAACTGCCAGCTCTACAACCCCGTGCACCAGCATATGCGCTTCAACCAAAAAGTGGCGCGTGCGACCCTCTCCTGCAGGATCCTGCGCAAGGGGCGCCACGAAGACTTCAAGATCAAGGACCCCAAGCGGGCCATGGAGGAGGGCACCGGCAGCAGCGCCCCGCTGGAGGACATCATCTCCAACTTTGAGGTGGTGTACGGGGTAGACGGGGCGGGCGAGGACTTAGTCAGCTCGCTCGCTGAGATGGCGGGGAGAGAAGGTGAGCATGTTGTTTTTAGAAACCGCCAGTAGTGCTCCGCTACCTGCACCTTGCACCCTTCCTTACTTTCCCGTCTGCCCCCGTGCCCCCACGCTCTTCTCGCAGACGGCGGAGATCGCACCGCTCTAATGCAGGAGATTCGGAGCAACCTAGTGCTGGCCCTCGTAGAGCCCGGCGCCTGCAATCCCGGCGGCTTGCTGTTCTCGCTCATGACCCGCGCGGCCAGGGTGCAGAAGGAGCGCCCGCACACCAGCGGCACCCAGTTCAGGGAGGGCATGCACCCATCCAGCGTCCTGTGGTGCGTGCCAGCGTGGCGCGTCGCCATACTGGCCCTCAAAGCCATGAGCAAGCTCACGAGGGGGGGGCGCGAGCCCGACAGCGCCGACATGTTCACGAATGGGGGCGCCTCGCTGGAGACCAGAGTGTTCAAGCTCATCCCTACGCTGCGGGTGCAAAAGTCGGCGCTGGAGAAGGCGAAGATGAAGCGTGAGTGCTCTCCCGTGCTTTCATGCGGCGGGCCATGTGGTTTTCTTGTCTCTGCACTCTGATTCTTCACCGCCCGTGTACCGCCTCCTCCCTTCCTGCTGCCTGCGCAGTGGACACCTGTGCGATCTTCGACGTCCTCCACCGGCACGTGGGCGCCCAGATACGTGCGGCGAAGAAGCAGGCGAAAGCCGAGAACCTCGCAGTACCCGCTGAGGACCGGCTGCCCCTACCGCACCCTGCGGCTCGGATGAACTACAAGACGCCTCTGGCTCCCCCGGTCCGCAGCTCTGGGACTGACGATGCGGAAGGGGCAGACGGCGGTGCCGCGGCCAGCAGCCACGCCCTGCGGGAGTTTCTGGACAGCATCGCGCCGCAGCCCCGGTATGGCGGCTCTGATTCAGAGGAGGGGGGGGAGGGGGAGGAGGAGGGCGGCGAGGGCGAGGCTGACAATGACATATAGTGGCAC
>JBBAPH010000049.1:0-7746 GCA_040400935.1 Polaromonas sp.
AGCGGCCATAGCCTTGGGTTGTGCCGCCATAGCAGCGCCGGGAGCCCCAGCGATGCCACTCATCAACTTCTGCATGGCTCCTTGCTGCTGGGAAACTTGCTGGTTGGCGGTATCACCACGCTGCTGCGCAAGCTCGTTCTTGGTCAAGTCCATGACCTCTTGCTCACGCTGCTGGGCAATCGTAGGCGGCTCACCACCTTCGGCGGCGGCTTGCTGGTTCATGGACAACTGCATCTGGCGTGCAGCAGATTCCTTTTCTGATTTGATCTTTTGGAGCGCCAACAGATCAAGCAGGTCTTGGCTCATGGCGTAACGCTGCTGGAGTGGCTGTGGGTTACCCCGGTACGCCGACACGCGGTCTTCCACGGTGCCAAGACCCGCCATATGGCTGGCCGTACCCGGATTGGGCGTAGCTTGGCCCGGCTGGGGGCGCGGTGCACCGCCCGGTGCAGGCATACCGCCTTGGGGTTGTGGCTGACGCTGTGGCTGAGACATCAGACCGGCGAGTCCTTGTGCGTTGGGTGCTTGCATCGGTTACCTCAAGTCGTAGCGACTGGTGTAGTAGTCGGAGTAGTAGTCGGAGTAGTCGTCGGGGTGGTAGTCGGAGTAGTAGTGGCCGCAGGGGTTGCAGTGCCCCCAAACAAGCGGTCGTACAAGTCCATGATGCCGCCCGACTGGCTGAGCATCTGTGACAAGGCGCTTGGCTGCGAGTACGCGTAGGTCTGCGCGGCCAGCGGCAAGCCTTGGAGCAGCGACTGCATGTACTGCGTTTGCTTGTACGGGAAGAGTTGTTCCTCCTTGAACTGGTCGTAGTCAGCCTTGACGCCCTCAGACTCAATCGCACGCTCTTGGGAACCGAGTTCAGCCTGCTTGCTCAGCGCGGCCAGACCGAACTGCTGCGCGTTGTTGGTAGCTGCCAGACCCTGATCCTGCTCACGGTTGAACTGACCCATGGCTTGGTCGTACGCTTGCTTGTAGCCGGTGCCAGTGATGCCTGACAAGTTGCTCAGCAAGTTGCGCTGGTTCTCAGACTCCATCAACGCACCCCGGCCCCCACCAAACGCACCGGCCTTGGTCAGCGCAGTGTTGTTTTGCAGGTTCTGGATTTGCGATTGACGCTTGGCTTCCGCGATTTGCGGGTCAAGTGCAGTCGTGAGGTACGGGTTCATTAGGCGGCTGGCGTCATCGGCTGTGAACTGCTTCGGCGTGAACGCCGTCATTTGATCCGTAGGGATGGTCAACCCGGCCAAGCCTTGGAACGCTTGGGTTTGCAGGCCAGATGCACCTGCCGTCAGGGGGCCACCGTACGCGGTGTAGTCTTGCCCTGCGAGAGCTTGACCCTTACCCAGCATGTCCGTGACATACGGCCCAGCCCAGTTAGAAAGGGAGGACTCGGTGCCAGTCTGCTGGCCGACTCCGGTGGTGGTACTAGAAGCAGGAGGGGATGTAGCCATGGGTTACCTCACGAGGGCAAAAATTTATTCGGGTTGATCTGCTTACCCTGTTTGGGGGTGCCAGTACGAGCGTTGCGAATACGATCCATCATGTCGTACAGGCGCTTTGCCCCAGCTTCGGAATTACCGTTGCCAAGGTGCCCGACGACATCCGCAGGAATAACAAATTCGCCATGGCTTAAACGTGCCTCTTGTCCGCCGTCAATCCGTGCCGGAATTTTATCTTCCATACCATCGGTTGTGCCAGATAAATATTGGGGTGCGCCACCCTTGGCAAGCGCCAAAATACCGCCCGTGGCGTACTTGGGTACGGGTTTGTCCTGAATAACGTCAGATGCGCGGCGGTTTTCTTCTATAACCGCACGAGATTCCTCGCCCTTTTCCACGGCAGCGGCGGTGGCCGATTGGCGTGCCGGGTTACTCCGGTTCAAGGCAGCGAGCCCCGCTGCTTCTTCCTTGGCGGCTGCACGTGCGGCGGTGGCGGCTTCGCCCGGTGCCACGTATTTCGTATCGGTAAAGTATTGCTGCCCACCACTACCTGCACGGCGGTTGGGGTCGTAGGTGCCCGGAACAGATTCCCGCACGGCCTCGTACTTGGGGATGCCACCTTGGTAGCCGGTTTTAGGTTGGGCTTGCTGGCTTTGATATGCACCGTACAACCCACCTGCGGCAGCGGCCACTGACCGCCAGTTCACATCGCCGGTTTTGGGGTCGATGAACTGCTTCTTCAGGAACCCGACCGCCGCAGGGCCAGCCTGAGAAAGCAGCTTGCTGATAGAGGTCACGATAGTTGGGTCTTGATACCCAATATCTTTGAGAATCTGGTCGTTGGTCGGGGGCGTGCCGCCACCGTAGTCGATGCTGCCGGGGTCGATACCGATCTCGTCCCAGAACCAGTTGTCGTTCCCACCTTGGCTGGCGACGTAATCACTGCCGCTATTTTCAGACCACGTGTCTGACGCCTCGTCGTAGTATTCCATGTCTTACCCCTTCAGCAATTTGAGCAGTTCGTCGTTTACGTCATCCAGATCGCTGCGAACCGCACCGCCCTGTGCGTAGGGCGTCACAAACATCTTTTCCTGCGACGGGTTAGCAAAGATGCTATTCCAGTCGTAGGCGTACCCGATCTTAGCTGGATCAGCTTGTTTTACGGTAACTTGTTGCCCTGCGGCGTCTGGCGACTGTGCGAGCATCCCCATCATGGAGTTGATGTTGCCCATGCGTTGGGTCTGCTGCGCTGGGGTCAGGCCAGCCGGGGTGCCCGTAGTGCCACCAGATGTGCCGCCCGTAGTGCCACCAGATGTACCGCCTGAAGTTGCGCCGCCACCCGTGTTCGTGTTGCCGCCCGTAGTGCCATCAGATGTAGCTTGTGATGACAACGTATTCCACGTGTACTGAGGCACGTAGGGGTTTGCGGGGGGCGCTGCTGCACCGCCATCAGTAGTCGGGGAAGTAGCCGCAGAGGGCATGGCCGCAGTCTGTCCGTCAGCGATCTGCTCAGCCACCTGCGCAGTCAGCGTCTTGTTGATCTCCGTCAGCGTCAGCGGCGGTTTGGTCAGGTCAACCGAAGGTTTCGGTGGAGCAGGGATTACCTCAGTCGGTGTGACGATCTGCGCGGGGGGCACTTGCGGCACCTCCTTGAGAATCTTCGCCGCTTCCGCAGGCTCCAGCCAAATGACTTCCCCGGTATCTTTCTTGATGGCACGGGCAGTGCCATCTGAATAGGCGATTAGCGCGAACCCGGTGCCCCCGTCAAACATCTTTGCCCCGGCATCTCCTGAGCCGTCGTCTTTAGCAACAAGCTGCAAGCTTGCAAACATGCTCGACGACACGCCAGAGCCGTCACCAAAGATACTGCCCCCACCACCCGTAGGCGGGTTGGCCGAACGCCCCTTCGCCCACAGCGCGGAGATGTCTTCCTTCGGCAGGTCAGAGAGAGGCGCGTACTTCTGAGAGTCGCCCACACCATAAACAAATACGTGCATCATCCCAGTAACCGGGTCAAAGTACCCGTGGCTCTTGGTCACCGGCACCAGTGTGTCTGGGTCGAGCTTGCCGTTTTGCGTAGAGATATAGCTACCGCTGGAGTCCTTGACTACGCCATAGCCGCCGTATGCCGCCATGCCGTCCAGCGCGGCTTTGTACGCAGTCTTGTACTCGGCGCTATCGGGGCCAGCGGAGTCGTACACCGCCTTGGCGTAGTCGCGCAACTGCTCAACACCCGCCTGCTGCTTACTCATGATCTCGTTGACGTAAGTGCCTGCTTTACCGGAGTCGATCAGGTAGTTGATTTGCGCTTGTGAGTAGCCCGCCTTGGCGTAGGAATCAAGCACCGCGTTCTGCGCAGCGGTTTTGGTCGCGGCGGCGGTTTTCATGTCAACAAGCGTGTTGTCCACGTAGTTGCTGACAGCCGCATCGCGGGTCGCGTTGTCGTTGGCCTTGGCGTTGTCGATGATGTACTCAGGGAGCTTGACGCCGGTAGCCTGCTCAAAGGCAGCGGCCTTGTCGGCGATCACTTTGTCTTTATCGTTGGTGATGAAGCCCTCGCGCTGGCCCACATCCAAGTAGTGTTCGTAGGCGTCTACATCTGCGCCCAGCCCATTGAGCTTGCGGTACTGCTCTGCGTCAAAGTTGGGGTCAACAGCCTTGACGACGGTTTCTTGCAGCTTGCCGTAGATCGGGTCAAGTGCTTCGCTGAGCTTGTCAGTTTTGGTCGCCAACGACTGCACCAACTTCTCGTAGTCCCCCGATGCAGTGGCGTGCGTAACCTTGAGAGCATCAAGCTCTGCACCGTACTGCTCAAGCTGGGGCTTGTATGTGGTGTCGTAGTCAGACTTCAGGATGCGCGCATAGGTGTTGTACTGCTCAATCGCTGCTTCAGCCGCTGCCTTTGTGTCGGCGTTCTTGTTCGCGTTGAACGCGGCCATGGCGGCATCCGCGCCAGTTTTCAGTGTGCCCAATTCGGCGTTGCGTTGCGACAGTGTGTCGCGTACTTGGTTGTAGCCATCCACCGCCGTCTGCTGGGCCATCTGGTTTTCTTCCAGCAGCGCAGCTTTTTCACGGGCAGCTTGCGCTGTACCAGATACCTCGTCCACAACAGTCTTAAAGCCGTCGGTGACAAGCTCCCCGAGCGCCTTGGAGCCTGCCTTCATCAGCGCGGCTTGGAGGACGTTGGAACCGTTACCGCCGCTGACCGCCGCTGATATGGTGCCCATTAAGATGTCACTGACGATGGCTCGTTGTGCATCCGTTTTTAAGAATTGATCCGCACCAGATTCCTTGAGGATGGTGCTGGTGATGTCGGTCGCTGCAATCAGCCCGTTGATCATCGACGCAGTAGGGTTGGCACCGGTAAGTGCGGAGGTCACTCCCGCCGAGATCACGTTTTGTGCAGCCTTCGGTAGCCCTTGGAACGCGGAAGACTGCCCCAGCACGGCGGGTACAGCGGCTGACACACCACCGATAAGCATTGCCTCTAGGGGATCACGCCCGGCTACCACGGCAACCGCAGCGTTACCTGCGGCGCTACCCACTACCTGCGCGGCTGTTTTCATTGCCGCTGCACGGGCTGCTTCGTCGGCATACTCAAGAGAACCCGCTGCCTCCCCCGCCCACGCACCCGCTGCCTGACCCACATACTGGCCTGCTGCCTGCATGACATACGACTTCGCCATACCTTCAAGCACATCGCCGATGTCGCCCCCGGAGATAGCAATGTCAGCGCCTTCGATCAGCGGGATAGCCCATGGTGCGTAGATTGACGCGGCGATCATGGCGATGCTCTTGATGGGGTCATCCATCATGCCGTCAATGACATTCCCCACCGTGGTTACAACGGGGTCAATGACTTCATCAACAACCCAATCTACTGCGTCAGTAATCGCGCCGCCTACGTCTTCAACGAGGTCTACTACTGCACCGCCGAGGTCTTCGACAAACTCAACGGCGGCGCTCATTCTTCACCCTCCTGCATCACGCGAACTACGGCGACATACTGCCCTTTAGCGTCTTTTTTCATGGCGACTTTGGCTTTGTATCCCACACGTTTTTGCACGTCAGGTGTTTGAATTGCCTTGAGGATGGATACCACCGAGGACTCCGTGAACGTCATAAAAACGTAGGAGACACCTTTTTCGATGATGTACTTAAAATACTTGACCCCGTTGTCGAGGTAGTTGCGCGCAGTGTCTGCGTTGACCGCTTTGAGGTAGGCCACCCGCACCCCGTTCTTTTCCTTGATGTGGGAAACGAACAGGGTGTTGCCAAACTGGGCCTTGTCCATGCCGGGCATTTCGGCCTGCGTGATGAAGCCAACCATAGCAGCCGCCACTTGCTCACGTGGCACCTTCATATCTTTGAAGGCAGTTGCCACCACCTCATGGATGGGTAACTGCTGTTGCTTGCTGTTGACCGGCATACCTTACGCCCTCTTAAAAACCGCTGCGGAATAGATGTTGCCCATGCCAGCAGCGGTACTCAAAATAAGTCCGTCAGGTGCCGTGACCGCTTCCGATAAGTACACCCTATCATCTTCAGTCCTGTTCTTGATCGCAGGCACTGTATTTTCACGGAGGGCGTCGAGCAACAATGTCGTTTCGAGCAATCCGCTGGCACCCATTGTATGTCCGATGCTGGGCTTAAAGGAAGTGGCGACAAAGCCATCCGGTAACATGTGCGCCAGCGCAGCACCTTCTGCTTTGTTGTTTGACTCCGTTCCCGTGCCGTGGGTCTTCACAATCCGCACTTCATGGGGTTGAACCTTGGCAAGCTCCATGGCCCCCCGCCCGGCCCGGACAAACCCGGTGCCATCTTCCAACTGGCCCATGGCGTTGCCGCAGCGTTCCGAGGCGGTGTATGCCCCCAGCATGTAGGCTTTAGGGGTAAACCCGGACATAGCCAGCCCTTCTTCGGACTCAAAGACTGCGAACACGGCACCTTGCCCCACGTGGAACTGTCCGTTTACAGCGTCAAACGCCGAGGGCTTCTTGCCAGTTTCCTCCCCCTTGAGGGTCAGGCACGCCTTGGTCTCCCCAAAGAAGTCCAGCACGAGGTTGCTCACGGCGTCTTCCACAGCCAGCACCACGACTCGGGTGAACCCATAAAAGCGCAGCAGAGTCTGCACATCCATCATCGTCTTGAGGCTGCTGGCGCACGCAGAGGCGTCTGCTGCAACATGTTCGTCGGCCTTGAGTAAGTGGGCGATTCGGCCTGCAAACACCTGTGTCAGGGTGACTGGCAGAAACTTGAAGTCGTAGGACAGGCGGGAGTCGGACTTCTTGTTGTTGATCCCGGCGAAGTGGGCGTTGCCCCCGGCCAGCAAGAACGCGGTCTTCTTGGAAGGGGTGTCGCGCAGCAGGTTGACCGTGCCCTGATCCAGCGCCATGTGGGCCAGCTTGTGGGGTGGGTAGTGCAGCCCGGTCTGCACCTTGTTGTAGGTCTCAGGGAGCCAGTGCACGCGCTGGGGGAACCGGATGTCGTCAAACAGTTCGGTCTGCGTAGAGTACGCCGTGTGGTAATGAGTCAGCGCGATCATTGCACGTTCTCCATGGCTTCTTCCACGGTGGCCGGGTGTTTGGTCGCGTGAGCCTCGTACAGGTCAAACATATCTTTGGGTGTGAGGAACGTCCAGTCTTTGGAGACATCGTTGCTCACGCCGTATATGTCGTCGAGATAGATGGAGTACGTCAACGCATCCATGCTATCTAGCCCGGTTTCGGCCAAGGGAATTTCCAGCGTGGTAATTGGCTGGAAATCTGAAAATGCTGGGCGTACAACGACAGCCAGCCGGTTAAAAAGTTCAATTTTGTCCATGACGCACCTCAGTATGAAGGGACGCCTAGTATCCCGCACTGTTCAGTATCGGGCAACGCCCGCTGGTACGTTGTTATGCCACGAGCTTCCACGTGTACGCGCCACCAGCGTCTTTGGTGCAAACGTAGACCGCATCGGCCACACCCGGCCCGTTGTCGAGGTACATGAACACCCCCCGGTAATCCGCGCTGGGCGCAGGCAAGGCCACCGCAAACTGGGTCACCTGATCTTGCAGCGTGGTGACGGCCCCAGCCAACTGGTTGACCAGTGAGGTCAGGCGGTTGAAGAACAGCCGCTGGACGTTGTTCAACTGATCTTGGTACGGGCGGTCGTACTCACCCCCAGCCTGCGGCAGGGCAGGAGGGGCAAGTTTTTGGAACTGCGGGGAGTGCATCAGCGTCGTCCGTCTTGGCGCATGTCAAGGCGCGGTGCACCCAACTGCCAGTTCACACCCAATGCGGTGGACTCGATCTTGATTGAC
>JBBAPH010000050.1:0-6912 GCA_040400935.1 Polaromonas sp.
CAGTGCAATCGTAGGAGGAACCAACCTCAACGCAATTTGATCAATTATTACCGCAATACATATCTTGAAATTGGGGACACACGAGCCCTCAAATTGATCGTGACTCGGACCTCGCAGCGCGCTGTAGAGCTCGAGCCCCTAGCTGCGCTATAGCGCAAGGGCCGTCAAACGCAAGGGCCGTCAAATCAGCGCCCTGGGCGCATCGCGCCATGTTAAAATACCGTGCGTGCGCACAAAGCCCCGCCGCTGCAGAATATGCCCGGCACCCTGCCCTGCAACGGCGCCCCTGCAGAGCGCCCGCCGACGCGCCGTCGTGCGCTTAGCTTAGCGAGGACCCTGGATACCCGGCGTCGCCAGTGACACGCCGCCCATCGCGCCGGTGCCGGGGCCAAACAGGCTGGCTGTGGCGCCGGACTTGGCACCCTCCCGGTCACGAGAGCCCATGGGCGTCCCGTACCCGCTGCTGGACGCCGCTGAGCCGCCACTGGTGCTGCTGCCGGCCTCCAGGTCGCGGATAGTGCCCGTGCCTGAGTTGACGTGGGCCGGGGACAGCGCAGAGGCGCCCGTGGGCTCGTCGACGGCACCACCCGCCGCCGCACGGGTCGCCTCCTGCTGCACCTTGGCTAGCTCCTCTTGGTAGAGGCGCGCGGCGTCCAGCTTCATCTGCGCCTTGGTCTTGGTCTTGGAGAGCTTCTTGGAGCCCAGCTCCGGTCCCTCCATGTCGCCCTTCCGGCTCTCGAACCGGTCGATCGCCCACTGCGGGATCTTGCCGCTGGAGGCGGCCGAGAGCTCGTTGAAGCCTGCGCTGATCTCGCTGAGCACGGACACCTTATTCGAAGCCTTGGCGCCGGTGGAAGACTCGTTAACCTCGCCATCCTCCGGCGGCACGGCGATGGTGAGCTCAATCTTGGTGAGCAACGTATGCCAGCGCTTTCCAAGATCGTCGTGGACCTTGGCCTCCACAGGGTACGCCAAGGACTTGAGCAAGGCCTGAAACAGCTGCAGCGCGATGAAGGCTGACCCGTATAGCCAGTTGGATTGGACGTTCCCGCCCGTCCACTCTTTCCCGACGCCGGTGATCAGGCCGCAAAGGACACTCAGTGTCGTTAGGACCGCGTACGACCAGCGGTCAATTGCTCGGTATCTTGTTTCGACAGAGCCATGCATAAAAACGAACGCCTTGCTCTGATCTGCCCATTTGATCAACAGGTTTTCTACTTCTGCTGGCCAATCGGTTGGTTGAGCGACAACCGCCTTCTTGTTTGGGGTGGTCGCCATCGTTGGACGCCTGCGACCGTGAAGTCAACAAAACTTAGTTCAGTTTCCAGTTGTATAACTACAGTAAATATCTTAGTTTAGGTTTGAAAAAGCTCCCAAGCAACGCCTTGAGCAAGAAAATTGGCGGCGCGCGAACGTCGACTCCGAGTCGGTTCTAGACTCTGACCGGTATCTTCGGCCAGTGCGCGCGAGGGGTGCTATCCCAAGTGCTGCACGCGGCCGCGACCACGCGCAGCGCGGGCGCGGTTTGCAGCCTGCGCGGCGTCCGCCGGGCTGCCAGCGCCGGCCTGGGCGCCGCCGGTAGTACTGCCGGTTGAGGGCCCCGCAGCGGGCGCCGACGGCGGGTACGCGCCATCCCCAGCGCCGCCCTCAGCAGCCGCGTGTCCCCCCTGCCGCTTTCCACGGTCGGCGTGCCCGCCGCCTCGACCGCCCAGGCTGCGGCCGCCGCCAGCGCCGCCGGCGTTTTTAAAGGCTGGCCCAGGCGGCCCCGCGCGGCCCTGCCGATGCGCCAGGAGCGCCACCACCGGCGCCGGGTACACCCCTGCCCCGCGGTGCCCCTCCGTCAGCGAGCGGGGGTCGTGCAGACCGTCCGTGGGGGCGCGGGCGAGCTCAGGGACCCAAGCGCGGCAGTACGACCCGTCTCGGTCGTAGTCCCGAGCCTGCTTGGGGATCAGGAAGTAGCGATCCTCACGCGGGTCGGAGCCGACGCCGGCAACGTAGCTGCGGGGCAGGAGGTGGAGGGTAGGGATAGGATGACGTGTGAGGTGAGGAAAACGTGGTCCTCGCCGATGGTGGTAATATTGGATGCGGCACACACACTGCGGACGTTCTGGCGGCACTGCCACTCACGTCCAGTTGCCGTAGTTGGACCCGGGATCGTGATCTATGAGCGTGCTCTCGAACCACTCCGCGCCGAGCCGCCAGTCCATCTCCAGGTCTTTGACGAAGAAGGAGGCTGCAGGCGCGCACGAGGCACAAATGGCGCATGGTATGAAGAGCGAGCGGAGGGTAAGGGTCACGGCGTGGTGAAGCAGAGAAACGGAAGAGTTGCAGTAATAGTATCTGCCGTCTCAGTGAAGCCTCGACCGTAGCCGCACTACCGGTAGAACGAATGACGACCGGTAGAACCGGGTAGACGCTACATTGCATCCATACCGGTAGCACTCGTGGCGAGCCACTGGCACTCACCGACGTTCTGGCGGCCCCGGTTGGACATGAACCCGGTAAGCAGCAGCTCGCGCATATTGGCGTCGACAAACGGGTACCCGCTGCGCCCCGCGGCCCACGCGGCCATGTACCGCGGGTCCTTCCGCCACACCCGGCTGGGATCCTGCACGTGCCTCGGCCCGCTGCGGTGGAACAGCGCGCGGCCCCAGTTCAGCGGCGCGAAGCGGAAGAAATCGCGCCAGATGAGCTCAAAGAGCAGCCAATACGTCGACTCGTTAGCAACCACGCGCGCTTCGTACGCCTTGACCTCCGCCGCGATGGTGCGGGGCGAGATGCAGCCGAGTGCGAGCCACGGGGAGAACTTTGAGGAGTAGTCAGCCCCAAGCAGACCGTTGCGAGTGACTTTGTAGTCTTTCAGCGCGTTGGCGGTCCAAAAGTAGTGCTTTAGCCGGCCCAGCGCGGCGGTCTCGCCGCCTGCGAATGGCAGCACGCTCCGCTTATCGGTTAGGCTCGGTAGCGCTGACGCCTCCCCGTCGCCGAGGGTCCCCGCGGGACTCGCACTGCTGGCTTCACCACTTGAGGCTGCGCGCACAGATGCAGTGAGCGCGGCTGTGTCTGCGCCACCCAGGGAAGGCACAGCGCCGATCGAAAGGGGTGCGAAATGAGCCGCCAAGTCGGGTACGCCGAGCGCATGCAGCGACGGTAACCTCCCCGGCCCAGTGTTCGCGTCTGTCGGCCCGACGGTCGCCAGCGGTGAGAGTCTGAACTCTGGAGTCACAGGCATGTCCGGCACGGGTACGCTAGGCCGCCAAACGCGGGGGGCGTCGATGGGCGGCCTAATCGTGGCTTTGCTCTCCACGTGCCGCCGGAAGATTGAGTACACCTGCGGACGACGGGCGGGCGGTTGTAAGAGAGAGACGGGTGGCGTGAGGGTCTAGGTCAGACTCGGTCAGGTGTAAACCCGCACCCAGCGATGGTGCCTCGGCGCGTCCCGGTGGATCGCCAGATACCGGCGTTACCGGTGGATCGCACGATACCGGCGTTACCGGCGGCTCGCGCACACCAACCCACGCACCTGCGGCAGCGCCTTCGCGACGTCCATCTGTAGGTCGTCCAGGTGGTACAGCGTCTGGCCGCCCCAAAGCGCCCGAAACGAGGGCTTGCGGGGCAGCGAGCCCAGGGCCGCCCGCACGCTCTTCTCCATCTCCAGCTCCTCGTGGCACACCTCCCGGTGCGTCAGGACGGCGGAGGCGTCCACAGCGCCCGCGACGGTCTTCAGCACCGATGCGCTGGCGCCGCACCGCACCACCAGCTCTGAACCCGCCGCGCGGATGCTCTGCGTTAGTTTAAAAAGTACAATGATAGCGGAGGGAGATTAGGCTTTTCGTCGGATCGGTCTCGTTCGGCACCTGCTATACAGACCATGACGGACAGCGTCGGGATGCTCACCTTGCGCAGGTCAACTAGCGAATCCAGGAGAAAGCGCGCTCGGAAGTGGCCGCATTTGGGAAATCCGCCGAGCTCGGTGCGCCCATGCCAGAACGGGTCAAAAACGAAGACGTGGACGACCCGGTCGTACTCGCTGTGCGCCACCGACAGGGGCTCGTGATCACGGATGCGGAGATCGGAGTATTTGTACCAGACTATGGCAGTCTTCCCTGGTGTGGACGTCGCCATCTTACGACAGGACACTGAAGCTCGGTGACTAAGTAGGACTTTGATGGATGAACGTGTCGTTGAGCCGCACTTGAACCCGCGAACTGCGCAGAGTAATGCGATCATAAAGATTCAGACCACTTAGCAGGATGGCTGCTGTCCTTCTCGACCTTATATGTCGCGGAGATGTGCACGTGCGTACGCGTTGACAGAGTATGAGTGACTAATACGATGATATCGTGCTATTGCACTTGCTTGGTGGAATTCGATAGTATGTTGTTAAACAGCTACAGTCGACAAACTGCTTTGAAATGTCTTTTCTACGTCGCGAATCTTTGTTGGATACCAAGTACGTGACGTCAGACGCAGGCTGAGGGAGCACACAGGTTTGATGGCATGGCCAAACGTTTGACGTTTGCGTTCGCCGATTAGTTTTCAGCTGAGTATACTACGGCTATGATGGACGATGAGCTGGATATACTGCGCTCTATATTTGCTGCAGATGAGATTCGTATAAGCGGGAGCGAGGGCGCTAATCGCGCCATTTCTATAAGCGTCTCCTATGGCGCTAATCGCGTCGCAGCTGATTTCCGAGTGTGCAGTCAGGGACCAACTGTGACTTTATCTGCTATAAGACACGTGGAAGGACAAGCGATCCGAGGAGATGCGCACGCGGCACTCGTTCGATCTGTAAACACTGTAATTGGGTCTTTTGAACTCGACTCGATCGCGAGCTGGCGAGATCATGTCGAGTTGCATCAGTCGTCGCGAATAAGCTCCCTGCTGTTCGACGTGCATGCGTCTATAATGGAGGAGATGGAGAAGCAAGCAATGGCAGCGCGCAACGCTCAGCGGGGTGGTGATCAATTGCAAAGCCAACATAGTACTAGTGCCAGCACTAGTGGGCCGCTCAGTGCTGGGCGTACGGATCACGTGCTGATGTTGCAGCTCGACCACATGCGCCGCAGGCGCGAGTACAGCGACCTCATTGCGGCGTTCGCATCGCAGTGCGGGTTGGCAGGGCGCCTACTGTTCGTCGGGCGCGCAATTCTGATCTTGCTTGTTGGGCCCCAGAGCGGGTGCCGAGAGTACTTGCGCCTGCACCGCACGAACATCGTCGACATCGACAGCGCGGGCCGGCCGTGCAAGGAGAAAATGATGGGCGTGCTGCACGATGGCGCTCTGAATGCCGCGCGGCATGACTTCTTTGATGCGGCAGTCACTGCTGCTGCGCGTCAACAAACTGGTTCCGACGCTATTATTATTGAAATCGCACCACCCATTGAAGGGTTCGCTGTGATCGATGAGGCGACAGCCGAGCAGGCTGTTTCTCTTGCACTCGCATGCAGTGTACCGTCCGCAGTTTTGGAGGACATACCTGCGCTCAAACGAGCCGCGTCAGCGGCAATGCCATCTGTTAAAGCGCAGTCGATTCGCTCATGATAAAACGCGACGCAGAAGCGGGTTTTAGCTTCAATAAAGCGCGCATGCGTGGCTTTTCAAGCGCACGATGCACGCTGGGATGTTTTAGTGTGGGTAAATAATGTGATCGTTTGTATTATATAGCGGTGGCTTCCATTCTGCTTGCTGGCGTCACTCAGAAATGACAAGAAAAGAACGAGGAAGACCTTCGCGCCGCTCTGGAGCTCACGCCCAGACGCACAGCTCCGTGTCCCAGCTGCCTGTGGCCAACGCCTGCCCCGTGGCGTTGACGCCGAGGCAGGACACGCGCGCCTTGTGCCCGCGCAGCTCGTGGTAAGTCCTGCGGGGCAACGACAGGGAGCGACGGGTGGAAGAAATTGGGGGTGCTCTCATGAGCGAGGAGCGCGTTGGGATGACGAAGTTGCCTCGCGACTGCAGGCTAAGAAACGCTGGCTTGAAGCTTTGTGTTGTTGTCGTTCCAAATACCGTGAATGCCCCATTTGTTGCGCAATGCGGTAACAGCGTCGTATGTAGCAGGCGTACTCACCCGTCCTTGCTGATGACCTCCCAGGCGATACAAAACGTGTCTTCGTAGCTGGCGAACAGCAGGCGCCCGGTGGAGGAGAAGGCTACGTCTGTGACGCCGCACATCAGGCGGTCCTCTGCGGAGGGGTAGAAAGGAGGACGGCGGCGGGGACGAGGGGAAGGTGGTGAGGGAGTGGAAAAGGGAGGACACGGGCAGATCAGAATGCGGATAGTGCGAAACCCGCGTGTTGGTTAAGGCAGATAGGGCTGGCCGGTGACGGACGAAAGTGGCCCGGTACTGAGCTCGGCCGCGGCAATGACCATGCACTTTCCTCCCGGCCCCTTTTCTGCGTGGCCACTCACCCGCAAACACGGCCACCGGCCCTCGCGTTCTCAAGTCAAACATCCGGCAGCTCGCGTCGTCGCTCCCGGAGCCGACAGCGTTGCCGCTGGGGAACCAGCTGACAGCGTTGATGTCGCTCATGTGGCCCGTGAACGTCTGCACGCTGGCGCCGGCGCGGACGTCCCACACTCGGACGGTCGAGTCGCAGGCGCCTGTTGCAAATGTGTTTGGGTCGGTGGGGTGCGTCGCGATCGACACGACGTCCGCGCTGTGGTCCGTGAAGCGCGTCTGCATCACCCCGCGCTCAAGGTCCCACAGAGCCGCAGAGAAATCCCCGGAGCACGTCAGCATGTAGTTTCGCTCTAGGAACTTGCAGTCGCTCAGGTATCCATCGTGGCCGATCAACTCCGCCGTCGCGAGCGTCGGGTTTCTGAGGTCGTAAACGCTGCAGGTGTTATCCAGTCCCCCTGGCTTCCCGTGTTCCAGAATGAGCTGGGTCAGCTGTGGGTCAGCGTCGGCGT
>JBBAPH010000051.1:0-5824 GCA_040400935.1 Polaromonas sp.
CCACGCCGATTGAAGTGAGCGTGCTCGCTGGCAAGGTCCAAGACCTGGCCGGCAACGCCTTGCTGCAGACCGTCAAGGCCACTCAGGCGGTGGACACGGCCTTTCACCCAGTCAGCAATCCGGTGCCGCCGGTCGACCTGGTGCCGCCAACACTCTTGATCACTGACAGCCAGACCGGCACCGCCAGCGGCCCAGTGCTGTTCACCTTCAGCTTCAGCGAATCGGTTTCGGGCTTTGACCTCAGCCAAATCGCTCTGTCGGGTGGTACGGCAGGGAGCCTGTCGCAGATCAATGCCACTCAGTACACCTTGCTGGTCACGCCAGCTGCCAACAGCACGGCCGATATCGTGCTGACGGTGGCCGCGGGCAGTGTGCAAGATGGCGCGGCCAACGTCCTGCAAGCCGCCGTGACGGCGCGACAGGCTGTGAACACCAGTACAGCCGTGGTGGACACCACCGCACCAACGCTGACCATCTCGTCGAGCGAGCCGGGGACGGCCAACGGCCCGGTGCTGTTCACCCTGGTGTTCAGCGAGGCCATTCGCAGCCTGGACCCCGGAAAAATCGCGGTCACCGGCGGCACGATCTCGGGCCTGACCTTCGTCAACGCCAAGCAGTACAGCTTGCTGGTCACGCCCGATGCGAACAGCAAGCAGGACATCCAGGTGCGCGTGGCCGCCAGTGGCGTTCGCGACTTGGTGGGCAACGCCATGGCCGCTGACGGGCTGCTGAACCAGTTGGTCAATACCCAATTCGATAGCACGAACCCTCAGCCGCCGGTGGATGTGACAGCGCCGACCCTGAGCATCAGCGACAACACAAGCGGCACGGCCCACGGTCCGGTGGTGTTCAGCTTGGTGTTCAGCGAGCCGGTGGCCGACTTCGACATCTCCAAACTCTCCGTTGTCGGCGGCACCGCCGACCGCTTTGCACAGGTCAGCGCGACGCAATTCACAGTGGTGGTCACGCCAGCGGCCAACAGCCGCGCCGATGTGGTGCTGAGCGTCAATGCTGGCAGCGTGCATGACTTGCGGGGCAACGCCCTGGCCGCCAAGGTCAGCGCCAGTCAGGCGGTGGACACCACGGTGCCCGCGCCGGTCGACACCCAGGCGCCGACCCTGACCATCACGGACGACCAGACAAGCACCGCCACCGGACCGGTGACCTTCACGCTGACCTTCAGCGAAGCCGTGGCCGACTTCAACCCGGGCTTGCTGAGCGTCAGTGGCGGCACCGCCAGCGGCTTCACGCAGACCAGCGCCACGCAATACCAAGTGGTGGTCACGCCGCTGGCCAGCAGCGTTCAAGCCATTCGTGTTGCGGTGGCAGCAGGCCAGGTCAGCGACTTGGCCAACAACGCCCTGGCTAGCACGGTCGAGGCTGTCCGTGCCGTGGACACACTCGCACCCGCTGTCACGGCCTTGAGCCTGGCTGCCACAGGTGCCCAGAACGGCTACCTGAATACCGGTGACGACGCCAACATCACCGTCACCTTCAATAAGCCAGTGGTGGTGACGGGCAGCCCGCAGCTGACCTTGATGATTGGCTCCCAGTCTGTCCAGGCGACTTATGTGTCGGGTTCAGGCAGCGCGGGCCTGGTTTTTAGCTACAAGGTGCTGAGCGGTCAGACCGACAACAACGGTGTGTCACTGGTCGCTAATAGCTTGAGCCTGAACGGCGGCAGCATTCACGACTTGGCAGGCAAGGCCGCTGTGCTCAGCCACGGCAACCTGGGCGATGACGTCAACTACCGCGTCGACACGAGCGCGCCGACGCTGCAAATCGGCACGGTGTCCACGGACAACACAGTCAATTCCGCTGAGAAAGCTGCCGGCGTGACGGTGGCAGGTACCACTGACGCGCCAGACGGGCAAATCGTGCGGGTGGCGTGGGCGAGCACCACCAAGACCGCCGTGGTTCGAAATGGCGCCTGGACAGCCTTGTTCGTGGGCAACGAGGTGCCCAGTGACGGCAACACCCAGATCACAGCCGATGTGGCCGACCCGGCGGGCAACAACGCCGTGCAAGCCAGCCGCTCGGTCAAGCTGGACACGCTGACCCCCACGCTGACCGTCAGCACGCCGCTCACCGACGGCGCCGGCCTGGCAGGCGCCGCCGACGCGGTGCTCAACGCTTTTGAGCTGGATGCCATCAACACCGCCGGTACGTGGCAAGTCACGGGCACCACCACTGCCGAAGACGGCCAAATCCTCACACTCACCCTGAACGGTCAGTCCTACCAAGTCGCTGTACAGGGCGGTGGTTGGACCTTGAGCGTGCCAGCGACGGATGTGGCCAGCTTGGTCAACGGCAGCAGCTATGCCCTGGTGGCTCAGGTGGCCGACGCGGCTGGCAATCTCAGCACCAGCACGACCACCCTGCAGGCGCGCACGGCGCCGCCGGACATTCCGACCGTGGCACCGCTGAACACCAACAGCTACACCCCCACCTTGGGCGGTGGCGCGGCCAAAGAGTCGGCCCCGGGCGCTGGCACCTACATCGCGCTGCAAGAAGGCGACAGCTTCACGGTCGAAGTGGGTGCTCAGGCCTACACCTACACCGTGGGTGCCACCAACCCCAGCTTCATCAGCTACAGCGCCGACACCCAGGCCTGGACCCTGAATTTGCCAGCCGGCGTGCTCAGCAGCGACGGCCAGTACGGCGTCAAGGTCAGCGTCAATGCGCAAGGCTATGTGATGCCTAAAGTCGACATCAGCAGCGGTGAATTGGTGGTCAAGAAAGCCAATCCCGTGGTCGTGGTCGATAACCTGACCAGCGACAACGTGGTCAATGCCATGGAGCACCAGGGTGCTTTGCAGCTGACAGGCAGCGTCACCGACGTGTTCCCGGGCGGCTCCCTCAACATGGCCGTGGGCCGCAACTTGTCGATTGAACTGAACGGCAAGACTTACAGCGCCAGGGTGGGCACGGACGGTCAATGGTCTGTGCTGCTGCCTGGGGCCGATGTCACGGCCTTGGCCGATGCACAAAGCTACAGCGCCAGTGCCAGCTTCAGCAGCGTGTACGGTAACGCTGGCGCTGCCAGCAAAGCGATTTCGGTCGATCTCACGGCACCTGCGACGGTGGTGGCCACTGCGTCCTATGGTGCGGACGCAAGCGCCCTCAGCGGCACGCTCAGCGGCGCCTTGAGCGCTGGGGAAGCCGTGCTGATTTCTGTGGATGGTGGCAGCACTTGGACAGCAGCCACCGCGGCAACAGGCAGCAAGGTCTGGAGCTTGGCCAACGTCACCGTCCAGACCGGCGTGGCGCCCAAGTTCAAGCTGGTCGACGTAGTTGGCAACGAAGGCAACATCGTCAGCAGCAGTCTGCCCGCCTTTGACGCCGTGAACGAGGACAGCGCTGGCAGCAGCGCTGCATCGCTGGGCCTGGGCGCCTTGTCGGTGGGCAACGCGAGCGAGCCGGCTGGTCTGAGCTATGCCATCACGTCCATTCCCAGCCAGATCACTCTGTGGAGGGCTGACGGCATCGCCCCCGTCACCACCAGCACCACCGGGCTCACATTGGCCGACATCAAAGGTTTGACCTACAAGACGGTGACCAATGCCAATGGCAGCGGGGTCATCACCTGGACCACCACCGACGGCACGGGCAATAGCGCCGTCACCGTCACCCAGCGCTTGGCCATCACGCTCAACCCGGTCAACGACGAGCCCGGGCGCCTTTCATTGGCGCCTACGTTCACGGCGGTCGCTGAAGACAGCGCCAACACCGTAGCGGCCTCCCTGGGCCTGGGCAACATCAGCTATGGCCCGGGTGGGGGCACTGATGAAAGCCCGCAGACGCTGAGCTACAGCATCACGGCCATCCCCAGCTTCTTGACGCTGTTCAAGGCCGACGGCAGTACGCCCGTGACTAGCGGTATCACCGGCTTGACACTGACCGAACTGCGCGGCCTGACCTACAAGACCGTGGCCCATGCCAACGGCAGCGGGACCCTCAGCTGGACCGTCACTGACAGCGGCAATGGTGCTGCACCCAACGACAACAGCCTGAGCCAGAGCCTGAGCGTGACGGTCAATGCCGTCAACGACGCACCTGTGGCCGCAGGCAGCGCCACCTTGCTGGCCGCCACCGAAGACCTGGCCTTGCCAGCCGGGGCATTTGTCTCAGCCCTGTTCGGTGCCAACTTCAGTGACAGCACGGATACCGTGGCAGGTGGTTCCAGCGCACAGCAGCTTGCTGGCGTGGCGATCACGGGCAATGCCGCTTCCAGCGCGCAAGGCCGATGGCAACACAGTGCTGACAACGGCACGACATGGGCCGACGTCGCTACCGGCGTGGGCGAGGGCGTTGCGCTGTTCCTCAACACCTTGAGCAAGCTGCGCTTCCTGCCGGCTACTGACTTCAACGGCGTCCCTGGCGCTTTGACGGTGCGACTGGTCGACGCCAGCGCCACGGGTCTCGCCAACGCCAGCACACTCAACGTGCAGCTCAACGGCGGCAGCAGCGCTTACTCAAGCGCGACAGTCAGCCTGGGCACCAGCGTGACGGCCATCAACGACGCACCGCTGGCCTCGGGCAGCGCGGCCCTGACGGTAGTGCCGGAAGACACCACCTCGACCACGGGCGATACCTTGGGCAGCTTGCTGGCTGCCAACTTCAGCGACAGCCGGGACAACGTGGCTGGCGGCTCGAGCCCCAACAATTTGCTTGGTGCAGCCATCACCGCCAACGCCGCGCAAAGCGCGCAAGGTAAGTGGCAGTACAGCACCGACGGCAGCACTTGGCTGGACCTGACGGGCAACCTCAGCGATGCCAATGCGCTTTACCTGAGCGCTGACAGCAAACTGCGCTTTGTGTCGGTCGCCAACTTCAACGGCACGCCAGGGGCACTGACCGTGCGGCTGGTGGACAGCAGCGCCACTAACCTGGTCAACGCAAGCTCTGTCAGCGTCAGCGCCAACGGCTGGACTACGCCGTATTCGCAAGACACCGTGAGCCTGTCCGCCCGCGTCAGCGCGGTCAATGATGCGCCCGTGGCCTCTGGCACGGCCCAGGTGGTGGCAGTGACGGAGGATACGAGCGCCCCTACCGGCGACACGCTGGCCCGGCTGCTGGTGGACAACTACGGCGACACCCTGGACCAAGTCGCACCCGGCTTTGCGGGCTCCAATGCCAACCGCCTTTTGGGTGCCGCCATCACCGGCAATGCCGCCACCAACGCACAAGGAAAGTGGCAATACAGCGCAGGCAACGGCGCCATCTGGACCGATGTGGCCACTGGCGGCTTGGGCGACAGCGCTGCCTTGTTCCTGAGCGCTACCACCCAGCTGCGGTTCTTGCCGGTCGCCAATTTCAATGGCACGCCGGGCGCACTGAGCTTGCGCCTGGTCGATGACAGCCTAGGCAGTTGGACCAATGGGTCGGCCATCAACGTCACGACCAACGGTGGCAGCAGCGCTTACTCCAGCGGGGTGCTCAGCCTGGGCACCAGCATCACGGCGGTGAACGATGCGCCGGTGGCCTCGGGCAGCGCCGCCCTGGCAGCGGTCAGTGAAGACACGCTCCAGCCATCAGGCAACACGCTGGCCAGTTTGCTGGCCAGCAATTTCAACGACAGCCTGGACACGGCGCTTGGCGGCACCGGCGGCAGCACGGCCCACAGCCTGCTGGGTGCAGCCATCATCGGCAATACGGCACCCGGTACGCAAGGCAAGTGGCAATACAGCACCGACAGCGGCAGCAACTGGGTCGATGTGGCCAGCACCGGCCTGGGCGACAGCACGGCGCTGTACATCAGCGCGGCAACCAAGCTGCGCTTCTTGCCTGCAGCTAATTTCAATGGCACGCCCGGCGGCCTGGC
>JBBAPH010000052.1:0-4961 GCA_040400935.1 Polaromonas sp.
GTCCCCGTCCCCGTCCCCGTCCCCGTCCCCGTCCCCGTCCCCGTCCCCGTCCCCGACCCCGACCCCGACCCCGAATTTCTCAACTTCAGCCCGCTAGAACACACTGGCGAGGCATAGCGCGGGCTGGCGATTTCTGGTACTCCAGCATGAGCCGGCCCGCGCTATGACTTGGCGGTGTGCCCGCGAAGAGCCGTCCTGCAGTGACCGCCCTTGAAAAAGCGGCGCAACGCAAAAAAAGCGACGAGAAAACTCAATCCGCCTTCACACGCCCCGAGCCAATCACTGGCTTCCAGCGCGCAATCTCGCGCACGATATGCTGACCAAACGCATCTGGCGTCGTGGGCATCGCAATCGCGCCCTCGTTGTTCAGGCGCGTCTTCAACTCCGCCGAACTCAAAGCTTGGTTGATCTGTGCATTGAGCTTGGCGACGATGTCTTTCGGTGTGCCAGCCGGGGCGACCACGCCGTACCACTGGTCCGCCTCAAAGCCTTTGAAGCCGGCTTCGGCCACGGTCGGCAAGTCGGGCAGCGCGTCCAGCCGCTGCGGTGACGACACGGCCAAGGCCCGCAGCTGACCGTTCTTGATCTGTCCCAGCACCGCTGGCGCGCCGGTGAACAGCACCTGAATTTGCCCACCCAGCAAATCGTTCACCGCCGGGGCCGTGCCCTTGTAGGGGATGTGCGTCATCGACGTGCCGGTCTGCATCTTGAAGTACTCGGTCGCCAAGTTGGCAGCGCTGCCATTGCCGCCCGAGCCGTAGTTCAGCTGGCCAGGTTTGCTCTTAGCCAAGGCAATCAATTCCTGCGTGGTCTTAGCCGAGACGCCGGGGTGTACCACCAGCACATTGGGCACGCGCGCGACCCAGGCCACGGGCGCGAAGTCTTTCACTGGGTCGTAGGGCAGCTTGGGGTACAGGCTGGGGTTCACGGCCAGGGTGCCGATGTGGCCCATCAGCAAGGTGTAGCCGTCGGCGGGCGACTTGGCGACCTTGTCAGCGCCAATGCTGCCGCCTGCGCCAGCCACGTTCTCAATCACCACGCTCTGGCCCCAGGCTTTGGTCAGCTCTTGGCCAATCGCGCGGGCCAGGATGTCGGTGCTACCGCCGGGCGTAAAAGGAACGACCAGGCGGATCGGTTTGTTCGGGTAGCTTTGGGCGAAGGCCGTGCCGCCCGCGGTGAGGGCCAGGCCAGCGGCCAGGGCGCGAATCAGGGTGGAGCGTTTGAAAGAGGTCATGGTCAAGGTGTCAGTGAAAAAGAAAAAGAAAAGCAGTTTTAAAACTCAGCTTTTTCACCCGGCTTGAGCGGCAGCACGCGCGTGCTGCTGGCGCCCAGCGCCTGGATGAATTCGGCCGGTGTGCCCTTGCCCAGCGGGTTGGCGCCGTAGTGCATGGGGATCACGGTCTTGGGCTTGAGCCATTCGCGGGTGGCGTAGGCGGCGTCGGCCGGGCCCATGGTGAAGTTGCCGCCAATCGGCATCAGCACCAGGTCGGGCTTGTAATAGTCGGCAATGAACTTCATGTCGGCAAACAGACCCGTGTCGCCCATGTGGTAAATCTTGAAGCCGTTTTCCAGCTCGATGATGAAGCCGATCGGCTCGCCGCCCACATGCGTGTGGTCTTTGCCTTCGGCGTTCTTCACCACCAGTACCGACGAATGTTCGGCTTTGACCGCTGTCACGGTGATGCCCGGCGCGGGCGTCACGCTGCCGCTCTTGTTAAAGCGCGGTAGCAACTCCGGAGGCAACACACCCAGCAGTTGCAAGCTCTGGTTCATGTCGCCGGGCGCGTACATCTTGACCTTGTGCATCAAGGCCAGCGCGGGCGCGTCGGCAAAGTGGTCGGCGTGGCCATGGCTGACCAGCAGCACGTCGACCTTGCCCAGCGCTTCCAGGTTCTTATAGGCAGCTGGTGTGAGCGGGTTGTTCTTGAGCCAGGGGTCGGTGATGATGACCTTGCCACCGGGTGAGGTGATCTTGAAAGCCGACTGCCCGAGCCACAGCACCTCAGTCTTGCCGGGCGTTTGGGCATGGGCGGCGCCCAGCGCCAAAGAGAGCGTCAGAGCCGTCAGCGTGGCGGCGATGCGTTTGAAGTGGGTCATGGAATTTCCAAGGTGAATGGACGGACGAAGTGAGCAAGCGCGCAACCCACGAAAGCGGAATCCGCGCGCGAAGCGGCCCAGCTTAAAAGCCTGCCGGCCAAACGCCAAGGCATACCTGCTAGAACAAAAACCAAAAGTGCAAGGATTGCTCAACCGTGGTCTGCCAGCGTCTCGCGCACCACCTGCGCGACCATGGCTTGCACTTCCTTGTGCGTGGCGGTGCTGGGGCGTCGCGCCGAGGTCACCAGCATCAGCTCGCTCATGAGCTTGGGTTGCTGGAGCGCGTGGGTTGAAAACGGGTGCGGCGCAGGCAGGTTGTTCAGCGTGTAAGGCGGCAGCACGGCAAAGCCCAGGCCTTCGCGCACCAGGTCCAAGATGGCGTTCAGGCCGTCGACCTCCAGCACGATCTGCGGCGTCAAGCTCAGGCGGGTCAGCTCGGCTTCGAGTAGCAAGCGAAAGGCATTGGGCCGGCTGGGTACGATCAACGGCAGGCTGGCCAAGGCGCTCAGGGGCAGCTTGGCTTTGAGTGGCGGCAATTTTGTGCGGGCAATGCTCGCTTGTGAGGCGATCAGCACCAGTGCTTCGCGGTGCAGCAGCTCGCGCTCAATGTCTGGCGAGGGCGGCGTGTTGTACAGCACGGCCATGTCCAGCCGGCCGCTGCGCAAGCCCTCTTGCATGATCACGGAAAAGCCTTCCGTGAGCGTGAGTTGCGCATCCGGCAGCCGGCGGCGGAACTCGCGCGTCAGCGGCACGGCCATCAGCTTGGACAGGCTGGGCGGCAGACCAATCGACACACGCCCGGCCAAGGCGCCGCGCACGGCGCCCAGTTCTTCCTTGGCCAGCGCCACCTGGTGCAAGATGCCGCGCCCGTGTTCGAGTAGCACTTGCCCGGCCTCGGTCAGCGTCACGCCCCGGCCGTTGCGCAGCAAAAAGGTCTGGCGCAACTCCACTTCCAGCTGGCGCACATGGCGGCTCAAGAGCGGCTGGGGCATGCCCAGCGCACCCGCGGCACGCGTGAAGCTGCCCAACTCGGCCACGCGCACAAAAGACTCAATTTGTTTGAGGTCCATCAAGCAAAACCGAAGGTGAAAGGGCAGTGGGGTGTATTCATAACGGTGCGAGTGTTATAGCAATTGTAGATACCAGCTAGTAGCGGTTTTTCCCTGGGGATACCAGGCACGACGCCCCGCTCTGCCTAGAATTTGCCCATGCCTGCCGCCGCCACGCCCACCGCTCCCACCGCCAATATTCTCGGCATTTCGTCCATGGCCACGCGGGTCTTGCTGGCCGCTTTGCTGCCCGGCGTGAGCCAGCGCCTGGGCCAAACCGTGGCCATTGAATCCGTGGGCGGCGTGCCCGCTGCCCAGCGCGTATTGGACGGCGAGCCTTTTGACGTGGTGCTGCTCGCCAGTGACGCGATTGATAAATTGATAGCGGCCGGCCGCCTTTTGCCCGGCCGCGTGGATTGGGTGCAGTCTGGCGTCGCGGTGGCTGTCAAGGCCTGTGCGCCACGGCCTGACTTGTCCAGTGAAGAAGGCGTCAAGCGCGCGGTCATGCAAGCGCGCAGCCTGAGTTATTCGACTGGCCCCAGCGGCGTGGCGCTGGCCCGCTTGTTTGAGCGCTGGGGCCTGGCGGACGTCGTGCAGGCCAAGCTCGTCACCGCCCCGGCCGGTGTGCCGGTGGGCGCGCTGCTGCAACGCGGCGAGGTGGAATTGGGCTTTCAGCAGCTGAGTGAATTGATGGGTTTGGAAGGCATAGACATCGTCGGCCCGCTGCCGCCGGCCATCCAGATCACCACCACGTTTTCAGCCGGCATTAGTGCGGCCAGTGCCCAGGCACCCGCCGTCGCGGCTTTATTGCAAGCGCTGCGCGACCCTGCGCTGCACGACAGCATTCGACGCCAAGGCATGACGCCCGCTCCTTGAATTTTCCTTCTTGATTTTTTGAAAGCACTGCCATGATCATTGACTGCCACGGCCACTACACCACCGCCCCGCCTGCGCTCGAAGCCTGGCGCAACAAGCAGATCGCCAGCCTCAAAGACCCAGCGTCCGCACCGCGTGTGTCAGACCTCAAAATCAGCGACGACGAACTGCGCGAGTCGATTGAGACCAATCAGCTGCGCCTGATGAAAGAGCGCGGTAGCGACCTGACCATCTTCAGCCCGCGTGCCAGCTTCATGGCCCACCACATCGGCGACTTCAACACCTCCGCCACCTGGGCCGGCATTTGCAACGAGCTGTGTTTTCGCGTGAGCGAGCTGTTCCCTGGTTCGTTCGTGCCCGCCGCCATGCTGCCGCAGTCGCCCGGCGTGGACCCGGCCACCTGCATTACTGAGTTGGTGAAATGCGTGGAGCAGTACGGCAACGTCGGCATCAACTTGAACCCCGACCCGTCTGGCGGCCACTGGACCTCGCCCCCCTTGAGCGACCGCCAGTGGTACCCCATCTACGAAAAAATGGTGGAGTACGACATCCCCGCCATGATCCACGTGAGCACCAGCTGCAACGCCTGCTTTCACACCACCGGCGCGCACTATTTGAACGCCGATACCACCGCCTTCATGCAGTGCGTGACCAGCGACTTGTTCAAAGACTTTCCGACCCTGCGCTTTTTGATTCCCCACGGCGGCGGTGCCGTGCCTTACCACTGGGGCCGTTTCCGGGGTCTCGCGCAAGAGATGAAAAAGCCGCTCCTGGAAGATCACGTCATGAACAACATCTTCTTTGACACCTGCGTTTACCACCAGCCCGGCATTGACTTGCTCAACACCGTGATCCCGGTCAAGAACGTGCTGTTTGCCTCAGAAATGATTGGCGCGGTGCGCGGCATCGACCCGCAGACCGGCCACTACTACGACGACA
>JBBAPH010000053.1:0-4438 GCA_040400935.1 Polaromonas sp.
CGCAATCCAAAGTACTACCACTCGGGCGAGTTTGAGCCTTGCGTTCATGGCTGCGGCGCTCTTTTGCTGCCGCGCGAAGCGAAAGCATCGAGCACGTTTTGCTGCCACAACGGGAAGTACATTTTGAGGGATTATAACAATCCGCCTCTTAGCGAGGAGTACCGGCTGCTTCTCGCGACGCGTGGCTTGAGCGATTATTCGTGCGCTCTGAATAATCGGTGGCTCGCATTGTCTGCGGTTGGTACAACGCCAACGAAATCGGTGGGTGGGCTGGGGCTGCATAACCCAGTGGGGCGTTATTCAGCCACGGCCCTGCACGGGCGCGTGTATCACATGGTCACGCCGTTGCACGAGCCTGGCCCCACGCGCACTGCGGTGGGCCTGCCGACAGAGGCGGTGATGGATGCTGCCTCGGCATCTTTAATTTGGACGCAGGAGCAAACGCAGCTGGCGGACCGGTTTGTCGCATTTCACCTGGGGCACAACGTGTTGCGGCAGCAGTTTGCACTGGTGGCCAACATCTTCGGCGCGGGTGAGCGGGGCGAGGACGTGGCGGTTCCCATTGCGCTCAAAATCAAGGGCGGCACCGGCCCTTCCTGCCCAACTGAGATGGCGCTGCTCACGGTGGATGACAACATGCCTGCGCCTGATCGTTTGGTGATGGTGTGGAATCTGGCCACGAGCGCAGCAGCGGGCGGGCAGGCGACCTTTGTGCCGAGTTCGAACTCCCTGTACGAGCTCGCGCAGTACCCTTTGTTCTACGAGTACGGCGAGGGCGCGTACTTCCAGCCCCGCAGCTTGCTGCGTGCTAACATGGAAGCGCAGGACCTCACGGACAACGATGTGTGGGCACGGACTGTTGACTCGGACTGGGTCACGCACTGTGTCCTCAGCACCGACGGCAAGAAGATGACCCGCCACATGTTTGCGCGGTGCCAGCTGCTGCAGAACGAGCGCTTTCGATACGCGGGGAGGCTGCGGCAGCAGTACGCGTTAGATCAGTTCTCGGTCTGGCAGGGCGAGGCGCTCGCCTACACTAAGCGGCCTGAGGTGCAAGCTAACATGGGTGCGCGCAGTGTGCGAGCGCAGGACGCACCGGCAGCAGCTGCAGCTGCCGCTGCGAATCTGGCCGCAGGCGGTGATGGGGACGCTGCTGATTTCGGGCGCGCATCGGGCGGGGTCAGACTCAGCGGCAGCGTCCCTGGGAGCCCGCGCTACCTGTCGAAGAAGATCGCAGACGGCATGGCGGTGGTGCAGCACTACGGTAAGCCCACGCTGTTTGTGACGTTCACTGCGAATCCGGCTTGGCCGGAGGTGAAGTCCGCGGTCGGGGAGGGCGGGATCATCGATCGCCCTGACGTTGTGTGCCGCGTCTTTCACGACAAGCTGCTGCACCTGCTGGAGGATATCCGCAGTGGTAAGCTGTTCGGCGCCAAGTCGGCGTATATTTTGCGTGTTGTAGAGTTTCAGAAGCGGGGCCTCCCACACGCGCACATTGCTGTGCGGCTGGAGGGCGACCAACCCGTATCTGCGGAGGAGATCGATCATTTCATTTCGGCTGAGCTACCGCGTTTCCCTGAGTGCACCAGGGGTCACACGGACAGTTGTACAGATCAGGACTGCCCCCTGCATGCAGACAGAGAGCGCGGGGGGCACGGCGCATTTCCGAGCAGTGAGTGCCAGTGCGCAGATCACCTCCTTCTGCGTGTTATCCAGAAGCAGATGATCCATGAGTGCAAGGAGGGCCGCTGCTACGAAGCGGCGACGCCTGTGCATCAGCGGTCGTGTGCGAAGAACTTCCCGCACCCTGTGACTGCTAAGACGCACCTGGACGCGAATGGCTATGCCAAGTACATGTGCCGCCAGACTTCCAACGATCGGCGGTCGTCGGATCAGTACGTTGTACCATACAATCGTGCGGCGTTACTCATCTATGACGCACACATCAACGTTGAGTTGGCGCACACGGTGACGATTGTGAAATACCTTCACAAGTATATGCATAAGGGCAGCGACCACATGGCTGTTGCTGCGGCTGCCGTCGGCCACGAGGACGATGAGATTTATTTGTATGAAATCAAGCGGTATATTTCTGCGTCAGAGGCGTTCTGGCGACTCTATGGTTACGACATCAACCACGCGGACATTGGATGCACAGAGGTCACGATTCACGAGGAGGGGCAGCACCGCGTCATCATGGAGCGGAGCGAGGACCATGGCCTGGTGGCACGTGCTGGCAGTGACGGCCCGTTCGCCACGCAGCTTCTGCGGTATTTCCAGCGCCCTCCCGCTGCAAAGGACTTAAAGCTGGACGAATTTTATAGCACCTACGATGTGGTCCGTCGTAGCGGCAAGGGCATAGCGATTGGAGGCGGTTGGTACTGCTTCCAGCGCAAGCGTCGTCACGTCGCGCGGATGATTCGGGTGCGCCCTACGCAGCCGGAGTTGTTCGCGCTTCGCTGCCTTCTGCTTGAGCGCGCGGCCTCTAGCTTTGAGCAGCTTCGTACAGTAGATGGCACAGTTTATGACACGTTCCACGACGCCGCGGTTGCGGCGGGGATCATTCATGATAACGCTGAGTGGGGCTTGGCTATGACTGAAGCTATCGAAAGCCACGCGACACCGTTTGAGTTGAGGGCACTTTTTTTAAACATGTTAACGCAGGGCGGGGCAGATGTACCTGGCATGGAGCTGTTGAACACATACGCAGCTGTCATGGCCATGGACTTGCCTGACCGCGACCCGGCGCACCAGGTCGAGGGCACCGTCATGCGCTACCATCCTGTGAATGTCGAAGAGGGCGGGGAGATGGGCGACAACATTGGGGAGACAGCCGACCGCGCCGCTCTGCTCGACGTTTTGCTGGTGCTACAGCGCTTGCTAGCCGCGGAGACCCTGGAGCTGGGTCAGTACGGGTTGCCAACGTATGACCAGGCGCTGAAGGACTGTGAGCGCGACGCGCCGGATGTTGCAGCATGGTTCACTCAGGGTGCTGCTGCGCAGCAGCGCGCGCTGTATGACCCTGCTGTTCAGCGCCGCATCTATGACGATCTGCGGGCACAGGCCTCTGAAGAGCAGCGTGCCTACATCGACGCTGTGGCGACCGCTGTCGATCAGCGCGTCGCGGACCCAACGCTTCCTGGCGCGTTCATCTTCTTGGACGCGCCTGGCGGGAGTGGTAAGTCTGTGTGCATGCGGGCTGCGACTGCTTACTGCCGCGCGCGTGGCCGCGTGGCCGTGCCCACGGCATTCGTCGGTATGGTGGCATCGCAGTTTGAGGGCGGCTGCACCACTCACAGCGCGTTTGGGCTGCCTCTGGACGTCAGCTGGGACGGCCCGTGTCAGTCCACGCTCGAGTGCGGCTCTGAGCGCGCCAAGATCATCAGGGACGCGCTCGTGATTGGCCTGGATGAGGCGGTCATGCTGCACGGGCGGTACTTGGACGTCATCCGGGACTTCTCCGGTGAGACGACCGGCAACACGTCCGCTTATGCGGGTAAAGTCATCCTGGCCTCCGGCGACTTCCGTCAGACCATGCCCATCGTCCAGAACGCGTCCAAGGAGGGCCTGCTAGCGGCCTGCCTCAAGCGCAGCGCTCACTGGTCCTCCGTGCAGCACTTCTCGCTCACGCGCAATTTCCGTGCGGCGGGTGACCCTGTGTATGCTGAGTGGGTTCTGGCGCTGGGCAACAACACCGCGCCTGGTCCTGTGGAGCAGCCCAGCAATCCTGATGTGCGCATCGTCGATATCCCTTCCTGGTGCCCTGTGTTCACTGACCCTGAGGCTGCGCGTGAGTGGCTGCGCGACGGGCAGGACCCGCTGGACACCTCCGCCATGGCTGCGCGTGCCATGCTCTGCCCGCACAATCTCACAGCGTGCGATCACAACGATGCGTTCCGTGAGTGGTGGCCTGGTGAGGCGGTTGTCCGGCTTGCCTTTCATGAGTTCAAGGACGACACTGCTAACGCGAGCCTCGCCTCGCCAGAGTACATGGCCAGCATTGTCGACTTCAAAGCGCCCGCCTCTAAGCTCCAGCTAAAGGAGGGCATGCTGTTGATGATCATGCGGAACATGAACCTGGTGGGTCTCAGCAATGGGACCAAGGTGAGGCTCGCGAAGGTGCTGCCGAACTTGCTCGTGGTGGAGACGATGGATGCCGTCCCGCGCACTGTGCATCTGGTGCGGTTCTGCTTTGACGTAGCTGGCGGCGCCATCAGGTTCCTGCGGCGGCAGTTCCCCGTTCGTGAGGCCCTCGCGTGCTCCATCAATAAGTCGCAGGGGCAGACGCTGCTCCGCGTGTGCTGCGATCTCCGGGCGGGCGACGTCTTCGCGCACGGGCAGGCGTATGTTATGTGCAGCCGCTGCACTCTCGGTCCTAACCTGGCCTTCCTGCTCCCTGCGGACGATTCCAGCCGCACATTTGTCAACATCGTCTACC
>JBBAPH010000054.1:0-3732 GCA_040400935.1 Polaromonas sp.
CCACCCCCGCGCACAACGACGCGGCGATTGACGCGCTGCTGCAGTCCGGCATTCGTGCCGCGTTTTTCCACGGCACACCCAAGCCTGACCCCAAGCCGGGTCAGCGCCCATTTTGGGAAACACCGCACCCCCGCGCAGAAACCGAACGCTTACTCCAGGCTCACCAAGGCCGTGACTTGCTGAGCGTGCAGGTGGCCGTGCTTGGCCCGCATTACTCGACCATGGACGTGGCCTTGCACGACTTTGCCATGGCCAAGGAGCTTGGGCTGATTGCCTCGCTGCACCAGGGCGGCGGTCCGGCCCGAACGCCCGACGGCTGGACGCGGCTGGAAGCCGAAGGCCTGCTAGGCGACCACATCAATATCGTGCACGGCCATGCCTTGGACGACGCGCAGCTGCAGCGCTTTTGCGAACTGGGTCTGAGTTTTTCGGCAGCTGGTGAGAACGAAATGACGCAAGGTCATGGTCACCCCATCACGGGCCGCTTGCGCCAATTCGGTAAAGCGCCGTCCTTGGGTGTGGACCTGGAAAGCGTGATGAGTGGGGACATGCTCACGCAAGCCCGCGTCACCCTAGGCATTCAGCGTTCGCTGGACAACGTGGCTCACCGGGAGGCCCACGGCACCATTCCCGCCACCTCCACCATCACCACCCGCGAGGCGCTGGCCTGGGTCACGATTGAAGGTGCGCGCATGCTCAAGCAGTCGCACCGCATCGGATCTCTCGCCGCTGGCAAGCAGGCCGACCTGGTGCTGATCCGTGCCAGCGACCTGAACATGCAGCCGGTGCACGACGCGGTCAATTCCGTCGTGATGCAAACCTCTCTGGCCAACATCGACAGCGTGATGGTGGCGGGGCATTGGAAAAAACGCCACGGTCAGTTGCTCGGTGTGGACTTGCCCACCTGCCTCTCGCGCCTGCAAGCGTCGGGCCAAAAAATCACTCAGGCGATGGGCTTGTAAACCCCGCCATCACGCCATTAAAAAGACTCGCTAGAAAGCCTGCTCCGTCCGCTCAAGTTACAAAAACACCCAGGAGACAAAGCCATGAAAAAACGTATCTTCCTCGCCGCCGCAGCTGTTGCCGCTCTAGCTTGGGGCCCAGCCAGCGCCCAAGCACCGGCTTATCCGAACAAGGTCATCAAGATCGTCGTGCCTTTCACAGCCGGCAGCGCCACGGACATCATGGCCCGCATCGTCGGCGAAAAACTCAGTGCCAGCCTGGGCCAGTCCGTCGTGGTCGAGAACCGGCCGGGCGCAGGCGGCACGCTGGGCGCCGCGCAAGTCGCCAAGAGCGAGCCGGACGGCTACACCTTGCTGGTGGTCTCCACCGGCCACGTGGTGAATCCGGCGCTGTACGGCAGCTTGCCTTATGACACGTTGGGCGACTTTGCCGGCGTATCGCCGCTGGCCGCGCTGCCCAGCTTGCTGGTGGTGGGCGCGGGCAGCCCGATCAAAAACGTGGCCGAGCTGATTGCCGCCGCCAAGGCCAAGCCCGGCCAGCTTAATTACGCTTCGGCCGGGGTCGGCAGCGCGACGCACGTCAACGCTGAAAAATTCCGCGCCGCCGCCAACCTGCAGGTCACGCACATCCCCTTCAAGGGCACGCCTGAGACCATCGTCGAGGTCAGCGCCGGCCGGGTGGACTTCATGTTCACCCCGGTGCTGGCGTCCATCCCGTCGATCCGCGACAACCGCATGCGCGCCTTGGCGGTCAGCACTGCCAAGCGCTCGCCTACTTTGCCGGACGTGCCCACGGTGTCTGAGGCTGGTCTGCCCGGCTTTGTGTTTGATTTTTGGATCGGCATGCTGGCACCGGCCAAAACGCCCAAGCCCATCATCAACAAGCTCAACGCCGAAGTCGCCAAGCTCTTGCAAATGCCTGACGTGAAAGAACGCTTGGCCAAGCTGGGCGCCGATCCGCTGCCCATGAGCCCGGACCAGTTTGACGCGTACATCAAGGACGAGTTCGCCACTTTGGGCGCAGTCATGAAGTCCGCACCCAAGTAAACAGCTTTGCTGCTGCCAAGGCCTGCCGCGCATCTGCCCGGTCAGGCCTGTTTCATTCAAGGCCCGTCATGTCTCCAGCCCCGACCCAGTTGTTGCGCGTCAACGTATTCAACACCTCCAGCAACCTGCCCTTGATGGCTGCGCTGGAGGCCGGTTTTTTTGCCGAGCGCGGCTTACAGGTGGAAGTGCAGAACACGCCCAACTCCGACGAGCAGCGCGCTGGCCTGGCCGCCGGGCTGTTTGAGATTGCCCATGCAGCGGTGGACAACGCGGTGGCCCTGGTCGAAGCAGGTCACGATGTCGCGATTGTCTGCGGCGGCGACGCGGGCATGAACGACTTCATGGTCCGCCCCGAGATCAACAGCTTGGCGGACCTGCGCGGCAAGCTCTTGGCGGTGGATGCGCCGAACACTTCTTACGCCTTGGCCGCCAAGAAAATCCTCAAGCAGGCGGGCCTTTTGGAAAACCGCGACTACGGCGTCAAGCTCGCCGGCGGCACCGGCCCCCGTGCCGCCGCCATGGTGGCCGACCCCGAGCTGGCTGCGGCCATGATCAATCCGCCGTTTTCTTTCACGGTGCGCCAGCAGGGTTTGAAAAGCCTGGGCAGCCAGTTTGAGTTGCTCGGGCCGTATCAGGCTACCGGCGCCTTTGTTCGGCGCGATTGGGCTGCTGAAAATGCAGACGCGCTGTGCCGCTACATCGCCGCCTACGTAGAAGGCCAGCGCCTGGTGATGGACCCCGCGCAACGCCAAGCCATGCTGGACTTGCTGGTGCGGCGCTTCAAACTCAGTGATGCCGCGGCCCAAGGCACGTACGACGCGCTGGTTCAGCCCGGCTCCGGCCTGGCGCCGCATGCGGCCTTCAACCACGCGGGCTTTGCCACCGTGCTGGCTATTCGCGCCGAGATGGAAGGCATGTGGGGCGGCCAGCCGCCAGGGGCCGACAAATACTTAGACCTGTCTTTTTACGAACGCGCCTTAAAGACGCTGTGACCATCATCCCGAGGAGATCCCCATGAGCACCTACTCGCAACGCCTGCCCGGCAGCGTGGCGCTCGCCGCTTGCGTGACTGCGGCGGTTTGATGTCCCGCATCCACTTCATCGGCGTGGGCAAGATGGGCTTGCCCATGGCCAGCCACCTGCTGCGCGGCGGCCACCAGCTCAGCGTCAGCGACCCCAGCGCCGAACGCCTGGCCCTGGCGGCTCAGGGCGGCTTGTCCGTGGCAGCTGACACGGCCTTGGCGCTGTACGAGAGCGATTGGGTGTTTTCTTCCCTGCCGAACGATGCTGCTTTGCTGCAAGTGGCTGCGCAAGTAGCGGCCAGAGCGCGGCCGAGTGCGGTGTGGGTGGACACCAGCACCGTTTCGCCTGAGGCTTCGGCCCAGGCTGCCCTGTTGTGTGAAACCGCTGGCGTGGCCTGCTTGCGCACCACCGTGTCTGGCAACAACCACATGGCCGAAGCGGCGCAACTCACGGTCATGGCCTCCGGGCCGCGCGCCAGCTACGACGCTGCCTTGCCGCTGTTGAGCCTGCTCGGGCCGCGATGCTTTTATTTGGGCGAAGCCGAGCAAGCTCGCCTGATGAAGCTGGTGGTCAACCTCTTGATCGCCCAGACCAGCGCCATGCTCGCCGAAGGTCTGAGCCTGGGCCGCAAGGGCGGGTTGGACTGGCAGGACATGTGGCAGGTGCTGGGCGCCAGCGCCGTGGGCTCACCCATCCTCAA
>JBBAPH010000055.1:0-1069 GCA_040400935.1 Polaromonas sp.
ACTTGTCTTGGTCAGAACTTTCGCGCCGGCGGGGGAAAATTGCACGACCGGGTAAGCCACCTGCGTAACCGCATGGACCCCAGCTGAACCTCCTCGCCTCGTGCATGATCGCTCCAGGCCCTGCCCTCCTATCCTGCCCGATCCGCTTAGGAGCACGGGCAGCGGGCGTCGTCTAACCCAAGCCAGCCCCCACTGGCACTGGCAGGCCGACCCAACGGTCCCCAATGGACGACTTTCCGGTACTCCTTCCGCGCTCCCTCCCGTGATCCGCACAGGGCATCCCTTCCGGGTCCACGGTGAACGCCCAAGCGTATGATTCGGCGCGGAATGGAGCGCAACGGACGCCATCTCGAGGGCGCCCTCAGGCTGCCTCAGGGTGCATGGGCGGTATCGTAGTTGTGGGAGCGAAGCATCATGATCAAGCCTAAATACCGCTTGTTCTCCCGTGCATACGCGGTCCATGCGTCCATATCGATACTAGGATGGCCCTCTGGAGACGGCGCGTCGGGGTCCTCGCGCCTGACTGTACTGTGATCGTCTTGTCTGCCTCTCCCGTGTAGACTGCAGACTGTAATCGTCTTGTCGGCTGCAAATGGGATCCGGCTGCTGAGGCGAAACGAGGCAAACTTAGAAAGCTACTTTGGCAGATCATGATCAAGAGCAGAAATCGTCCGAGTCGGCCCCGCAGTAGCTAGTCATACCGCGCCGGCGCCCGGGCCCATATAATTATTGCATCACAATCTAGATTATGGTATATATCGCTAGCGCACGTACGTGTACATGTACGCGGCCTCAGCGCATGCAGCTAGCTGGCGGTGCGTCCGGATCCGTACGCGTGCGCATGCATATGCGCACATACCGGTAAGCTTAAGCAATTTGAGCTCTAGATCTCAACTTGAAATGTATGCGCATATGTACGAAATGCGAATTATAATTACACAACTGGAGGTTTGCAAGGCTGCTCGAGCTCCAATTGCAATTATAGCTCGGTGGGCCCCTTGACGTATTCTGACGAGGCTTGGCCATATGGACCCTGCAGCTAAGTCCTGCTGGCAGGGCGAACAAGCGC
>JBBAPH010000055.1:1169-3133 GCA_040400935.1 Polaromonas sp.
GCAGCTGCTCTTGCGCCAATTGTTTTTGGGTGAGATCTTATGAGGTTTGCTCATGCACGGCGAAGGGTTGCAGCCTTCTGGTAGTGACCTCATGAAGGTGCTATGGCGCCAGTCGCGTCGATACAAGAGAACCAGGACTCCATGCCTCTGCCGCCATAAAGGAGCTTTAGATAAAAGGTCCCCGGTGGACGGCGTCCAAATACCTGCCCTGGCTTGTTCACACATACACTCTCCAGCGAGAGGCACAATGTAAACTCTGGTGCACGACGGTTGGAACGTGCCGGTGAGGAGCTGGCCTCAGCCCAAGCCTCGGGACAGTAGACCGTGCGGGTCCACAGGGCGTGAAACAATAGCCTCCAGAGTAGTTGTTGCTTATTTGCTGCATTCTAAACGTGTAGGACCCAATGTTAGCCTGATTGGGTGTATATAAAGCGTCGTTGTGTCCACCTCGAGCTCGTGCGGATGAGCCTTCAAGCCTGCCATCCGCGCGCCGCTCGAGAGCGACGCGCCATCGCCCCGCCCTGGGCGTGTGGCGGTAGTCGTTCACCGGGGCGCGGCTTACTGCGCGGTAATCGCCACGACCTTTGGCGCGCCGCCGTCGGATGCGGCGAAGTAAACCGTGGAGCCGACGGCGGTAAACGAGGAGTAACTCGCGGTAACGCCGGGCACGAAGGACCAGGCGTCAGCGGCCAGGTCATACACGCACGCGGCCGCGGTGCCGTCCGCCTTGAAGCAGGGCAGGTACGCCTTACCCGTATTCGTGCCCAGCGCCCACTTCAGATCGACCGGCACCGAGGCGGCGGCGTTGGCCTCGTAAAGGCCGTCGGCAGGCGTCCACACCAGCAGCGCGTCGCGGGTGGAGGCGCCGGAGCCCACGGTGGCGCCGAACACGAGGCCATTGGAGCCCAGGGGCGTTTGCGCACGGGCGGCAGTGTAGGGCAGACCGGCGTCAAACGCGGTGATCGTCGCGCTGTCCGACATGCGCACCAGCACCGCGCTGCCTTCGGCAGAATAGTACGCGATGTAGGAACCGCCCGCCACGCAGCGCGGGAAGGGAAGCGCCTCGGAGGCGGACGACGAGGGCGCCACAGAGATGGCGGTAATGGTCGTGGCGCCAGCAGCCGAGACGCGGTACAGCTTCACAGTGGCGTCGGTGGTCGTGTGGCCCAGGAAGGTGACCGCGCCGTTGCACACGGTGATGCGGGAGTCCGCTACGACATCGGCCACCGCGGTAACGGCGATGGTGCCGGAGCACAGGGACTTGCTCGCAAACTCACTGGCGGCGATGGTCCACACGCGGCGGACGGGGGAGCCCGCCTGGGCGGCCACGAACCAAATGGCACCGCCGAAGTGCGCGATCTGGACCGGGTTGATGATGGTAGTAGACAGCACAGGGCGGCACACGGTGGTGTCCTGGATGACGTGCAGAGAGGCGAAGGAGCCGCCCGAGCGGACCGCAGCGAAGACCAGCGCAGATTTGGAGCCGTAGAAGCCCGACTTGACAGTGGCAAGCTCCGCAGGATTGGAGCCGGTGGAGCCGGCGACGATCTCGATCGCGGTGGCGGTGGCGAAGTTGTCGGTCGAGACGAACACTTCGCGGCCCGTCGCAGCGGAGTCTCCAACTACCGCCAGGCGCGCGGGGGTTCCATAGCTGAACACCGCGCCGGGGTTGGTCAGGCCGCTTGCGCTCTTCACGCTCACGGAGCCGGAGAAGGCCGCAGCGGCGGTGGCGGCGGCTGAGGTGGAAGGCACAGGGGTGCCGGAGGGCGACCACGAGGCCGAGGAGGTGATGGAAGGCTCAGGCGTCTGGGTGGGAGTAGATGACGGCGGCAGGGGCGTGGCGGAGGCGTAGATAATGAAGGTGCGCTGCACGTTGTGCTGGCCGGCGCCCGCAACAGAGCCGTCGGCAAAGCGCGTCACGGCGGTCACGGTGACGGGCAGAGTCAGAGTTGCGCCGGGCGCGC
>JBBAPH010000056.1:0-3020 GCA_040400935.1 Polaromonas sp.
CCTGCGCCGCATTGGCCTCGTCGATCAGCTGTCAGCCTATGTGAAGGAGTACCCCCCCCCCTTCCTCTCTCTCTTACCGCAGGCATGGACTACCCCGGCGTGACGGAGGTCATCCAGGTGGGGCTCACGGAGCGGGAGCAGTACATCCACCGGCTGGGCCGAACCGCCCGCGCGGGGCGCGAGGGCGCGGGGCTGCTCATCCTGGCCGATTTCGAGGCGCCGGCGCTGCTGCCGGAGCTGCACGACCTCCCCATCTCCCCTTCCGGCGCCAATAGCGACATCACCGGCGGCCTTGCCGCGGGCATGGTGGGCCACCCCGTGACCCCCTCGCACGCCGCCCCCGTGCTCCCGGGCGCGCCCCCGCGCAAGGCGGGCGGCCCCCGCTCCCCCGAGGCGCAGGCCTTCCTCTCCCGCTTCCGCAGCGTGGCGCCCCTCGCCCCCTACGCGCCCCTCGCCGCCGCCATCACCGCGGTGCAGCGCAACGGCGAGCTCTCCAAGGAGTGCATCCAGGCGGTGAGTGCCACATACAGTCATAATCTAGTACTACTCTTGGGGCATCCTCCAGCCCAATTGGCTCGCGACTGCGCCACCTTTCTAACCGTCCCCTCCTCCTGACCCGCCCCGTCGCTCCCTCCCTCCTCCCCTCCCGCCCTCCCGCAGTACGTCGCCTCCCTGGGCTTCTACAACTCCGCCCTGCGCCGCATGGGCTGGGACAAGGCCACGCTGGCGGCCACCATGAACGGCCTGTGGATGCAGCTGGGCCTCACGGCACTACCGGCAATCCCCAAGGACACGCTGGGCAAGATGGGCCTGCGCGGCACCCCCGGCCTCATCGAGGGGCCCGGCCGCGCTGGCGGCGGCGGCGGCGGCGGCGGCGGTGGCCGCGGTGGCGGTGGCGGCGGCCGGCGCTAAGTGCGCCCGCAAAGTGCGACGAAGCCGTGATAGTCGCCTCGATGGATGGTCACGGCCAAGCGCTGGAGCTGGCGCGCGCTTCTCATTTCATTTGCCAACGCTGTTGCACAGGTACCGCAGCCACCGGCCGCAGGGAGATTGCTGGCCTACCATAAAGCAGCGAGATTAGATGCACCGTCATGATCATGTGCACGTGCATTTTGAGAACTCAAGTAAACCTGTTATTCGAATTCCCATTGTAGAAGCCGGATCCAGCTGCAGAGCACGTGGCACGGTGCGCTGCGCGCATGCTTGCAATTGTGCACACATGTACAGGAAACTCGTGTCCCTGACTCAAGTCGGCGCCCCGCGGCCATTCTATGCATGGCATGCGCATGCAGAGCTCGCGCGCGATCGATAGATGTAGCACACGTGTACATGTGCAAATCGAGAACTCAAAGTCAAGTGCATGTAGGCCGGATCATCCCCTCTCTTGATAATTGTTGTGTCCAGCGAAGCGCCGTGTAGCCGTCGCCCGTGCGCCAGCAAGGCTCATGATCATGTCGACTTAAAGGGGCGGGATCCGGATCCGCGGAGGTCACGCAGGCAGGAGCAGGTGCTCTACCGTGCCCTCGCCCACGGCACTGAGGTTGTGGGTGGTCCAGGGCACCTGCCGGCTTTCGCTGGCGTTTTGCACGTCCGTCTTCACGCGGCGGAACATCATGTCGATGTCCTCCTCCGCCTCTGCGTGATTCAGAAATGCTTCCGTGAACACCCCGTGCTTGCCGCTGCCGTCCCCAGCGAGCTGCCCCGGCGCGCACGCGAACGCGATGAAGCTGCCAGCGTGCGGCGCCTCCATCGCGGCGAGGCCACCGGACCGGGCGCGCGTGCTGCGCTGCATCTCGGAGTACGCGCGGCAGCAGTCCACGATGATGATGCTGAGGTACGGCCGCTTGCTCTGCATGCCCGCCTGAACCTTGTTCAGGTTGACCGCGTCGTACTGCAGGTTCACGTCTTTTGCCACTCCTTCGATAGGGATTAGAAAGTTGTAAGATATGCCGTCTGATGAGCCCTGCTCGCCGTGGCCAGCGAAGAAGAAAACGGCGCGAGCACCTTCCTTGATCTTACGATTGAATCTCTCGATTGCACTGTTCATTTCTTTCTTAGACGCATCGCAGACGAGCTCGACATCGTAGCCGTGCCGCTCCAGTAGCTCTGCAACAGCCGTCGCGTCGTTGATGGGGTTGTTGAGAGGGCTACACTCGTAGTGGGCGTTTCCTATGCAGAGCGCAACGCTCACGGATGACGGGATCTTCTTTTTCTCAGATGAAGCGGGTATAGAGGTATCTTTCTCGACCGGGGCGGGTTTCTTTACTGGAGTGCTAGGTTCATCCTCTGTAAAGAAGGTAACAGTGGCCATGTTCCCGTGCTGTGTACAAAGTCCTTGAGTATCCGTCGCGTTCCTTGTGCATCGAGTTCCCGCACCACTTCGAGCACGACACTGAGCCGCGATAGCGATTTTCCCAATGGCTTTTGTCAGATCTTCGACATCAGCAGCACGGACTGCCATATTCGCATGCTGCGTGCACAGCTCGCCAGAAGTTGCATCCCTGGTGCAACGACTGCCGTCTGTCTTTTTCGCTTTGCACTGAGCCATGGTACCGGTGGCAGTGCGCTACGCAAGAAAAATCAGGCTGAGGAAATCTGATGGTTTCAATTGCAATTGCAATGTACAACTTGCAAGCCTCATGTGATCATGATCATTTTACCGGCGGTACCGCCAGGTTACCGGCAGGCTTCCCATGCATCGCACGGATCTGACCCCTAATTTTCGCACCCGTATCGCACGTGCTTTGACCCTATTTTCGCACGGATTTTCGCACCATTTCGGCCCGGAAAGGCTCTTTTCGCACAAAATTTCGCACGGCCCGCGGCCGTGCCGACTGATTCAGACGTTACCGGGGGCCCCGGAGCTTGCGGTAAGGCCTGTCGGACTGCCCAGATGGGGCCAGCAGCTCATGGCGAGAAAACCGCGAGGTCGGAGAGGGGAGGCCAGTCACTGGCACGGGCTGGATAGCGCGACGGAGGCTACCGGCCGGTCGGGGAGCGTCTCTTTTCGCATCAAATCG
>JBBAPH010000057.1:0-2834 GCA_040400935.1 Polaromonas sp.
TTGGCCGGAAGAGTCACTCTACCGGGCCGAAGAGGAACGTCCGAAACTGCTGATGCTGGCCCGTGACTGGCTGCCAGTGGCTGGCAGCCTGAGTGAGAACCGCCGACGTCGGCGGTACTACGGCGTAACTACGCCGGCCGGGGCCGCCAGCACGGGCCCGGTCCGGAAGGCAGCGTCCGGCCCGGGGGCGAGCAGCCGGGATGCTGCACCCCTACTGTTAGTAGCTGTCACGGCTTATGGCCAGCCGTAAGATACACGCAGTTTACCACCGACATTCGACAGGCCCAGATCTAGATGTCCATCCTCTTACGAATGTGGGGTGAATTCAAGCTTTCAAGCAAATAAACCAGCATTGCAGGCAGCGGCGGTGCGAATCTCTCTGTGCATTCGTTCGCGGGCGCTGTTTCGTTCGCCCATTGCCGTAGCATCGATGGGACTAAACGTGTAGGGCGCATCGGTAGCACGTCTGACCTGGTGCTGAAGTCGTGTCGCGACCGCGACGCAGGGATGTCACTTCCCCAATCTAGCACGACGAGCCGTTGCCGATGGCCTGCAGGATACCCCACGACACCAGGTACGCTGACGCCGCGGCGAGGGAGCCGTTGATGGTCATGCCTAGCCCGCCCTTCAGGACGTTCTGCCGGGTGATGGCTGATTGCAGCGCCCCCAGCGCAAACAGGGTGCATGCCGTGGCGGCGGCGGCGATGCCGAACTGAGCCTGGGCGTTGGTGTACCCGGCGCCGTAGCAGGCGACGTACACCCACATGGGCACTGAGCCGAACACCAGGAACGCGACGAAGGTCATGGCACCGTCCTTGGTGGGGCCCCACGGGTCGTCGGGCGCCATCTCGCCGATCTCCTCCACCATCATGTAGTCGATGAAGAACTGCTTGTGCTGCGGGCGCGCCAGGATGTCGATCAGCTCCTGCGCGTCGGGCCCCTCGAAGCCCTTCCCCTTCAGGATCTCAACCATCTCCGCCTTCTCGCCCTCGGGGTACTGCAAGAACAGATAGACAGACAGACAGAGGGAGGGAGGGGGAAGCGGGGAAGGCCACACACAGCGCGGTTAGCTTTCAAGCTCGTGGGGTGCGCGCAATTATATTGGGCAGTGCGTCGTCGAGAGTAGAACGCACGTTGTCGTACTCCCACTCCTCGCGCTTGCGCTCGGACGTAAGGAAATCAGCCTCCGCCTGCGACGAAAGGCCGTCGCCTACTCCCATAGAAATACCGTCGGCGATCAAGTTGGCAAATCCCAGCGTGATGACTACTGAAACAGGCAGGGAGCCTCCCGCGACTGACGCGATCGTGCTGAATGTGGTACTGCATGAGCGAGAATGGCCGGTGACAGGAGAGAAGCCGATGCGCTATCAAGCCACTCAGTCTTAGGGGTTTCGACTCGCCCGCCATGGATAGCCCAGGGTAAGTGGTCAACAGCGAATGGCATGGGGGCGAAAACGCCGTCGCCTCCTTACTCACATGATTCCATCCAGCCCGCCAAAAACCAGAGACTTAACATAATCTGAGCCTGCGCTCAATAATCAAGAGAGGGGTACAGAAGCAGCCTCATGACGATGTGTGAAACTCATGGCTTCACCGTGTGTCTCTGAATGACGTCGGGAGCGGTCCAAAGGCTTGCCCGCCCACCCCAATCCTGCGCTCACCCAAACCGCCATGCTGCTCCTTTGCCATCGATACTGCCATGCTATCGTGCACGCTCTTAGAAGCGACAGCGTCACCCGCCATGTGCGCATCTCTCGCGAGGTCGGCCCTCGCCACGGCTGCTGCCATCGTTGCAGGTTACGATGCTTTGCTTTAGGGAAGCGATAGATTTAAGGTAGGATGGTTATTATTTAATCGACCCGTGGTTTAAAACAAGGCGTTGTAGCGAGTTTCTTTCCGACAAACTCCTCCGCACCACGTGATACTAGTGAGTCGGCGATACCTCGGAAGCCCGCTCAGGCCGTCAGCGAGCGTGATGTGCACTTATTTGGCCATTGCAACTTTGGACGTGGATAATCTGGACCGTCGCAGCTCGTCACGAAGCTCAGCCACCAGAAAAATCTATTTGGTTGCTATCCTCCGACGCTGCCAAGGACGACCTCCGACGCAACGCCGCTGCCATTTTCAGTAGATGGAGACCATTGCGCGCATGTTTAAGAAGAAGGAGGCTGCAGCATCCTCTCTCCTCGGAAATGGCCGCGATGTCGGTGTGCTCCTGGGGGCTCCCCAACCTGTAACGGGGGCGGACAAAGCTACGCAGGCGCGCTCTGCGTACAATACTGGGGATGTTGCCCGCTCGAAGGATCTTCATGATGGCAACTTCCAATCAGCGCAAGAACTGCATGGCGGCGGTACTATCTGCGGAAGGGATCTCGGCGACAATGTCAAGTCAATCGTTTTTGGAGGCCTTGACGGCATTATGTGAGCATTGGCGACTGTATACTGTATAGCTCGACTGCTCAACTCCATTGCCGCTATATTTCCTTCATATCAGCAACCTTTCCCTGTTTTCTGACATTATGCTCGACTACCGCAGCACCACCTTCGCAATTGTTGCGTCTGTGGCGGGCGCTCGGTTGCCTCTGGAGGTTATGATCCTCACGGGCTTTGCCAAGTTGCTGGGCGACGGCATGGCCATGGGCCTTGGCGACTGTCTGTCGGAGGGCGCGGAGCAGGATCACATCCGGGGGGAGCGCAAGCGGGAGGCGTGGGAGATGGCGAACGTGAGTGTGCGGGGATGCGCGCGGGGACGTTTACAGGTAGCTTCTCTAGATGCTTCACTCGTACCCTAATTCCCCCGCGCCTTCTGTTTCATCCCTTATGCCCCCCCCCCC
>JBBAPH010000058.1:0-2681 GCA_040400935.1 Polaromonas sp.
TCGTAAAGGCGGGTTGCCTCGCCAATCATATCCTTGGCCCAATCAAGGGCCACAATGTCGCCTTGTTCGAGGAGCGCGAGGCGGCTGGCGTCCGTAAACACGGCCTCGCTGTCTGCATTGATCCTGAAACTGATTTTCATGGCATCACCACACGCTATTCATGGTCATAAATGGGATATCGTCGTCCAGATCGTCCTGCGCCGCCGGTGCACCCCGGCCACCATCGGGTTCGCGCCGTGCCTGCCCGCCGTTGCCGTCCTGCTTGGTGTCAAGCATGATCAGCTTGGCATCGAAGCCTTGCAGCACGCATTCGGTGCTGTAGCGGTCGCTACCGTCCTTATCCTGCCACTTGCGGGTGGACTGCTTGCCCTGCACTAGCACGCGACTGCCTTTGCGCAGATACTCGCTGGCGACACCGACAAGGCCGTCTGACAGGATCGAAACGCTCACCCATTCGGTGCGTTCTTTGCGCTCGCCGCTGTTCTTGTCCTTCCAGCTTTCGCCAACCGCAATGCGAAAATTGCAGACACGGCCACCATTTTGGAAGCTGCGCGTTTCCGGGTCCGCGCCAAGGCGTCCGGTGAAGGTGCATTGATTAAGATCGTTTGCCATTATGCGAAGTCCTTCAAATAGCGGGTTTCAAGGTCGGCCACAGTGGCCGCAACCTCGACGAGAAACTGCGCAACTTCGCGCTCCATTTCAGCAAGCAGTTCGGGGTCGCGGCGGATGCGGTGAATGTGCAGTTGCATCTCGACAGGGAACTCCGGGTGGAAGTAGGTTAGATCGACCCACTGCCTGCCGGTGCAAGCCATCTGCCAGTGACACTGCTTTATGTAGCGGTCCTCAGGTGCGCTGCCGGTAAGAAGTTCAATGTGCCGGGTAGAGCCGCAGCACTTAATCTCAGTCATACCGTCATACCCTACCATCCCGTCAGGTGAGCAATGCGAGTGCTTGATCGCGGGGTGCAGGACGATGCCGACTTCGGTTACATCGTAACCCGTATGGAAGGCGTACATGGCCCGCGCTTGGGGTTCCAAATCAGTGCCGCGCTGCATCGCCGAGTTGACGTAGCTTTCTACTGGCTTGCCAGTGAGGCGCTCAACCACAAGGCGGGAATGCAGGTTCGCCCGCGAGGCTCCCCAGCCTGTCTTGGTCTTGGCAAGTGCGTCACCGATCAACGATGCACCCAGACTACCGCAGCGAGCGGCAAGCCATTCCGGTGTGCCTTGAACAAGATCAAACATACTTCACCTCATTAGCAAGCCGACTTCCCAGCGGCGCGAAAAGGGCAATTTCAATAGGCCAGCCACGGTCTTGAATACGCTTTACGATTAGCCGATAAGTTAGACCTTCGCGGCTATGCATTTTCGTTTTCCTTTGCGCGCTCGGCCAGCTTTTCGTTGAGGCGCTTGATTGCGCTAGCAGCCTGCTTGGCGTTCAATTCAGACAAAGCCGAGACCTTGTAGGCATCGCAGATAATCTGTGCCTGGGTGCCGCCCACGGCCTCGCAAAGACCGATCATCTGGGTAATGGTGTCGCGGTCGGCTGCAATAGCGGCAGGCTCGCTCTGGCGGCTCTGGGAGCCTCGCACAGCGGCGTTGCCATCATCATCCTCCGTCGCCAGCCCGAAGGCCGTCTGCAAGCCATAGCGGCGCGCGTAGGTCAATGCGGAGCCAAAACCCTGCGCATCCTTCTTGGTAGCGGGCATGAATATTGACCCGGCGCTTTTTTCCTCGCCCGATGCGTGGATGTAGAATGTCTCCACGATCACGCCGTTCTCGTTGTCGTGGGTCTGCTGGCGATACCAAAGGCCATGCTTGGCGACCGGCTCGATTGCTTCGATCATAGCGGCCAGATCGGCATACTTCGACTTGAACGCGGGGTTGGCCTTGTTCTTCTTGGCGCTCTCCAGTTCGGGCAGCGCGGCGGCAAGCGCAGCAATGAGCGTGGGCTTAATCGTGGTCTGTGCGTTCATGTCAGTAGACCCCCCTGCCTGCGTCGGCCTCGACAACAGCGGGTGTGGGAGACTGCGCACCAGTAGCGGAACACTGGCGAGGCGCGCGGCGAAGGCGAAGGAAGCGCATGAACTCGTGGTCTATGCCCATCAGCGGCGCGTTGTCGCGTGTGGGAGTGGCGGTGCGGTGAAAGATCGGGATGGCGGTCATGGCGTGACAATCCAGACAAGAGTGAGCAGCGCGGCGCAACGGGCACGCGGATGGCGGAGATTGGCGGGTTCGGGGCGGGTGCAGTGGTTCATACTGCACCTGCCTTCGCGGCTTCCTGTTCCGCGCGGTCTTTCATGTCGGCAAGCGCGGTGTCATCGTCGCAATAGAAGCTCGGAAACTTGCCAAGGCCCGGATCGCTGGCGAGGTAGATCAGCGATGCAGCGGCGGGCGTTCCGATACGACCCTCAAGCGCTTTGCCTTCTTCGCCCGCCAACGCGACAACCCAACCGGCGCGGCAATGCGTCGTGTCGCAAGTGTGCCAAAAACGCATATTGAGCGCGCCCGGCTGTGATGCTGCGGCATAAACCTGCTGATGGATATTGGGGATGATTGGTGCATCACTCATGTCGGCATAGCGCAGGTCGGCATAGCTCAGGTCGGCATAGCGCAGGTCGGCATGGCTCAGGTCGGCATCACTCATGTCGGCATAGCGCAGGTCGGCATAGCTCAGGTCGG
>JBBAPH010000059.1:0-2425 GCA_040400935.1 Polaromonas sp.
CAGACGACAGACTGGCGAATGGCAGCATCTTTGTACCCCCCCCCCCCCCTGTCCGTCCTCCCGTTGCGCCCGCAGGTACCACGAGTACTTCGTGGACCACATGCTGGTGCAGGAGCTGGGCTACATGATGCCGGACGACGACCCGTGGGGCCCCACCAAGAACGGGGGCGTCACCTTCACCTCCTTCATGATCTTCGGATCGCTCCCGCTGTGGCCGTACGTGCTCTTCCTCATCTTCGGGTGGAGGAACGCCGACTGGCCGCAGTTCGGCATCTGCATCGCCGTCACGGGCGCCTGTCTGTTCGTGCTGGGCTCCCTGCAGGCCACCATCGTGCGCCAGTCGCGGCTGAAGCAGGGCACGCTCATGCTCGTCAATGGAGGGCTGGCGGCGGCGGCCAGCTACCTCATCGGGTGGGGCCTGCAGTCAGCTGTCGGCGTCTCCCTGTGCGAGTAAGCGACGGTGCATTCCGAGTTACCGTTTTGCTTGGGGGCGATTGGTGCGGCGGTGTCCGCAGTCTCCGCCCCCCGCCACGGTGCTACACGCAGCTGTCGAATGCTGCAGAGCTCCTCCTGGATTTGTTTGTATAGATGCCCTCGCGTTCGTCGGCCGTGTACAGGTTAGGCAGGCGAGTGAGATATTCACGTGCACGCAGCGGCGTCGTGCACGTGACCCAGTGTCACGGTGAGCGGCGACTGAGCGCTGGCCACTGTCACGCACCAGCGGCACCACTCAAATGCGGCTGGCAGCTAGGCTGGCGTGCCGCATCCCCGGCCGGCTGCCGTGGGCTCTGAGGCTCACTGACAGTGGCTCGGGCAGTGCGCCCAAGTTGCGCGGCCGCACGATGACGCCTGCACTGTCCCGCGCAAAGGAATGCAGTACGTTCCTCGCCGATAGTCTGGTTTTGAAAAAGATACCGAAGCAGAAGGCACGCTTGTGGACATTCTGCTTCGGTGACATAAAGATTACGAGCGTTACTTTGAGAAGAGCATGCCTTTCGGTTTACGGTCGCTTCTCTATTGAAAACATTTGATTTTCCTAGGCGTTCGGAGCCGTCATAGACCGACAAAGACTTGATCATAGACCGACACAAACGTTTTTCAGGCTTGCATTTGGCGAACGCAATGGACGGCAGCAGGAAGCGGGCACGCGTGGATGTCGGGGATGGCGTGAGTTCAGCTTCGTCGGCAGCGGCCGACAGCTCCAGCACGCCATCGGTTAACCCGCTCACCGGGCGTACCTACACCAGCAAATACTATGAGATCCGTGAGAAACGCATGGCTCTCCCGGTGTTCCACTTTCTTGACCAGCTCCACGAACATCTGAAAAAGAACCAGGTGGTCGTCGTAGAGGGCGAGACTGGTTCAGGTAAAACGACTCAAATTCCACAGTTCCTCGTTCATGCTGGATTCAACACTGGGCCGGATGGCAAGAGGCGTCTGATCGCATGTACCCAGCCTCGTCGTGTGGCTGCCATGAGCATTGCGGCTCGCGTGGCGGACGAGATGGACGTGCAGATGGGCGAGGAGGTGGGCTACACCATCCGTTTCGAGGACAAGTCAGGCCCCAAGACGGTGCTGAAGTACCTCACGGACGGCATGTTGCTGCGGGAGGCCATGGCTGACCCCCGCATGGACCGCTACGGCGCCATCATCATCGACGAGGCGCACGAGCGCACGCTGTCCACGGACGTGCTGCTGGGCCTGCTCAAGGAGGTCATGGCCGTGAGTGACCGGCCGCGTGCATTATTTCCCCCTGGGCTATCTGACGCCCCGCGCACGGCGTCCACTTATTCGTAGCTCACCCACCTCCTCGCCGTCCCTGTCCCTTGCCCCCTGTTGACTGTGCGCGCGTGCAGGCCCGCCCTGACCTGAAGGTGGTGGTCATGTCCGCCACGCTGGACGCGGAGAAGTTCCAGAAGTACTTTGACGGAGCGGTGAGTGGGCACAGAAGTTCCAAAAGTACTGCGACGCTTATGTCTCACCGCCGCCTCCACGTCGACTTCGACTCAACGGCGCGTTCCCTTACCCTACACCGCCATTCCCCACGCCCTGCCCCTGCGCCCTCGCCCCCGCAGCCTCTGCTCAAGGTGCCCGGGCGCACGTTCCCCGTCGAGATCTTCTACACGCCGGAGCCCGAGCGGGACTACCTGGAGGCGGCCATCCGCACGGTGCTGCAGATCCACCAGTGCGAGGAGCCGGGCGACATCCTGCTTTTCCTCACGGGCGAGCAGGAGATCGACGAGGCGTGCAGCAAGATCGCCAAGGAGGCGGGCGGCTTCGCGCCAGAGCTGGGAAAGCTGGTGGCGGTGCCGCTCTACTCCTCCTTGCCGCCCTCCGCGCAGAACCGCATCTTCATGCAGCCGCCCGGCCCAGCTGTGCCGGGGGGCCGCCCCGGCCGCAAGGTGGTGGTGTCCACCAACATCGC
>JBBAPH010000060.1:0-2099 GCA_040400935.1 Polaromonas sp.
TCCAGCTGGCCTTGAATGCGGGTGTCGACGTTCCAAGCGGTCTCGCCGTGGCGAATGGCGATGATCCGGGTGGGAGCGTGCATCAGCGCGGCACCTCGATGTTGATGCGGCGCGGGCCGCCCGGCGGTTGCGGGAAGCCTTGCAGGGCGGCTTCTAGCATGGCGGGGAAGACCACGTGCGCGTCGGCCCAGATGCCGTTGTGCCGGGCTCGGGTTTCAAACACCACGGCGTGGCTGCGGCTGTCGCGCATGATGAGTGTGAGCTCGCGGGTGTAGAGCGTAGGCTCCATGCGCATGACGGGCAATGACAGCCCGACAAAGCCGCCGTGGTTGCCAGCGCCCAGCGAGACAGCCGGCCCGCCATAGAAACCCGTGCCGTAGGGCGAAGGCTGCGACACATAGGTCAGGCCGCTGACCTGCACATTCAGCGCAGGCGCTGCGGGGTTGTTGACCAAACCGTAGCGGCCCAACACGTTTTGCGCCGCCGCTTCGAGCTGGTCTTGCGACATTTCACTGCGGCCCAGCGCTTGGCCTGTTGCCGCTTGCTGTGAGGGCAGCCGCTCGAACCGGTAGGCCGTGCCACTGGCGGGCGGCGTAGCGGGCCAGACGGAAAAGGCCGTTACATCGGTGTCAACCACGCGCATGCCGCTGCAACCGGCCAGCAGCGCCGCCATGGCCCACAGCGCCATGCCGCGCCCGGCCCAGCGACCCAGAGTTTGAAAAGAAAACGATGCACAGGTCATGACGATTTCCTCAGGGCTGGTTGAGACACGCCTGGCGCCGGCGTCAGACCGCTGGCGCCTTGGCCATGAAAGACACGGTAGCCGAAGCAGGTGGGGACTTGGGCAGCTCGGGCGGATCAAAGGCGGTGTCGCCGTCCGGGTCGGCCACACCGGTGGTCTGAATGCCCTTGAAGTCGTGCAGCTTGTGGTCCATCAAATGCGAAGGCACGACGTTTTGCAGGGCGGTGAACATGTTCTCCAGGCGGCCGGGGAATTTTTGTTCCCACTCACGCAGCATATTGCCCACTTGCACACGTTGCAAGCCGTCTTGGCTGCCGCACAGCGTGCACGGAATGATGGGGAACTGCTGCACTTCGGCCCAGCGGATCAGGTCTTTCTCGTTCACATACGCCAGCGGGCGAATGACGATGTTCTTGCCGTCGTCGCTCGCCAGCTTGGGCGGCATGCCCTTGAGCTTGGACGCGAAAAACATGTTGAGGAACAAGGTCTGCAGCATGTCGTCGCGGTGGTGGCCCAGCGCAATCTTGGTGGCGCCCAGCTCTTCGGCCACGCGGTACAAAATACCGCGCCGCAAACGCGAGCACAGCGAGCACATGGTTTTGCCTTCGGGAATCACGCGCTTGACGATGCTGTAGGTGTCCTGCGTTTCAATACGGAAAGGAACGCCAAGCTTTGTCAGGTACTCGGGCAAGATGTGCGCGGGAAAGCCGGGTTGCTTTTGGTCCAGGTTGACTGCGATCAGCTCAAAGCGGATGGGGGCGCGCTGCTGCAACTTCATCAAGATGTCGAGCATGGCGTAGCTGTCTTTGCCGCCTGAGACGCAGACCATGACCTTGTCGCCTTCTTCGATCATGTTGAAGTCCACGATGGCGCGGCCGACTTCGCGGCACAGCCGCTTTTCGAGCTTGTGGTCTTCGCGCTCAACCTTGGCTTGCGCCTCTGAGCTCAAGGGATTAATGGCTGCGCTGTCCAGCACGGCGGCGTCAAAGTTCAAGGTCATGGTCTCACCACTGTCCGGTTTCTACGCGAATGGCGACTTCGCAGTCGTCAAAAATTTCTAGCTTGGCGATTTTCACGCGCACGCCCAGCACGCCAGGCAACTTCATCAGCCGGTGCGCGAGTTTGCCGATCAGGCTTTCGAGCAAATTCACGTGCTCCATCGTGCATTCGCTGATGATGATCTGCCGCACCTTGCGGTAGTCCAACACATGCGTGATGTCATCGTCCCGAGGCAGCAGCGGCTGTGCGCCCAGGTTGAGCTCGGCGTCCACCTGGATCGGTTGCGGCGCGGTTTTTTCATGCTCCAGAATGCCCAGATTGGCGTCAAAGCGCAAGCCCGTCAGGTTCAGCGTTTGCA
>JBBAPH010000061.1:0-2057 GCA_040400935.1 Polaromonas sp.
AGAGCCACAGCCCGATCGAGCTCGATGTTGAGGACGTCGGTATTTTCAAGGGCGTTCCGGACCTGGCAATTGCCCACCGGGGCATCGGGCTTCCTGAGGCGATGCTACCGCTGGTCGCATCAACAGCTGTATCGTTTGACTGGAAGACCCCTCGGGCGATGGTCAAGCGTTCGTCAATTGCAGCCATAGGCGAGATCCATGCCTTGGCTCTGGCGCATGCCCATGACTTCAAGCGTGGCGCACCAGTTTTCATTACCGATATGACCACGGGCTTTCGCTGCTGGATGGTGGCGGGCCAGTCTGTCTGGTATCTGCACCCCGATCGTGACTTCACGCTGGCGGAGGGCGTAGCACTCGTTCGCTATTTTCTCGTGAAGGGCGCAGCAAGATTGGTGCCGCATGTGCGTGATGGCGGCCTAGTATTCGTTCCCGCTGGTGGCATTGAGATGGAAGCGACTGCGCCCTCAAGCGGCGCACCACTGTCTGAGACGGAGGTGTCATCGGCCACGATTGCGCTGCCTGGCACATCTCGGGCGCCATCAGCTCACAAAGGTGGAACCCACCGGGCTGCACATGCACCCTCGGGGCTGGTGTCGGGGGACATCAGCCCTGAGCGCGACAGTGCGTATGTTGATGATGACATGGAGACAGTGGTGGCACAGATAGCCCAGCAGCTGGCTGTGGGCGGCGGTTTCCCCCGCATTCTCTTCAGTGACGATGTTGGCCTGCCGGCTCATGTACAGGATGGGCCCCATACCGCGCGCTGAACCGTCGTTGCGCTGTTTAAGTCCAAGCCACAGCTTGTCTAGCTCCCGGTCGTCGTGTGCGTCGCACTTGCTGGACCAAGCGCGAAAGAGGTAATAGCCAGGCTCGTTCCCCGCCACGTTATACACCGTCTGCGCCATGGTATACCACTCCTGCCAGTTGCGCGTCGTATTGGGGATGTTCTCCAGGTGCGTTGCGAGCTCCTCTAGCCCCATCGGACGTGACGTGGCGCCGCTGACCGCCTGCTGCTTGACCTGCGGTGTGACGAGAGCCTCCATGCACGCGGCTTTCCACGCTATATCGTTGAAGTCCACGTCGGCAATGGTAGACCCAGGCTTCAGGGCGAAGTACTTGAGCGTCACTCCGTCAAAGGAGTATGACGAACCCTCCACGTGCACAATGACTTGCTCGAGCAAAATGTCGACCTCGCCGTCGCCCGGGTTTTTGAAATAGTTGTTGAACGTAGTGCATTTCACCTTCTGGCGCAGCACGCAACCCTCCCCGAAATCATCGCCCAGCTTGAAGAACAAATGCAAGTCACCGCTGCCCGTCTGGACCACATACTTGTCGTCGTAAAACAAGTCGAAAAATACGGGCGCGAGCATGCGCACGGCCCGTGCTACGAGCGCCTTGCGGTACTCTTCGGAACATAACCGCTGAGGCCAACGGGACAGATGGATGCACAGAACTTCAAGAACCGCAGCAGTATCGCCGGGCTGCCGCTGCCTGTAGGGTGCTCCTCGTCCTCGGGGACACTTGCCCCCGAGATCAAGAACAGTACCTTTTTTGAGTGAGCCTACCTAGTCTTCCGTGAGAGTGGTCGCCCGAAGCTGCCTCATCATCTTTGCCCGCGGCGATGGCGCCGGCGCCAACCTTCTGGACCGCGTTTGCGCTTCCAAGATGGAAGGGCGGTCTTGTCGCGCTGATTCGCCATGTCGGCCACCATTTTGGCGACGCGCTTCCATGCGAGAAGGTGGCCTTTAGGCTGTTTGTGTCTAAGCCTGAACCATGTGTCAGAGGTGAAATGTCGCGATCGGGGCATCAAAGAATCGCACATTTGGTGCGCGCACTAAATAGACTACTTGTACTCTCCGTTTCCAAGATTGAATTCAATACAAATGCTGCAAATGACGGCGAGCGCTAGTACTAAGACTGGACTAACGCTCCGTTGAAGCAAATGAAAACGAACGGAGGTTTTGTTTTGATGCGACGAACATTATATTCACGCCCTGTGATTGATTGCGCATTCTGTTTCAACGACGCGCTCGTGTGTAGTTGAGCTCTACGCTGTC
>JBBAPH010000062.1:0-1770 GCA_040400935.1 Polaromonas sp.
TTCCACGAAAATGTATAAACGCGGAATCAAGCAGCAGTTCCGATTGAAGGCAGACTCGCTCCCTGCCATTACGCAAAAGACGGTCAACAAGACACCTCCACTATCATTATAGCAGCAGCTGCTGTTGAACCAGCCATTCTGCGATGGAGCGCAGGCATCAGCTCGGTGCCGTAGTCGTCGGCTGCTGCGTCTTCGTCGGGTGGCTGAACTCATGACTCCTGAAACTGAGCGCGCATCACTTTTAGACAGCGGTGAGCAAGCTCGTCGTTTGCAGCTTGGAGTTGGCGTCGATGCCGTGACGCACGTGAAAAGCGGAGGGCTCTCCGTTGTCCGAGGTGCATCTCCACGGCGTCCATCAATGGACATACGATTTGGGGGCTACAGGTTTAGCAAAGCCGCGTGGGGTAGTATACAATCGACGTTGGATTGCTGGGCAACAGGTGGCGAATGGGTACCCAAGAGCCCAAACGATCCGCCAGGACACGTGCTTGATGCCGCTCATTTGATGGGGTACCACCTAGACCTATCGAATTTCGACAATCCATCGCTTAATCTGACGTGGGCGAAGCGCCCCGGACAGCCTGCTTGCGACGAGGCGTTCACAGTGCCCACACGGGACGCCTTTTGCTCCGCGCTCGGCGGGCGCAACGTTCTGCTTGTCGGTGATTCGCTTGACATGCAGTTCCACGACTACATTCAGGGCCTGAACTTCGATCAGGACACGATGTGCCGTGAGCTGGTTGGAGGCTGCGCAGGGCATATGCTATGCTACAAACCGGGGGCACCATACAAGCCTGCGTACTTTCATTACCGAAGGAACGACAGGCTTCTAGTCAATAGCACGGGCTTTATGGCCGCGCCCCTGCCTGAGAACCTCTGGCAGGACGGCTGGACGCACCTGTTCGACAGCCACAACTTCAGCATCGTCATTCTCAACCGGGGCGTGCACGTGCGCCAAGACGACGAGGTGACGGCGCAGCTGCGGGAAACGCTGTCTTGGCTCGAGGCGCGGCCGCACAAGCCGCTGGTGCTGTGGCGGTCCACGATCGTGGGGCACCCCGAGTGCAGCCGCATCGCGGCGCCGCTGCTGGAGCGCGACCGACGCATCGTCGACGGCAGCGCGCCGCACCAGTGGGGCGACGCCATACGGCAGAGCCTCGGCGTGGTGAAGCCGCTGCTGCAGCGCGAGTATGGCAACCTTGCGCTCTGGTTCGACGTGGACAACGCCACTGCGCTGCGGCCCGATAGCCACAGCTACCCGCCCTACGCGGATTGCTTGCACTATAAGCTCCCAGGGCCCATAGACTGGTGGCTGCGCCTCTTGCACAACACGGTCCGGCTGCTGGACAAAGCCAACGCGTACGGAAGATATCCTAGTGAGGTATGACCTTGGCCTTGTGTCTTGAAGATACGTACGCGCGCGTAGCCAGCGCTAGCAGCAGCACGATAGACAACATGACCATATGCATTTTGAGAACTCAAGTAAGCCTGTTATATGCATGCGCAAAACATGTACAAGTCCGGAACCGTCAATATCACATGTCCACAACGTGTATTCACCACTGCATTAATATTTGAAGCCAGCGTGTATTTTGAAGCTTCGAATTCAGGCGCGCTCGCTCGCCATCGTAAGCCGACATGCACATGTAAAGTCCAGAGACTGGCGCGCTACCGCGACGAGGAGGGCGGTTCGTCGTGCAGCAAGCCGGCAGTCTCTGACACCGCGCCCGCGCCCTCCGAGTGCGCAGTCGGTGCGTCCTCGTACTCCAG
>JBBAPH010000063.1:0-1427 GCA_040400935.1 Polaromonas sp.
AGAAAAAAACACGTGAGGTCGCTGATGCGTCGGACCACGCTGGGCTGCCCGTAAACGCGACGAAAGTGGTGAACACTTTTTAGCTGCCCACAATGGGTAGTAATCGGGAAAGGCGACGTTTTAGCGAGATTTTCGTGTTATTTTATCAGATTTTGTGTTTTTTCTCCCATGCCCGCGCAATCCGAGTCGGCAGTTAGCCCGCCAAATCGATCCAAGTCGAGACCCGCTGCGCTTCCGTCTCGGCAGCTCTGCTGTCCTCTAGCCGAGGACGTACCGACATGGTCACGGGAAAGGAGCGCAGATGTGTTATTCGATAGAGAAGTTGAACGAAAGTTCTGTGATTCAGAGCCTGAGACAGACTGTGAAAGTTCGTGTGATCGACACGCGCGCGCGTTCCAGATATTGAACTGTCTCTGTTCAACCTTACGGGTTGCACGTAAGTAGCGCGTCCCACACCTGCACCACCTCGACGCTGTGCAACACAGCCTGCGGGGCCGCGCGGGGGCCGAACGCGGCGTAGATGGGAGCGTCTGGCCCCAGCGGGAGGATGGCCAGTGTCAGGTTAGCGCCCGGCGCTAGGATCGCTGGGGAGTAGCGCGCCAGGCCCAGGTCGAAGGGCCGCCCGTTCCAGAAGTTGTCCTCCAGCAGTGTCGCGTTGCCGCTGCCGGTGCCGTCCGCGAGGTACACGCGCGCCACGTCCCCGGTGTAGTTGAACCGCAGGCGCAGGTCCAGCGAGACGCCAGTGGGCAGGGGGGCCCCGCTCAGAGTCACGCTGACACCGTACACTGCCGCGGCTGCCGCGAACAGGTCGTTGCTGCCGTCTGGGTCTGGTGGCAACGCCACGCCCGTCCGGCCAATGGGCACGACGCGGGGGGCGCCGGGGGCGGTGAGCAGTGTGGCGGCGGCGGTGGCAGCGGGCAGCGACACAGGCGTGGTCCACGTGAGGAATGGGCCGTTGGCGGCGGCCTTCAGAGCAACGCTCCCGATCGTGATGCTGGTCACGGAGGGTACAATGGTAACGCTAGTGCTGGCGGCGCGTCCCGCCCTCAGGCGCAGCACATTGGGCGTTGCAGGGTCCACGGTAATGCCGTCATCCACATCGATAGTCTCGACCCCGGGGACAGGCTGCGAGGGGAGCGTGAAGAACAGGCGGGGCCTGCCGGAGAGGCTCCCCTTCCACACGCTGAGGCCGTCCTCGTGCGAAACGAACAGCAGCGTGACGGTGATCCCAGAGGGCGTGGACAGCGCCACGGTGCATGAGAAATCATAGAGCGCCACGCTGAGGTTGCTGACGATGGTCACCCCGCCTTCAACCCGCACCTGCGCCCCCGGCGGCGTGCTCAGCAGCGCCACGCCCGCTACGGAGCTGTCAAATGCGAATTCGGCGGCGTCGCTGCCCGACGCGACAGTGAGCACCATCAGGAAGG
>JBBAPH010000064.1:0-1202 GCA_040400935.1 Polaromonas sp.
AGTCTTTGCGTTGGCCCGTACTTATCCACGATCATCGCACCACCGCCCGTTGAGTTCTTATGCACTTCGTCCGGAGTGCGATTTCCCAGCGCCTGATGCGGACGTTCGTCGTTGTAAAACACGAAGTATTTCGTCAACCCAATCAGCAGTTCACCCATGGTGGCGTAGCCATTGAGGTAAACGTCCTCGTGCTTGACGCTGCGCCACAGGCGTTCGACAAAAATGTTGTCAAACGCACGGCCCCGCCCATCCATGCTGATGGTGATTCCCTCGCGCTTGAGCACTCCCGTGAACGCCTCACTGGTGAATTGCGTTCCCTGATCGCTGTTGAATACCTCGGGCTTGCCATGCACGCGCAAGGCATCCTCCAGGCAGTTCACGCAGAACACCGCCTCCATAGTGTTGCTGATTCGCCAGCTCAGCACCCGCCTGGAGTACCAGTCAATGATGGCCACCAAGTAGGCAAAGCCGCTGGCCAGACGGATGTAGGTGATGTCCGTACTCCACACCTGGTTGACGCGCACTACTGGCACTCCCCGCAGCAAATACGGGTACACCTTGTGCTGTGGGTGCGCCCAACTGGTGTTGGGCCCTGGCGCCATGCCAGCCAAGCCCATGGAGCGCATCAGGCGCTGTGCCCGCTTGCGGTTGACCCGGTGGCCGCAGCGACCAAAGTACACCACCATCTTGCGGCTGCCGTAAAACGGGTGGCGGGTGTACTCCTCATCGATCAGGCGTTTGAGCACCTCGTCCCCCTCATCGAGTGACTTGGGCTTGCGCTGGGCGTAGACCGTACCGCGCACGACACTGGCCAGCACGCATTGGCGCTTCTGGGTCACTTCGCTGTGAGCCCCGATCCAACTGCGCCGGGTCATGGCAGGCTGATCCCTGACTTTTTTTTGAGCCAGTCGAGCTCCATCTTGAGCCGCCCGATTTCCCCGTACAGCCTGTCCGGTGCGCTGTGAGCAGCAACAGGCTGAGGGCCGCGTTTACCTTCAAACAGCGTCTTGGCTTGGGCTTGGATTTCTCTCTTCCATTGGCCGACTTGTACCGGATGGACCCCGAACTCCTGCGCTATCTGGTTGACTGTCTTCACACCTCGCACCGCTTCAAGACCCACCTTGGCCTTGAACTCCGGCAGGTGTGTGTTGCGCTTCTTCGTTTCACTCATGATTTACCCGTTTCTTTGGACAGTGTCCCAC
>JBBAPH010000065.1:0-1051 GCA_040400935.1 Polaromonas sp.
CGCCATTACCGGTCCGATACCTGGGCGCGCGCGGAGCGAGCACCATGGCCCATCCAAGACTGCGCGTGGAGCCATCATCGGCGCCACGCACAGAGTCTGCCGGATGCGTGCTGTGCTCGTGACAATGCCGCGCTCAGACCCCAGCACAGGCTCTTAGGCTAAAAAGCTGCCACCGATCGTTAGAATGGGGGCTCGCTCATTCCTAGGTTCCGCTAGTGCGTGGGAAGTGAGGGTTACATGGACGGGCGAAAGCTTGGCCGCGTGCCCAATAGGGCTATGTGTCGGGACTACTGGGGCCGGGCGTGGCACAGCAGTTACCGGCAAGCTACGCACTGTGGGTCTTACGCCCGCGGTAGTAGCACTCATAGCAACACAGGGGCGCATTCTCCATGGCCGCTTGCGGTCGACCCTGTATAAATATATGTACCGTGCACCCCCGCTGATCGGGGTGTCATGTTTGGCAGTGGCCGAGAGCTTAGCCGCAGGCGGGTGGTTTGCGGATGGACCGTCACTAACCATGGCAGGACATCCCGCCCCCGACCGTGGTGCCTGGCGACAGGCGGTGGCACAGACGAGTGTACCTGAACGGGGGCTCACGGGGTGGCCGGTAACGCGGTGGCCCCGAGCTGTGATCGCAAGGCGTTAAGGGCCCTAACCCACGCACCGTGGTCTCACAGCGACGCTCCCGGGATGACGCTGCGCCGGCTGTATAAATGTTCACTATAGCGACCGGTTGACGTTCTGTCCCTTTGGGGATGCCGCCGGACGGTGAGCCGTACCGGCGGACTGGCTTCTCATCGAAACAGATCAGTCGTGGACAATCCCTACGCCGCCTGGGGTGAGGAAGGCCAGCTGCCTCCCCACCACAGCGGCTCGGTGGCGAGCTCTCATGGAGAGAGTGAGCTGAGGGCGGTGCAACCCCCTGATTTGTCGATGCGTCAGAGCTAGGGCTCGCGCAACCCCACTTTCCGGCCCACCTGTACACGCCGACCGAAAGGTCACAGCCCGTTATCCGGTCTCGTCCAGGAGGGCGTAACCGCGGGGAGCAGCG